>JAKPJZ010000053.1 GCA_029553955.1 Chloroflexota bacterium
GATGAGGTGGGCGCGGCGCTCGTTGGCGGCGCCGGCGCGCTCCTGGGCCTGGGCGATGGCGGCGCCCTCAGCGCGGCGGACCCGCCTGCGGGCGGGCAAGGGACGGGCGAGGCGCCAGTGGCAGGCGGCGAGGGTGCCGACGAAGGCCTCTTCGGTGAGGTCGGCGGCCTGGAGCTCGGCGCGGTAGGTGGCGTAGAGCTCGAGGTAGGCGGCGGGGTCCTCGTAGCGTTGGAGGGAGGGCGGGATGATATCGGTGCGGGCCAAGATGCCGTGGGTGACGGCGTTGAGGGACGAGCGGGCCTTGCCCTCGGGCGTGCGCGGGCCGGTGGAGCGCTGGGCGTTGCGCCGGTTGGCGGCGATGGCGCGTGGGGTCATGTGTTTGGGCATGGCGGGCTCCGGCGTGATGCGTAATGCGTGTTGCGTGTTCCGTTGGCGGTTGGGGATCCCTCACCGTCGCCAAGCGCTTCTCTGCCGCAGCCGCGCCGGCCGTCATTGCTTCGCCGGCTGCGGCCCCCGCTCAGGACGTAGGCCGCCGGGCTGCAGGCGCGGCATGTTGCCGCGTAGAAGAGTCGCGCGGCACGATGCCGCGGCTACAGTGCGACGGCATGCGCTTGGCGCAGGGTTCCGCGAGGCCCGTACGAAGGGGCCTGTGACCAGCATAGCACATTTGGGAGCCTAAAGCAACGGTCTTGGGGTAGAAAAGTAGGTATTGCTACAGGTTGACGCACCGATCGAAGGCTGCGCCGCGGGTGTGCAGCGGCCGGGCCTATGGCCAGCATAGCATGGTTGGGGGCGGAAGGCAATAGGGTTACGTCATCATACTTCAGAATACTGCACAATGCGTCGCTCATTGTTGTCTCTTGCAGGCGGTGCGCACGCGGTAGAGGCGTTCGGTGAAGCCGCCCTCTTCTTCGAAGGCTCTGGCTTGGGATGCGATTTGCCGGTCGAGCAGGGCGGAGGCTACGGCGATGAGGGCGAGGGCGGCGTTGGCGGCGAACTCGGGGTAGGTGGACGGGGTGGGCGCTGTGGACGGAGCGGGCGGAGTGGGTGGCGTGGGCGGAGTGACGCGCTCATCGCTGCGCACCTCGCGGACCCACAGGGCGACCTGATCGGCGGTGGTGCAGCGTCGTGCGATGAGCGCGGCCCGGCGCGGATCATCGCGGGGCCAGAGCGGCAGCCCGCGTTGGCGCAGGAAATCCTCGTAGTCGAGGCGGAGCTCTTCGAGGCTGGCCCGGGCGACGTTGGTCAGCTTGAGCTCGGTCTTCTTGGAGGTAGCGGAGGCCTGGCTGCCTTCGGCGATGTTCTGCACGCCGGAACGCGCGGCCTGGACCATCTGGTCGTGGGTGCGGCTGCGGGGGTCGATGTAGCGGGCGCAAAAGCGCACGGTGACGTCGTAGACGAGCTGGGCGACCTGGAAGCTCTTGAGCTTGCGGTAGCCGCCGTGCTTGCCGATGAGCGGCTCGGGTTGGCTATTCTGTGGCGTCGGCATGGGCTTGTCCTCCATCGGTCTGAAAGCAGCGCAGGGCCGGCATGGCGGAGGGCAGGGCGGTCTGCAGCGCGGGCAGGAGCGGCTCGTCGATGCTGAAGATGCGGGGCATGGGCGGTGACCACCTCCGTTTGCGATGCAACGGCGCATGGTTGACGCGATGGTGAAGCGTGACTGCAGCGGGTACAGTATGTGCCGATAATACGCAATCGTCAAGAGGGGGCGAGCATTGGGGGCGGCCTTGAGGCGCAGGAGTGGACGGGCGACTCGACAAGCCGCGTCTTGGCGGCGCTGCGGCCAGATGAGGCGGCGCAGGCGCTGGAGGCGCTGGGCTGGGTGTGGGAGTGGGCCAACCGGCCGGCTGGGGTGAGCGCGCACTGCGTAGAGGATGACTTGGCTGACCCTGTTACGGCGGGCCTCCGCCCCTCGCCCTCGGAAGCGCACGATGGGCTGGAAAGCCCGTCCTACGAGCCTGTAGGGCGGGCTTTCTAGCCCGCCACCCCTCGCAGCGGCAGGGCTTGACGGGCTGGAAAGCCCGTCCTACGAGCCAGCCTCCTTGAGGAGGCTTGAGCCCCGCGCCGCGTGGCGCCACGTCGCGGCCAGGCGCACCGGCGCCGACGGGGGCGGTTCCCGAACCGCCCCTACAGGGGGAACACCGGGCCATCCCTGCACACGAGCAGGCCGTCGCCGCGGTCGCAGGAGCCGCAGATGCCGGTGCCGCAGCGCATATGGGCCTCGCGGCTGACCTCTCCGGGCACGCCGTACTCGTGGCAGAGCGCGGCCACGCCGTCGAGCATGGGCGCCGGGCCGCAGGCGTAGACGTGGTCGTGCGCGTTCGACGCCAGGAGCCGCGCTGCGAGCTCGGTCACCAGGCCGTGCGTGCCCGCCGTGCCGTCGTCGGTGCTCACGAGCACGCGGGCGCCCAGGCCGGCAAGGCGCTCGGCCAGCAGCAGGTCGTCGGCGGTGCGCGCGCCCAGGGCCACCGTCACCGGCCGGCCGGCCTCGCGCAGCCGCCGAGTGAGGAAGGCCAGCGGCGCCGCGCCCGCCCCACCGGCGACGAGCAGCGGCCGCTCGGCCGCGAGCGAAAAGCCGTGGCCCAGCGGGCCGCGCAGGTAGACGGGGTCGCCCACCCGCAGATGCTGCAGGCGCGCCGTGCAGGGGCCGGCCGAGACGATGGTCAGCGTCACCGGGTCGCCATCGGCCAGGCTGAAGGGCTTCTCGTCCATGCGCGGCAGCCACAGCATCACGAACTGGCCCGGCTGCGCGGCGAGCCGCAGGTCCAGCGCCAGGGTGATGCCGCGCGCGCCGGCCGCCTCCGCCTGCCGCACGCAGCCCTGGAGGTAGGGGCTAGTCATGGGCCAGCCCCCGCATCTCGGCCACGCCGGTGAAGCCCTGCTCGCGCATAAACGCCGCCATCTCCTCAGCCAGCGCCGCCGGCACGTCCAGGCCGCGGTACTGGAACGCCGAGCCCACGCCCACCGCCGTGGCGCCGGCCATGATCATCTCGACCGCATCCTCGCCGCTGCTCACGCCGCCGGTGCCGATGATGGGCACAGGCAGGGCGCGGCTGAGCTCGTAGACGCAGCGCACCGCCACGGGCTTGATGGCCGGCCCCGAAAGCCCGCCGGCCTTGTTGGCCAGCACCGGCGCCCGCGCGCGGATGTCGATGGCCATGCCCGGACCCACGGTGTTGATGGCGTTGATGGCGTCGGCGCCGGCGTCGACCACAGCCCGGCCCACGGCCACGATGTCACTGACGTTGGGCGAGAGCTTGACGATCAGCGGCCGCCGCGTCGCCGCGCGCACGATGGCCGTCACCCGCGCCGCCTCGGCCGGGTCGGCCGCGAAGGGCCGGCCGAACTCGGCGGCGACGTTGGGGCAGGAGATGTTGACCTCGTAGAGGTCGGGCGCGGCGGCTTCGAGCGTGCGCACCACGTCGCCAAAGGCCTCGGCCGTCTCGCCAAAGACGCTGGCAATGACCGGCACGCCGAGGGCGGCGCAGCGCGTGCGCGCCTCGCGCAGGATGGCGACCATCGCCGCCGCGCCGGGGTTGGCCAGGCCGACGGCGTTGAGCAGCCCCCCTTCGCAGGGGATGACCGTCGGGTTGGGGTGGCCCGCCCGCGGCGTGGGCCCGCACGACTTGCTGGTGACGGCGCCCATGCCGGCGCGCGCCACCCGCTCCAGGAGCGGCGCCGTGGTGCCCAGGATGCCCGCCGCCAGCACGAAGGGGTTGCGCAGGCGCAGGCCGCAGAGCTCGACGGCGAGGTCCACACCACTCACCGCGCTCGCCCCCCCAGGAACGTCTCAACCTCGCGCCGCTGGGCATCGGAGATGCGCCCCTGCCGCGCCAGCGAGGCCAGGATGCGGCGCATGCCCAGGACGGCGTGCACGCGGTAGCCGGCGGCCTCCATAGCCTCGCGGCCGCCCTGCTCGCGGTCGATGAGCACCACGATGTCGCGCACCGTGAGGCCCGCCTCTTGGAGCGGCCGGATGGCCTCGAGCTTGCTGGCGCCGGTGGTGATCAGGTCGTCGAGCACCACCGCCGTCTCGCCCGCGCTCCAGGCGCCCTCGATCTGCCGCTTGGTACCGTACTCCTTGGCCTCGCGACGCGGGTAGATGAGCGGCCGGCCGCTGACGAGCGCCACGGCGCTGCCGATGGGCAGGGCCGCGTAGGGGATGGCCGCCAGGCGCTGGAACTCGAGCCCGGCGAGCAACTCGCTGTAGGCGCGCGCCACCAGCCACAGCACGTCGGGCCGCGAGACGAGCACGCGCAGGTCCAGGTAGATCGGCGAGTGCTGGCCCGAGTGCAGCACGAAATCGCCCAAGCGCACGCAACCGGCCTCGTGCAGGGCCGCGATCAGGCCGTCGTAGGGGTCGGCCGTGGCCGCGCCCGCTTGCAGGGCCGCCTCGCGCGCGCCGGCCAGCGCGTCGCGCAGCGCCAAGGCCGCCGCGCGCGGATCGGCTGCGCCAGCGATGCTTCGCGAGGCGTTGACGACGATGCCGCCGCCCCTGTGGTCGAGCGCCGCGGCCACCGCTTGGGCCACGTTGCCTCCCTGCGCGCCCACGCCGGGCACCAGGAAGGGCAGCGCGGGCGCCAGCGCCCTGACCTCACGCAGCGCCTCGGGGTAGGTGGCGCCGGCGACAAGGCCGATGTTGCCGCGTTCGTTCCAGCGCGCCGCGAGCTCGGCCACCTCGTGGTACAGCGGCCGCCCGGCGACGGTCAACTCCTGCACATCGCCCGCGCCAGGGTTGGAGGTGTGGCACAAGAGGTAGAGGCCGCGGTCGGCATACTCGGCAAAGGGCTGCAGCGAGTCGCGCCCCAGATAGGGGCTGAGCGTCACCGCATCAGCCCCCCAGACCTCGAACGCCGCCCGCGCATAGGCCGCCGCGGTGTGCGCGATATCGCCGCGCTTGGCGTCAAGGATCACCGGCACGCCGTGTGCGTGGGCGCAGTCGATGGTGCGCGTGAGCGCCTCGAGCCCGGCCACCCCCTCGGCCTCGTAGAAGGCATAGTTGGGCTTGAAGGCCGCGGCCAGGTCGGCCGTAGCCTCGATGACGGCACGGTTCCAGGCCCACAGCGGCTCGTCGGCGCCGGCATAGGCCGCGGGCAGAGCGCGCCGGTCGGGGTCGAGCCCGATGCAGAGCAGCGTGCCGCGGCTCTGTAGACGCTCGCCCAGTTGCGCGAAGAAGCTCATGCGCCTAGGCCCTCCCCAGCACGGCCGCCAGCAGCGCCATGCGGATGTACATGCCGTTCTCCATCTGGCGGAAGTAGGCCGCGCGCGGGTCCTTGTCAACGTCGTAGCTGATCTCGCCGACGCGGGGCAGCGGGTGCATCACGGTCATGCGCGGCTTGGCGCGCTCGAGCAGCTCGGGCGTGATGACGTAGCAGTCTTTGACCTTGTCGTACAGCGCCTGGTCCTCAAAGCGCTCGCGCTGCACTCGGGTCACATAGAGCACGTCGGCCTCGCCGATGACCTCGGCCACGTCTTGGTGCTCGGTGGCCTCCATGCCCTGCTCGCGCGCCTCGCGCAGCAGCTCGGCCGGCATACGCAGCACCTCGGGCGAGACGAACTGCAGCCGCCCGCCAAAGTGCGAGAGCAGGCGCGTCAGCGAGTGCACCGTGCGGCCATACTTGAGATCGCCGACCATGGCGACCGTCAGGCCCTCGATGCGGCCCAGCTCGCGCTGGATGGTAAAGAGGTCGAGCAGCGCCTGCGTGGGGTGCTCGCCGGTGCCGTCGCCGGCGTTGATGATGGGCTTGGTGGCGCAATCGGCCGCGATCTGCGCCGAGCCGGCCTCCGGATGGCGCAGCACAATGACATCGGCGTAGCACTCGAGCGTGCGGACGGTATCGACCAGCGACTCGCCCTTGGTCACCGACGAGTAGCGCACCTCGTTGATGGGAATGACACAGCCGCCCAGGCGCTGCATGGCCGCCATGAACGAAGAGCTCGTGCGCGTGCTCGGCTCGTAAAAGAGGTTGGCCAGCACGCGGCCGTGCAGCAGATCGGCCGAGCCGACTTGCTGCACCATGTGCCGCATCTCTTCGGCCAGGCCGAAAACGTAGGCCAGCTTCTCGCGGTCGAACTGGCGCACCGAGATGATGTCTTGCCGGTAAAAGCCGTTGTCGGTGTTTGCCACCAACTGCGCAAAGAGTGGTGCCCGTCCCATGGTCATGCCTCCTCTCCTTTCCTCCAATACGGCGATAATCCTGAGCAGGGGTGGCACCATCGTCCGCGCGCCCGGCGGCCTTGCCGGCGTTCCTGCCCTGCGATCCAGGCGCAAAAAAAAGCCCAAAGCCTCTCGGCCTTGGGCCTTCAGATACTCCCCCTGGGTAAAGAATCTCCCAGCGGCGGAGCAGGTACTCCGCTCGCAGCTCAACCGCTGGAAGCTTCCTGGTGTATCCCATCGCCTGCACAACTCCCCGACTCATCGGGGGTGTAGTATACCGCAGATCGCCGTCTTTAGCAAATCAGGCGCGGAGACCTGACACATCGATTTCCCTGGCGGGTGGTCAGCGCCAGCTTTCTGGCAGAAAACCCAGTTCGCCGCTGGCAAGCTCGTAGTGCGCACGCCTGTGCGCTTTCTGCGGCGTGGCGCCGATCCGTCCAGGCGCAGAGGGCTCGCATAGACTTTGCCTGGCCGTCAGAGGAGTACGGCGCACAGGCGATTGTGTAGGTTTTTGTTCGCTCAATAGTAGGGAACCGGCACCTTAACAATAGGATAGGTATACTGCGGCCGGCTTAGGCTGGGTGAGCGGTTGCTCAGACCCCTGCGGGTGCATAGCCACCGCCTGTTCAGCCCCTGGCGCACGCCGCTCGACGGCTGCCAGCCAGCCCATGGTGCGCTTCAGGTTGGCCGCTGTGGCCGCGAAGTAGCCTTGCAGGCGCACTTTCCCCTTCCCATGGCCCTGCTGTGTCTGCCGGTGGTATGCCCAGCAACTCGATGCCGCGCTTGGCGCTGTCGACTAAACTGAATCCGGCATGGGATCTACATGGTTGGTTGTTGGTGCAAGACCATCAGCCAGGGCTTGCAGAGCGCTTCGGCAGCGCTGCTTGACCTCGGCAGTACGGTTGGCCAACTCGGCGAAGAAGCGGTCCAGGTGT
>JAKPJZ010000066.1 GCA_029553955.1 Chloroflexota bacterium
GTCAATCTTGGCCTCTGCCTGCGCCAGCAACTCAGCCTTCATCTCAACACGGGTACGCTTCATTCGTCAAACCACCTACACTAAACATAAAGTCTTGCCCCTATTATGCCACAACTCGCCCCAAAACTGAACTACACCCTCCGGGTATATCCCAGAATCGTCGGTGTATTTCAGGCCCGAATGATGCGTATGGTCTCGGCGTCTGCCGCTCCGCCCGAGGCTCCCGTGGTAAGCCTCGGGCTACAGAGACAAAGCCCCTATGGGGCTAGTGTCGCCCCTGAACGCCGTGATCTCGGGAGACACGCGCCCACGGCGGCAAGCAGCCGAGGTCAAGCGTAGACGAGTCGAAGCGCACGAGCCCAGAGGGCTTTTTCTGTAGCCCGAGGCTTACCACGGGAGCCTCGGGCGGAGCGGCGTGCGCAACGTATGCCTGTTGCACAGACGATTGTGGGATACACCCCGAGCCTCCAGGGGGTATATCCCATCATCGTTGGTGACCGGCTCTTGAGCTTCACACGAACCCGGCCCTGACCCGGGTTAGGGCCGGACGCACGAGGGCGTGTGTCTGTGCAGGTTTGTCTGCGCCCAAGGGGTGGTGGCGTAGCAGAATAGCCGGCTGTTGCCGGGGCGGGGGATACGGGTCTTGGATGCACCCTACGAACGGGGCCGCCAATGCTTGTGGCATACCCCCAGGTTGTGTTCGCAAACCGGTAGCCTAGCCCCCCTTGGCCGCCGCAGGCGGCTTCGTGGGCATCGTTGGCAGTCGATTCGGCGCCATAGCGAGGCGAAATGGGCACAAGCCGCCTGTGGCGGCCAAGGGGGGCTAGGCTCAATACCGTTCAAATATAGTACTTACGCGGTCGGCGGTCTCGCGCGCGGTAGGCCCTCCCACCCCCGGCCCCGTCCCTGGCGCGGGGGCGGGGAGACTGGAGGAATGGGGCCCCTGGCGGGGCAAGGGGTTTGGGCGGGCGCGTAGCGCCCGCCCAAACCCCCATACTGAGACCTCCCCCTTCCCGCCGCGGCGGGAAGGGGGGTGGGGGGATGGGAAGCCCGCAGTGGCTGGCGCTGTTCCGAGCAACCGCGTAAGTACTGTCAAATAACGGCGCCTCGCCCGTCTCGACGGAGCCGGCGATTGCAGATCGCGCCTGGGAGCCGCCGTTGGCGGCCAAGGGGGCGCTGCGGCGCCGGGCGCCCACCCCTTGGCGCGCAGCAGCGCGCTGCCGTGGGCTGGTCGCCACGGCCGCGTCGGCGCAGGCCGACGCCCGGCCGCAGGCCCTCT
>JAKPJZ010000085.1 GCA_029553955.1 Chloroflexota bacterium
CGTCTCGCAGGCGCCGCAGCTGCAGGACGAGGCCGTGGCGCTGGGCCCGCTGGTGCGCGCCTGCCTGGAGGAGATGGGCGCGGAGATGATGCGCCGCAACATCCGCTGGCAGGCGCCCGAGCACGACCCGGCTCCGGTGCGCGCGCACCCCGCCATGCTGCGCCAGATCGTGCTGAGCCTGATTGCCAACGCCATCGACGCCATGCCCGACGGCGGCGAACTCACCGCCAGCCTGCACGACGCAGGAGCGCGCTGCGTCCTGCGCCTCACCGACACCGGCCACGGCATTTCCGACGAGGTGCGCCAGCGCCTGTTCCGCCCCTTCTTCAGCACCAAGAGCGGCGGGCTGGGCATCGGGCTGGCACTGGTCAAGCGCATGGTCACGCAATGGCAGGGCGAGGTCACGCTGAGCGCCAATCCGCCGCGCGGCACCTGTGTCGAAATCGTGCTGCCCCGCGCCGCCACCTCCTGAGGACGCCCCATGGCCATGCTGCTGATCATTGAAGACGAGGCCGTGCTGGCCCGCAACGTTGCCCGATTTTTCGAGAAGCTCGGGCACACCGTGGAGGTCGCTCACGACGGCCCGGCCGGCGTGGAGGCGGCACGCCGCGTCATGCCCGACGTGGCCATCGTGGACTTCCAGTTGCCGGGCCTGGATGGCCTGGAGGTGATCGGCGCGCTGCGCAAGATCGACGCCGAGCTGCGCTGCGTGATGGTGACGGGACACGCCAGTGTGCCGGTGGCGATCGACGCGATGAAGGCCGGCTACATGGACCTGCTGACCAAGCCCGTCGCCCTGGCCAGCCTGAAGGCCGTGGTGGACCGCGCGCTGGCCGAGCGCGGCACGCGCCGGGCGCTGGACTACTACCAGAAGAAAGAGGCCGACGAATCCAGCCTGGGCGCGCTGGCGGGCGACTCGGCACCCATGCAGGCGCTGCGCGACCTGGTGCGCACCATGGCCTTGAGCGAACCGGCCGACTGCTCCCCCGGCGCGCCGATCCTGGTGCTCGGCGAGACCGGCGCCGGCAAGGAGCTGGTGGCGCGCGCCTGCCACTACGCCGGTCCGCGCGCCTCGGCCCCGTTCGTGGAAATCAACTGCGCCGCGCTGCCGGCGCACCTGATCGAGGGCGAGCTGTTCGGCCATGAGAAGGG
>JAKPJZ010000087.1 GCA_029553955.1 Chloroflexota bacterium
GGCGATGCGTTGTTTGTGCGCTCGGGCGGGGGCGTGGCCCCCACGCCGCGCGCCGAGCGCCTGGCGCAGGCCGTGCAGAGCGCGCTGGCCACGCTGGAAGAAGCCCTGAACGAGTCGGAGGTGTTCGACCCGTTGCAGGCGCGCAAGACCTTCCGGATGCACCTCAGCGACATTGGCGAGTCGCGTTTCCTGCCCGAACTGATGGCCACGCTTCGGCGCGAGGCGCCCGGTACGAGGCTGGAGGCCGCGCCGCTGCCGCACGACGAGATCGCGGCCGCGCTCGACAGCGGCCGCATCGATATCGCCATCGGCTACCTGCCCATCGTCGCGGATACGCAGCGTTTGCCCTTGCTGTCCGACCGCTACATCGTGCTGCTGCGCGAAGGCCATCCGTTCGCGGCACAGTGGCGGACTTCGGCAGGACGCCAGGGTTCCAGGGGCGTGCGCAGCGCGTCGGAGGGTCTTGAGGCGCTCGCCGGTCTGGACTTCGCCGCCGTGCGCACGCACTCCGACACCTTGCGCATCCTGCAGTTGCTGCAACTGGAGGGCCGGCTGCGTCTGACCGTGGCCCATTTCCTGTCGCTGCCGGCCATCGTCCGCGCCAGCGACCTGGGCGTGCTGATGCCGCGCAGCATCGCCCAGGGCTTTGTGGTGCATGGCGGGCTGGAGATCATCGAGCCGGACTTTCCGCTGCGCGACTTCACCGTGTCATTGCACTGGAGCCGGCGCTTCGAAGCCGACCCCGGGCAACAGTGGTTGCGCCAGCGGGTGTGCGATTTGTTTGCGGCGCGGTGACGGGCGCGTCACAACGGATGGCAGGCGTTCAGCGCAGGCGTGTGGGCGCCGAGGCGGCGGGGTCCACGCCGTGTTGGCGCAACGCTTCGGGCAGTGGCGCGTCGCGCAACAGCGCATCGGCCAGCGCGCTAGCCCCGGCGGCGCTCTGGATGCCATAGCCGCCCTGACCGGCGAGCCAGAAGAAGCCCGACACCGCGTCGTCGAAACCGATCACCAGTTCGCCGTCCGGCACGAAAGAGCGCAAGCCGGCCCAGGTGCTGGTGGGCCGGCGGATCGTGAGCGTGGTGGCTTCCTCGATGCGCCAGATGCCGGTGGCAATGTCGATCTCTTCCGGCACGACATCGTGCGGCGTGGTCGGGTCGGCGTTGGCCGGTGAACCGAGCAGTTGCCCGTGACCGGGCTTGATGTACCAGCTTTCGTCGATCGCCACCAGGGCGGGCCAGGCCGTGCTGTCTTGGCCGGCGCCGGCGTCGAAGGTGAAGGCACTGCGGCGCATCGGCACGATGCCCACTGGTGCAACGCCGAACACCTGCGCCACGGTATCGGCCCAGGCACCTGCGGCATTGACCACGGTCGCGGCCGAGAGCGTCGAACCGTCTTCCAGCGTCAGGCGCCAGCGCGCGCCTGTGCGCTCGGCCCGGGCGACACCGCTGCCGGTGCGCAACATGCCGCCGCCCTGCCGGAACCCGCGCAGGAAACCCTGGTGGATCGCGTCCACGTCCATGTCCTGGGCTTCGGGGTCGAGCAGGGCGCCGATCACGCAGTCGCGGCGCAGGCAGGGCGCCAGCGCCAGGGCCGCGGCGGCATCGAGCACCTGCAGTTGCGGGCAGCCCGGCGCGAGCTCGGTGCGGGCGCGTGCCAGGTCCGCTTCCTGACCTTCGAAGGCCAGGTGCAGCACGCCGCGGGGCCCGAGCAGCGGCACCTCGGCAAATCCGGCCGGCGGCTGCTCGAAGAAGGTGCGGCTGGCGCGGGTGAGCGCGCGCACGCCCGGCGGACCGTAGCTTTCCATGAAAAGCGCCGCGGAGCGGCCGGTGGTGTGGTAGCCGCACTGGCTTTCACGCTCGATGAGCACCACGCGGCGCTGGCCGGCCAGGCGCCAGGCCACGGACGCGCCGGCGATGCCGCCGCCGATGACG
>JAKPJZ010000094.1 GCA_029553955.1 Chloroflexota bacterium
CCGGCGATGTGAACCTGACCTTCAAGCGCTACGTCGAATCGCCGATCAAGCTGACCATCGAAAACGACTACGTTACCGCCATCGAGGGCGCGGGGCTGGACGCGCAACTGATGCGCAGCTACATCGAGGCATGGGGGGACCAGGAGGCTTACTCGGTCAGCCATGTCGGCTACGGCCTGTGCGACGCCGCGCGCTGGGACAGCATGGCGCTGTACGACAAGCGCGACTTCAACGGCACCGAGCTGCGCGCCTTTGCCGGCAATTTCCTCTACAGCACCGGCGCCAACGAGGTGGCCGGGCGCTACACGCTGGGCCACTTCGACCTGCCGATGCGCCACTGCACAGTGCAGCTCGACGGCGCCACGGTGGTCGACCACGGCCGCGTGGTGGACTGACCGAGCGCGTACACAGGCTTCCCGATGACCGCCTTGCCAACCTTTTCCTCGCTGGGCTCCGGCCCCATCATCCTGATGCTGCACGGCATCGGCGGCGGGCACCGCGCGTTCGCGCCGCAGGTTGAAACCTTCGCCTCGCTGGGCTACCGCGCCGTGGCCTGGGACATGCCCGGCTACGGCCACAGCGCGCCGATCGAGCCCTACACCTTCAAGGGTCTGGCGCAGAGCTGCATCGCGCTGATCGAAGCCCTGCTCGGTGCGGACGACGAGCGCCGCCGTGCCGAGCATGGGGGCTCGGTCATCCTGCTGGGGCACAGCATGGGAGCCATGGTGGCGCAGGAGGTGGTGGCGCGCCGGCCCGAGCTGGTGAACCGGTTGATCCTGTGCGGCACCTCGCCCTCCTTCGGCAAGCCCGATGGCGATTGGCAGCGCGACTTCATCGCCCAGCGCACCGCGCCGCTGGACGCGGGCCAGAGCATGGCCGACCTGGCGCAGGTGCTGGTGCCGCAGATGATCGGCCCCGGCTCGCTGCCCGAAGGCGTCGCGCTGGCCACGCGCTGCATGGCGGGTGTGCACCCGCCGGCGTACCGCAAGGCGCTGGAGGCCCTCGTCACCTTCGACCGCCGCGCCGCGCTGCCGCTGATCCGGGTGCCCACGCTGCTGGTGGCCGGCGAATTCGACCGCAACGCGCCGCCGGCCGTGATGCAGAAGATGGCAGGCCAGATCGCCGGCAGCCGTTATGCCGAGCTGCCCGGCATCGGCCACCTGCAGAATCTGGAGGCGCCCGACGAATTCGACGCGCTGGTGCTCGGCTTCCTGGCCGACACGGCCGGGCAGGCCCGGCGCACCCTGCACTGAGCAGACCGGATTCCTGTGCAGATGGACGAAGCCCGAACCCGCGCCGCCCTGCTGCTGGCCCTGCTGCTGTGCAGCGCCGGGGTGCATGCCGAGCCCGATGAAGAGGCGCTGGGCAAATCGCAGGCTTACCCCGTGGGCGCTCCGCCCACCTGGTACACCACGCCCTACCGCGTGGGCTCCTGGTCGGCACTGGACCGCGTCGGCGTGCCGGTGCGCGCGGTGGCGCGCGGGGCCGATGTCATGGCACTGCCCGACGCCGCGGCACCCCCCGCCATCCGCTACCGCTGGCGCAACATCGGCTACACACTCGACGACTACCTGGAGCGGCGCCTCGTCACCGGCCTGCTGATTCTCAAGAACGGCCAGGTCGTGGCCGAGCGCTACCGCTACGCCCGCACGCCGGACGCGCGTTTCCTGTCGTTCTCGATGGCCAAGAGTGTCACCTCCCTGCTGGTCGGCATCGCGCTGGACAAGGGGCTGATCGCCTCGCTGGACGACCCGGCATCGCGCTACGTGAAAGACCTCGAAGGCTCGGCCTACGGCGCCACCACGGTGCGCCAGCTGCTGCGCATGAGCTCCGGCATCCACTTCACCGAGCGCTATGACGGCAACGACGACGTGGCAAAGCTGTCGCGCGCCATCACCGGCGCCAGCGGCCCGCGCCCGCTGGCGCTGCTGCGCACCTTCAACGAGCGTGCAGCGCCGGCCGGCGAAAAATTCGCCTATGCCACGGCCGAGACCGAGGTGCTGGGCCGCGTGTTGACCGGCGCCACCGGCAAGGCGATGGCCGAGCTCACCAGCGAATGGCTCTGGAAACCGATGGGGGCCGAGCGCGACGCCTTCTGGCGCGTGGGCGCCGACGGGCAGGAGCAGGCCGGTGGCGGCTTCAACGCCACGCTGCGCGACTGGGGTCGACTGGGCCTTCTGCTGGCCCAGGACGGGCAGCGGGACGGCCGCGCCATCGTGCCACGCGAGTACCTGCTTGAGGCCACCGACGCCACCCGCCAGCCCCCGGCTTTTGCCCCGCGCCGCGCCACCCCCTTCTTCGGCTACGGCTACCAGTTCTGGCTGTACCCGCTGAAGACCCGCACCTTCGCGCTGCAGGGCATCCACGGCCAGACGATCTACGTGCAGCCTGCCAGCGGCATCGTCATGGTGCAGACGGCGGTCTTTGACCAGGCCAGCGGGCGCACCGAACCCGAGCCGCACGCCGAGCGCGACGCCCTGTGGCGCGGCGTGCTGGCCACACTGGGCGGCTCCCTCGACTGACCCATTGCACCGCACGAACCGATCGCATCCACCGACCTTCCAGGAGACACCACCCATGACCGAGCAAGTCCCTTTGAGCTTCACCCCCGCCGTCGGCGACACCCCGCTGACGGCCAAGCAGCGCCGCCTGCTGACCCTGGCGCA
>JAKPJZ010000101.1 GCA_029553955.1 Chloroflexota bacterium
AAGTCGCGCCTAGAGGGCCTGCGGCCGGGCGTCGGCCTGCGCCGACGCGGCCGTGGCGACCAGCCCACGCAGGTGGGCGCCCGGCGCCGCAGCGCCCCCTTGGCCGCCAACGGCGGCTCCCAGGCGCGATTTCCAATCGCCGGCTCCGTCGAGACGGGCGAGGCGCCGTTATTTGAACGGTATTGGGGCTAGGCCACACACGCCAGCGCTCTGCTCAGCTCGGCCCACTCCTCGAGGCTCAACGTCTCGGCGCGGCGCTGCGGCGCGATGCCGGCGCGCGCCAGGGCGGCCGCGACCTGCTCGCCCTTGAGGTGCAGCCCGGCGGTGAGCGAGTTGCGCAACTGCTTGCGGCGCTGGCCAAAGCCGGCGCGCGCGACCCGGAAAAAGCGCTCGGGGCCGACGTCCTGCACCGGGCGCTCGGCTGGGGGGTAGACGTCGATGCGCACGGCGGCGGAATCGACCTTGGGGGGCGGGTAGAAGGCACCGGCGGGGATGCGCGCCACGCGCCGCGGCCGGCCGTAGAACTGGACGCTCACGGCGAGCAGGCTCATGGCGCCGGGCTGCGCCGTGATGCGTTCGGCCACCTCCTGCTGCACGGTGACGACGAGCAGCGTGGGCGGCGGCTGGGCTTCGAGCAGGTGGCGCAGGGCCGCCGAAGTGATATAGTAGGGCAGGTTGGCCACGACCTTGTAGGGCCGGCCGCCGGCGAGTGCGCCGACGTCCACCTCGAGGATGTCGCCCTCGACGACCTCGACGTTGCTCCGGCCGGCCAGCTCTTGGCGCAGCACCTGTACCATCTGCGCGTCGAGCTCGACGGCGACGACCCGGCCGGCGGCGTCGGCGAGGAGCTGTGTGAGCTGGCCCACGCCCGGCCCCACCTCGACGAGCGTATCCTGCGACGTGAGCTCGGCAGCCGCCACGATGCGCTCGAGCGCGCTGCGGTCGACGAGAAAGTTCTGCCCCAGCCCCTTGCGCGGCCGCAGCCCGTAGCGGCGCAGCACCTCACGCGGATCAATCGTGCTCATCTCAACTCCAAGACGTCTGAGCTACAAAGCATCTGGGCACGAAAGGGCGCGAAAGACCACGAATGGTTTCGCGCCCTTTCGTGCCCTTTCGCGCTCTTTCGTATAGTTTCGCGCCCTTTCGTGCCCTTTCGCGCCACTACCGCTCGGTGGGATAGTTGGGCAGCGTCCAGACGATCTGGCTGGCCGGTGGCGGCGGGCTGAGCAGGTAGACGTCGGTCCAGTTCCACCAGTGCACGTAGGCGTCCTCTGGATAGCAGAGGTCGATGTGCATGCCCAAGATCAAGCCGCCGGTATCCGCGGCGACGGCCTGACCGTAGCGCGGCACATACATCTTGGTGAAGAGCGGGATCACCCTGGGGTCGACGGCGATGATGCCCTTGCGCGCCTGCCAGCCGACGCGGGTGATGCCATACTCGGGATGGTCGCGCGTCTTGCCCGAGGTGGCTGCCGTGTACGATGAGGCGCGCATGCGCAACTTGCGCCAGTAGGTAATGGTGCCCTCGGGCGTCTCCAATTGCCGCTCGACAATCTTGGTGCCGTAGGAGACGATGCGGTTCATCGGCGGCCGCTCGACCCACTCGCGGTCGAGCGTGCGGCTGACCTCGATGTCGTTCTCATAGCGCACCTTGAGGCTGCGCTTGAAAATGCCGGGCGAGCCGAAATTCTCCACCCGGTGCTGGTCGATCTCCAACTCGGGGTTGCCGCGGACCTCTTCCTCGTAGGGGATGCTCTCCTGCTCGACGACGTCGCTCTCGCGCACGCGCACCACCGTGATGCGCATGTCGGGCGCAATCGGGTCCTCTGCGGCGGGGCGGGTGTAATCCATCTCGCGCAGGGTCACGCCCTCCTCCTGCAGCAGGTCACCCACCGTCACTGCGCGGGTGCGCGTCTGGCGGATTTGGCCGTCGGCCAGCAGGGTGACGGGGAGCGAGCGGTCGATATAGGCGTGCAGGCCGGCAGTCACCGGCGTGTCGAGCGGCGGCTGCACCTTATCGGCGGCATAGATGACGATGCCCTTTTCCACGAGGGCCTCGCCGATGGTGGGCGCGGCGGTGAGAAAGGTGAAGGGGATTCGGCCGTCTTGCACGGCGATGGGCACGGCGCGCTGCACCGCCACCTCCAGCGGCGCCGGCGCCTCGCTCAACGGCGCCGGCCGGGCGCCGCCCCGGCTCGAGGTCCGTCGCCCCGCGGCCTGGGCCTCGTAGAGCGCTTCGTCGCCCGAGACCGGCTCGCCGCCCACCGTGATGCGGTCCTCGGGGATCCACCTGACGCCGGCCTCGGCCAGCGCCTCGCCGACGCTGGCGACCACGGTGCGGTGCTCCACCGTCTCGCCGTCGGCCGAGATGTGAAGCGTGCGCGCGCGTTGTACGCGCACCTGCAGGCCCGAGCGCAGCGGCGTGCCGGGCGGCGGGTCGATAGAGTCTTCGGGCTGCAGCCAGATGCGCGCCTCGCGCAGGGCGTCGCCCACGGTGGCCAGGTGCGAGCGCAGGTGCAGCGTGCGCCCGTCGATCTCGACGGAGAAGGCGCGCGCGGTGAGGGCATAGCCCAGGGCCATGGCGGCCACCAGGGCCACGATGCCGCTCAGAGCCAGCAGGCTCTGCCGGTGGATGCCCAGGCGCGCCGTGGTCTTGGCCTCTCCGTCATTGCGAGGAGGCCGCAGCCGACGAGGCAATCCCCTATCAGCGGATGGGAGATTGCTTCGTCGGCTGCGGCCTCCTCGCAATGACAGGCCGGGTTGGTGCCTCGTAGGCGGTTCCTGATTGGCGCGTGTCATCTTGCTTGCGTTCCGTTTCCCAGCGCACGGGCCGCGGCCTCGCCCGCCAGGTAGCCGGTCGAGAAGGCGGCCTGCAGGTTATAGCCCCCCGTGTCGGCATCCACATCGATCACTTCGCCACAGCAGTAAAGCCCGGCCACCAGCCGCGACTCGAGTGTGCGCGGGTCCAGCTCGTCGATATCGACCCCGCCCGCCGTCATGATGGCCTCGCCGATGGGCCGGGTGCCGGTGACCCTCAGCCGGAAATCGCGCAAGAGTTGGCGCAGGCGGGCGCGTTCGGCCGCCGTGATCTGGTGGCCACGTTTCTCCGCCGCGATGCCCGTCAGCTCGACAAAGACCGGGATGAGCAGCCTTGGCAGCAGCCCGGCCAGGATGTGCCGGTAGCCGCGGCGCCCGTATTCGTCAATGTCGCGGCGCAGGCGGGCGTCGAGCGCCTCGTCGGAGAGCGCAGGCTTGAGGTCGATCGTGACCTCCACGCGGCCGTGGCCGATGGCCTCGCCGGCCTGCTTGCTCAACGTTAGGATAATCGGCCCCGAGAGGCCGGTGCGGGTAAAGAGCATCTCGCCAAACTCGGCGCGCAGCGGCCGGCCATCCACCAGCAGGGTGGCGCGCACGTGGCGCAGCGACAGCCCCTGCAGGCTGCCAATAAACGGCTCGGCCACCACCAAGGGCACCAGGGCAGGATGTGGGGGAATGATGGTATGCCCGGCGGCAGCCAAGAGCGTGTAGCCGTCGCCCGTCGAACCGGTGCCCGGGTAGGAGGCGCCCCCGGTGGCCACAATCACGGCCCGGGCGCCAAACTCGCGGCCCCCGCTCTCTACCCCCACCATGCGCCGGTTGGCGATGCGGAGTGCGGTGACGGGCGTGCGGCGGCGCAGCGTAACGTTGCCCTGGCGCAGGTAGGCCACGAGGGCATCGGCCACCGGGTCGGCATCGTTCGCGGCAGGGAAGACCCGGCCGCCGCGCTCGACCACGGTGGGCACGCCACGGTCGGCAAAGAAGGCTCGCAGATCGTCGACAAAGAAACGGGAAAACGCCCCGTAGAGGAAGCGGCCGTTCGGGCCAAAGTGGCCGATGAACTCATCCCACTCGGCCACATTCGTCAGGTTGCAGCGCCCCTTGCCGGTGATGCGCAGCTTGTTGCCGAGTTTAGGCGTCTTTTCCACGAGCAGCACCGGTGCGCCGAGCTCAGCGGCGCGCCCTGCCGCCATCATCCCCGAAGCACCGCCACCGATGACGATGATCGGATCGGCCAAAGGTACCTCGCGCGTAGAACGTAATGCGTAATACGTAACCTGTGTCACAGCGGCAGACGCTGCTCGAGGCGACCTTACGCATTACGTTTTACGCATTAGAGATGGTCGTGCACCCTCCTTCGACACGTCTGACCCGGCTTGCTGTGGTCAGCTTGCTCCAGCCAGGAGCCCCTGCGGCACCCAGAGTGGGCCACTTACCGCTGCTTCCTTCCGGACCTGACGGGGTTCGTGGATCTCTGCCGCGCAGGACCCAGCCTTCATCGCCGCTCCTCCAGAGCAGTCCCAAATCAGCCGAGCCTCTAGAGGGAATTCAACCCCGCTATAGCGGATTGCGGGTACAGGGCACCGCTAGCTCCCCGTCTAGCACGACCGAGGGTATGATACCCGAAAGGGCGGCGCTTGTCAAGCATCTGCTGTTGACGGATTACGCAGAGATCGACATCGACCAATTCGCACGCCCTTGGATGCGCCTCATGTCCTGCGTCTACGAACATCTTGCGCCGATGCTTCTCACCCCAGGGCCTCTTGCGCCTTGTGCCAGGCAATGACATGCGCCGTAGGCGACATTCTGGGCCTGCATATCGAAGTGATGGGGCACGGGCGCCTGGGCGCGCCAGTGCTGAGCCCGATCGCATGTTGGCGCAGCACATGGCGCATGATGGCGCGTGGCAGCCACGACTATCCTGAAAATGTGCACGCTCTGCTGCTCAGCGGCGGTGAGATCGTGGCGTTGTTGCATCTCCAGCGTGCCATCGCAGATCGATCGTATGCGCATGCATGGCCTGACCACACGCTGCTGACCCTGGTGGCAGCGCCTGGCCCATCATCAGCAGGAGACACGGTCCATGGACAGGAACAGGCGGGGTATCTGCTTGGTCGGGGTGGTGCGCATCGCCGGCACCGTGGCCCTCGTCGCCGGGCTGCTGCTCGGCGTCGTTGGCGCGCCCGCGGCGCAGGCCTCGGTTAAGCTGCCGCGCGCGGCCGCCGCGGCCGGGCTGAGCGCTGTCGACTGGGCCCAGCTCACGGAGCTGCTCGCCTCCCATGGCGCTGCCGGCGACCAGTTCGGCTATTCCCTCGCCATCTCGAGCGATACCATCGGGGTGGGGGCGCCGTACCACAACTCTTTGGTGGGCGCCGCGTACGCGTTCCAAGTTCCCACGCCGCCAGAGCCCCCCCCCCGCCCATCTGCGAGCGCGCCGATGTGGCGGCGGTGATCTATGGCGCCTGGGAGGGCACGCCGGTGCGCGCCTACGTCGGCGGCACGGCGCAGCCCACGCTCTACACTGCCCGTGACGCCTTTGGCCGCCAGGCCGTGCTGTGGACCTTCTACCCGCCGCAGTCGACCGACTGGACGGTGCGCGTCGAGCCGCAGCTCCCGGCGGGGCTCGCGAGCCCGCGCTGGCAGTACAGGCTGGTGTGGACCGAGCCGGCGCCGCCGGGCTTCGTCTCAGGCCAGGCGGCGGGCGGCGCGGTGAGCATCAGGCAGTGCAGCGGCACCGTGCTGCACTGCCAGCTCGTGGATACCGGCGCACCCTAGCCATTCCCTGGGCCAGTAACCGGGCCATATGCTTCGCACCCCCGGTACGGACCGTTTTTGGGGGTTTGAGTTATCTGGCGCCGTTGGCCGCCCGCGGGCGGCCAACGGCGCCAGATAACTCAAACCCCCACCCCTTGGCCGGCCGGCTGCGCCAGGGCTTTGAGAGCCGCGTACTGTCGTGTTTGGCAAAGGCCCTGCCGGGTCAGGCTTGACGTTCGTCAGTGCGCGATGTATGATATCTGCAGAGAGCAGGCCTTTGGAGGCAAGAGAAGCGAGGACTGCAGTGACGGTTGCCGAGATCGTCAAGCGGTGCAAGGCGGCCCTTGAAGGTTATTACGGCCCACGCTTCAAGGGGTTGGTCGTCTATGGGTCCGAAGCGCGCGGCCAGGCCGGCCCAGCCAGCGACATCGACCTCCTGGTCCTGCTGAATGGGCCATTCGATTACTTTCGCGAGTTGCGCCGCATTGTCGACCTGCTCTACCCCATCCAGCTCGAGTCCGACCGCCTCATCTCCGCCAAGCCGGCGCCTTCCGACGAGTATGAGCGGGGCAGCATCCAGCTCTATCGCAACGCCAAGAGGGAGGGGGTGCTGGTGTGATGCCGCAGCACTCCGCTGAGGCTGCCGCTCTGCTTGGCCGTGCAGAGCAATCCATTGCAGCAGCCCGCCAGTTGGCGTCCACCGGCTCTTACGATTTCGCTGCCGCGCGCGTACTACGCGGCCTTTTATGCGGCAAAGGCTGCCTTGCTGGAAGACGGTCTGGAGTATACCAAGCACAGCGCCGTCGTCGCTGCAGTTCATCAGCACTACGTCAAAGCAGGCAGACTGCAGGTCGAGCAAGGCAAGGCTTTGAGTTGGCTCTTCGAGTTGCGCAGCGTCGCCGACTATGGCGGCACGGCGCATGTGTCGCCGGATGAAGCGCAGCAGGCCATCGAGGCGGCCGCCGAGTTTGTCGAAGCGATCAAGCGCTTGTTGGGCTGAGCGCATGCCGTGGCGCCCTCGGAAGTGGCCCCTGTGCCTCTGCAAAGTTGCTGCCCTCGCGTTCCCCTGTACCTGCGCTACTTCGTACCCTCCTCTGCCGGCCTGGCGGCGCCGCGCCTGCAGCGCCGCCCCTATCGTCAGCAGGCCATTCCGTTGCCTGGCCGCGCGCCGCCGCTTCTGACGGGCGGGCCGGCCCATCTCATCGAGGAGGCGTGATCCATGGAGAGGACCAAGTGGGGTATTGGCCTGGCCAGGGCCTGGCGCCTCGCCGGCGCCCTGGCGCTCGTCGCCGGGCTGGCGCTCGTCGCTGTGGCGCCGCCGGGGACGCTGGCGGCGGGGGAGGGCTATGACTATATTGACGAAAACGGCGTGCAGCGGAACACGGGAACGACCCCCGTCACCGAGCTGACGGGCTCGGGCGCGGGCGAGACGCTCAGCGGCGGGGGCTGGTATATCGTACTGGCTGCGGGCGTCACGCGCTCGTCCACCGTCACAGTTTCTGGCCACGCCTATCTGATTCTGGCCGACGGCGCCTCCCTGACGGTCAACGGCGACAACCATGACGCGGGGATACGCGTTCCCTTCGGAAACAGCCTGACGATCTACGGCCAGGCCCTAGGCAACGGTACGCTCACGGCCAACGGCAGCGCAGGCGGCGCTGGCATCGGTGGCCACGGCTTCGGTGGCAGCGGCGGCCTCGGTGGCAGCGGCGGCAACATCACCATCAGCGGCGGCACGGTCAACGCCAACGGCGGCAACGACAGCAACGGCGGCGGCGCGGGCATCGGCGGCGGCTGCTACAGTGGCGGCGACGGCGGCGGCGGCTTTAGCAGCATCACCATCAGCGGCGGCACGGTCACCGCCAATGGTGGCTACGGCGGCTACGGCGGCGGCGCGGGCATCGGCAGCGGCGGCTACGGCCTTAGGGGCAGCATTACCATCAGCGGAGGTACGATCAACGCCAACGGAAGTGGCTTCGCCGCGGGCATCGGCGGCGGCGGCTATGGTGGCGGCGACGGCGACATTACCATCAGTGGCGGCACGATCAACGCCAACGGAGGTGGCTTCGCCGCGGGTATCGGCGGCGGCTGCTATGGCCGCAGCGGCAGCGTCGCCATCAGTGGCGGCACGGTCTTCGCCAAGGGTGGACCCGGTGGGAGGGACATCGGACCCGGCTTTGCCGAGTTGCAGGGCACGCTGGCTATCTCCGGCAGTGCGGCGGTGTTCCTCAGGAACGACAACTGCATCGCCCCCGCGACGACCACCCACGTCCATCGGAGCATCACTGGCCACACGGCGGGGGCGCTCATCCATGGCATCGCAGTAGGCTGGGCGGGCGACTTGGGCGCGTGGCTCAACCTTGTCGGATACGGCTACGATTACATAGACGAGAACGGCGTGCAGCAGAACACGGGAACGACCCCTGTCACCGCGCTCATGGGGTCGGGCGCGGGCGAGACGCTCAGCGACGGGGGCTGGTATATCGTACTGGATGCGGGCGTCACGCGCTCGTCCACCGTCACAGTTTCCGGCCACGCCTATCTGATTCTGGCCGACGGCGCCTCCCTCACGGTCAACGGCGACAACTATAACGCGGGGATACGCGTTCCCCCCGGAAGCAGCCTGACGATCTACGGCCAGGCCCTGGGCACCGGTACGCTCACGGCAAACGGCAGCGAATACGCCGCGGGCATCGGCGGTGGTTACTACGGGGACGGCGGCAGCGTCACCATCTGCGGCGGCACGGTGACCGCCAACGGCGGCTATTTGGGCGCGGGCATCGGCGGCGGCTTGGGTGGCGATGGGGGCAGCGTCACCATCACCGGCGGCACGGTCACCGCCAAGGGCAGCGACTATGCCGCGGGCATCGGCGGCGGCAGCTACGGTGGTGGCGGCGGCGACATCACCATCAGCGGCGGCACGGTCACCGCCAACGGCGGTAGCCTCGCCGCGGGCATCGGCGGCTACGGTGGCAGCGGCAGCGTCACCATCAGCGGCGGCACGGTCACCGCCAACAGCGGCGACGGCGGCGGCGCGGGCATCGGCGGCAGCTACGACGGCGGCGGCGGCGACATCACCATCAGCGGCGGTCAAGTCACGGCCACCGGACGCGGCGGCGGCGCGGGCATCGGCGACGGCTGCTGGGGCGCCGGAGGCAACGTCACCATCAGCGGCGGTCAAGTCACAGCCACCGGACGCGACGGCGGCCCGGGCGTCGGCAAAGGCAGCGACGAATCCGGCGCGATCCTCATCGCGCCCCCCGCAGGCATTCTGATCGACGTGTATGTGGGTTCGCAAGCTCCCGGCTCGCCGCTCGCGGGCAGTCCGTTCGCCGAGGAGACGGCCTACACGGGTACGGACCAGTATTTCCATTCGCTGGCGCGACCCCTCACCTATACCATCGCCCCTATCGCCGATCAGACCATGACGCCGCTGGTTGTAGGTTATGCCGACGGTGATCAGGAGACAAAGCCCATCACTATCGAGAGGACCGGCACCGGCGACCTTACCCATCTGGCGGTGGCACTGGGCGGCGCGCACCCGGGTAGCTATGTTATAACCCAGCCTCTGGCCACTACCTTGGACGATAGCACCACCTCCACCACCTTCACGGTAAAGGCCGCTCCTGGCCTGACGGTGGGTACCTATACGGCGACGGTGACGATCAGCGCGACCAATATGGCCGATGTGACAATCAACGTCATTCAGGAAGTGGCTCCCGCCGCACCCATCATCACAACCAGTTCTTTACCCAACGGCACGGTGGGCACGCCATACAGCCAGACCCTCGCGGCGACCGGCGACACGCCGATCACCTGGAGCATAGCCGCCGGAGATCTGCCGGATGGCCTGACGCTCGCCGGCAACACCATATCCGGCACACCCACAACGGCCGGCATCTTCAGCTTCACCGTCAGGGCAACCAACAGTGCGGGCGATGATGCCAAGGGCTTGAGCATCACCATCAACAGCGCCGCGCCGCTCTGCACCCGCGCCGACGTGGCAGCGGTGATCTATGGCGCCCCCGAGGGCACGCCGGTGCGCGCCTACGTCGGCGGCACCGAGCAGCCCACCCTCTACAGCGCCCACGACGCTTTCGGCCGCCAGGCCGTGCTGTGGACCTTTTACCCGCCGGCGTCGACCGATTGGACGGTGCGCGTCGAACCGCAGCTCCCGCCGGGGTTGGAGGCGCCGCGCTGGCAGTACAAGCTGGTGTGGATCGAGCCGGCGCCGCCGGGTTTCGTCTCGGGCGCAGCAGCCGGCAGCGCGGTGACCGTCAGCCGCTGCAGCGGCACGGTGCTGCACTTCCAGCTTGTCGACACCGGGGCGCAGTAGCCTGCAGCGTGGCTTGTAGTAGGGGAGAGCGATGGCCGACACCTGACAGGTGCTCGGAAACCTGTCAGGTGTCGGCTACCGCCCTCCCTCCTATACTACAAGCGCCTGGCACGCCGTGTCTGTTCCCTCTGTCATTGCGAGTATCCCATGCCGCCGCGCGGCATGTGCAAGCACAGAAACTAGTGCTGTCATTGCGAGGAGGCCGCAGCCGACGAAGCTATCTCCAAGTGAGCCAGCACCCGATCGCGACGTGGGGATTGCTTCGTCGGCTGCGGCCTCCTCGCAATGACAAACGGTAAGTTTCTCAACAGGAGGCCCGCAGGCCGACGAAGCAATGACGATCTGAACAGGTACGGCACGGCCAGCGAGTTGCTACGTGGCACCGCTCATGGTATACTGAATCATGAATGGTATAACGCAGGAGGTGCACATGCATACGGCCATAGTCTCTACCAAGGGCTGGATCGTCATCCCCAAGGAGCTCAGAGACAAGCTGGGCCTGCGCAAGGGGGCGCGGGTGCAGATCGTGGAATATGGCCGCGTGCTGGCCCTGGTGCCGTTGCCCGACGACCCGGTGCAAGCCATGCACGGCATGCTGGCAGCAGGCCCCTCTCTGACCGAGGACCTCATGGCCGAGCGTGCCCAGGAGCGGGACCGTGAGGAAGGCTGTGGCGCCTGAGAGCTATGTGCTGGACAGTTCTGCACTGCTGGCATTGCTGAGCGGCGAGGCCGGCAGCACAGATGTCGCCGCCATTCTCCATCAGGCCCGGCAAGGCACGCAGGTGCTGATGGCCTGGGTGAATGCCGGCGAGGTGGCCTACATCGTCGAGCGCCGCTGGGGCCTGGCGCGGGCCTGCGAGGTGATTGCCTTCCTGGAGGCGAGCGGGATCGAACTGGTCGAGGCAGGGAGGCAGTTGGCGCTTGAGGCCGCACACATCAAGGCCGGGCACGCGCTCGCCTATGCCGATGCCTTTGCGGCGGCCCTGGCGATGATCCAGGGGGCCACATTGGTGACGGGTGACCCCGAGCTCAAGGCCCTGGAAACGACCCTATCCATACGTTGGCTGCGAAGAGACTGAACCAACAGGCCAAGGAGCGGGTCGTAGGTGCCCCTCGTCGCTCACTCCCCCAAGAACCCTCCTCCCTTCAGCCATTGACAAAACTATACACTGGGTGTATAGTTTTGATGTAAGCAGTGTAAGTCAATGGGAGACGTCCATGTTCCAAGCCCTCATCCTGGCCGCCAAAGAGCGCATCCGCTCCGCGCGCGGCCAACGCGAACGGTAGGCGCGCATGTCGGTGAAGCATGCGCTGCTGGCCCTGCTCTACCAACAGCCCATGCACGGCTACGAGCTGGGCAAGCAATTGGCGCTGACCTTCGGCAACGAGTGGGAGGTCAAGCCCGGCCAGGTGGCGAGCACGCTGGCGCGGCTGGGCGAGGCCGGCCTGGCCGAATGGGCGCCGGCCGAGGCCGACGGGGCGCCGGAGCGCAAGGTGTACCGGCTCACGGCGCAGGGCCTGGCCGAGCTGCGGGCGTGGCTGCTGCAGCCCGAGGTGCGCGACTACCACCTGGGCGATGCCTTTTACCTCAAGCTAGTGCTCAGCCTGGTGGGCGGGCCGGTGCCGCCCGAGCAGGTGCTCATGGCGCAGCGCCGCGAGCTCTACCAGGTGCTGCACCGGGTGACGGAGCTGCGCCAGCACGCCGATGTGTCGACCGAGCTGCCCTGGGTGCTGCTGCTCGACAGCGCCACCATGCACCTGGAGGCCGACCTGCGCTGGATCGAGATGTGCGAAGCGCGCCTGCCTGACCTGAAACGCTACCGCCCGCCGGCGCCCGAGCCCAAGCCCCGCGGCCGGCCGCGCTGCAAGAAGGAGCATCCATGAACCAGCCTGCTGCCATTGTGACGCAACAACTCACGAAATCCTACGGCCCGGTGCGCGCGCTCAAGGGCGTCGACCTCGAGGTCCGCCGCGGCGAGATCATGGGCTTTCTCGGCCCCAACGGCGCCGGCAAGACCACGACCATCCGCTGCCTGCTCGACCTGATCCGCCCCGATGGCGGCACGGTGCGCGTGCTGGGGCTCGACCCACAGGCGCAGCCCGAAGCGGTGCGTGCGTGCTGCGGCTACCTCCCCGGCGAGCTGCATCTTGAAGCCGGCCTGACGGTGGAGAGCGCCCTGCGCTACCTGGGCCGGCTGCGCGGCGGGGTCGAGTGGCCGCACGTGCTGCAACTGGCGAAGCGCCTCGACCTGGACCTGAAGCCGCAGATCAAGAACCTGTCGAAAGGCAACAAGCAGAAGGTGGGCGTGGTGCAGGCGTTGATGCACCGGCCCGAGCTGCTGCTGCTCGACGAGCCGACGAGCGGGCTCGACCCCCTCATGCGGCGCGAGGTGCTGCGCCTCATCGGCGAGGCCCGCGACGATGGGGCCACCGTCTTTTTCTCGTCGCACGTCATGAGCGAGGTGCAAGAGATCGCCGAGCGCGTGGCCATCATCCGCGCCGGCACGGTGGTCGAGGTCGCGGCCACCACGGACCTTGCGGGACGCACCCTGCGCCGGGTCGCGATCCGCTTCCGCGAGGCGGTCGATGCCTCGGCGCTGGGGCGCGTCGCCGGTGTCACGCTGCTCAGTTCGCCGGTGGGCGCGGCGCTGCAACTGCAGATCGAGGGCGAGATGGACGAGCTGATCAAGGCCATCGCCGCCTTCCCGGTGCGCGACCTGGAGGTCGAGCGCCCGTCGCTGGAAGATGCCTTTGTGGCCTACTATGGCGCGCGCGAGAGTGAGGGGGGCTGATATGGGCACCATCTTTCGCCATACGCTATCACGGATGTGGGCGCAGGTCCTGGGCTGGGGGCTGTCGTTCGCGGCCCTGGGCTGGTTCTCCGTCTGGGGCTACGGCGCCCTGGCCGGCCAGACCGCGCAGATGGCGGAGCTGCTCAAGGCGTACCCGCCGGAGGTGCTCGCCTTTTTCGGCAGCGTCGAGCAGATGTTTACCCCTGGCGGCTACCTCGACAGCGTCTTCCTGTCGTACTCGGGGCTGCTCCTGGGGGTGCTGGCGATCCTCCTCGGCAGCGGCCTCCTGGTGAGCGACGAGGAGGCCGGCCGGCTCGACCTGATCCAGGCCTATCCGGTCAGCCGCACGGCGCTCTTTGCCGGGCGCGTGGCGGCGCTGGTGGTAGCCCTCGTCGCCGTGGTCGCGCTGACCTGGGCCGGCTGCGCCCTGGGGCTGCCCGGCTCGCGGTTGGGGATCGGCCTGGGCGCGCTGGCGCTGCCCTTCGTGTCGCTGCTGGCGTTGCTCGCGCTGGCGGCCGGGCTGGCGTTGGTATTGAGCATGGCGCTGCCCTCGCGCAGCCTGGCCGCAACGGTGGCGGCCATCGTGCTGGTGGCCGGCTACACCGTCAGGTCGCTGGCCCGCGTGAACGATGGTCTGGCCGCCGTGGCCCGTCTCTCGCCGTTCAACTATTTTCAGAGCGGCTATGCCGTCGATGGCCTGAACTGGGCCTGGTGCGGCGGCCTGCTGGCCGTGGGGGCTGTGTTCACGGTGCTTGCCTGGTGGGCCTACCAACGGCGCGACCTGCGCGTGGCCGGCGAAGGCAGTTGGCGCCTGCCCGGCATGGCGCGCGGCCGCTGAGAAGGAGTCGCAAGATGATACTGATCCGGGCCGAAGGGCTGACCAAGACATACGGCGACGGCGGCCACCCGGTGCGCGCGCTGTGCCAGGTGAGCCTGAGCGTCGCCGCGGGCGAGTTCCTGGCCATCATGGGGCCGAGTGGCTCGGGCAAGAGCACGCTGCTCTACCTGCTGGGCGGGCTCGACCGGCCCACGAGTGGCACGGTGCACCTGCGCGATGCCGACTTGGCCGCCCTGGGCGACGAGGCCCTCTCGCGCCTGCGCCGCAAGGAGCTGGGCTTTGTCTTCCAGTTCTTCAACCTGCTGCCCGTGTTGGCGGCGCGCGAGAACGTGGCCATCCCCCTCATCCTCGACGGTGCCAAACGCGCCACGGCGCTCGAGCGCGCCGACGCGGCCCTGGAAAAGGTCGGCCTTGCCGAGCGCGGTGGCCACCTGCCCGCACAGCTCTCGGGCGGTGAGCAGCAGCGCGTGGCCCTGGCGCGGGCGTTGGTGACCGACCCGGCGCTGATCCTGGCCGACAAGCCGACCGGCAACCTCGACTCGCAGTCGGGCGATGAGGTCGTGCAGCTCTTGCGCCGTGCGGTCGATGATTGGGGCCGCACCATCGTCATGGTCACCCACGACCCGCGCATCGCCGCCCACGCCGATCGCATCGTCTTTCTCAAAGACGGCCAAATCGTCGACGAGAGCCGGCTCACGGGCCAGGGCAATGCGGACGATATCCGGGCGCAACTCGGACGATTGAAGGTGGAGTAGCGGCGGGCTGTTGCGTACTGCGTGATACGTGATGCGTGAGGTCGTCTCGCGCGGCAATCGCTGCTCTGACGGAGGTTACGCATTACGCATTACGCATCACGCAGTACAGCACGCAGCCGAGGAGATGCTCCAATGATGACCAACACCATCATCATGGCCTTTCGCTATCTCGCCGGCCGCAGGTTGCGCACGACGCTGACCACGCTCGCCGTCGTTTTTGGCGTGGCGGTGATCTTTGCCGGCAACCTGATGCTGCCCGCGGCCATGGACGCCTTCTGGCGCTCGACGACCGCGGCGGCCGGCGGCGCCGATATCAGCCTGGCCAGCAGCCTGAGCACCTACTTCCGGCCCGAGCAGGCCATGGCGACGCTGCGCGGCGTGCCGGGGGTGCGGGCGGTGACGCCGGTCTTGAGCCGCGCGATCGCCGTGCCCCCGGCGCCCGAGGTGGAGCTGATCGGCGTGGACCCGGCCACGGTGCAGGACGTGCACCCCTACCCGCTTGCCTCCGGCCGCTTCCTGCAGCCGGGCGACCACTTGGCGGCGGTCGTCTCGGCGCCGCGTGAGGGCCAGCAGCCGGTAGCGCTGGGCGATGCATGGCCGGTGGCGACGGCGGAGGGCATGCAGCAGTACACGGTGGTGGGCATCTTTAGCGGCCCGCCGAGCCTGACGCCGCAGTTGATCGTGCCCCTGGCCGACGCGCAGGCCGCGTTGGGCCAGCCTGGCATGGTGAGCGGCCTGGAGGTGGCCATCGTGCCGGGCGCGGGCCGCGAGGCGGTGCAGGCGGCCGCGCTCAAGGCTCTCGGCGCTGACTTTCAGGTCGGCACCCCGTCGGCCGTGCTGAACGCCACTGCGGTCATGCAGATGGGCTACGCCCTCTTTGACATGCTGGGCCTGCTCACGCTCTTCATCGGCGGCTTTTTGATCTTCAACACCTTCCGTACGGTGGTCCTGGAGCGGCGCCACGACCTGGGCATGCTGCGCGCCCTGGGCGCCGAGCGCCGCCAGGTGACGGCCATGATCCTGGTGGAGAGCCTGGTGCAGGGCGCGGTCGGCACGGCCCTGGGGCTCGCCGCCGGCTATGCCATGGCGGCAGGAACATCGGCCTGGGTGATGGAGTTCATCGGCCAGTACATCACCGGCGTGGATTTCGCCATCACCTTCCAACCGCTGGCCTTCGTGCTGGCGATCACTTTCGGCATGCTCACGACGCTGATCGCAGGCTATCTGCCGGCGCGGGCGGCGGGCCGTGTCTCGCCCCTGGCCGCCCTGCGCCCGACCCCGCCTTCGGAGGTGCGCCGGGCGGGCCGCATCAGCCTCATCGTGGGCTTGGGCTTCTGTGCGCTGGCGGTGCTCTTGCTGATCGCGGGCGCTACCACAGCCGCGCTGGGGGCGATCCTGTTCCTGCTGGGCGCAGCCATCGCCGCAGCGGGCCTGGTGGCGCCGATGGCGCGGCTCTTGAGCCCGCTGCTGACTCTCTGGTTCGCCCGTGAGGGCGATGTGGCGCGCGGCAACCTGGTGCGCCAGCCGGGGCGGGCGGCCATCACCGGCGGCACGCTGATGGTCGGGCTGGCTATGCTCGTCGTCAGCGCGGCCACGGTGGCCAGCCTGCAGACCTTCGTCACCGACATGGTGCAGCGCAACTTTGCCAGCGACCTCTTGGTCATGCCGCAGTCGATCGTGCTGAACACCAACCTGGGCGCTGCCCCGGGCCTGGCCGAGCGCCTGCGGGCGCTGCCGGGCGTCGACATGGTGGGGTCAGTGCGCGCCGGCACCACCCTGGCCAACGGGCAGGCGGTCACCGTGCTGGGCATCGACCCCGATACCTACCCCGAGATCTCGGGGCTGGCCTTTGGCGACGACACCCCTGCCGGCGCCTTTGCCGCGCTCAAGGCCGGCCGCGTGGCCATCGCCAACGCCATCAGTGCCGCGACCCTGGGGGTCAAGCCGGGCGATGAGGTCACGCTGCAGACGCTGCAGGGGCCGCAGCGCTACCGGCTGGCCGCGATCGGCGACGACGTGCTCAACATGAAGATGGTGACCCTCTACGTCTCGCAGGCCAACCTGGAGGCTGACCTGGGCCGCTCGGACGACCTGCTGCTGATGCTCAACCTCGAGCCCGGCGCCGACCTCGATGCGGCCCACAAGGGGGCCGAGGCCATCATCGCCGGCTATCCCCAGTTCTCGCTCTATGTGACGGCCGACTATCGCGGCAGCCTGGTCGAGCTGGTCATGCAGGCGATGAACGCCTTTTATATCCTGGCGGCCGTCATCCTGGTGCCGGCGGCGCTGGGGCTGGTGAACACGCTGACCATCAACGTGCTCGAGCGCACCCGCGAGATCGGCACCCTGCGCGCCGTAGGGGCCAGCCGCCGCCAGGTGCAGCGCATGGTGGTCGCCGAGGCGCTGCTCTTGGGGCTGTTCGGCGCGGCGCTGGGTGTGGTGGCCGGTGTGGCCATGAGCTATGGCTTTGTCGCCGCCTTTGGCGGCTTTGGCTGGCAGATGCCCTACGCCTTCCCGCTGGCCGGGATCATCGCGGCGGTCGTCGTCGGCGTTTTCCTGGCGCTCGTCGCCGGCATCGTGCCCGCGCGCAACGCCGCCCGGCTCGACATCATCCGCGCGCTGCAGTATGAGTAGCGGCAGGTCGTCAAGGAGGGGCAGCGGCAGCCCGCCGGCGGGCTGCCGCTGCCCCTCCTTGATGATCCCAGGCTGCTAATAGCCAAAGAACGAGCTGATATCGAAGAGGAAAGTGCGCTCAGCGCCACACTGCTCACAGGTGGCGTCGAGGCAGTCGTAATGGCGTCCGGCATCGTCTTCGAGCAGCGCCTGCCGGCCTACCTGGTAGCGCCCGCCGCAGGGGCAGCGTTCCTGCCTCACGCGCCGGTACTCCTCGGCCACTGATTGCACCGGAATCGCCCCGGCGAATCGCTCGTCATTCATGCAGGTATACCTTGATATCAATCCTGAGCCAGTTGCCCTGCATCTCCTTGGATGCGATTCTGGCGAAGAGCAGCTTGCCCGCGTCCATCAAGCGTGAGAATATCACGTTATCAGCTTTCGGCACATAGCCGATCTTTACGCCGTCGGCGTTCTTGATGACAATCGCCTTAGAGTCGTACGGATTGTCAGGCTCACGAAAAAAGTCGAGCTTGTCGTCGATATTCAGGTGCGGTTCTAGCTCCTCAATGCCCTCAACATAACTTGTGCCCGCGACATGCGTGTCGAATAGGAATATGTCACGCTCAAAAGGTTTGGGTATGGCCAGGCTCCCGCCTTTGCCGTGAATCAAGCTGACGAGGCTGCCGCTGTCGCTCTTTGTCAGTTCTCCCATTCTCTTACCTCAGCATTTCCGCAACCCTATCTGTGTATGCAACAAGAACCCTATTCAGTTGTTCTATTCGTTCTTCGAGTTCGGCCTTCCGAGCCTGGATCTTCTCAGGGCTTTGAACAAGCGATTTCATCGTATAGGGATACTCCGACTTGATCTCAGCGATTCTGTCCCTCAATGTTTGCAGCAGCTCCGTGAGCCGCGCCTTTTCTTTCGTCAGGAATGCAAGCCCATCGGATCTGGCGTCAGGGATAGCAGGCTTGGCAATCATGGCGCTGATAATCCTCAGCCCCTGTAGATCGCCATGTTCGTAAGCCTCGACTGCGTTGTAGAACAGACCCAGTTCTGCATGGCTCAGATCTGGGCGCATATCAGGGTGGAGAGCCTTGACTATGGATCGGTACAGCTTTCTGAGTTCGCGAGCCTCTTCGTCAGTCATAATTGCATAGTTGCTGCGCTCAAGCGCGGCATTCATCTTGTCGATCTGCTCGTCTAGTTTGGCCCGATACGCGGCAAACTCGTAATCCAGAGTGTCCTCGATGGCTGACAGGACAATCCTCTCCTGCCGATTCTTTTTCGCCTGTATCAGTTCGACTTTGCGTTTCAGCCGAAGAATAGCGCACTCCGCCTCATACGCCTTGTACTCAAGCACACCGATGGATAGCATATACGCCATTTCGATGTCCTTGCATTCGTGGTACAGCAGGTGATCCCTTTCAAGGACGAGCATGGAGAGCTCTGTGCGCAGCTTTTCAACGTCTGCCTGCAGTTTTTCAAAGTCGGGGTATATTATGATGACGTTGGCATCGGGAGTGTTGTCGCCCATGGCCTACACACCTTCGCGTGGATTGACCGCACTATGCAGGAGGAGCGTCTGATTGACGCTCCTTGGAAGGCGACGGCTGGTACAAAAGAAAACCACCTATCGACAGAATCTCTCTAATCAATAGGTGGCAGGTATTTTGGCGGAGAGGGCGGGATTCGAACCCGCGAGGCTTGCGCCTACACGATTTCCAATCGTGCGCACTCGGCCGGACTATGCGACCTCTCCGTGAGACGTTACGATTATACCATCCCGGGCCGATTCCGGCAAGCATCGCTCAACCCGAGGGTGTTCATCCCGAGCAACTGCTCAGCCTGTCATTGCGAGCATGGATGGCCTGGGCTGGTGGCCGGGCCGCCGGCGTCGCCCTCGCCCGGCCTTGCCCAGGGCAGGGGTTTGTGGTGGTGTGGCCTGCAACGTCGGCTGCCGCCCGCGGGCGGCAGCCGACGTTGCAGGCCACACCACCACAAACCCCCTACATAAGGCTCCCGTACCGGGTGTGCGCGAAGCGAAAGGCCCGGTCGCTTTGAGCACACCCTTTGGTCTGTACAGCACCTGTCACACGTGCTACAATAGGGGCATGATCGAGGATTCCCATGTGCCGATTACCCGCTCACTGGCCATCCCAGCAGGCGAGCTGCGCTTCCGCTTCTCGCGCTCGGGCGGGCCGGGCGGGCAGCATGTCAACCGCTCGGCCACGCAGGTGGAGCTGCTCTTCGATGTGGCCCACTCGCCCAGCCTGAGCGAGGAACAGCGCGCGCGCGTCATGGCCGACCTGGCGACGCGCATCGACCGCGAGGGCGTGCTGCACCTCTTCTCTTCGGGCACACGCAGCCAGTTGCAGAACCGCGAAGAGGTCGTGCAGCGCTTCCAGACCCTGCTGCGGCGCGCGCTGCACGTCGCCCGGCCGCGCCACCCCACCCGCCCCACCGCCGCGGCCCGTGAGCGGCGCCTGAGCGGCAAGCGCCGGCGCGGCGAGGCCAAAGAGCGCCGCCGCCCCGTGCGCGAGGAAGAGTAGCGGCGCCATTGGCATTGCGAGCGCAGCGGCAACTACTCAGCCCATCATGCTGAGTCATCTGAACCCCGAAGAACGCCAAGGGCGCGAAGGCAGCGCGAAGCCTCTGAAGGAAGGAGTCGCCATTCTTCTTTGGCACCTCCTTCGCGCTCTTGGCGCCCTTCGCGGTTCAAGATAGCAGTTCGCATCGGCACGCTGAGCAGTCACGCGCAGCGAAGCAATGACAATGGCGCCGTCATAGACTCTTTACGCATACAGCGTATTTCCCCTTGCCCCACAGGCCTCCACTGAGTAGAAACCACCAAGCAGGACCTATGCACAAACGTGTGGCCGCCCGGTCCTCATAGGGCTGGTCGCATACCTGCAAGCCTGTGTGACAAGAAGGGAGCATCATATGCCAACCAACATCCTGACGGCGCTGGAAGAGCTCCTCCTGGCCGGCATGGCAGTGCTCATGAGCCTGACCGGTGCCGCCGGCGCCAAACCTGCGCGGGTGCCGAACAAGGCCATCGTGCGCCAGATGCAGAGCGTGCCCCGCCTGCCTGATGACGAGGTGCTGCTCGTCGATGAGACCGGCGACACCATCGAGCCCGTCGACGAGGGGCAAGAGACCGAGGAGGTCAGCGACGAAGAGCTGGCCGCGCCGGTCGACATCGAGTACGTCACGCTGCGTGGCCCCATCAGCCAGCGCCCAGCCGATGGCGTCGAGGGCATTTGGACGGTCGCCGGGCGCGATGTGCAGGTGATCGCCGAGACCGTGGTGAGCACGCGGGCGGCGAACGCGGCCGTCGGCGAATGGGCGCAGGTGCAGGCCGTCGGCGTGCGCACTGCCGGCGAGGTGGGCGACCAGGATCCCAAAGGTGCGGCAGACGACGGCGAGGACCAGGCGCCCCTGCTGGCACGCAGCCTGGCCGTGATGAGCTCGCAGAACAAGGCACGCGTGGTGGGCCTTATCGACAACATGGATGCGGGCGCTGCCGGCAGCACAGTCTGGATCGTCAGCGGCGTGCGCGTCAGGGTGACGGCGGCCACGCACATCTTGGGCACGCCGCAGGCCGGCCGGCTGGCCGATGTCCATGGCACGATGGCCGGCGCCGAGGAGCCGCAGGCCGAGCTCGAGGCGGGCCTGATCGTCGTCCGCGGCACGCCGAACCTGCCCAAGCAGGAACGCGAGCGCGTGAAGGAGCACAAAAAGCTCGAGGTCACGGGCGAGCTCGAGAAGGTCGACGCCGAGAGCGGCGAGTGGGTCGTGGCCGGGCAGACGGTGCTGATGAACGCGGCGACGCGCATCGACGAGAAGAAGGGCGCGGCCGAGGTCGGCGCCCAGGTGCGCGTGCAGGTCGCGCAGGATGAGGACGGCGCGCTCGTGGCGCTGCAGGTGGAGGTCATGCGCGGCGCCAAGGACAACGAGCACGGCCAGGGCAAGGCCAAGGGCAACCCCCAAAACGACAAGAAATCGGCGACACCCACGCCGGACGGGGCAGAGGCCGAGAGCAAGCCGGCCAAGGACAAGCCCGAGCACGGCAAGCCCGACAAGCCCTCGCAGGGCAAGGGGTCCACGAAGGAGCGCTAACAAGCGCACGCCCGCTCCCTGCGAGTGCAAGAAGGGGTCACCTCACGTGGGGTGACCCCTTCGCGACTCAGCCGCCTGCCATGCACGATTGACACCGGCCCAGGGGCGCAGTACAATGGGGGCACATTACATACACTCCACACTGCGACGCCCAGAGTCGAGGCCGGGGAGCGCAGCGCCGCTGTGAAGCCGGGTTGTGCTGGCGACCGATGGCGGTGGGCATGCCATGCCGGCTCCGGTTACCCCGTGATCGCCTTCCATGCTACAATAGCCGTGTTACGCTCTCTGGCAAGGAGGCACCCCCATGGACGAACGCCAGTTGCGTGGGCTACACCGGGTGGTACAGCCCGTGCTGCAACGGACTGCCCCCGTCGAGTCGCAGTCGACGCTGCCGCTCACGCCCGCCGTGCTCGACCAGATCGCCTGGAACGTCGTCCTGGCGTATGTGGCCAACGTGGCCGACCAGGCCCCGCCGGGCCTGCCACGCCAGGCCAAGAGCGGCGAGGGGGCGCTGCGCGGCGAAGAGGTGCGCGCGGCGGTGGAGCACCTGCAGCGGGGCACGGCCAGGCTGGCGCCCAAGCCGCAGACGGTCGATCGCTTTCTCGCCGCCGCCCGCCGCCTGCTCGGGGCCTATGGCTGGGCGCCCAAACGGGCCGAACAGGCGGCCCAGGAACTGGCCAGGTCGCTGCAATCGGCATCGTGACGGGGTTTCACCGCAGAGGCGCAGAGGGCGCGGAGGTTCTCTTTGACCACTCCTCTCTGCGTTCTCCGCGCCTCTGTGGTGAGCACGTACCCGGTTGAGGCGATATCATTGCGTTATGGGAGTGGTATTGATTGGCGAGTCTGCCCGTCGCGGACGGGCTGTCGATGGCTGAGGCGCCGGCGCAGCGCGTGGTGATCGTGGGTGCCGGGGCGATGGGGTCGTTGGTGGGGGCGCGGCTGGCGCAGGCCGGCGTGCCCGTGACGTTGCTCGGCCGGCCGGAGCCGATGCGCGCCGTGCAGGAGCGTGGCCTCGTGCTCGAACGGCACTGGCGCCGGCCCCTTGTGCTGCGTGGCTTGCGTGCGGCCGCCGGTTGGGGCGAGCTGGCCGCCGAGGAGATCGACGCCATCGGCCTGGCCATCCTGACCACCAAGGTCCACGACACGCAGTTGGCCGTGGCCGACCTGGCGGCCGAACTGGCGCCGCAGGTGCCGTTGGTCGTGCTGCAGAACGGCGTCGGCGGGGCCGAGATCGCCCGCGCCGAGATCGGCAGCCGGCCGCTCTTGGCCGCGGTGAGCACCATGGTGGCCAGCCAGCCGCGCCCGGGCGTCGTACGCTCGTGGAGCCCGCGCGGCGGGCTGGGGCTGGCCCCAGTGCAGGCGCCAGCGAAGCTGCTGTTCCATACCGCGCGCCTCCTGGCCTCGAGCGGCCTCCCCGTCCAGACGTACGCCGGCTATCGGGCCATGGCCTGGTCAAAGCTGCTGCTCAACATCCTGGGCAACGCCGTGCCGGCGGTGGTTAGCCGGTCGCCGGAGCGCGTCTTTGGCGACCTGCCCCTCTGCCGCCTCGAGTTGGCGGCCTTTCGCGAGGCGCTGGCGGTGATGCGTGCCCTCGGCCTGGAGCCGGTGCGCCTGTCCGGCTACCCGGTGCCGGCGGTTGCCTGGGCCATCGGCCGGTTGCCCGTGCCCATCCTGCACCGCTTCCTGCCGCGCCTGGTGGGTGGCGGGCGCGCCGGCAAGAAGCCCTCACTGCAGATGGACCTGGAGCGCGGCCGGCGCGCATCGGAGGTCGAGTTCCTCAACGGCGCCGTCGTGCGCGCCGGGCGCGAGCTGGGTGTGCCCGTGCCCGCCAACGCCCTCATCCACCGCACCCTCGCCGCCATGGCCCAGGGCACCATTCCCCGCGACGCCTACGCCGGCAACCCTCACGGCCTGCTCGCCCCACTGCGCTAGCAGCCTGTCGGAGAAAACCCCTCATGGATCAAAGCCGGGCAGTGGCGGAGCAGAGTGTCCGGCTGCTACCAGGATGATGAGGGTAACGGGATGGTTCTCTGACAGCCTGCTAGGGAACGATTCACCGCAGAGGACGCAGAGGATTCAGGTGAGCCTTCTGGAGAAGCAACGCTCGACGGGCGAAGCCCCCTCAATACTCCAGAACCTCTGCGCTCTCTGCGTCCTCTGCGGTGAACCGTTCCCTACCCCAGGTAGGCGATGAGTGCGAGGATGGCCGCTGCCACAATGGCGAATTCGACGGCGACCTGTGGGCGCAGCCGGCCCCAGAAGTGTTGCTGGATGATGCCGGTGGCCCCATAGAAGACGAGCAGGAGCAGGAAGGCGCTGACAAGCGGCGAGAGTATCCCCCTGCTCAGCGTCCAGGCCACCTCGCCGAGCATCAGCCCCACGAGCAGGGCGCTGCCCCAGATGCGGCGGTTCGAGGCACGGGTGGTCTCGAACAGGTGCAGCGCCAGGGCCACGCTCGCGAAGGTGACCAGCGCCGGGGTGAGCAGCTCGCGGGCAGGCAGCCGGTAGGCGACGATAAACGCCGCCAGCGCCAGGCCGTAGGTCACGGCATTCAGCCCCAAGAGCGAGACCTCGAACCAGCGGCCGCTGGGGTCGAGGGTGTGCAACTGGGCGACGACGAGCAGCCCCAGCACGCCCGCGGCCGCCGCCAGCCCCAGCACCTGCGGCCAGACCCCGCTCAGCTCCTCAAAGAGGCCAAAGGCAACCAAGACAAAGATGCCTGGCAGGATCCAGAAGGGGATGGTACGGGCCAAGCCGGCGCCCACCAGGCGCGGGTCGGCGCGCAGGATGCTGTCGATGCCGATGCAGGCGAAGAACAGCACGACGAGGCTCACCTGGCGCGCAGGGGTCAGCGTGATGCTGATCGGCGCGAGGGAGCCTGGGAGATGGAAGGCGAGCACCGGGGAAGGCAGCGGCACGTACGACGAGACGCCCAGCCCCACCACGACCAGTCCGAGCAGTATCCCCAAGCGTTCCAGCCGTCGCACAGGCCGCGAATCCTTTCCCTGGCGCAGAAGAGATGGTGAGCATTGTATGGTGGTGGTGGTGAACTGTCAAAAAGGGGTGTCAGGGGGTGTGGTCTGAGTAACGCCAACTGGCGTTACTCAGACCACACCCCTGCATCAACCAAGCAGTTGCCCCATCCGGTTGCGTGTGAGCTGTGCGGCGGGATCGGGGTCAATCGTATAGTCCCAACTGAGTTCGGCTGATATGAAACCTTCGTAGCCCACCGCTCTGAGGGCGTGCATGAAGGGCTGGAAGTCAAAGCTGCCATCGCCTGGGATGAGGTGCTGGTCTCGCTTGCCGTTGTTGTCGTCGAGATGCACGTGGAACAGCCTGTCGCCAAGCATATGGACCGCTTGCACCGCCGATTCCCCCACCACATGGGCGTGGCCATTGTCGAGCACGACGCCAAGGTTGACCAGGCGCAACTCGCTGATCATGCGCATGGCGTCGCCGGTAGTGGCCAGCAGATCGGTTTCATAGCGATCCGCCGGTTCGACGGCGATGCGGATGTTGTGGCGCAGGGCAAACTCGCAGATCGAGGCCAGGCTCTGGGCCAGGCGCGCCCAGGCATCCGCCACCGCCTGGCCGTACAGGCTGTGGCCGGGGCAGACGCTGACGATAGGCGCGCCTAGGGCCGCAGCCGTCTCAATGCTATCCTGGATATAGGCCACGCTATCGGCGCGGATGGTCTCGTTGTTGCTGCAGAGGCAGGTCGGATAGCGGAACTGGGCCGGAATGAACGACGCCACGGCCAGTTGCTCGCGCTCGAGCAGCCGGCGCAGGCTGGCTAGCTCGTCTCGGCTGAGGTCCCGGCGATAGGCATGAGGACGCCCACCCCAGATATCGATGCCTTCATAGCCGGCCTGCGCCGTGCGGCGGATAGCTTCATCTAGCGGGTAGTTGAGATAGACAAAGCTCGATAGCGCCGTCTTCATATGCGCACACCATCGATGAGCGCTTGGAAGTATGCTCTAGCCTTGACCGCTTCCTCGAGGATGTTGTCCGCACCCGATATGTCGATCACGACAGTGCCGTCGAAGCCCGCCAGCTTGAGGCTGCGGATCACGGCTTGGAAATCGATCGTACCCTTGCCTGGCGCATAGTGGTGAGCCTGCGATCCATCGTTGTCGGACAGATGCACCAACTTGATCAGCCCGCTCAGCTTGGGGATGACCAGCGCCAGGTACTCCTTGCCAGCATGGACATGGGCCACATCGAGGATCACGCCCATATTATCCGCACCTGTCTCACGGATCAGGTTCATGATGGCATCGGTCGAGCCGAAGACATCGTTCGCCCGGGTCTCGATGATCAGGGTCAGCCCTTTGCGCTGGGCGATGGCTGCACATCGGCCGACGATGTCTACAGCGTTGGCCCAGAACCCGGGCCATGAAAAGTCATCACTGACGCTTACTGCGGTTGGCGGGCCTCCGACGTAGAGCTCCGTGCCTTCGGGGCGGATCTCTGGCGGCATGTAGCCGCAGATCGAGACAAGCGGCGCTCCCAGCTCGGCGACGAGGTCAGTGATGGAGTCAAAGTCCTGGATTGCCTTCTCCTTGAGCGACCTATCCAGGCTAAACATCTTCTCTTCCACTGCCATAATGGAGGGGACCGTCATCCCGTAGCGCCCAAGAATTGCTTGCATCTGCTTCAGATCGCGGCGGTGCGCATCGATCAACTCGTCATAGAACTCGAGTTCGATGGCTTTGAAGCCGGCTTGCCCCACAATCTCCATGCCTTTGAGATGGTCTGTGGGTGAGGGCGGGATGCCGAACAGGGTAATCGGAATCGTGTAGCCACAGGCGATGTTCATACTGTAATCTCCTCCAGTTCATTCTGTCTGCCTGATGCCTATTGCTCGAGGATGGGAACGATTTCGGCGCTCTGGCGCAGGATGCCAATCCGGAGCCCTGGAGATGCAGCTAGCCGCGACCGCACATAGTCGTCAAGGCGCGCGGGCGAGACGTGTCGGAAACCCATGCGCTCGCAGAGCTCGGGCGACAGGCCATCCGAGGCAATGGTGATGGCCATTTTCTGCTTGAGATCGTTAATGACGATGGCCTCTGCACCGGTCAGCGGATCGGGCACCTTGTGCGCATGCAGCAGGGGCCAGATTTCACCGTTCGTCATCTTGCCCACATAGTCGGCCAGCTCAGGGTGACTGCCACTGACGCCTTCCACACAGCCAGATACCAGCACGATCTCGCCGCCCACCTGGGTACTCAGCTCTGCGGCAAAGATGCCCTTGTCGGCTTGGAAAAAGTCCAAATCGACCGGTGCCGTGCTGCTGATGGTCATATCTGCCAGGCAGGGGATGCTAACGCCATAGACCTGCCGGGACTTGTCGACGGCGACGCGGTGCGCCTGCACAAAGTGGCCGGCCACGGCGTCGACCAAGAGGCCGTCACGATTAAGGATGACCTGGACGACAAAGTCCAGGCCGATCCGCTCGGCGAAATCCTCCATCTCGCGGCGCATCTCAGTGTCGACCCTACCGAGTGAAGGATCGCGCGAGCCGAGAAAGTGCATCTGCGCCACGGTTTCTTCGCCGGCGACCCCGGGAAGCACAGCCTTGGCGCCAGCGCTCCACCCGGTAGGGTGGTGTGGGATAACGTTGCCCACGGCGATGCGGAAATCCGCCGCGATCACGTGCTTGTTGACCAGTATCCGTGTGCCCCGTTTGGTGACGCCGTACTCGACCAAGTTCGCAGGATCCTTATAGTGGTGCGGCAGCACCTTGATCCGCGACATCACGGGCACGCCGTATTTCTCCTCTAGTTCGGCCTCGGTCATCGGGCGGTGCGTGCCGGAGGCGATAATGACTTGAATATCGCTGTCCGGGATGCCAGCCCGGTTCAACTCATCCAGAAGAACTGGCAGGATCTGCTTGGTGGGCGTGACCCGCGTATTATCATCAGCAATGATGATAGCCCTCTGCCCAGGATGCACCAGATGCCCCAGGGTGGGGGCACCGATGGGGTTGGCCAGCGCCCGGCGCAGCACCCCCGCCATGTTCGCAGCGGGGGCCACGTTGTTCGGAGCCACATCGAAGGCCAGATTCTCGCTGGGGATATCCACGTTCAGGATGCGATCCACGTATGGTATGCCGAGATGCACAGTGCTCCCTCCTGGCATGCTGATTCAGCTAACGGATACCGGTGAGTGCGGCGAGCAGTGGTATCGTGGCAAACGAGAGGGGCACCGACAGAAACGCCCCGGTGGCGGCCAACCGTGTATCGGCGTCATATTGCTGCGCCATCACGGTTGCGACGATCGAAGCGGGCATGGCCGCCTCCATCACGACGATGGCCGCCGGAACGTCTGCGAGCTTTAGTCCACAAGCCAGTAGCCACGCGGCCGCAGGCACGACGGCCAGGCGCCCTAGAAGGTACGCCGTGAGCGGCAACAACTCACCGATGCGGACCTTGCTCGGTTCGGCCAATGCCCCCACCAGAAGCAAAGACAGGGGCATGGTCGCATCGCCCAGGATTGCGATCGCATCGGCTGGCCATCCGGACAGGGGCAGCCCCAGAGCGGACCAGGCCGCGCCCAAGAGAGCGCCCCATATCACCGGATTAAGAAACACTTCGCGCCAGGGCAGCGTCCGTGAGGAGCGGCCGTAGCCCCAGGGCGCCAACACGACGAGAACCAGGCTCATCCCAGCATCGTAGCTCACGGCGAACGGGCTCCCCGCGGCTCCCCACAGGGCGGTGCATACCGGAAACCCTACAAAGGAGGTGTTCGACAGGGCTACGTTGACCCTGACCACACTCGCCTGCTCGGGACTGAGTCTGAACAGGCGGCCCAACCCTGCGCCAAGCACGTATCCCAACAGCGGGACCAGAATGCCGCAGATGAACACGAGCCCGCCCTGGTGCACCAGGCTCGAGAGGCTGCCTCGGCCCATAGAAACGAAGAGCATGATCGGCAGGGTGACCTGCAGAATCAGCACCTTGAGCTGCTCAATGCCCGATTTCGTGATGATGCCCAGCAGGCGACAGATAACGCCTACCCCCACGAGCAGCAGGATCTTGGCTAGCGGCTGCAAGAGGCCGGAATCCATGAAAGTCATCTCTCAGGGCCTGCAGTGATCGCTGAACCAGCGCGCGATTTCGTCGGGTATTTCGTAGTCATTGAACCCGATCATGACGGCGAGGCCGGCCGCCGGCAGCTCTTGTAGGCACAGGTCGGCTGTCTCCGTATCGAAGGCCACGAGCAGCAGTGGTTTCTCGCGCAGCACGCGCCGGGCTGCAGCGAGAGTAATATCCAGGGACGGCCCGCCGAGCGTGTGCTCCAGGGTGAGCTGGATCGCGGTCAGTTGCTGCAGCGTGAGCAGATTGGCGATCTGATGGTGTTCGGTGCTGTGCATGTGAAAAGAGTGGTATGGGAAACGGCTGGCGATCTGCTGATCGAACGGCAGGGCGAACCGCTTGTACATCTTGGGCGAGATCAGTGCCGAGACATCGTTCTGCGGCGTGATGGCACAGCCGGGCGCCCACATCTTCATACGCGTGCAATAGCCGCCATGGAAAGGCGGTATCACTTCGAGGACCGCCTGCGCGATGCCGACCCAAAGATCCGTGAGCTCACCGAGGATCCTGGTGACCTCATCGGGCGCCTCGATCAGATCGATGCTCATCTGCTGCGGAGTGCGCATCGCGGCGAGGACGTCGAGGGGACCTCTCATCTGGGGCAGGGCAACAGGGAAGCGCCCGTTGGCCAGCGTGACGAGGGCTCGCGTGAGATCGATCAGGCTGCGCAGCCAGGGGCTATCGCGGTCGAAAACGATTGGGCGACGGTCGGTATAGCTCTCGATGGCCGGCCCCGCCCACAGCGAGCCAGGATGGGCGACGACGGGGCAGCCGGCGATGGCCTCGACCCAAGGTATGCCGAACGCCGGCGCAAAAGGGGTGATGACATCACTGACCAACTGCGATTCACATCGGTGCCAGCGCTCCACGTGGGGCAGGAACAAATCAGGCCTGAGCTGCTCCGGCGAGATGGGGTTGCCGTTGCCCACCCGCTCCAAGAACTCGGGGAGGGGTGGTATGTCGGGCTCCCATAGCGGGCCGATCAGCGGTCGACCCGTTGGCTCGCGCTTCAGCCAAGTGTTGTAGCGGGCGATGCGCTTTGAGATTGGGATGGACATTCTCTTGTCTCCCGCAGGCCCGTGCGCCCTGGAGAGGTTGCGCATGGCTCGCCAACTCTGCATCGGAACTGCCCAGTGGAGTTGCCCACATCGAACGCCCGCGCCGCCGCCCGTCACCGCATTCCAGAGCACAGCATTGGGCATGATACAACTAGCCCTTGGCCCTAATCAGTTGCGTGGCGTTGATGTGGGCCATAGCGGTAGACAACGCAGCGTAAGCTGGCTCGAACTCGATCTCCTCACCGAGCGTAACTGGTGGGTCTGCGTTGGTCACATCTAGGACCAGGTGGTCTGAACTGGCTCCCACAAGGGTCACGCCTTCCCGCAGCGGGCGCAGGCCCTCCACGTGCAAATCCTGCTCGCCAATGGCCAGAATCGCTCGCCGCCGTGGCCCTAAATCTACCCAGTGAGGGATTCGCCCAAAAGGATCCGGCATGCGCACCCCCTCTGGCAGAGAGGGCTTGGTCTGCACTTCGATCACTCGAGCCATGATGCGGAAGGCGTTCTTATGAGGGGGCGGCAACGACCACCCGCTCGCCCAGTCGCGCCCCAGGAGAATCGCTTCACCGATGCGGAGTTGGTTCACACGGGAAGGCATCCTGCTGCGTTCGACCAGAGGCAGGCTGGCACTGTGGCCTCCCGAGATCACGGAGAAGCGCAGCCCCAATGCGCGCTCCACTTGCTCAGCCACGGTCACCAGCATCTGCGTGTTCTCGCGCGTGGGGGCCACACCCGCAATGCAGCCGACGTTGGTGCCCAGGCCGGCCAGTTCTATGCCCGGCAGATCCAGCATATCCCTGACCGCATCGATTATTCGCTCGGGCATGATCCCTTCCCGGCGGTCGCCCATCTCCACCATCAGGATCACCCGGTGCATGACCCCCTGTGCTTGTGCCGCACGGGCTAGCGAGCACACGGTCTCTACTTCCGAATTGAGGCTGAATTGTGTCAGCGCCACCACTGCCGCGGCTTCGCTGGGGCTTGGCAGCCTGAGCAGCATAATGTTCGAAGTGATGCCAGCCTCTCGCATCCTGCGTACATTAGCCAGGCGCGAGTCGGCAAGCATGCTTACCCCGCCCTCCAGCATGGCCCGCGCAACGTCAGGATGACCACAGCAAGCCTTAGTCACGCCCGCCACACCAATGCCATAGATTGCGCAGGTGTTGACTATAGCTCGGGTGTTCTGACGGATCTGCGTGCAGTCGATGTGGATCTGCATGATACGACCCTGGCCTCAGGTTGGTAAATCCGAACCCAATAGATCAATAGGGATCAAGACCTGGCAACAGTCTCAATTGAGTCAGCCGCCAATGAGCCTGGCGATGGGGGTATGGGTTATGGCAAGCACGGCTGCGCCTACTGCGCCTGCCTCCAGGCCAAGTGTGCCGGCTACAATGCGAGTCGCACAGAGTACATGGGGCAGGGTTCGGTGGCGTGCCTCACGCGCTATAGGCGGGAGGAGTAGGTGGCCAGCAACGCAGCCAGTGGGTCCACCCACAACAACCATCTTGGGATTGAAAAGGCTGATCAAGGTGGCAACGGCCATCCCCACATGGGTGCCACCCTCATCGAATACCTTCAGCGCAGCAGAGTCGCCCTCCTCTGCGGACTGCACGACGTCAGCGATGGTCAACACCCCTGGCGGCTCATTGAGCGATCTGTTCAGGCGACTGCTTGGGCTCTCTCTCGCCAGTGCTCTGGCCCTGGCCAACAAAGCCGCGTCGGTAGCGTAGACCTCGAGACAGCCTCGGTTACCACAGGCGCAGAGAGGACCGTCAGGGAAGATGGACACGTGCCCGATCTCACCGGCGCTCGACGCGGGCCCAAAGTACAATTGCCCATCGATCACTATGCCAGCAGCAATGCCCTGGCCGAGAAAGAGGTAGACCAGGTTATCCATGCCCTGGGCCACACCGATCTGGCACTCTCCCAGCGCCGCCACCCGGCTCCGGTTGGCAACAAAGATGGGCAAGCCAAGACTCTGTTCCAGGTACTCCTTGACGTTGGCGCTATTGCTCCGCCAACCCAAGCTGATGCTGATTCTGATCGCCCCGGTCTTGTGATCCACTACACCCGGAACACCCACACCCACTCCGACCACATACTGGCAGGGCAAGCCGGCGATGACTTGCTCTACCGCCTGTCGCATCACACAGAGCATCGAATTGGGGTCGGTGCCCTGCACGCCTATCTCAACATGACGGATGGGCCTGCCCGCCAGATCGGTCAAGGTCGCACGCACACGGTTGTCGAACATGATCACGCCGACGGCCGAGCGGCTTTCGGGACGCAGGCGCAGCCTGATCGGCCGGCGCCCCCCGGTCGATTGCCCGGCATCCGCCTCTTCCACCAAGCCGGCGGCGATCAACTCGGCTACCACACCCGAAATCGTCGCACGGCTGACCGGCAACATCTCGGCGAGCTGGCTGCGCGAGATGAGCGTGTGAGATTGGATGGCGCGCAAAACGCCCTGCCTGGTAATATCTCGCGCCATCTGTTTTGCAGTGTATCGACCCAAAGTGGACATGGTAGTTCCATCACTTTGTGGCATAAGTTCCATGCAGGCCCTGCTCTTCACGAGGAATTATACCATGATTCGCAGACACCTGCAAGTATTGACGCCCCGTGATTTCTATGCTATACTACCTTTTGTCAGATAACGAACAAAGAGCGGAAGAGTGGTCCGGCGGGCGTTCGTAGTAGGGCCTGCCTGCAGTTGGCGGCATCATCCGGTGTCGGAGGGCGTGCGGCTTCAGTAGAATGCCGCTGGGGAGCCCTGGCGCACGCGTGAGGGAAGGAGGGGATTGGGGTAGACAACGATAGCGTCCCTTTGCTGGCCGTCGGTTGTCGGCGTTCATCACCAAGTGCAAAGAGGAGGAACCTGTGGCTGCTCAAAGCCGGCTCAAGGTTGTCTGCGCGCTGTTGCTGGTGGTTGGCTTGCTTGCTGGGTGTGTCGGCAGTGGCGCACCACAAAACCCCACTGCTGAGCCGTCAACTCAAGCCTGGGATGCAAAGCCGATTGAGTTGCGGGTGATGTGTGCGAGTTGTCTGGAGCCCGGGACAGACAAAGCCCAGGAGACCTACCAGAAGGCCTTCATGGAGCTTCATCCCAACGTCAAGATTGTGTTGGAAGGCGTTCCAAGCGAGCAGTTCCACCAGAAGCTGGTGACCCTCGGGACTGGTGGACAACTCCCCGATCTCATCGAAGACCAGAACGCCTTTGTGTCGGCCAATGCCGAGGCCGGCTTCACTCTGCCGCTCAACGACTTTGCCGACCAGTCGTTCTTTGACGAGTTCCTTCCTGGCAGCATCGATATGCTGTCCTACAAGGGCAAGGTTTACGCTCTGCAGATCGGCATGGTCAATACCGGCATCATCTACCGTGCTGACCTGCTCAAGGAGGCTGGGCTAGAAGAGCCGCCCATGGACTGGACGTGGGAAGACTTTGCTCGCTATGCCGTTGCGCTCACGAAGGGTGACCAGTACGGGCTGGGCGTCAGTGGCAAAGCTTCTCGCGGCAACTTTACCACTCTTCTGCCCTACATCTACGCCAATGGTGGCACAATCGTCGAGCAGACACCCGACGGCAAGTGGATTGCGTCAGTGAATAGCCCCGAGGCTGTGGAGGCTTTGGCCTTCCTCGGTGATCTTGTCCATAAGTACAAGGTGATGTCGCCAAGCTTCCTTACCAATGGCTTCTCGGAAAACGTGCGGGATATGGCCCTGGGCCGCTTGGCCATGTTCGAGACGGCTTCGCATGCGTTTGGCATCATTGCGGTCGACTATCCCGATGTCGTCCAGCACCTGCGCAGCCGTCCGTTCCCCGGCCACGTGCCCTTCAGCCGCGGCTGGGCCGCGGGTTGGAGCGTCTGCAAGACTGGCGATCCCGTGAAGCAGCGCGCCGCGTGGGAATACGTCAAATTCATGACCAACCGCGAAAACCAGATCCTCTGGAACGAGCTCACTTGGTGGATGCCGACTCGCAAGAATGCCTACGATGCACCCAAGCTCACGGCTCCGCAGTACGAGGGGTTCAGCAAGGCTGCAGAGCACATCGTGCAGTATCCGAACCTGCCGGTCCAGGCCAAGATCGAAGACCTGGTGATGGATGTCGTTCAGGGAGTGTTCACCGGTAAGACTGATTACCAGGCAATGATGGACGATCTGGCGCAAAAGATCAACGCTGTCCTCGATGAAGCCGAGCTGCTCGGAAAGAAATAGGTCCATACACACTTGACTGGGGAGGAAGAGCATCTCCTCCCCAGTCTTCGCATGAGGTGCGATGTGAGAGCGGTTCTCGGGCATGCACGAGCCTTGGACGGCAAGACGGAGGGCAGACAGTTCGATGCCAGGAACCGGCTGCGCAGGTTCCTGCACCTGTCTGAAGGCTATCTCTTCATCCTGCCGGCATTGCTTGTCTTGGTTGTCCTCATCTTGTACCCTGTCGTTGACGCTTTTTGGGTGAGCCTGCACAGGACCTCATATGCCACGCTGCGGGAATTCAATCCTCTCTTCAACTACGTCAGCTTTCTGCGCGATCCCACGGTTCTGGCAAGCCTGCGCATATCGCTGGTGTTCACTGCTGCGGTGATTGGCGGTCACTTCCTATTGGCTCTGCTCTTTGCCACAGTGCTGAACACGAACCCCAGGGGCAGTGGCTTTTTTCGTACAGTCGCTCTCCTCCCATGGGTTCTCTCCGGCGTGGCCAGCGGCATCATCTGGCGCTGGATCTATGACGCCAGCTTTGGACCGATCAGCGAGATCTTGCGGCTTCTGGGTGTAGCGAACTATCAGATCGCTTGGCTCGGCGACATGCAACTGGCGCTGCCTGCTGTCATCGTCGCCAGCATCTGGAAGGGGTTCCCCTTCGTCATGCTCATGCTGCTGGCCGGGATGCAGGCCATTCCAACTGAGCTCTATGAAGCAGCCAAGGTGGATGGTGCGACTGGCTTACAGAACTGGCGCTACATCACGTTGCCCATGCTGAGAAACGTCATCGCCATCTGTCTTATTCTGGACACCATCTGGTGGTTCCGCGAGTTCGCCTCCATCTACACCATGACTGGTGGCGGGCCGGCACGAGCCACGGATGTTATGGTGGTTCACGTGTACAAAGATGCATTCGAGTTCTTCGAGTTCGGTCGCGCAGCCGCCGGCTCCATGGTCACGCTGGCCATCAGCTTGTGTATCATGGCGCTCTATCGCCGGTTGCTCAAAGCAGATATGGAATTGTAGCCGAACTATGAGCAAGAAAACGAGCAACCGCGCCCAAGAAGGGCTTGTCTACTCGCTGCTGATCCTGATGGCGCTGTTCTCGCTCGCGCCGATCCTGTGGGCCGTGCTGACCTCTTTTCGGACGCTCACCGACACTTTCGCCCGCCCGATCAACTGGCTGCCCAAGCCCTTTACGTTCGAGAACTATCGTCTCATCTGGACGCGCTACCCCCTGGGGGTCTATCTACAGAATAGCCTGATCATTGCCGTGGTCTCCGTGGGCGCATCTCTGCTGCTCGGTAGCCTCGCGGCTTATGGGGTCTCGCGTTACCGCATCTGGGGCAAGAGGCACTTCTTGACCTTTGTCCTGTTGACCCAGATGTTCCCCTATGTGACGCTGCTTCTGCCCTATTTCCGTGTCTTTACGGTGCTCGGGCTGCTTGATTCGAAATGGGCCCTGATCCTGACGCACCTCTCATTCGGTCTGCCGTTCTGCATCTGGATGATGAAATCCTTCATTGATGGTATCCCAACTGATCTCGACGATGCAGCCAAGGTGGATGGCTGCAACGCTCTTCAGGCTTTCTGGGCAGTCGTCTTGCCTGCGGCCAAGCCAGGGCTGGCTGCCACCGCAGTGTATGCCTTTCTGACCAGTTGGAATGACTATGTGTTTGCGTTGAACCTCACCAGCAGCAACAGTCAGCGCACGGTGACTGTGGGTCTGGCGAGCCTCATCGGCGCCTACCATGTCGATTGGAACGGCCTGATGACCATGGCCGTAATCGTGAGCATCCCATCGATCATTGGCTTCAGCTTTGTGCAGCGCTATCTCGTAAAGGGGCTCACAGCAGGTGCTGTGAAGGGCTGACACGTTGGGCTGATTGCATAGGACGTTGACCCGCGGTCTGAGCAAGACGTGGATGACCCGACACTCCAGGAGCAATGAATGGAACCAACACGTATTGGTGTGATTGGCGCCGGCCTGATGGGTGCCCATTTCTTGGCTATTGCCCGGCAGCACCCGGTCTGTCTGCCGATTGGTGTTGCGGACGTGCTCAGCGATCGAGCGCAATCCCTTGCTGATCGCTACGGCGTGCGCTCGTACAGTGATTATCGTAATCTGCTGGATGACCCTGATCTAGACGCGGTGGTGATCGCCACTGGGGAGTCTTTTCACCTGGAGCCGGCGCTTTACGCGGCGGCTGCCGGCAAGCACATGCTGATCGAGAAGCCATTGGCAACCAGCAGCATGGATGGTGAGAAGATGATCGCGGCGGCCGCACAGAGCGGTGTCTTGTTGATGGTCGCCCATGCCTTGCGTTTCGATCCCAACTATGGCAGAGCCCGGCAGGCAGTGCGAAGCGGTACACTCGGCGACCTCGTCCACGTCAATGCTCGACGCAACACCTCCATGGGCGATGCCGCTCGCCTGGCCGGCCGCACGTCGATCACCTACTATTTGGGCAGTCACAGTGTGGATACCCTTCAATGGGTCATGAATTCGCCCATCTGCGAGGTCACTACGATTTCCGTCCAGAAGGCTCTCAGGCATCTCGGTGTCGATGATACGGTGTTGTCACTTCTGCGCTTCCAGAGTGGAGCGATTGGTGCTCTGGAGAACTCGTGGATCCGCCCTGATGGTGCGGCCAACCGCAAGATCGGCTCTTCCCTTGTGCTCATGGGGACCCGAGGTGCGTTTGCCGTTGAGACCATGACGCCCGGCGCCGTGCTGTACACCGAGGGACGCTCAGACCCATACAACCCGGCGTATAGCTTTGAGGATGCGCCCTTTGGCATCATCAGCAACGTATACCGGGACGAGTTCGGCCACTTTGTGGACTGCATCCGGTCTGGCGCAGAGCCAATTGTCACACCAGCCCAAGCCCTGTCGGCCGTGCGTGTTTGCGAGGCTATTGAGGAGTCTTTGGCTTCAAGACGGCCAGTGAGCATCGCACAGGACAACGTCTTTCAGTAATGCTTCAAGAGGACGGTGACCATGGCACCGAGATTCCAGTTCGTAAGAGTTCAGGGATCACGCTACGAGATTGGCTGCCAACTGGGCGAGCTGCTGCGCGAAAAGATCCTGCGTGTGATCGATCAGATCATCGATGCGGAAATCCCTGATAACTGCCGGCGTAGATCCGGCTCGCAACAACTGCGCGGTCCATTCACTCGTGAGCAGATACTGGCTCGCACCCACGACTTTGTGCCACGTTTCGAGTCGTACTGCCCAACGATGCTGGACGAGTTGCGTGGTATTGCCCGAGGTGCGAGCATCTCCCTTGAGGAGGCGCTGCTGCTGCAGATTCGGGGTGAGGTTCTCTATGCTATGGCCGGTGGCTGCTCTTCGTTCGTGTTCTCTCGTCAAGTGACCAGGGAGGGGCAGGTTATCACTGGGCAGAACTGGGATTACCCGATCGATCTTGACCTGATGATCGTCTTGCACACGACACCCGACGATGCTCCGTCGCAGCTCATGATGACGTTCGCCGGGCTCACCAGCTACATGGGCATCAACTCGTATGGTGTCAGCCAGTTTGCCAATGCGCTGCCCTGGGGAATGTGCAGGATCGGTATCCCTCACTATCCCTTCAAATGGCAGGTCTTTATGCAGCGGGATCTCGAAGGGGTGCGCCGGCTGGCAGAGAAGACGGACACGGTGCTACCCGGCAACTATGTTCTGAGCGATAGCAAAGGGAACATTGCCGACCTGGAATTGACGCCCGAGGGGATCGCATGGCTCACCGCCGAAGAGGGCTTCATTGTACACACCAACCACTTCCTGGGCGAGCCATTCGCCAGCCGGCCGGATCTGGAGCCCAGGCCCGATTCGTTGACTCGCTACGAGCGTCTGCGGATACTGGCAGAGCAGAATCTGGGCGCGATTGACGTGCCGCTCATGCAGCAGATTCTGGCCGATCACGAGAACTATCCAGTCTCGCTCTGTCGCCACGTGCTGGAACCTGGCACTGATACTGGGACTGCGGCGTCGCTGATCGCGGAACCCGAGAAAGGCCTGCTGCACGTCTGCGCCGGCAATCCTTGCCTGGGAGAGTTCGTGACCTATTCCCTCTGATAGCTGCATACTCTTCGCAGACGGCTAGCTGAGCAGCCTGAAGCCTCTCTGCAGCGTGTTGGCATATCCGTAGACCCGCTGCGGCTCACCCCTGCAAGCAACCCAAGAGGTGCGTTGGGCTACGCCGGGGGCACCGCCTCTTGTGGGACCAGATGTTGACGAACACCCTGGAGGGCGAGAGTGGCCTGGGTTTCGATTGAGCAACTGATCGCGATGCTGCATAGTGCCGGTATCACTGCCGGCGACACGATGCTCTTTGAGGCCCCAGGTACGGGTCTGGACGGTGTCCGGGGTGGGCTTCCGGCGCTGGCCGAGGCGGTGCAGCAGGCCATTGCGCCCCATGGGACTCTCGTCGTCCCTACCTGTACCGCTACCGAAGGCTATCCCAAGCCTACGTTCGATACAGTGCTCTCCCCCTCTGAGGCGGGACCCTTCTCCGAGTTCTTTCGGCAGCAGCCCGGGGTGCTGCGCAGCCACAGCCCCACACACTCGGTGGCGGCACGAGGCCCCTTGGCTGAGCACATCGTCGCAGGGCATCGCTCGGCTTGGGGCCGTCCCACACCCTGGGGTGAGGGCCCGTTCGGCCACGGCAGCCCCTGGGACGTCCTGATGGAGCAGGATGCCTGGTGGATCATGCTGGATGGCGACTGGGGGATCAGCCCTTTCACCTCCTATGTCCGCGCGCTCTATGCGGAGCGCCACGCCGGCATCACGAAGGAGACTTTCTGGCCCACCTTTGCAGCGCAGGCATTGGCGCAGGAGCTGGAGCGGCGAGGGCTGCTTCGGTGCGCCGATTGGGGCTCTCACAATACAGTGGTCTTCCGCTTGCGAGCGGCTGTGGAAGGGGCCCTGCAGACGCTGGAGCGTGCTCCAGACCGTCTGCAGCCGAGCGAAGCCTTTCGCCTGTGGTTGGCCCGCATCGACGATATCAAGCAGCATGGATATCTGCAGGTCGGCACGGCCAAAGCGCCGATCACCCCTACGGTGCCCTGCGCCCGGTGGGAAGGCGGACGACTGACGGGAGTCTACCGCGACCTGTACGCTCGCGTCCTCGTGCTGTCGCGCGGGTCCAGCCAAGTGGCGCTGGTGCTGTGCGACCTGCTCGGCATCGCGGGAAGCTTGGTAGAGGTGATCCGCACGCGGGCACACGAAATGTCGGGCATTCCCGGTGACGCCATCATGGTCGCCTGCACGCACTCGCATTCCACTCCAGACACTGTCGGGGCTGGAAACGAGGACTCACAGTACCTAGAGCGCATGGTCGAGGCCATCGCAGCAGCGATCTGCCGGGCCGCCGCCAACACACAGCCGGCTCGGCTTGGTTGGGGTCGGGTTCGCATCCGCGGCCTGGCCCATTCGCGGCGTGTCCGCCTGACCGATGGGCACGTCTATACGACTCGCTATGGTGTGCCGTCGACCTGGCGCGTGAACCCGGACCTGATCGCCGCCGAGGGGCCGATCGACCCCGATCTCACTGTGATCAGGGTCGAGAGCCTGGACGGGAACGTGCTGGCGGCCATATCGAACTTGGGTTGCCATGCCAGCGTGGCCTTGATGAGCCCAAGCCTCTCGGGCGACTATCCCGGCGAAGCCATGCTCGCCCTCGAGCGAGCGCTGGGCGAGCCGTCCATTGCGCTGTGCACCATCGGGAGCGCAGCCGACATCGACCCGACCCTGGAGATGCCGTTCTGGGGTCCCCGCAACGATGCCAACGCGACCCGCCTGGGCCGCATCCTGGCCGCGCAGGTGCTCGAGTGCCTCGAGCGTGTGCAGGTCGTCGACGAGGTTGTCGTCGGGGCCGCGCGCGTCCCGGTGGACTTGGCCGTGCGTGATGATTGGGTGCGCATGCTCGAGGCCGAACAGGAGAGGCTGGGCCAAGAGTTTGCTTCGGCCCAGGTGGCAAGCCCGGTCGTCGCCCGCCTGCTCCAACAGCGCATCATTCACACCGAGGTACAGGCCCTGCGCCTCAACGATCTTGTGCTAGTCGGCCTGCCGGGAGAGGTATTCACATCAACGGGGCTAAAGCTCAAGGGGCTCATGGCAGCGCAAACCGCCATAGTCCAGTTGGCCAACGACTATGTGGGGTACATTCTGACTCCGGAGGCCGAGCGAGAAGGCGGCTACGAGACCGGCCTGCATTTCTGGACCCGGGTGCGATCGGAGGCGGAGGAGCAGTTGCTGGGCGCCGTCATGCGTGTGGTGGATCGGCTGCTCACTTGATCGTCGTGCGATCTATGCCCCCCGCCCGAGTGCCTGCTGTCGCTCCAGACGAAACCTGACAGGCTTGGTCGCCAGAGGCGTCGCCAAGCCTGTCAGGTTTTCTGTAATGGCTTACTATGCCCTGGACCAAGTGCGATCGGCGAAGAGCCATGAATGGCAGAGACTAGGATGACTGCGGCGCACCGGGCGCGGGCGCTGAAGCGTCGGCCTTAGGCCGCCACCTGCCGCACCTCGCGTACCTTGGCCAAGAGCGCCGTGCCTGCCAGATAGCAGACCGCCGCCAGCACGTAGAGCGCCACATAGCCGCGGCCGGGCGCCTGGGCATTGAAGGTGTCCATGACAAAGCCGCCGATGCCAGCCACCGCCCCCGCGCCCGCCGTGGCCAGGTTCGAGATGCCCAGGTAGCGGCCCGATTCCTCCTGTGGCACCTGGTCGGTGAGCAGCGCCCAGTTGGCGCTCAGAAAGACGCCAATGGAGAGCCCCAGCACGCCGCCGAAGATCAGGAGGTGCGTGTAGGTGCGCGCCAGGAGCATGACAGCGACCCCGCCGCGCCCACCAGCCCCGAGGCGACGACCAGCGGCTTGCGCCCGATGCGGTCCGACAGCGCCCCGGCCGGGTAGACGATTGCCGCGATGGCCACGGCCAGGATGGCCATCAGCGTGCCCGCGGCGTCGGCCGCCTGCTGCGCCGTCATCTGCAGCAGGTACTGGATGTAGTAGAGGATATAGTTGCGCACCAGGTTCATGGCCACCACGATCAGCAGCCGCGAGACGAGCAGCCAGGCAAAGCCCGAGTAGCGGCGCAGGTCGATGCGGAAGGTCTGGGTGACCGTCTTGAGCAGCGGCGCGGGCTCGGCGCGCTGCAGCGGCTCCTCCTTCACGCCCCAGGCGGTAATGGCCAGCGTCACCAGCAGCACGCCCATGATCGAGAGGATGGTCAGCAGCACCTCGCCGCGCGAGAGCAGGTAGCCGGCGGCCAGCGAGGTGACGATGATGCCGACGATCTCGGCCAACTGCTTCACCCCCGAGGCCTGGCCCCAGCGCGCGGGCGGCACGCGGTCGGGGATCAGCCCCTGGTAGGGCCCATGAGCCACGTTCGACGCCACCTGCAGGCCAAAGTAGGCCAGCAGCAGGAACCAGTACTGCGGCGCGACGGCGATGGCCAGGAGAAAGACCATGTCGGCGAGGGTGCCGCCCACCATGAACGGCCGCCGCCGGCCCCAACGACTGGTGCAGCGGTCGCTGATGGCCCCCGCCAGCGGCTGCACGATGATGGCCACCACCATGCCCACCGCCGTCAGCAGCCCCAGCGCCGAGCCCTTGACCGCCTCGGGCACCAGCCCGGCCACCAGCAGCGGCAACACCAACGGCCCCAGGCTGTTCCAGAGGTACGAGATGCCAAACCAGTAGACGTTGAGGGCGAAGAGATTGTTGCCACGCTTGGTCTGCATTGTGAGCCTCCACGGGGTCATGCGTAAAACGTAATGCGTGACGCTGCTGCGTGTTGCGTATTCCGTTTGGCCAGCATCCTCAAAGACGCAGCACGCAATACGCAACACTCCTTACGTTTTACGCATCACGCATCACGCATCACGCATCCATCGATCGAAAAACCCCAACACCCGCTCGTCGTACGCCCCGGGCAGCACCCGGTCTACGGCGCGGTGCTTGGCCTCGAAGACGATCCACAGCTCTTTCGGCTCTCCGGCCGCGTCGAAGAGCCGGCGCGCGGCGTGCGTGGGCACAAAGACGTCGCGCCCGCCCTGGATGATGAGCAGCGGCCGGGGCGCGATCTTGGCCACGCGGCGGATGGGGTCGGCCGTCCACAGCGGGGCGCGCAGGCGCAGCGAGGCCAGCAGCACGATCAGCCAGCCGATGGCGCCGGCGAGCGGGTAGGGCACACCCCATTCGAGCGCGCCGCGCGCTGCCGCGTGCCAGAGCTCGGCAAAGCCGCAATCGGCCACCACCGCCGCCACCGCGGGCGCATCGGGCGCGGTAGCCATGGCCACCGCGGCGCCCATAGAAAAGCCCAAGAGCCCCACGCGCCGGATGCCGCGACCCTCCAGGTAGCCGATGGCGGCCAGCAGGTCGCGGCGCTCGAAATAGCCCAGGCTGGTGAAGCGGCCCTCGCTCTGCCCGTGGGCGCGAAAGTCGAAGAGCAAGACGTTGTAGCCCCGCGCGCGCAAGGCGGGGACGTAGCTGAGGTCGTGTGCCGGGGTGCCGCCGTGGCCGTGGCAAAAGATGATGGTGCCACGCGGCGCCTCAGCGGGCACGAACCAGCCGTGCAGGCGCAGGCCGTCGCAGGTGGCAAAGTGGACGTCTTCGTAGGGCAGGCCGTGATCGGCGGGGGTTTCGCGCGAGCGGGCGAAGCGGGGCGCAATGAGGCGACGCACGCCGAGGCGATAGGCGGCGGCGAGGAACGCCAGCAACGCAATCAGCGTCACAGCGGGGAGGGTCATCGCGCGCTTGCTCCTGGCGCATGCTGTAGGCAGACTCCGTACAGCCTGCAGTATACACCAGGCACCGACAAAGGCCAACCTGGCCTCTGCTGACCCCATACGTTCGCTACTTGTCGAATTGTGGTATAATGGTACGAAGCACTATAGCCGGATTGGCCGGCAGGCAGGGGTGTGTGATGATTTCTGTGAACGACCGCCAGGCCATCGTGGTGGCCATCCAGCGTGCGCTGGCCGAAGACATCGGCCCGGGCGATGTGACCAGCGAGTGGACCATCGAGCCCGAGGTGCAGGCCCGTGGCACCTTCCTGGTCAAAGAGCCGGGCGTGATCGCCGGGCTCGAGGTGGTGGAGGAGGTCTTTCGCCAGGTCGACGCGACGGTGCGCTTCAGGGCGCTGGTGGCCGATGGCGCCCCGGTGCAGCGTGGCGACATCGTAGCCCGCGTCGAGGGCACGGCCATCTCGCTGCTCAGCGCCGAGCGCGTGGCGCTCAACTTCTTACAGCGCATGTCGGGCATCGCCACCCAGGCGCGGCGCTATGTGGAGGCGGTGCGCGGCCGGCACGCTATCATCCTCGACACCCGCAAGACCTGCCCCGGCCTGCGCGTGATCGACAAGCTCGCCGTGCGCCTGGGCGGGGCGGGGAACCACCGCCTGGGCCTCTTCGACATGGTGCTGATCAAGGATAACCACATCATCGCGGCGGGCGGCATCACCGCCGCGGTGCAGCGAGTACGGGCGCGCAACAGCCAGGCGCTGCCCGTGGAGGTGGAGGTGACCAACCTCGATCAGTTGGCCGAGGCGCTGGCGGCCGGGGTCGATCGCATCCTGCTCGACAATATGGACCTGGCGACGATGCGCCGCGCCGTCGAGATGGCCCGCAGCCGGGTGCCGCTCGAGGCCTCGGGCGGCATCACGCTCGACAACGTGGCCGACGTGGCCGCGACCGGCGTGGACTATATCTCCGTCGGCGCCCTCACCCATTCGGTGAAGGCGCTGGATGTGAGTTTGGATATCGAAGCGTAATGCGTGATGCGTGATACGTGGCCATGTTACGTATTACGCATCACGCATCACGTATCACGCATCACGTTCGATGGCACAAGGACCAAAGGAACGCCATGACCCTCTCAACTCACGACACCCCCCTCTCTCAAGACGAGGTGCTGCAGCGCATCGGCGAGGTGCGCGAGCGGCTGGGCGAGGATGTGTACATCCTCGTGCACCACTATGAGCGCGACGAGGTGGTGCGCTTTGCCGACGTGGTGGGCGATTCGCTCGAGCTCTCGCGCGAGGCCGCCGCGCAGGGCCGGGCGCGCTACATCGTCTTCTGCGGCGTGGACTTTATGGCCGAGACGGCGGCGATGCTCTGCGGCGCGCAGCAGACGGTGCTGATCCCCGAGCCAACGGCGCACTGCCCTATGGCGGCGATGGTCAACGCCGACGAGGCCGCGCTGGCCTACGGGCGCCTGAGCAGCCTGTGGGGCGGCGACCTCCTGCCCATCACCTACCAGAACTCGGATGCACAGGTCAAGGCCCTCTGCGGGCGCCACGGCGGCGCCGTCTGCACCTCGGCCAACGCCGGCACGCTCTTCCGCTGGGCGCTCGGGCAGCGCGGGCATCTGCTCTTCTTCCCCGACGAGCACCTGGGCACCAACACGGCGCTCGCCATGGGCCTGCCACAGCAGGAGATTGCCCTATGGAATCCGCGCGAGCCTGAGGCGAGCAGCGAACGCGCGGCCGGGGCGCGTGTGGTGGTGTGGCAGGGCTACTGCCACGTGCACACGCGCTTTACTGTGAGCGACGTGCAGCGCGTGCGCCGCGAGCACCCCTCCGCCCGGGTGATCGTGCACCCCGAGTGCCCGGCGCCGGTGGTGCAGGCCGCCGACGGCGCGGGGTCGACGGGCTATATCGTGCGCGAGGCCGTCGAGGCGCCGGCCGGCTCGACGCTCGCCATCGGCACCGAGATCAACCTGGTGGCCCGCCTGGCGCGCCGCCACGCCGACAAGACCATCATCCCCCTGGCCCGCTCGCTCTGCGGCACGATGTACCGCATCGACGAGCGCAAGCTGCTGCGCACGCTCGAGAGCATCGAGGCCGGCAGGCCCGAGTATGTGGTCACGGTAGACGCCGAGACGACGCGCTGGGCCAACGAAGCATTGCAGCGAATGCTGAGCGTTGGGTGATGCGTGATGCGTGAGGGGCGTGTTGCGTATTGCGTGTTTCGTCTTTGATGCTGAGCCAAACGGAATACGCAACACGCAACAGGGTCACGCATCACGCATCACGCATCACGTATCAAGAAGGAACCTGGACCATGGAAGATCGCCTTTCCGTCGACATCCTCATCATCGGCTGCGGGATCGCCGGCAGCGTGGCGGCGCTGCGTGCCTCAGAGGACGAGGGGCTGAGCATCTGCGTGGTGAGCCACGCCGCCGAGCCGGCAGAGTCGAACACCCGCTACGCGCAGGGCGGCATCATCCACCGCGGCTCTGCCGATTCGCCCGAGCTGCTGTCGGCCGACCTGGTGCGCGCTGGCGATGGCTACAACAACCCGGCGGCGGTGGAGCTGCTGGCCGGCGAGGGGCCGCCGCTCTTGCAGGAGCTGCTGGTGGAGCGGCTGGGCGTGCCCTTTGCCCGCACGCCCGATGGGCAACTCGAGCACATCCGCGAGGCGGCGCACTCGACCGAGCGCATCCTGCACGTGGGTGACGCCACCGGACGCGCCATCGAAGAGCGGCTCATCGAGGCCGTGCAGGCGCGGCCCAACGTGCTCGTGCTCTCGCAGCACACGGCGGTGGACCTGCTGACCACGGCGCACCACAGCCTCGACCGCCTGGCAGTCTATGATCCCCTCTCCTGCGTGGGCGCCTACGTCCTCGACCAGGCGCAGGGCCGGGTGATCACAATCCTGGCGCGCAAGGTCATCCTGGCCAGCGGCGGCCTGGGGCGCATCTTTCTGCATACGACCAACCCACCGGGCGCCCGCGGCGATGGCCTGGCCATGGCGCACCGCGCGGGGGCGCGCATCATCAACGCCGAGTACGTCCAGTTCCACCCGACCGCCTTCTATCATCGAGGCAACGCCGAGTTCCTCATCAGCGAGGCGCTACGCGGCGCTGGTGGTCGCCTGCTCAACGCGGCGGGCGAGCGGTTCATGGTGCGCTACGCGCCCGAGTGGAAGGACCTGGCCCCGCGCGACGAGGTGGCCCGCAGCATCCATGAGGAGATGCTGCGCACCGGTGCGCCCTGCGTGTACCTTGACGTCTGCTCGCACGTCTCCCACGACGAGATCCTGCGCCGCTTCCCGATGATCCATGAGGAGTGCCTGGCGCGCGGCATCGACATCACCGAGGACGTGATCCCCGTCGTGCCCGCGGCCCACTATTTCTGTGGCGGCGTGTGGGCCGACCTCGACGGGCATACGACCGTGCGCAACCTGTATGCGGTGGGCGAGGTCTCGTGCACCGGGCTGCATGGCGCCAACCGTCTGGGCAGCGCCTCGCTCTTGGAGGGCCTCGTGTGGGGCTGGCGCGCGGCTGCCGATGCTGCGGCCACCCTGCCCAAGACGCCGGCGGTACGCTCGGAGCTGATCCCCCCATGGCACGAAGACGGCCTGGTCGACACCGCCGACCCGGCGCTGATCCTGCAGGATATCGGCACCATCCAGCATATCATGTGGAACTATGTGGGGCTGGTGCGCACCGTGCCCCGGCTCGACCGTGCCCTGCGCGACCTGCACGACCTGCGCCGCGACATCGACCGCTTCTACGCCACCACGCGCCTGACCGATGCGCTCATCGGCCTGCGTAACAGCGCCCAGGCGGCGCTGCTCGTCGCCCAGGCAGCGTGGAGCAACAAGGTCTCGCGCGGCTGCCACTATCGCGCCTAAAGGCCCAACCCGGACTCCCCAACTTGTTGGGGCGTTCCCTGCCGCACGGCCCCGAACAAGTTCGGGAGTCCGGGGGCGACCCGGACTCACCAACTTGGGGCGTTCCCTGCCGCACGGCCCCGAACAAGTTCGGGAGTCCGAGCTACGCCCAACCCGGACTCCCCAACTTGTTGGGGCGTTCCCTGCCGCACGGCCCCGAACAAGTTCGGGAGTCCGAGCTACGCCCAACC
>JAKPJZ010000132.1 GCA_029553955.1 Chloroflexota bacterium
AACGGCGACATGGAGCCCGAGTGCGACGGGTGCGGGCCGCTCACCAAGGCCTACGCGGAGACAATGGAGGCGGCCTGGGCGGCTGCCCGCGAACACGACACTGAGCGCTGGCTCTCGCTCATGGCCGAGGCCATCGAGCACAGCGGCGTCCTCACCGACGTGACGGGCGCAGACCCCTACGGGGCAACGGACGCCAGCGAGGCCCTGCACGACATGCTGCTCTACCTGACCGACCCCATCCGCGCGGACATGCCCGGTGCTCGGTATGAGCGGGCGATGAAGCGCACTGCGCAAGCGCTTGCCGCGCGGGGGCGCCAGACGAAGGGGGTGCCCGCATGACCACCATCGAGAACGTCTGCATGGCATGTTGGTGCCCCATCGCCCGCGACGACGATGGTGTCCTCTGTTGTGAGGAGTGTGGCCCGCTGGAGGAGGCGTACCACGAGGCCATGCTCCGGGCGCTGAAGACAGCATACGATCCGGCCCAGATGACCGAGCATCTGACGCACGCCCTGGAGCACGCAGACTACCTCCTCGCGCATGGTGGCCCGGACCTGCTGGCCGATGATATGCAGATGATGGAGGACATCATCCGCAGTGCCACGCAGCGCCAGCGCGAATGCAGCCGCCGGGACTGGCGCCAGAATCAGGCCCGCGAGGAGAAGTGGGCGCGGGAACGGGCGGCGACGGCACCTGAAGCCAGCAGGCCCCTCTTCGACCAGCCCATCACAGAGGAGGTTCCACAGTGAGTGACTACACGATTCTGAGCAAGGCCCGGGATGACTTGGCCGAGCAGGGGCGCCTCGTTGACTGGCACTGCAAGCGCATGGAGGACCGCGCCCACCGATACGCCGCACAGTACGCGGCGGTCAATGCGGAGATCGCCGAGTTGGAGCAGAGATTGAACACTGCGAAGACAACTCGCGCCGACCTGGAGGTGCGCCACGAGCGCGAGGACGCATGGGATCGGGCGCACCTGCTGGACTGGTTCCTGCATGCGCCGCAACACGCGGGCATGAATGCCAAGTCGCTGCACCTGTCGCGCGGTGTCACCATCGGCGTCCGCAAGCTGGGCGCGAAGCTCAACATCCTGGACGACGCCTACCTGA
>JAKPJZ010000147.1 GCA_029553955.1 Chloroflexota bacterium
GGCGATCAGCGCCAAGGGGGTACAGGACCTCGTCCTCGATGCCGGGGCGCGGGGCTGGGCCGGCTCGCTGGCCGCCCTCACCCAGTTGCGGCGCCTTGCCCTGAAGAGGGGGGTGCGCAGCCTGGGATACCCGATTATCACCTTCCCGGGCGAGGGCGCGGCCGATGCCCGCGAGGAGGCGCTGCTGGCGGCACAGCATATCGCCAAGTACGCCGGCATCATCGTGCTGGACACCTGGGATCCCGCGGCACTCTACCCGCTGTTGACGCTGCGGCAGAACATCTATACCGACCCGCAGAAGCCGATCCAGGTGAGCCCCGGCCTGTACGAGATCAACAACCCCAAGCCGGAGGCGCCGCTGCTCGTGACTACCAACTTTTCCCTCACCTACTTTAGCGTGGCGGGCGAAGTGGAGGGCGGAGGCTTCCCGGCCTGGCTGCTCATCTGCGACGCCGAAGGCATGTCGGTCCTCACAGCGTGGGCGGCCGGCAAGTTCGACGCCGAGCGCATCGCCAAGGCGGTCAAGTCTTCGGGCATCGAGGGCAAGCTGAATCACAAGAAGGTGGTCCTCCCCGGCGCCGTCGCGACGCTGTCGGGCGAGCTGGAAGAGGAACTGCCCGGCTGGGAGATCCGTGTCGGGCCGCGAGAGGCCATCGACCTCCCGGCATACCTTAAGAACGTGTGGAAGTAGCGGGGCTGATGCGTGATACGTGATGCGTGTTGCGTGTTCCGTCTGTCTGATACCGACAAACGTATCACGTATCACGCATCACGTATCACGCCCCGCTTCAACGAGGTCACATCGTTGCTCAAATTCGTCAGCACCTATCTGGCCCTGAGCTACCTGGCGTTCGCAGCCCTCGTCAGCGCCGGTGTGCTGCAAGTACTCGCCGCATGGCGCGCGCTAGCTGGCCTGGCCTTGTTCGACTATCGGCGCAGGCCGGCGTGGCGCCACGCCTGCGGGCCGCTGCTCATCGCCCTGGGCTACGTCTGGTTCTTTGCGACGCGGCGCGAGCTCATCACACCCGGACCGGCCGGGGCCGAACTGACCATCCTTTTCGGGGGCGGCGTGGCGCTGGCCCTGGCAGTGACCCTGCCGGCCGCCGCCATCCTGCGGCCCTATCGCCCGCAGGCGACATCGACGGGCCCCGAGGCCATGCAGGCACACCCGGCGCGCCTGGCCCCAGGGGAGGCCACGCTGCTGCAGGATGCGGCCCAGAGCCAGCCCGGACCGGCCATCTGCCTGCTGCCCGACCCGGCGGCGCCGCGCGAGCCACTGCTCGACCTGGCCGACCGCTTGGCGCGGCGGGGCTGGCTGGTGCTCGTGCCCGCCTGGGGCGAGGCGCTGCAGCGTTACCCGGATGCGCTGGCACTCGTGCCTGCCGCCATGGCGTTCCTCAGCCGCCACCCGCTGGCTGATGCCAATCGCCTGGCGGTCGCCGGCGTCGGCCTGGGGGCCGACCTGGCCCTGCGTGCGGCGGCCGAAGATCGCAGCATCCGCGCCGTGGTGGCCCTGGCCCCCCTCTGGGAGCCGGCCAATGCGCGGCCCAGCCTGGGCCTGCTCGCCGAGATGACGTACCCCGAGGCGTTGCGCTGGGGGCTGCGCGGCCGGCGCGGCCGGCTGCTCGACGGGCTCGCCAGCACCCAGGCGCTGCCGCGCATCGCACCGCGGCCGGCACTGGTGCTCTATGGCGGTGACGACGCCGTGGTGCCGCTGAGCGAGGTGCGCACCCGGCTGCAAACGGCCGAGCTGCGCACCATGCCCGGCGTTGGCCACCTGTCACTGGCCGCCAGCCCCGAGGCGGCGGCCAATGTGGCACAGTGGCTCGACGACAACCTGTAGCGGCGGTCTCCGAACCGCCCCTACAACCTGTTCTGGGAGTTGTGCACCATGCTCGCTTGGGACTGGGCGCTCTTCCAGGCCCTGAATAGCCTGGCCGGTCGCTGGCCGGCGTTCGACGGGTTGATCCGTTTCCTGATGAACGACTATGCCCTGACGACGGCGCTCTCGGCGCTGCTCGTGGTGCTGTGGTTCCGTGGCCGCACGCCCGAAGAGCGCCGCGCCGATCACGCGGCCGTGCTGTGCACCATCGTGGCGCTGCTCATCGGTATGGCCGCGCTCAAGGGGCTCAACCTGCTCTACTTCCGGCTGCGGCCCTTTACCGCACACGACGGCGTCACCCTGCTCTTCTACCACCCGTCGGACTCATCGCTGCCCAGCAATGCGGCAGCGGTCGCCTTCACGTTCGCCGCCGGCGCCGCGCGGCGCAGCACGTGGCTCGGCGCCCTCGGCGCGGCCCTGGGCGTGCTGCTGGGCCTCTCGCGGATCATCGGGGGCGTGCACTATCCCCTCGACATCGTAGCCGGCGCGCTGCTCGGCGTGGCGACGCTGGCGCTGGTCGAGCGTTGTAGCCGGCCCCTCACGCTGCTCCTACGTGGCGTGCGCGGGCTGGCGGCGCTGCTGTACCTGGCGTGAGCCGAAGGAACTGACTGTTGAGGAGCTCATGTACCGTGTGACGTTCGAGCCCAGCGGCCAATCGGTCGAGGTCCCTGAGGGGACGCTTCTGAGCGACGCCATCGCCCGTGCGGGCGTGGCGTTCAACCTCTCGTGCGGCGGCCAGGGTCGCTGCGGGCGCTGTCAGGTCATTGTGCGCCAGGGCCAGGTGCGCCGTCGCTCGGAGCTGCGCCTGAGCCGCGAACAGGTGGCCCAGGGCTATGCCCTCGCTTGCCAGACAGTGATCGAAAGCGATCTCGTCGTCGAGGTCCCCTCGCAGGAACTGGTAGCCCACACCGTGGCCGGCGAAAAGGCTGCGGCGACCGTGGCCATGCCCGACGATGCCGGCAACTGGCGCGCTGATCCCTTTGTCACTCGCTACTCGGTCGAGATCACACCGCCCAGCCTCGACGACAACACCAACGATTGGGATCGGCTGCAGCGTGAGCTGGCCGCCGTCGACGGCATCGAGCGACTGCGCGCCAGCTTGCCGGTGCTGCGCGGGTTGGGCCAGGGCCTGCGCGACTCCGGCTGGCAGGTGGATGCCGTGATGGAGCGCGGCACCTGGGAGGAGGAAGGCGCCGTCGCCCGCCTGCTCGACCTGCAGCCGCGGGGCACGGCACGCCTGCTTGGGGCAGCCATCGATATCGGCACGACCTCCAACGTCGTCTATCTAGTCGACATGGCCGGCGGTCAGGTCCTAGACACCGCCTCGACCTTCAACGGCCAGATCAGTTGCGGCGAGGACGTCATCTCGCGCATCATCTATGCCAGGCGCAATGGCGGGCTGAGCCACCTGCAAGAGCTCGCGGCCGACACGCTCAACCAGTTGCTCGACGAGCTCTGTCGCCGCAACGGCGCTCAAGCGCGCCAGATCGTGCGCCTGGCCGTGGCCGGCAACACGACCATGATCCACCTCTTCCTGGGCATCGACCCGCAGTGGATCCGCCTCGAGCCCTACATCCCGACGGTCAACCAGCCGTTGCCGGTGCGCGCGGTCGAGCTGGGGCTGCACGCCCACCCCGAGGCGCAGGTCGACTGCCTGCCCAGCGTGGGCGCCTATGTCGGCGCCGATATCACGGCCGGCGTGCTCAGCTCCGAGATGTGCCGCACCGAAAAGCTGACCCTCTTCATCGACGTGGGCACCAACGGCGAGATCGTGTTGGGCAACGCCGACTGGCTCATCTCCTGCGCCTGCTCGGCCGGGCCGGCCTTTGAGGGCGCAGGGGTGCAATCGGGTATGCGTGCTGTCCCCGGCGCCATCGACGAAGTATGGATCAACCCGCGCACCTACGAGCCCACCATCCGCACCATCGGCGACCGGCCGGCGCGGGGCATCTGCGGCTCGGGCATGATCTCGGCGCTGGCCGAGATGTTCCTCTCCGGCGTCATCGACAAGGCCGGGCGGCTCAACCGTAGCCTGAACACGCCGCGCATCCGCGACGGCGAGCATGGCCCCGAATACCTCTTTGCCACAGCCGACCAGCAGGCAGGCGTGCCCGACGACGTGGTGCTGACCGAGGTCGACATCGCCAACCTGCTGCGCGCCAAGGGGGCCATCTACGCCGGCTTTTCGGTGCTCACACGCAGCGTCGGCATCAGCCTGGCCGACGTGGAGCAGGTGCTCATCGGCGGCTCCTTCGGCAAGTACATCAACATCGAGAAGGCCATCACCATCGGCCTGCTGCCCGATATGCCCTGGGAGCGCTTCCGCTACCTGGGCAACACCTCGGTGCGCGGCGCCTACCAGGTGCTGCTCAGCCGGGAGCTCAGGCGCGAGCTCACCGAGATCGCCCAGCGCATGACCTACCTCGAGCTCAGCGCCGACAACAGCTTTATGGAAGAGTTCACCTCGGCGCTCTTCCTGCCGCATACAGACGAAACCGCCTTCCCGTCGGTCGCCAAGCTCCTGCGCCAGGGCAAGGGCGAGTTGCAGGCGTAATCTTGAAGTGGGTTTTGGAGGGGCTGCTGGCGTCGCTGGCCGCCCCGTAGGGCGGCCAGCGACGCCAGCAGCCCCTCCAAAACCCTTCCTAGATGTGAGGCGAGCAGTGACCATGACCATCGCCGTGGCTGGCAAGGGCGGCACCGGCAAGACGACCTTTGCAGCGCTGACCGTCAAGTACCTGTTGGAGCGAGGGCGCACGCCCATCCTGGCCATCGACGGCGACCCTTCGTCGAACCTGAACTTGGCCTTGGGGCTGCCGCTCGAGACCACCATCGGCCAGATCCGCGAGGAGGCGCGCGGCCAGGTCGCGAACGGCACCTTCCAGGCAGGCATCTCCAAGCCCGAGTACTTTGCCTACAAGGTCGAGGAGTGTGTGGTCGAGGGCAACGGCGTGGACCTGCTGGCCATGGGCCGGCCCGAAGGCCCCACCTGCTACTGCGCGGCCAACAACATGCTGCGCAGCGCCATCGACCGCATCGGCAATGAGTACGCCTGCGTCGTCATCGACAACGAGGCCGGCATGGAGCACATCAGCCGGCAGACCACGCGCAGCGTGGATCATCTCTTCATCGTCACCGACCCTACCATGCGCGGCGTGAACGCGGCACGGCACATCGTGACCCTCATTGGCGAGCTGGGCACGCGCATCGGCCAGAGCTACCTCGTCGTCAACCGCGTGGCCGGCGAGCTGCCCCCTACGTTGCTTCAGGAGATCGAGACACTCGGCATCCCGCTCGCCGGCGTGGTGCCCGCCGACCCGCAGGTCGCCGAGTTCGATCTCGTCGGCCGCCCGCTCATCGAGCTGGATGCGGCCAGCGCCGTGTACCGGGCAGTAGCCAAGATCTTGAGTGAACGGCTGGGGTAGCATCCCGAGCGAGGCCCCAAAGGAGAGAGCCATGACCAAGTCGGCACACACGAAACTGATCCGTGAAGGGCAGTACGTGGCAGAGGTGGAATCCAGCTGATTGTGACCGACGATGAGTGGTCTCCCTATCTGAATCTCGAGGATGCGCAGAAACTGGATCAAGTCCGTGAGGCGCTGCGCCGAGGCGACGTCAAAGCGGCAACGCGATTGGCTCGCGTCTTCAAGTTGGTCCCTGTTGAAGCCTGAGGTGAGGGCAGGGAACTGGCGAACCTGAGAGGACTATCGGGACTGCTGGGCGCACCCCCTCAGCCCCACTTCCCTCAGTTCCACCGGTTCCCGGCAGCGGGCACGCCTGTTCTCAAGCAAGGAGGAAGTCCCCATGTACATCATCGGCGAGAATATCCACATCATCGCCCCCCGAGTCAAGGAGGCCATCGGCAACCGCGACACCAAGGCGATCCAGGCAATGGCTCTGGCCCAGGTGCAGGCCGGTGCCTCGTGCGTGGACCTCAACATCGGCCCGCAGCGCAAGGCCGGAGTCGAGATCATGGAGTGGATCGTCGATGCCGTGCAGGCGGTCACCGACGCCGAGCTCTCGCTCGACACAACGAACCTGGCCGCCATCGAGGCCGGGCTCAAGCGCTGCCGCAAGACCGCCTTCATCAACTCGGTCTCGGCCGAGGAGGAGCGGCTGCAGGTCGTGCCCGCCGTCGCGGCACAGTACGGCGCCAAGCTCATCGCGCTGACCATGGCCAAAGAGGGCATCCCCATCGCCGCCGAGGAGCGCGTGGCCATCGCCATGGACAGGCTCATCCCGCGCGCCATCGAGCTGGGCATCCCCATGGAGCATCTCTACATCGATCCGTTGGTGCTCACTGTCGCCGGCACCCAAGAATACGTGCCCAACGCCATCGAGGCCATCCGTATGTTCAAGCAGCTCATGGACCCGGCGCCGATGACTGTGGTGGGGCTGTCGAACGTCTCCAACAGCGTCCCGGACGAGAACCGCAGCCTGATCAACCGCGTCTACCTGGTGATGCTCATGGCCGCCGGGCTGGATGCCGCCATCGCCGACCCCATGGACGAGGCGCAGAACGAGGTCATTCGCATCATCGAGGCCCGCGACGAGTCGACCCCCGTGGGCCGGCTGCTGCTGCACCTGCACGACTCGACCGCCGCCATGGAAGAGTTCGACGCTGGCGTGGTCGACATGAGCGACCCCGACCAGGTCGCCATCTACAAGACCATCCGCGTCCTCAAGAACGAGATGATCTACGCGGATTCGTATCTGCGGACGTAGCACGCATTGCGTCTTTCGTTGCGCGGGGGAAACCTGGCAGGTCTCCGGAGACCTGTCAGGTTTCCCCCACCGCCTGTGCATACACCCGGTACGCGTCCTCCACCGTCCGCACATCCCACATGTCCTCCAGGGGGAGGACCATGCCCATCTCCTCCAGGCGCATCAGCAGGTCTACCATGCGGATCGAATCGACCAGCAGGTCCTCGACGAACGATGCCTCCGGCTTGACCAGCGCCGGGTCGAGTTGCAGCTCCGTGGCCAGGAGCAGCCGGAACTCCTCAAGGCTGAGCTTCTGCATTGTAGGCATTGCCCATCACCTCCCCGTACGCCGCAATCAGCCCTCAGCAGCGCCCCCTTCGTGCCTCTTTCGTGTCCCTTTCGCGCCCACGCTCCCCCACCACCATTGCGCGTAGCTCGGCCTTTTGGACCTTCCCCAACGCCGAGCGCGGCAGGCTGCTCACCAGGCGCACCTGGTCGGGCAGCTTGAAAGGCTCGAGGGCGCCGCGGCAGTATTCGAGCACGTCTCGCGCCGAGAGCTCTGACCCCTCCGCAGGCACCACAAAGGCCCACACCCGCTCATCTCCTGCCGGCCGGGGGGCGGGCCCCGCCGCGTCGGGCACGCCGACCACCGCAACTTCGCTGATATCATGGCAGGTCACCAGGAACTGCTCGATCTCGGCGGGGTAGATGTTCTGGCCGCCGCGGATGATGATGTCCTTCTTGCGATCGACGATGCGGATGTAGCCCTGTCTGTCGATCACGGCCAGGTCGCCGGTATAGTACCAGCCATCGGCGTCGAGCGCCTCCTCGGTCAGCTCGGGCGCCCGGTAGTAGCCGAGCATGCGGCCCTCGCCGCGCACCGCCAGCTCGCCCACCTGCCCCGGCGGCAGCGGCTGCCGCGCCTCGTCGACCACGCGCACCTCCATGCCGAGCATGGCGCGGCCCACCGTCTCGGCCTGGCGCGCGGCCGAGTCTTCCACACTGGTGGCCGCAATGCCCCCGCCCACCTCCGTCATGCCGTAGCCGATATGGATGGCGCAGCCGAAGCGCCGCTGCACCTGACGCGCTAGCTCCGGGGGGCACGGCGCCGAGCCCGTGCCCACGATGAGCAGCGACGACAGATCGTAGCGCCGCGGCTCCTGGATGCGCACCAGCAGCGAGAGCGCCAGCGGCGCGGCCACCAAGACCGTCACCCGCTCCCGCTCGACACAACGCAGCATCTCCAGCGGATGGAAGCGCGGCATCAGGATCAGGCGATCGCCCATCAGCAGCGCCTGCAACACGACCTCGATGCCGGCGATGGCATAACCGCCTACGGCGGTGAGAAAGGTCTGCGGCCGGCCCGCCGCCTGCAGCAGCCGCAGGCCATAGCGGGCCACCACGCCGGCCATACGGCCCAGTTGCGCCGGTGTCGGCACGTGCAGCCACATGCGCCGCAAGCGTGTGCTCGCCACCACCGGCGCCACCAGCCCACGATGGCTGTGCATCACCCCCTTGGGGCGACCGGTCGTCCCAGAGGTATAAAGGATGGCCGCCAGGTCATCGGGCGCCACCGCCCCCGGCTCGGCGAGCGGCTCTCCCGACAACAACTCGGCAAAGCCAACTTTCCATGGGGCGGGCTTCGCAGCCTGCCCGGCCGCCTGCTCAGCAGACGCCCCGCAGGCCGGGAGGCCTGCGCCACTTGCCTGTGGGGCAGGCTTCCCAGCCTGCCCGGCATCTACCCTGATCAGCCAACACTGCGCGCCCGCCTCGACGAGACCCGCGCACGCCTGCCCTGCGTCGCTCTCCAGCGCCATTGCCGCCGGCTGCAGCTCCGCCAGGATCTCGCCAAGCTGCCTTGGGCGCAACTGCGGGTTGAGCGGCACCGCCACCGCCCCCAGCCGCGCCAGCGCAAAGAAGAGGGCCACGAAGGGCCAGCCCGGCGGCAGCAGCAAGGCCACACAATCGCCGCGGCCCAGCCCCAGGCGCTGCAGCCCGCCGGCCAGCGCCTCCACCCGCGCCGCCAGCTCGGCATAGGTCAGGCGGTCCGCACCGCAGACCAGCGCCTCGCGGGCTGGGTGAGCAGCCGCCTCCTCGCACAACGCCTGGCCGAGGGTCCTTTCCGTGGTGATCATCGTGGTTTCGCGCTCCATCGCCAGGAGGGCAGGCATTCCAGCCTGTCCGCACCCCGAACGCCGGACGGGCTCGAAAGCCCGTCCCACAGGCATGTGGGGCAGGCGTCCCAGCCAAGCCCGCCTGGGACGCGGGGCATGGGCAGGCTAGGAAGCCTGCCTCACCTACGTGGCTGTCTGATAGATGCGATAGTGCTTGTAGCGCTCGGCGCCGAGGCGCCCGGCCAGCAGGTTCACCATCGCATTGCGCTCCGAGGTCAGCGAGCCATCCAGCCACTGGTAGCCCTTGGCGATCATCGCCTGCAGTGACCTCACAAAAAGCAGCGCATCGATGCCGCGGAAACGCAGTTGCGGCAAGACGCCCATCAGCTTGAAGGTCAGCACATCGCAGTGCACAACGTGCCGCCACAACTGCAGCCAGCCGAGAGGGAACAGGCGGCCGTTCATGTGGATCAGCGCACGGTTGATATCGGGCAGCGAGATGCCAAAGCCCACCGTCTGGCCTTCCAACTCGGCAAAGAGCGCCAGATCGGGGTCGATGATCTGCCGCATGGGGTCGGCAAAGTGGTGGAACTCGTCTTCGGCAATCGTCACGTGCTGGGGCAGGTGGCTGAGGGTGATGTTAAAGATGCGGCAGGCCGTGGCCACTTCCTCATCCCAATGGTCCAGCCGCACCCGCCGCACGCTGACGCCGTGGCGCGCGGCCGCCTGCGCCGCTCGTCGCAGCTCCTCGGGCACCTTTTCCAGCCCTTCACCAATCTGCGAGCGCATGGCGCGCCAGGCGTAGAGGTCATCATCCTTGACCATGCCATACCGCTCCAGGAAGACCTGGTAGTAGGGCGGCGTGTGGGCGGTGAACATGACCGGCGGGCAATCGGCCCCTTCGACAAGCACCCCGGGGCAGTCCATGTCGGTAAAGTTGAGCGGACCGCGCATCAGGGTGACGCCACGGCCGCGCAGCCAGGCGCGCGCCGCATCGAGCAGCGCTTCGGCAGCAGCATAGTCGTCGCTCACTTCAAAGAAGCCAAAGACGCCCGGTGGCCGCCCCGCCTGCTGGCCGGCGCTCGCCCCGCCGGCCAGCAGGCCGATCGTGCCCACCGTGCGCCTCCCCTGCCGCGCCAGGAAAAGCGCCACCTCGGCATGGCGCAGGAAAGGGTTCCGCGCCGGGTCGAGATAGGCCCGGCGCTCGGAGAGGAGCGGCGGCACCCAGTTGCGGTCGCCCCGATAGACACGCCAGGGGAAGCCGATGAAGGCTTCCAGATCACGACGGCTCCTGACCTGATGCAGTTCGACCATCGTGTCCTCCTCGCAGCAGCACAACGCCCTCGCACCGCGGTGGTGCTATCCGCTTAGACATATTATACCATATCTCATCACATTTCACACTTCTTAGCAGTGGGGCCGGCGCTCTCGTTGTTCGGTGTCTCCCAGAATCGTCAGGGCCATATGCTTGTAGTACCGGAGAGCGGTGCCGGGGCAGGCGAGCAGCGCCTCGTGGGCACTGCCCGCCTGCCCCGGCACCGCTCTCCGGTACTACCAACGGGTCTCGCCGACGCCCTTGGGATGAACCCTCGCGCTGTTCTGGCGACTTGACACACCAAGAGCCAAGAGTATACTGCGGTCGTTATTCATTGTGCGCCCAGCGCAGCAAGCCATCAAGGAGGATTTGCCGTGGCCTTCAAGATCACTGAGGAGTGCATCGCCTGTGGGGCGTGCGAGCCCGAGTGCCCCAATGAGGCCATCAGTGAGGGCGACGAGTACTATGTGATCGATCCCAACCGGTGCACCGAGTGCGTGGGCTTTTTTGACAAGCAGCAGTGCGCCGAAGTCTGCCCGGTCAGCGCGCCGGTGCCCGACCCGGACAATGCGGAAACCCGCGAGCAGCTCCTCGCCAAGTTCCGCAGCCTCCATCCGGGCAAAGAGCCGGCCGCCTAGACGCGTCGAGTTCAAGGGAGAACCCTTCGTCGCGTCGACGGGGGGTTCTCTTTGTTTACCTGCAGTCAGATCCAGCACTTTTGCGGCTACAGCAACCAGGGTGCGTTCCGTAGCACTCCCTATTCTTCCGCGGGCGGCTCGGTGGCTATCGCATAAGCCGTAGGGAGGGGCACCGTGGATCGGCCAACGCTTGCTGCTCGTGTGCGGAGGTACGTCCAGTGGCTGGTGCGGCAGGCCGTGGACATTTTCGCCGCGCTCACCGGGTTCTACTACTCTAAAAAGTATGCCATGCTGACCCGCCGGCTGGGCCGCCCAGTCGCCGAGCAGCACCCCACGTCGCGCGGTTTTGTCGCCATCGAGATCGATGGCCTGTCGTACGACCAACTGCAGCACGCCATCGACGAGGGCCACATGCCCTACCTCGCCGGCCAGTTGCGCCGCGGGCGGCTGCTGCTTTCACGCTGGCGCTGTGGCCTGCCCTCGACCACCCCGGCCGCCCAGGCAGGGATCCTCTTCGGCAACAACCATGACATCCCCGGCTTTCGCTGGTACGAGAAGGACAGCAGCCTCTCGGTCGTCTGCAAGCTGCCGGCGGCCACCAAGTTGCTGCAAGACCGGGTTGCCGGCCGGCAGCCGGGCATCCTGCGCGGCGGCTCGAGCTACTTTAACATGTTCGACGGCGACGCGTCGCTCTCGCTCTTTACGCTCAGCGCGCTAAACCGGCAACGGCTGTTCGCCTCGAGCCGCGGCCTGGGCTTCTTCTTCCTGTTCATCCTGAACCCGCTGCGCACCGTCAAGCTGTTGCTGCTCTCGGTGTGGGACTATGCGAGCGACGTTGTGCAGCGCATCAGTGCGCGCCTGCGCGGCGAGCGGCGCCTGCCCTTCCAGGGCATCTTCCCACTGCTGCGTGTGGCCTCAAACGTGCTCTTTGGCGAAATCCAGACCTTTGCCGTGCTGATGGACATCTATCGCGGCGCGCCGGCGATCTATACGACCTACTACGGCTTTGACGAGACCGCGCACCACTGCGGGCTTGACTCCGGGCCCACGCGCCATGCCCTGAGCGAGCTCGACAAGCGCCTGCGGCGCATCGACCGTCTGCGACGCGCCCGCCTCAGCCGCGATTATGACCTCCTCGTGCTGGCCGACCACGGGCAGACCGCCTCCGAGCCTTTCTCGCGGCGCTACGGCCAGACGCTCGGCCAGTTCATCCGCGGCTGCGTGGGCGGCGGCCTGATCCTGCAGGAGCCCGCGGGCGACGAGCAGCAGTCGGTCTTCCAGGCGCACTATCTCATCCAGGAACTGCTGGGCCTCGAGAGCCAGGTGGCCGAGCCGGTCGCCATCGCCGCCCGCCGCATCCGCGAACTGGTGACACAGCGCGCCACCATCAGCGACGAGGAGCCGCCCCTCGACCTGGGCCGCCGCAGCGACGTCGTCGTCAAGAACTCGGGCTCGCTGGCCCACATCTACTTTAACGTCAGCACCGCCCGCCTGCAGATCAGCGAGATCACGGCGCTCTTTCCCGACCTCGTGGTCACCCTGGCAAGCCATCCCGGCATCTGGCTGGTGATCGGGATGGAGGGCGAACATGTGCACCTGTTCTCACGAGATGGCACGCTCACCCTGCAGGACGGCCAGATCGTGTCGGCCGAGGGGGCCAATCCCCTGCAGTGCCTGCCCGAGCCTGAGCACGCCCTTCGCGAGCTGGCCACGGCCGCCGGCTACCCCCACAGCGGCGACCTCATCCTCTTGGGCCGCTATGACCCCGAGTCGAGCACTGTCGTCTGCTTCGAAGACCAGTGGGCCTCTCACGGCGGGTTGGGTGGCCCGCAGGACTATCCGTTCATGCTCCACCCCCCACACCTGGGGTGGGACCTGAGCCAGGTCTGCAACGCCCGCGACATGTACGCCTTTTTCGCACAGACCTACCTCCAGCCGGCACCCGACACCGCAGGCGACGCCCTCGAGCCGGTCGGCTCTGGCGTGCTCGATCCCACACCTTAGGCCCGCGCTTCAGTCTCTTGTTGCGAGCATCGCACGCCGCGATGCAGCCTGCGCAAGCACAAAGACGGCGACTGTCATTGCGAGTACCCAAGGCCGTGGTGCAGCCTGTGCCCAGCACAGGGTTCGGAGACCCTGGGGTACTCGCAATGACAGTCGCACGGATACTCTGGCTTGCCACAATGCGAGAATGCATGCATACTGTGCAGGCTTGCGCCGTCATGCCACTGTGGATACACCTGAGGTGCCCTTGGTCGGTTATGTTCTCTTTCAGTCAACCCAAGCAGCCACCCGTGCTGAGGCCGTCCTGCGCCGCGGCGGCATGTCCGTTCGCCTGGTGCCAACGCCGCGCCAGCTCAGCTCAGAGTGTGGCACCGCGTTGAGCTTTGCTGCCCACAACGGCCTGGCCGAGGCGGTCGAGGCCCGCCTGCGCGAAGCCGGCGTGCCGTTCGTCGCCATCCGCCTGCTGGACGGCTAACAACCTAACAGTCTGAACGGTTGGGCAGCGATCGGGCTCCACGCTACGCGCTACCCTGCTGCGGGCGGCGGGTCGCTTCTCCAACAGCCCGCTGGAACACTCAAGGAGGTATAGTTGGACCACAAGGACATGGTCCGGCTGACGGCCCTCGCCTCGTGCGCGGGTTGAGCGGCCAAGATGGGTCCTGAGGACCTGGCGCAGGTTCTGCGCCCCTTGAAAGATCTCTTTGCAGCACAGCAGTACCCCAACGTGCTGGTGGGTTTGGGCACCGTCGACGATGCAGCCATCTATCGCTTGAACGACGACATGGCCATTATCGCCACGGCCGACTTTTTCCCGCCGATCGTCGATGATCCCCATGCCTTTGGCGCCATCGCCGCCGCCAACGCCATGAGCGACATCTATGCGATGGGCGGCGAAGTGCTCTTTGCCCTAAACCTGGCCGCCTTCCCTGAGGGCCAGGACTTGGCGATCCTGAGCGCCATCTTGCATGGTGGGGGCGAAAAGGTGCGCGAGGCCGGCGGGGTCATCGCGGGCGGCCACACCATCACCGACCGCGAGCCCAAGTACGGCCTGGCCGTCACCGGTATCATCCGGCCCGACCGCATCGCCACCAAGTCCGCCGTCCGGGCGGGCGATTGCATCTACCTGAGCAAGCCCATCGGCGCCGGGCTGGTCACCACGGCAGCCAAAGCGAATGCCGCCGACGCCGCAGACCTGGCCACAGCCATCGAGTCGATGGCCGCGCTGAACCGGGCGGCGGCGCGGGCGATGCAGGCTGCCGGCTCGCGCGCAGCCACCGACATCACCGGCTTTTCCTTCATCGGCCACGCCTGGGAGATGGCGGCGCAGAGCGACGTGAACCTCAACATCGCCGTCGACAGCGTGCCGCTGCTGCCCGGCGCCCGGCGCTACGCCGAGGAGTGGCTCTTCCCCGGCGGCACCGAGCGTAACTATCGCTACTACCTGCCCCACCTGCGGCAGAACGCGCCATTCAGCGAGGAGACACTGCGGCTCCTGCTCACCCCCGAGACTTCGGGAGGGCTGCTCGTGGCCGTGCCGCCGCAGGGCCAGGCGGCCTTCGAGGCCGCGCTCCAGGCAGGAGGCGCGCGTGCCTGGGCCATCGGCGAGGCCGAACCAGGGGAAGGACTGATCATCTTGCACTGACAACGAACCGCGGTGGAGCGCGAGGCGCCGGGCCATGCGCCGCCTCCACCCGACAAGGAGGCCCGACAGTGGCCAAGCTGAGCACCACCCGCGACCGGCCCGCCGGGGATATCGCCCGCGAGCGCATCCCCCCCGGCCAGGTCGTCACGCTCAAGTTCCCAGTGCTGCACCATGGCTCGGTGCCATCGATCGACCTCGCGAGCTGGGATTTCCAGGTCTTCGGCCTGGTGCAACAGCCGCTGCGCCTTACCTACGACGACATCCTGGCCCTGCCCCGCGAGCGGGTCGTCGCCGACATCCACTGCGTCACCGGTTGGAGCAAGCTCGACACCGAGTGGGAAGGGGTCAAGTTCCGCGAGCTCGTGCAGCATATCGACGTGCTGCCCCAGGCCCGCTTCGTGGAGGTGCGCGCCGAGGCCGGCTTCACGACCAGCCTGCCGCTCGACGTCATCGACGACGACGATGTGCTGCTCGCCTACATCTATGACGGTGCGCCGCTCACGCCCGAGCACGGCTGGCCGCTGCGCCTGGTGGTGCCCAAAAAGTACTTTTGGAAGAGCGCCAAGTGGGTGCGCGGGCTCGAGTTCATGGCCCGCGACCGCCTCGGCTTTTGGGAGCGCAACGGCTACAACAACTCGGCAGATCCCTGGAAGGAAGAGCGTTACGCCTGAAGAGATGCTCTACCCAGCCTACCTCGAACTGGCCGAAGGCGGCCAGTGCATGGCCCACGTGCTCGAGCTGCCGGGCTGCGCCGTGCGCGCCCCGGGGCGCGAAGCGGCGCTGCGCCGCCTGCCCGATGCCATCCGTAGCTACCATGGCTGGCTGCGCCGGCATGGCGAGCCGGCCCCCTCGCCAGATGAGCAGCCTCAGGTCCACGTTGCCGGCGAGAGCGTCGGCTTTGGCCCCTTCGATCCGGGCGATGCCGCCGCGCTTTTCGACCCCGACCGGGAGCCGCTTACCCCCGGCGATCTTGAGCGCCACCTGCAGCTCATGGGCTACAGCCGGGCCGATCTCCTGGCCCTGGTGCGCGGCCTTGCCGATGAGGTGCTCGATTGGCAAGCCGATGCCCACTCTTTCAGCATCCGTCGCCTGCTGCGCCACATCGGCAACGCCGAGCAGTGGTACGTCTCGCGGCTCGCGCCCAGGGAGAGCCTGCCACCCGAATGGGAGCACGACGAGCATCTCCCAATCTTGGAGTTCCTGGAGATGGAGCGGCGCACCGCGGCCGGCAGGCTGCGCGGGCTGACCTTGCAGGAGCGCACGGCCGTGCACTATCCCAGCGCCTGGACACGCCACCCCCACGAGCCCTGGACCGCACGCAAGGCGCTGCGCCGTTTCCTCGAACACGAGCGCGAGCACACCGCTCAGACGCAGGAGATCCTCGCGCAGTGGCAGACTCGCTCGCAGTAGCAGGCGTTTTTGCATCTGCGGGCCTCTACGCAGGTTCAGAGGCCGCCGGCACATACCGGGGATGCGGGTCCTTGCCCGACGCCGCGCGGCCCGTGCCAGGGCACCTGCGCATGAAGCAGCGCATCCTGCACAAGGCGTTACATGGCGCAGGGTGCTGTGCGCTAGATGTGGTTATTTGACGGGGAGTGTCCTGTCGGGTACAATCTATGCAGAAGCATGGCATCTGGATGCCATCATTCATTGGTGTGATATGTTTGAGAATCTGAGCGAAAAGCTACAGGCGACATTCCAGAAACTGGCGCGCAAGGGCCGTCTATCGGAGAGCGACGTCGACGCGGGCCTGCGCGACGTACGGCTGGCGCTCCTGGAAGCCGACGTCAACTACAAGGTCGTCAAGCAGTTCGTCGCGGCCGTGCGCGAGCGGGCCGTCGGCGCCGATGTGGCCAAGAGCCTCTCGCCGGCGCAGCAGGTCGTCAAGATTGTCCACGAAGAGCTCATCAAACTTCTGGGCGAGCCGGCCAAGCTGAACCTGACCGGCCAGCCGCCGCATGTGATCATGCTCGTGGGCCTGCAGGGCTCGGGCAAGACGACGATGGCCGCCAAACTGGCGCAGTTCTTGCGCAAAGACGGCCACAAGCCGATCCTGGTCGCCGCCGACCCGTACCGTCCGGCCGCCATCACCCAGCTCGAAGTGCTCGGCCGGCAGCTCGACATCCCGGTGCATGCGGAAGACATCAGCATCAAGCCGGCCGACGTGGCCAGCCACGCCCTCAAGCGCGCGTCGGGCGGCCTCCACAGCGTGGTCATCCTCGACACGGCCGGCCGCCTGCAGATCGACGACGCCATGATGGACGAGCTCGCCGAGATCAAGCGGCGCGTGAACCCGGCCGAGATCCTGCTGGTGGCCGACGCCATGACCGGCCAAGAGGCCGTGCACGTCGCTGAAGGCTTTCACAGCCGGCTGGGCCTGACGGGCCTGATCCTGACCAAGGTCGACGGCGATGCCCGCGGTGGCGCCGCGCTCTCCATCCGCAGCGTGACCGGCGTGCCCATCAAGTTCATGGGCGTGGGCGAAAAGACCGACGCCATCGAGCCCTTCTACCCCGACCGGCTGGCGTCGCGCATCCTGGGCATGGGCGACATGCTCAGCCTGATCGAGCGCGCCGAGAGCGCCTTCGACCAGGAGCAGGCGCTCAAGATGGAGCAAAAGCTGCGCACGGCCACCTTCGACCTGGAGGATTTCCGCCAGCAACTGCGCGAGCTCAAGAAGATGGGGCCGCTGGACCAAATCCTATCGATGATCCCAGGCCTAGGCCAAGCGACACGGCAACTGCCAACCGATCTGACCGAGAGACAGATGAAGCGGGTGGAAGCCATCATCGGCTCGATGACACCGGCCGAGCGACGCGACCCGCGCATGCTGAACGGCAGCCGCAAGCGCCGCATCGCCCTGGGCAGCGGCACCACCGTGCCAGAAGTCAACCAACTGCTGAACCAGTTCCGCGACATGCAGCGCATGATGAAGCAGCTCTCTGCTGGCGGCCCACGCGGCCGCGGCGGCCTCTTCTCGCTCTTCCAGTAGCCGCTCCCCGGCAGCACACCTGACAGGTCTGCGGAGACCTGTCAGGTGTGCTGTTGTTTGACATCCCCCTCTGCTTGCTTTATAGTGTCGGTAGGAGCATCGGATTGCACCCCCCCACAAGGAGCATATCGTGACCGTCGCCACGGCTCCAGGTAAAGTGATCCTATTCGGCGAGCACGCCGTCGTATACGGCCGGCCGGCCATCGCCGTGCCAGTGAACCAGGTGCAGGCCCGCGCCGAGGTCGAAGACGCGCCCGCCGGCAGCGGCACCACCATCGTCGCCGAGGACCTGGGGCGCGAGTTCCGCCCGCGATTCGTCGAGCCCGGCGACCGCGACGCCTTGGCGCTGGCGCACACCGTCGGCAATACGCTCAAGCGGCTGGGCCGCCCGGCCGACCTGGACCTGCGCATCACCGTCTCCGCGACGGTGCCCATGGGGCGCGGGCTGGGCAGCGGGGCTGCCGTGGCCACCGCTGTCGTGCGCGCCCTGGCCAGCCACCTGGGGGGCTACCTGACTTCGCGCGACGTGTCAGAGTTGGTCTACCAGACCGAGATCCTGCACCACGGTACTCCCAGTGGCCTCGACAACACGGTCATCGCCTTTGGCAAGCCCATCTACTTTGTCCGCGGCCAGCGCGACGAGGTCTTTTGGCTTGGGCGCCCCTTCTGGCTGATCATCGGTGACACTGGGGTATCGAGCGCCACGCGCGAGGTCGTCGACGACGTGCGCCGCCGCTGGGAGACCGACCGTGCCAGCTACGAGGCCCGTTTTGATGCCATTGGCGCCATCGTCGAGCGCGCGCGCCAGGCCATGATCGACGGTGACCTCACCGAGCTGGGCCGGCTGATGGACGCCAACCAGCGCGAGCTCAAGGCTATCGGAGTATCGTCGCCCGAGCTCGAGAACCTGATCGCCGCTGCGCTGAGCGCGGGTGCGTTGGGGGCCAAGCTCTCGGGCGGCGGCCGCGGCGGCAACATGATCGCCCTGGTCGACGAACGCACTCGTGACACCGTGCGCGACGCCCTCGCCTTTAGCGGCGCCCAGGCCGTGATCGTGACCCAGGTATGCTGATCGGCATCGACGCCAGCCGCGCAGTGGTGGCCCGGCGCACCGGCACCGAGAACTATGCGCTGCAGGTGATCCGCGGCCTGGCCCAAGTGGGCGCCGCGCACCGCTTCCGCCTCTACCTGCGCGAGCCGGCGCCCGCAGGGCTATTGCCCCATGGCCCGCGGGTGGAGCACATCATCCTCGGCCCGCGCCGCCTGTGGACGCACCTGGGGCTCTCGCTCGAGATGCTGCGCCGCCCGCCTGACGTGCTCTTTGTGCCGGCGCACGTCGTGCCGCTGTGGCACCCGACGCGGAGCGTCGTCACGTTGCACGACATCGGCTACCGCTTCTTCCCGCGCCAGCATACGTGGCGCTCTCGGCTCTACCTCGACGCCTCGACCCGCTTCAGTTGCCGGGCCGCACGGCGCATCATCGCCGACTCGCTCGCCACCGCCCGCGACCTGGAGCGCGAGTATGGCGTGCCGCGCGAACGCGTGACCATCGTCTACCCGGGCCTCGACCCGGCTATCGTGCGGGCCGGCGAGGCGGCGCAGCAGGCCGTGCGTGAGCGTTACCATCTGCCGGGCTCGTTCGTATTGTACGTGGGCACCATCCAGCCGCGCAAGAACCTGGTACGGCTGGTCGAGGCGTTCGGCCGGCTGCCGGCCAGTCTCGCCAGCGTTGACCTCGTCATCGCCGGGCAGACGGGCTGGCTGGCCGGCGACATTTTCGGCGCCGTACGCCGCCAGGACCTCGAGGGCCGGGTGCACTTTCCCGGCTATATCGCGCAGGAGGACCTGCCGGCCCTGTTGAGCGCTGCCGAATGCTTTGTCATGCCTAGCCTCTACGAGGGCTTTGGCCTGCCCGTGCTCGAGGCGATGGCCTGCGGCACACCGGTCATCTGCTCCGACGGCGGGTCGCTGCCCGAGGTGGCCGGCGACGCCGCCCTACTGTTCCCGGCCGGCGACGTCGCGGCCCTGGCCCAGCGCCTGGCACGCCTGCTCGACGACGCTGCCCTGCAGCGGGACCTCGCCGCCCGTGGCCTGGCCTGGTGCCGCCGCTTCTCGTGGCAGAGCACGGCGCAGGGGATACTGGACGTGCTGACAGAAGGAACTGACGGAACTGGTGGAACTGAAGGCATGTGAGGCGCGAAAAGCACGAAAGGCCCGCGAAAGACACGAAAGGGAGTTGTGTCTTTCGCGGCCTTTCGTGGGTTTTCGCGAGTTTCGCGCCGCCATCAGTTGCCCCAGTCCCTCCAGTTCCTTGGACTTGAGAGGATGACAGTGGACGCCCTTTCCGGCGTTACGTCGATTCGCGTGCTCGGCGTGCGGGTTGATGACGTGGATCAGTCCATGGCCGCCGAGCGCATCATGGCCATGGCCGCTGTGGGCCGCCCGCATCAGGTGGTGACGCTGAACCCCGAGTTCATCGTGCGTGCCCGGCGCGACGCGGCCTTTGCGGCCGTGCTCGAGGCGGCCGACCTGGCCCTGCCCGACGGCGTGGGCATCGTCTGGGCATCGTACATCCTGGGCACACCGCTCCATGGCCGGGCGACAGGGGTGCAGACAGTCCTCGACCTGGCCGTGAGCGCCGGTGAGCGTGGCCTGAGCTTCTACCTGCTCGGCGCGGCCCCCGGCGTGGCCGAGGCCGCCGCAGCGCGCCTGGTGACCCACGCGCCGGGCCTGCGTATCGCCGGCACCTTTGCCGGGTCGCCCGCGCCCGAGGTAGAGGACGAGACCGTGGCCCGCATCCGGCAGGCAGCGCCCGATTTCCTCCTGGTGGCCTACGGCGCGCCGCAGCAGGACCTTTGGATCGCGCGCAACAAGGAGCGCCTCGGCGTGCCGGTCGCCATCGGTGTCGGTGGCACCTTCGACTATCTCTCCGGCCGCGTCGCGTGGCCGTCGCCTCTCTGGCGACGCCTGGGGCTCGAGTGGCTCTGCCGCCTGCTACGCCAGCCCTGGCGCTGGCGGCGCATGCTCGCCCTGCCCCGGTTCGCCTTCCTGGTGTTCGCTTCTCGTCTGCGAGGTGGGCCAAAATGAGGAAACTGCTGCTCTCCCTGCTCGTCGTCGCGGCCTGGCTCGCGGTAGCCGCGCTGCCGGCCGCCGCGCAGGATCCGGTGACCCTGAACAAGACCGAGTCCTACGTCGTCGTGCTGACCGACGGGCGGCTCGAAGTCAAGTACACCCTCGTCTTTACTGAGAACCAGCAGCGCGACAAGATCTCGAACTTGGGACCTTTCGGCGCCGAGCATACCATGGTGTCGGCTGCAGGCGAAGGGCCCGAAGGGCCGTTCACAGTCGACATGCGGGCGGCGCAGGGCGGCATGTACAGCGCCAGTTTCGAGCGGCCGACGCGCAGCGGCGGGCAGTACACCGTGACCATACGCTACACTGTCGACCGCTCGGTGTTCGACGCCACCACCGTGCAGGGCAAGCCGTACCGCGTGCTCGCCTGGTCGCCCCTGCAGTGGGGCCTGCCGATACAGGAGACCGTGCTGCAGCTCGTCCTCCCCATCGAGCTGCCGGCGGGCATCAGCCGGCCCGAACAGGTCACCAGTGCCATCGTCGACCAGACCGGCCTCGTCACCGGCGAGACCGGCGGTTTTGACCGCTGGGTCTACTTCGCCACTCCCGATGAAGCCACGGGCAAGACCTGGCTCTCGATCTACATCTCTGAGAAGAACCTGCCGCCTCAGACGCCCATGCAGCCCAGGCTCTTCCTGCCGGCCACCGCCGTGCCCGGCACCGCCGAGACGGCCATACCGCTGCGGCCCACGGCAGCGCCACGGGTCACGCCGCCGGCCCCGTCGCAGCCCGAGGCCGGGGCGACCGGCGCCGGCCTGACGGCGATGCTGGGCCTGCTCGCCTGCCTTGGCGGACCAATCGCTATCATCGTGCTCATCCTGGCCGTCGTGCTGACGCGCCGCAAGCGCACACCCGAGTACGAGCCGCCCGAGATCGAGATCGAGACCTTTGAGACGCCGGGCGTCGTGCCCGACCTCGACGCCGTGGAAGCCGCCTTCTACCTGGGCAATTCGGCCAAAGTCATCGCCCTCATCGTCCTGGGGCTCGAACAGCGCGGCGTGCTGACCATCCTCAACCGCCAACCGCTGCAGCTCGAGATCAGCCAGCCCAGGGCGGCGCTCAACAGCTACGAGCAGGCGCTCGTCGATGCCATCCTGCCCGAGGGCACGCTCGACCAGGCACAGGTGAGCAAGATCATGGCTGCCGTCGCCGCCGTCGTGCGGCCCAAGGTGTGGAATGCCGACCCCGCGGCCACGCGCGAGGCCTATGGACGCCGCATCCGCCAGGCGCAAGAGGAGTACGAGCGCGACTGTCGCGAGGCGCCGCGCCCCGTGGCTTGGCCCGACGTCTCGCACCGGCCCTACACCCCATGGGTCATCATCGGCCAGATGCCCCACCCGCAGGGCGGCCACGCTGCGGAGCGCGGCAGCGCCGGGCCCTCGCCGCTGGCCCAAGCCGCGGGTGAGGCAGTGCGCCCCATCGAATCGTTCGCCGGCCAGGTCACACGCAGCATCGAAACCGCCATGGCCGGCGCAGCCTCCAAGATCGAGGGCCTGGCGAGCCGCATGCTGGGCACCGAGCCAGGCGCCGAGAACGCGCCCGGCTACGACGCCTGCCACTCGGCCTGTCACTCGGCGTGCCATTCGGCCTGCGTGCATTCGGCCTGCCACTCGGCCTGCGTGCACGACGCCTGCCACTCCGCGTGCCACTCGGCCTGCGTGTGCCATTCGGCCTGCCATTCGGCCTGCCACTCGGCCTGCGTCAGCAATTTCTAGTAGGGGTTGCCCTGCCCCCGGCCTGCATGAGCGATTTGCTGTGCCGGCGGGGTCACCCCGCCACATCCTGGCAGCAGCCGGTCCACGAGCGCCGCCGGCGCCCGGCCCTGAGCCAGGAAGGGGTTTTGGCGGGTTGGCGCTGCCGGCTGCCCTGGCGCGCCCGCGGGCGCGCCAGGGCAGCCGGCAGCGCCAACCCG
>JAKPJZ010000210.1 GCA_029553955.1 Chloroflexota bacterium
CGTCCCGTCTCAAGCGGCCAATCGTGCATGCCTGCGACACCGACTGTTGTCATCCGACGCGTCGGACCCGTCGGATAGCGCTGCAATGCCGGCTTGGCCGCCATTCTGACGACGACTAGAGTCGTTACTACGGCTGCTGCCTTGTTCGAAAGGATTTGAGGCTAGCCCCTCACGAACGGCAGCGAGGCACGGACTCCCTTGAGGATCACGGCCATCTCGGCGGCGCTTCTCAAGGAGAGGGTGCCTTCGAACGGCTGCTTCAGCGCCATTTCCAGGACCTCGAACGCCGGGCTGAGGCGCAGGCGCACGTAGGCGTCCTCATAGGCCATGGCGCCGTCGCCGAGCGTGAGCTGGGCTTCCCTCCCGCCCTCGCGCCGGCGGATGGTGTCGCCCTCCACGTGAAAGGCGTTGTCATCCTCCAGCTCCAAGTCACGGCGCTGCAGGAAGAGCCGGGGCTTGTCCTCATACGGCTTGCCCTGGTGCACGCAGAATGTCGCACAGTTGCCGCAGGCGTTGCAGAAATCGTCGAGGTGCACGATCTGCCGCGCCTGGCTGACGGCAAAGGGCTCGTGGCCGGCGATGCTGAGCGCGCCGCCTTGGCAGGAGAGCAGCGGCAGCGATAGGCGCACGGGCTGGATGGTGCAGGCATAGTTGGCGCGGTTGGGGCAGACCTCCACGCACTTGTCGCAGAGCGTGGCGCACTGCAGGCAACGCGCCGCCTCGGCGCGGGCGGCCTCGACGCTGAGCGGGCCCTCGATGAGGTCAAAGCCACGGCGCTCGGCAGGCGGGAGCGTCGCCGGCTCGTGCCTGGGGGCTTTGCGGGCGCGGGCGCGCTTGACCTGTAGGATGTCGCTCGGCGAGAGCGCGGCCAGGCGCGCGGGCGGCACGGGAAACGGGAGCCCGAGCTGCGCGCAGATGGCCTCAGCGGCGCGCCGGCCGTCGGCGCATGCCTGGATGATGATGGCCGGGCCGCGGGCCACGTCGCCGCCGGCGTACACGCCGTCGGCTGCGCGGCCGGTGGTGGCGTCGACCACGACGGCGCCGTCGCGGCGCAGGGCGATGCTGCCCTCAGGGAGGAAGCCGAGGTCGGGGCGCTGGCCGATAGCGACGATGATGGCATCGGCCTCGAGGCGGAACTCGCTGCCCGCGACCGGCACGGGCCGGCGACGCCCGCTGGCATCGGGCTCGCCCAGCTCGTTGTGCACGCACTCGAGGGCCGCCACGCGGCCGTCTTTGACGATCGCCCGCGCAGGCGTGGCCAGCTCGACCAGCCTGTTCCCTTCGGCGAAGAGGTCCAGCAGTTCCTCCCTGGCGGCGGGCATCTCGGCTCGCGTGCGCCGGTAGACGATCGTCACCGGCCGGCCGGTGAGGCGCTGGGCGGTGCGTGCCGCGTCGATGGCGGTGTTGCCGCCGCCGATCACGAGCACGCGCGGTCCCAGTTGCGGCGCCTGGCCACGGGCGATCTGGCGCAGAAAGTGCAGCGCCCCCCAGACGCCCGGCGCGTCGCCGCCGTCGATATCGAGCGCGGCGTCGTTCTGAAAGCCGCAGGCGATGTAGACGGCGTCAAAGCCGTCGCTCAGCAATGCCTGCGGCGGCACGGTGACAGGGCTGCTCAGGCGCAGGTCGACACCCAGGCCCGTGATGCGGTCGATATCGGCCTGGAGCACGCGCGAGGGCAGGCGGAAGTGGGGCGCGATGGCGGGCATGCCGCCTGGCCGCTCCTGGGCCTCATGGACGGTGACCTCGACGCCGCTCAGGGCCAGGAAGTAGGCGGCGCTGAGCCCCGCAGGGCCGCTGCCGATGACCACTACCCTGCGGCCCGAGGGCCTGGCCGGCACCGGGGCCGCGTGGCCGTGCTCGAAGGCGAAGCGCTTCAGGTCGCGGATGGCTACTGGCTGGTCATAGTTGTTGCGCGTGCAGCGCGTCTGGCAGAGGTGGGTGCAGATGTAGCCCGTCACGCCGGGCAGGGGGTTGCGCCGCAGGATGGTGTCGAGCGCCTCGTCGCAGGCGCCGTGGGCGATGCTCCAGGCGTACTCGGGCACATCCTGGCACACAGCGCATTGCTGTGTGCATGGGGCCGTGATGCAATCGAACAGCTCCAGGCGCGACGCCACCTTGGGCAGGCCGTAGGGGAAGTACGCCTTCTGGTAGCGCGGGTCCTCCAGCGCCTCGGCGGCGGCGCGCTCCAGGTTGGCCAGGCGATCGCGGGCCAGCTCGTCGAGGCTCGTTGCGCCCTGCGCCTGCATGGCGGTTTCGAGGTTTTCCAGGTACTGGGCCAGCCGCGCATAGCCGCCCGGCTTGAGCAGGTCCGACGCGACAGTCACGGGGCGCGCGCCGCAGGCCAGGATGGTGGCCACGTTGAGCGCATCGGCGCCGGCCGAGTAGGAGACGTTGAGGCTGCCGCCGAACTCGCGGGCCAGCTTGTGGAACAGGTTGATGGTCACTGGGTAGAGCGCCCGGCCCGACATGTACATCTCGCCGCCGGGGAGTGCGCCCTTGACGTTGGCCATGGCCAGCGTGTTGCTGAGCTTGACGCCGAACGCCAGGCCGCAGCCTGCCGCTGCCGATTGCAGCGACTTGATCAGCGCCACGGCGCGGGGGTACTGCAGGTCGTGCTCGAAGACGCGGTCGGGGATCTGGATCTCGCGGTAGCCCAGGCGGTCGTGCAGGATGTGCAGCACCGTATCCTTGCCGAGCAGCGTCGGGTTCAGCTTGACCGTCGTGTGCAGCCCCCGCTCTTCGATCAGATAGCGGGCGATGCGCTCGATCTCATCGGGCGGGCAACCGTGCATGGTCGATAGCGTGACGTTGTTGGTCAGCCGGGTTGGGATCTCGATAGCGGCGAATTGGGGGAAGCGCGCGCACAAGAGCGCGCCGATCTCGGCAAGCTCGGCGGAAGCGTCGGCCAGACGGTCCATGAAGCGGGTCATCGGCGTGCTCTGGATGCCCTCGAGGTTGTAGCCGACGCTCATGTTGAATATCGTGCCCACGGGCGCCCGGCCGGCAAAGCCGAGCAGGTGGTGCAGGATGTGGATCAGCGCCCAGGCCTTGATGTACTCCTGCGCCGATTGCTCGAGCTTGAGCTCCTGCGACCATTCGACGTTGTAGCCCTCATCCTCCATGTCGATGCAGGGGCGGGCAAGCTCGAGCTCGTCCATGATCTGGACGGTCTTGAGCTCGATAAAGCGCCCGCCCGCCAGCCAGGCGCAGACGATGTTCTGCGCCAACTGGGTGTGGGGGCCAGCCGCCGGGCCGATGGGGGTCGCCAGTTCCTGGCCATAGAGATCGCACGTCGCGTAGGGGGCGCCGGGCCTGGGCACGTGGAACAGTGACCGATGGATGCCAAAGATGGATTGCTGCCTCTCGAGCTCGCTCAGGATCCAGTTCAGCAGAGCTTCAAAGGGCAGCGCCTTCATCGAGTTCGACATGCTGTCTCCCTTTCCTGGGGCCATGTGGCGGGGTGCCTGGGGATGCATACCTCGCTCGGCAATGCGAGCATGGGCATTATACATGCGGAAGGGGCGCCTGGGCAAGTGCTCCTCTTCTGCATTGAACTTGACACGAACGCCCGGACGCTTAAAATGAACAAGTTGTTGGCGAGGTATATTGTGCCGATGCCGGGCCTGCCGGCCGGCCTGCTCGCTGTGGGGCCATGACAACTGCGCTCTGACAGGAGGTATGCGAACGTAATGGTCAAGATCCGTCTGCGTCGTATGGGTGCCAAGAAGCAACCCTCCTACCGTGTCGTCGTCGCCGAGGCCGACTCGCCGCGCGATGGCCGCTTCATCGAGACGATTGGGCACTATAACCCGCGGACCGACCCTCCCACCATCCAGATCGACCAGGAGCGTGCGCTGCATTGGCTGCGCAACGGCGCCCAGCCTACGGATGCCGTGGCCAAGATGTTCCGCGACCTGGGGATCATGGACAAGTTGGCAGCCGTCGCACCCGAGACTGCTGCCTGAGTGAGGTCAGTGCTGTGCAGGATTTGATCGAGTACATGGCCCGCTCGCTCGTGGACCATCCCGAGGACGTGCGGGTGACCGAGAGTAGCGGCGTCCATGCCAGCATCTATGAGCTGCGCGTGCGCCCGTCGGACAAGGGATGGGTGATCGGGCGGCAGGGCCGGGTGGCCAACGCCATGCGCACCTTGCTGCGCGTAGCCGCGGCGCAGAAACGCCGCCGCGCTGTGCTGGAGATCATGTGACACCCACGGCGCCCGGCGAGCAACATGCCGGGGCGCCCACGCACCTGATCGTGGGGCGCGTGTTGGCGCCCTGGGGCCACCGCGGTCAAGTGCGCGTCGAGATCCTCACCGACTTTCCTGAGCGCTTTGCGGCGCTCGAGGAAATCCTGGTCGGCGAGGACCTCGTGCCCTACAGACTGGAAGCGGCGCGCCTGCACAAGGGCAGTGTCGTGCTCAAGCTCGAGGGGGTCGATGACCCCGAGCAGGCCAGCGCTCTGCGGGGCGCGTTGCTGTATATTCCCGTCTCACAGGCCATGCCCCTCGAGCAGGACCAGTACTTCCACTACCAGATCCTTGGCCTTGAGGTGTGGACGGTCGACGGCCGCTACCTCGGCCGGATCAGCGAGATCCTCGAGACCGGCGCGAATGACGTCTATGTGGTGCAGAGCGACGGCCGCGAGGTGCTCATCCCCGCCGTGGCCGACGTGGTGCAGGAAGTGGACCTCGAGCGTCACCGCCTGATCGTGGCCCCGCCGCCCGGGCTGTTGGAAGAGGCGTGACCCGTGGGCAGCTCGCAGTTGCGCTATTGGGTAGGGTTCAGCATCGTGCCCCAGATTGGCCCGGCGCGGCTGCGGGGGCTGCTGCAGCACTTTGGGTCAGTTGAGGCCGCCTGGCATGCCGACTCGCGCGCGCTGCAGGCGGCCGGCCTCGACAGACGGGCGCTGGGCAACCTGCTCGCCGCCAGGCGGGCACTGGACCTCGACCGCGAGCTGGAGCGCCTGCAGCGGGCCGGCGTCACCGCGCTGACATGGGACGATGCGGCCTATCCGCCGCGCCTGCGCGAGATCGGCGCGCCGCCACTCGTGCTGTACGTGCGCGGGGCGCTGCTGCCCGATGACGAGTGGGCGGTGGCGGTGGTCGGCACGCGCCATCCGAGCGCCTATGGCCTGGAGATGGCGCGCCAACTGGCCGGCGACCTGGCCCGCAGCCGCATCACCGTCGTGAGCGGCCTGGCGCGCGGCGTCGACTCGGAGGCGCACCATGCGGCCCTTGCTGCCGGCGGGCGCACCATCGCGGTGCTCGGCTCGGGGCTTGACCGCATCTACCCGCCGGAAAACACCGACCTCGCCCGGCAGGTCGCCGGCTCGGGTGCCGTAGTCAGCGAGTATCCCTTCGGCACCCGGCCCGAGGCGGGCAACTTTCCGGCGCGCAACCGCATTATCAGCGGCCTCACCCTGGGCACGCTGGTCGTCGAGGCCGGCGAGACGAGCGGCGCCCTGATCACCGCACACTGCGCGCTGGAGCAGTGCCGCGAGACGTTTGCCGTGCCCGGCAGCGCCCTCTCGCGCCGCAGTGTAGGCACCAACCGCCTGCTGCAACGGGGCGAGGCCAAGCTGGTGACCCAGGTGCAGGATATCCTCGAGGAGCTCAACCTGACGATGCTGGCGCAGCAGGCCGAGGTGCGCCAAGTCGTGCCGGAGAATGACGTCGAGGCCCAACTGCTCGCGCACCTGTCGACCGAGCCGGCGCACATCGACGACTTGAGCCGCAGCACCCAACTGCCTGTCGCCCAGGTCTCCAGCGCCCTGTCGCTGCTCGAGCTCAAAGGCGTGATCCATCGCGTCGGCGCCATGAGCTATGTATTGACCCGCGAGACGCGCGTCTCGTATCATGTAGAGTGAATGCATCAAGGAGTCCTGACATGCCGCGATCACCAGGACGAGCTGGTGAGCCCGCGCTTTCGGTCGTGATCCTGGCTGGTGGAGTCGGCACACGACTGTGGCCGCGCAGCCGCCGCAGTTGCCCGAAGCAGCTCTTGGACCTCGTGAACCCGCGCACCATGCTGCAGAACACGGTTGACCGCGTGCTGCCGCTGGTGGGGCCGGAGCGCATCTATGTGGTGACTGGCACCGAGTATGCGGAGCAGGCCAGGGAGCAGTTGCCGGAGCTGCCGGCTGCGAACATCCTGGTCGAGCCCGCGGGCCGCGGCACCGCGCCCTGCATTGGCCTGGCTGCGATTACGCTGGCACTGCGAGAGCCGCAGGGCGTCATGATCTCGCTGCACGCCGACCACGTCATTGGTGATGCGGCGCGCTTTCGCGAGCTCTTGCAGGTGGCCGCACGCGCGGCAGATCGTGGGCACCTGGTCACCCTGGGCATCAAGCCGACCTACCCCGAAACCGGTTATGGCTACATCGAGCGCGGGCCAGTGGTACACCGCGTGAGCGGCGTGCCGGTCTTCCGGGTGGCGCGCTTCCTCGAAAAGCCCCCCGCCGAGCAGGCGGCGCAGTTTGTTGCTGATCGGCGGCACTACTGGAATTCGGGCCTCTTTATCTGGCGCCTCGACAGCATCCTGGAGGCGTTCCAGCGCTGTCTGCCCGAGCTGCACGCGCAGCTTGGCCGCATCGCCGCCGCCTGGGGCACGGCCGAGCAGGCGCAGGCGCTGGCGCAGGTCTGGGGCGAGATCACGCCGGTCAGTATCGACGTCGGCATTATGGAGCGGGCCGACGATGTGGTCGTTGTGCCCGCCGACATGGGCTGGAGCGACGTCGGCAGTTGGGCCAGCCTGGCCGACATCATGGCGGCCAACGAGGAGGGCAATGTGGTCCTCGGCCGCAGCGAGCACCTGGGGCTCGACACGCGCAACTCGCTGATCTATGCGCCGGGGCGGACGGTGGCGACCATCGGCGTCGACGATCTGATCGTGGTCGATGCCGGCGACGTCATCCTCATCTGCCCCAAGAGCCGGGCGCAGGACGTCAAGCAGCTTGTGGAGCAGCTCAAGAAGACCGGCCGCCACGATCTTTTGTAGAAGGGTTTTCGGACAGGTTGGAGAGGGCCGGTCGCCTGCCCCGCGGGGCAGGCGACCGGCCCTCTCCAACCTGTCCGAAAACCCTTCCCTTGTGAGAGGATACGGACATGCAGGCAGAAATCGTCTCTATCGGCACCGAGCTCTTGCTGGGTGAGATTGTCGACACCAACGCCGCCTATATCGCGCGTCTGCTGACGACGATCGGGCTCGATCTCTACTACAAGACGACGGTGGGCGACAACGAGGGGCGCATCGCCGCCGTGCTCGGGGAGGCTCTGGAGCGCTCGGGGGTGGTGATTACCACCGGGGGGCTGGGGCCGACGGTTGACGATGTGACGCGCGAGGCGGTGGCAGCGGCGACGCACCGGCCGCTGGAAGTGCGCCGGGAGCTGATCCCCGAGGTCGAGGCTTTTTTCCGGCGGCGCGGCGCCCGCATGACCGAGAACAACCTGCGCCAGGCGCGCTTGCCCCAGGGCGCCATCGCCGTCTCGAACCCGGTAGGCACAGCGCCGGCCTTTATCGTGGAGGACCCGCGGGGGGTCATCATCAGCCTGCCCGGCGTGCCCGGCGAGATGCGCTACCTCATGGAGCACGCCGTGTTGCCTTACTTGCGCGCCAGCTTGGGCCTGTGCGGCGTCATCAAGGTGCGTAACCTGCATACGGCGGGCATTGGCGAGAGCGACGTGGATGCGCTCGTGGGCGACCTGGAGTGCGCGGCTAACCCGACGGTCGGCCTGGCGGCGCATCCGGGGCAGACCGACGTGCGCGTGACGGCCAAGGCCGAGCGCGAAGAGGAGGCGGCCCGCCTCGTGACCGAGATGGAGGCCGAGGTACGCCGCCGGCTGGGCCATCACATCTATGGCGCCGACGAGGAGACGCTCGAGGGTGTGGTGATCGAGTTGCTGGCGCGGCGCGGGCGTACGCTGGCCGTGGCCGAGACGGTGACGCAGGGCGTGCTCACGAGCCGCCTGACCGCGGCCGCTCACGACAGCGAGCAGTTCAAGGGCGGCCTGGTGGCCCCAGGCGAGGTGGGCCTCAGCGGCCTCGGCCTGCCCAGCGGCGAGGACCTGCCGGCCGAGGAGATGACGGCGCTGGCAGCGCGCCGGGTGCGCGAGGTGCAGGGGGCAGACTTGGGCCTGGCCGTCTTGGCGCGCGGCGAGCCCGGCAGCCTGGTGGCCTACGTCGCGCTCGACACCGGCGAGGCGGTGATTCGCCACAGCCGCGACCTGGCCGGGCGCCCGCCCGATCTCATTCTGCCCTGGATCGCCAACACCGCCCTCGACGCCGTGCGCCGCGCCCTGCTGTGAGAGTTATTTTTCGGGGGGGGTATCAGGAGCGGGGGGCTTGCCTGGCGCCGCCCGCGGGCGGCGCCAGGCAAGCCCCCCGCTCCTGATACCCCCCAAAAAGACCCTACTGCACGATTTGGCCGTCGCGCATCTCGACGACGCGGCGGGCACGTGCGGCCAGGTTGGGCTCGTGTGTGACGAGCACCACGGTTTTGCCCCGGGCGTTGAGCTTGGCCAGGTAGTCGATAATGTGCGCCCCCGTCGCCGAGTCGAGGTTGCCGGTGGGCTCGTCGGCCAGGAGCAGGGGCGGGTCGTTGGCCAGGGCGCGCGCGATGGCCACGCGCTGCTGCTCGCCGCCCGAGAGCTCGGAGGGCAGGTGGTCAGCCATCTCCTTCACGCCCAGGTCGGCGAGCTGGGCCAGCGCCCGCGCGCGCCGCTCGCCCCTGAAGCGCCCGCTGAGCTCCATGGCGAGCATCACGTTCTCCAGCGCCGTGAGTGTGGGCAAGAGCTGGAAGAACTGGAAGACAATGCCCAGCGCCCGGCCGCGCCAGCGGGCGAGGCGCTCCTCATCGAGGGCGCTCACCTCCTGCCCCTCCACCACCACGCTTCCTGCCGTCGGCCTGTCGAGCCCGGCAATCAGATTGAGCAGCGTCGACTTGCCGCTGCCCGAAGGGCCGATGATGGCCACAAAGTCGCCCGCAGCGATCTCCAGGTTCACGCTGCGCAGGGCGGTGTAGGTTCCCTGGCCCAAGGGGTAGACCTTGGTCACATCGTGTACGGCGATCAATGGTTGCCCGCCCACTCCATCAGACACTCATCATCCCCTGCTCTCATGCCCAGTCCTGGCAACAGCCGGGCAGTGCGCGTTGCTGGCGCCCGGCCGTGAGCCAGGAAGGGGTTATGGCGGGTTGGCCTCGGGTGCCTCTGGCGCGCCCGCGGGCGCGCCAGAGGCCCCCGAGGCCACCCCGCCATAACCCCACTGTAGACGCCGCTCAAGAAAGCCGCCGCATATCCTCGTCGACCATCATCTCGATCAGCTCTCTGAACTGCGTGCGCGGCTGCCAGCCCAGCTCAGCCTTGGCCTTGGAATAGTCTCCTCGTGCCGCGGCAATCTCGGTCGGGCGCATAAGGCGCGGGTCCGACTCGACATGCTCTCGCCAGTCGAGCCCGAGGCGGGCAAAGGCCACCTGGCAGAGGTCACGATTCGTATAGTAGGTGTTCGTCGCGATGATGTAATCGCGAGGCTCGCGCTGTTGCAGCATGCGCCACATGGCTTCGACGTACTCGGCGGCATAGCCCCAATCGCGCCCGGCGTCGAGGTTGCCCAGCCGCACCTTGCCGCCCTGCACCAGCGGCTCGCCGAGCTCGTTGAGGGGCGGGTCCTTGATGCCCAGGGCGATGCAGGCCGCGGCCATGGTCACCTTGCGGGTGACAAAGTGCAGGCTGCGCCGCGGGCTCTCGTGGTTGAAGAGGATGCCGCCGCAGGCGAACATGTCGTAGGATTGGCGGTAGGTCATCATCATCAGGTGGGCGTAGAGCTTGGCCACGCCGTAGGGGTTGTTGGCCAGGAAGGGGGTCGACTCGTCGACGACCTCCTGCGGCGCGCCGCCAAAGATTTCGCGGCTGGTGGCCTGGTAAAAGCGCGCCGGCAGCTTCAATTTGCGCAGCGCCTCGAGGATGCGCAACGGGCCGACGCCGGTAATCTCGGCGGTGACGATGGGCTGCGCCCAGCTATCGGCCGGCACCGATTGGGCTGCCAGGTTGTAGACCTCGTCGGGCCGGTGTTTGGCGAGGATGTCCTCGATGGTGCTTGCGTCCATCAGGTCGCCGTGCTCCAACGTCACCTTGCCCACGAGGTGGCCGATATTCTCGTGGTGGAAGTGGGTGGAGCGCCGCACCAGGCCGACGACGCGGTAGCCCTTTTCGAGCAGCAGCTCGGCCAGGTACGAGCCATCCTGGCCGCTGATGCCGGTGATGAAGGCTGTCTTCTGTGGCATGATCTGTTCCATCTTTCGTTGGGTCTGTAGTTGGCGCTTAATAGTACAACCGTACTTGGCGCTGCCACTGCTGACCATCCGGGTAGCTGCCGGCTAACACGCTCCGCAGCCTCCCCTTGGGCGCGGGCAAACCTACGCAGGCACATGCCCTCGTGCGCCCGGCCCTGGCCCGGAAGGGGTCTTCTTGGCGGGTTGGCCAGAGCCGTGGCCGCCCGCGGGCGGCCACGGCTCTGGCCAACCCGCCAAGAAGACCCCCCCAAAGGCCCCGTTCCGGTCATACGCGAAGCGCTGTACCCGGATCGCGCGCCTTCCCAGACAAGTGCGGCTGTAGGTTCAAGCGCCGACTACAAACCTGGCTCAGGCCCTGAACGCGGGCTTGCAGACATACTCCTGAACGACGAGGTCGAAAAAGCTCTGCGCGTTGGCCGGGATGAGGACGACGGCGGTGTCGGCGCCGCTGCCGCTGCCGGCGACGGCGAGCACCGGGTCGCCGGTGGGCACGCGGCCGGCGTCGGCAGCCATCATGGCAATCTCGCAGCAGACCTTGGTGCCCTGGCCGAGCACGCGCAGGGTGTAGGCGATGATCTCGTCGAGCTCGTAGGTGGCCAGCTTTCTGCGCACGGCGCGGTTGACGCCGCCCAATGCGTGCTGGCAGGTGAGGATATCCACGCCCAGCGCTTGCATGGCGGCGCGGTGCTCGTCGAGCAGCTCCTGTTCGTTGGGCCGGGCAAAGCCGGCGGAGTGGGTCACCGCCACCACGTGCCGGCCGCGCAAGATCTCGCCGGCGCGGCGGCCGGTGGCGCCGCTGGTGGTGGCCACCAGGACGTGGCGCAGGCCCAGGGCGTCGGCGCGCGCTTTGGCCAGGGCCAGGGTGTCTTCGGTGTTCTCGGGGCCGGGGCGGTCGAAATAGACGACGGGGACCTGGACGCTGCTCATGGCGTGTGCCTCCTGCATGCTGCAGTGTGCTCGGATTCCGTCAAGCCCATGATACCACAGTCGGGCCGGATAGGGCAATCGGCTTCTTTTTATGGGGCGTATCCCAAGACAGCCGGCGTATTTCAGCCCGGAATCATGCATGTGCTTCCGGCACGTTTGTGCGGCCACCGCCGCCCGAGGCTCCCGTGGTAAGCCTCGGGCTACAGAAACGAAACCCCTATGGGGCTGGTGTGGCTCCTGGGCATCGTGACCTCGGGAGACACATGCCCACGGCGTGAAGTGCAGCTCACGTCAAGCGCAGACAAGAAGAAGCGCACGAGCCCACATGGCTTTGTCTCTGTAGCCCGAGGCTTACCACGGGAGCCTCGGGCCACCCCACGGCAGCATGGCCATTCCACATCCAGCGCAAGTCTCACCGACGATGCTGGGATAGACTCCAGCCGACGCGCCGATGGATGCCCCAATTGGTTGACTGTACCGTTCTAGGGTTGTATAATCCATACAGCGTGTCATCTCTGCACTCCGGTCTGCCCCGGTGCCGGCCAGCGCCGCTGCCGGCCAATTCCCCGGGCGCGCCCTGCCACGAGGAGGCCGCATTGAAGACCTTTCGACTCTACCTGGCCGCATTGCTCGCCATGATCGCCTACGCCTTCCTGGCCGGGCCTACCCTCGCTGGCGTGCCGTCGCCGGGCTGGCCCTGGAGTCTGCAGTGGTGGGCCGCCGGTTGGCAGTGGCTCATCAAGGGCTTTTGGCCCCTCTCCGCCAGCGGCGTGGCCCAGGTCTTCCTCTATCTGCTGTTGCCCCTGCTGTGCCCCTTTTGGCTCGGGGGCCGTGACAAGGCGCCGCACGACTGGCGCATCGCTTACGCCGGGCGGCTCCTTGGGGTGCTGACGGCGCTGGGCGTGTACCTGGGCTGCACCGGCGGCCATTGGCTGCTGGTGGTGGCCCAGGTGGTGGTGTGTGTCGTGTCGTGGCTGGGCGTGCTGGTTGGGCAGTATGGGCATGAGTACGATGCCGGCGGTCCCGAGGAGTGCAAGCGCTGTCCATGGATGTGGGGGCTGGCGGCGCTAACCCTGCCGCTGGCGGCCGGCCTGGGGCTGGGCTGGCTTGGCCGGGTGCTCCTGGGCGTGGTGGTGGTGGGGATTACCTGGGCGATACCGGCCAGCGCGTTCACCTGGCGCAACGTCGGGCGGGCGGTGTTGCTGGTGGCCGGCTATCTGCTCGCCCTGGCGGCGCTGCTCGGTTACGCTCTTGTCGTGCGACTGTCGCTGCCCTATGCCGTGGACCTGCTGCCCCTCGCGCCTTGGGCCGCGAGCTGGTGGCAGGCCTTTGGGCAGGCGGCGCTCAGCATCGTGGGGCCGCTCTCGCTGATCGGCGTGATTGGGGCCGCCGGCCTGCTCTGCTGCCCGCTGGCGCTGCTCTGGAGGGGGCAGACACTCTTCGAGCGGCTGAGCCGCTTCCTGTTGGCGGCGGACCTGACCGCGCTGTTGCTGACCTTCCCGGCCGGCGAGGTCTGGTGGCTGCAGTCGCTCGCTATGCTGGCGTTGCTGGCTCTCGGGGGCCTGGGCATCCTGGCCGAGCGGCGTCCAAAGGTGCAGCGCCTTGACAAAGCGTCGCTCAACCGACGGCGGGCGATCTCGAGCGTGCTCTGGGGTCTGCTGGTTGTGGGAGCGGCACTCGTGCCGTTCCGGAGTTCCTGGGTGGTCTGGTTCATCGGCACCGGTGCGGCGGCGGTAGTTGGCGGAGTCTCGCTCGGCCTCGCGGGGGCGACGCGCTCTCTGCCGAGAGAAGATGGCGGCCCTGAGCCGCGGCCTCACAGGCCTGAGACTCCCTTGGAGCGCAAGAAGAAGAAGCTGGAGCGGCAGCGCACGAAGCAGCAGCAGGCCCTGGCCGAGGCACGGCGCAAGCTCGAACAGGCCGAGGCCGGGCGGCAGCGGCACGCCGCCGAGCGGCAAACGGCCGCCGGCGAGCACGAGGCGGCGCGAATGGAACTGCCTTCACTGCAGGACAAGCTGCAGCGGGCCGACCATGTCGTGGCCGAGCGCCAGGCACAGGGTGAGCCACAGAGCGAGTCACTGCAGAAGCGGACGGAGCTGCGCCAGCGCCAGGCCGAGCTGCAGCGCCTGATGACGGAGAGAGAGCAGCAGATTGCCCAGCTCGACAAGCAGATTGCCGACGACGAGCGCGCGATCGTCCCCTTGAGGCAGGAGGCTGCCGCCCTGGAACGCGACCTGGCACGGCTGCAGGGAGAGATGGCCGGCGTCGACAAGCAGATTCGGGACGAGACCGCGCAGCCCCAGCCACAGCAGGGCTAGCGCCATGGCTCACCCCGGCAGCACGCCCGCGCAGCAACTGGCCCAGTTCGAGCGCCTGCTCGACCAGGCCGACCCCGAGCGCCCGGCCGACCTGGCGCGCCTCGAGGCCACGCTGCTGCGCCTGCTCGAGCGCCTGGCGGCGCGGCGCCGGCCGCTGCCGGTGCGCTCGGACCGCGAGCGCATCGATGCGCGGGCGACGCTGCGCGAGTATCTGCGCCAGGGCGAGTTCCTGAGCCGCCTGGTGTACCGCGAACGGCCGCGCCAGCGGCAACTGGTGATCCTGGTCGACCTCTCGGAGAGCTTTGGCCCCTTTGCGTTGTGGGGGGCCGCGGTGGCCGTGGCCGCCAAGCGCGTGGCCCCAGGTGTGGCCATCTGGGGCTTTGGCGCTGGGCTGTGGCCGCTCGAGGCCGAGTGCGCCGACCTGGCGAGCTTCATGGCCGCCTACCGCCGGCTGCGCGGCCGTTCGCGCCTGAGCCTGGCCGGGCTGCCGGCGCTGTTGGGGCAGGTGGCCCGCGAGACGACCGGGGCGGCGCGCGTCGAGGTGTGGGCGGTGAGCGACCTGCTGCTGGCGCCGGGGCAGGCGCTCGACCTCTCGCCCGCGGCCGTCGAGCGCGCGCGCCGTGCCTTGCGCCCCTTCGCCCGCCTGCGCGTGCTGGACCCCACGACGATCTACACCCCATACGAAGACGAAGCCGGCTGCGTCAGCGTCAACGGCCGGCAGTTGGGCGAGCTGCTGCAGGAGGAGACGGCCTGGACGGTGGCCGAGAGCGAGCGCAGCGTGCAGCTCGACCTGCGCGCCCTCGGCCTGCTGGCCGATCGTTATTCCGATGTGCCCCTGCTGCAGGCGCGCCGCGCCACCCCCTGGCTCAGGGCATTAGCCGCTGACGCCGAGCTGGGCCGCAAGGTCGATCTCATCGCTCGCCGGGCCGGCGCTTCCAGCCTGCACGAGCTCTTCTTTGGAGGACAGGCGACATGGCCGAGCTGATCCCACACCTCAGACAGAAAGACCAGGAGATCATCACCACCTACCTCAGGCACCATCTGCCCTTCTTCGTGGAGGGCAGCCCCGGCATCGGCAAGTCGCTGGCGGTGAGCTATTGGGGGCGGCGCATCTACCGCGAGCAGTGCGCCGCGGCCGGCGACGACGGCGAGCCGCTCAAGATCGACATTACCGAAGATACCGAGGTGCGCCACCTGCTGGGCGAGAGCGACTTTGTGCGCTACTTTCTCGAGGCACGCGCCGGCGCCGCGCGGCCCCTGGCCGATTACTTCCGCACCGGGCCCCTTGTCGAGGCCATCCGCACCGGCCGCCTGCTCATCGTGGAGGAGCTCGACCGCGCCGGCCGCGAGACGCTCTTCCCGGTGCTCTTTGATGCCATCGAGCGCAAGCGCACCTACGTGCCCGAGCTGGGGCGCACCTTCCCCGACCCGGCCAGCCCGCAGGAAGCGCAGGCAGCGGCCACCTTCAACATCGTGATCACGGTGAACCGCTTCACCGATGTGGGCACGGTGCGCCTGCCGCAAGCGCTGCTGCGCCGCCTGCGCCGTGTTGGCCTCTACGATCCATCGGAAGAGGGATATGACCTGCCCGACGGCGGGGCGCCCGCTGCGGCAGTGCCGGCCGACCGCCAACAGCGCCGCGACTTTGCCTTCCAGTTCGAGCGCGCGCTGGTGTTCAACAACCTGGCCTACGAGACCGGCGTCTGCCTGGCGGCCGAGGAAGAGGCGGAGGAGGCGCTGCGCCGGGCCCTGGGTGCCCCGACGCTGCAGCGCGCCGAGGCCATGCTCGAGCTGGTCTACGCGCTGCGCGGCCATCTGCGCGCCTCGCAAGGCGACCTGGGCGGCGAACGCATCACACCCAGCGAGGCCAGCCGCTTCATCTGCGATGTGCTGCTGTATGGCCGCGACGGCTTGCTGAGTGCCGACCCGAAGGTGCGCCGCAACACCCTGCACCGCCATATCGGCGCGCTGGCCAAGGACCAGGCGCACGCTGAGGAGATTGCCAAGCTGTTTGACCGCCGCTACACCGACCGGCAGCCTCCCTTCGAGCCGGAACAGGCCTGACGAGAGGGGGCCGCCGTATGCCTTCACCCGCTGCTTATGAGGCTCGCCTGCAAGAGTTGATCGCCCGGCGCGACCCGGCCTGCTCGCTGGAAGTGGCCGAGCGCCGCGGCGACCCCTACCACTTCTCGGGGTCGATCGATCTGGAGCGGCTGGAGCACATCCACGTCGGCTACGACCCGCGCTGGCGCTGGCGGCGCGAGCGCCCCCTGCGTGGTTACTGCGCTGAGCTCGGCCTGGCCGACCCCATCGCCGGCACGCTCGAGTTCATTGTGCACCACGAGGTGGGCCATCGCCAGACCTGCCCAGGCAGCCCCGAGATGGGCGACCAGCTGCACGAGGCGGTCTGGCAGGTGCTGGAGCCGCAGCACAGGGTCGGCCTCACCGGCTATACCGTGAACCTGCTGGCCGACATCCTCACCAACCTGGCGCTGGTTGAGGCCGGCCACGCGGCGCTCGACGGCATCGTGATCGACTGGTACGACCAGGCGGAGGCGGCCAACGCGTCGCTGTGGCAGCGGCTCAGTACCTTTCTGCGTCAGCGCCCCCGCCCCTACGAGCCCTACTTTGCCATCTTTGTGGGCACGCAGCTCGCCATCGCGGGCGATGGCGCGGCGCGGGACCTGCTCGAGCCCTACCTCGGCGGTGACGGCGTCGCCGAGGCCATCACCAAACTCACCGGGCTCCTGGGCGATGCCGCGGTGCGGCGAAACCGGGCAGCCTGGCCCGAGCTCTTCCGCCAGGGCGCCGAGATCCTGGCGCCTTTCCTGCCGCTGTCGCCACCCGCCAGGGTGACCTCGGCGGCGCACCCCTGGCTGAACCCCAACTCGCCCGACGAGGCGCGCCGGCGTGGCAGCGACACCTGGTTTGACCCCGAGAGCGATCGCCCCTGCGGCTGGCGGCGGAGGGCAGGTCTGCAACCGAGCGAAGCCCTCAGGACCGCTACGTTGGACTCCTTCTACCGGCAAGAGGCGCGCAAGCTGCTGGCGCTGCAGGCGCACGTGTCGCACTCGCCGCAACGCTCGCGACAGGCCTGGCTGTGCAACCTGGCGCCGACGCCGCTCTTGGAGCAGGCCCTGGCCGGCTGGGGCAAGCTGGACCACATCGCGCTGGCGATCGATATCTCAACATCGATGACCGTAGCCCAAGGCAAGGAGAAGGTCCGCCCGCCGTATGTCCCCTGGTCGCTGTCATGTCGCTACCACCAGGCACTGCTGGCGCTCTACCGGCTGGTCAAGTGGATCGAAGGGCAGCCCGATATCCTGGGCCTCGACGTGCTCAGTTTCTTTGAAGATACCCAATCCAGCGGCTGGTTCGCCGCAGGCGATTTCGCCGAGCGCGCGCTGCGCACCATTCTTACCCAACGGCGGGGACGCACCACCCACCTCGACCCCGAAGAGCTGAAGCGCCAGGTGCTCGCCTGCCCGGGCGAGGGCGTCCTGCTGTTCATCCTCAGCGATGGCGAGATTCCCACCGGCGATGCGCTCCTCGCGGTGCTGCGCGAGCTGCGCGCGCGCTGCCTGCCCGTGCTGCTCTTGGCCGGCAAAGAGACCGCGCTCAGCCACAAGATGCGCGCGGCGGCCATGCCGGTGCACACCCAGGTGGAGCTGGCGACGCTGGACACGCTGATCATCGAGGATATCGAGAGAGGGCTGGGGGGCACGGCATCGCTCGGCACAGGCGGGCAGCTCGGCAGCCTTGAGCTGTCTGGCAAGGCGGCACGACAGGGCGTTGCGCCCCCACGTTCGTCGCCTGCCGTGGCTGCGCCACGCCGGGAGCCGGCGTCGGGGGATAAGGTGCACTTTGCAGCGACGGGCCCAACGGCGGTCGCGCCGGGCACCTCCTGCATCGTGGCCGTCTGGGCGCACCTCGAAGCGCAGCGCCAGGCCATGCTCGAGCGGGCCATGCAGGCGTACGACCACCGTGCTATCGGTACGAAGGGAGCGGTGACCGTGACGCGCGGCACATCGCTTACCATGCGGCTGGCGCTGCCCAGCCTGATCGTCGAAGACCCCGAAGAGACCGTCGAGTGGAACGGCGAGATCATCGACGCCACGTTCCAGGTCAGCGTGCCCGCAGATGCGAAGCATGGCCTGCGTACCGGGCAGGTGACCGTCTATGCCGCGGGGCTGCGGATCGCCAGGCTGCACATTACGCTTCATGTCGGCCCGGCCGGCATGAAGCCGCGCGGCCTCTCCGAGCGCGAGGAGCGGGTGCGCACCGCCTTTGCCTCATATGCCGACGAGGACTATGATGAGGTCATGGCGCGCATTCAGGGCATGAAGAAGGTGCGGCCGGACCTCGACGTGTTCATTGACAAGACCTCATTGCGCTCCGGCGACCGCTGGCAGGAGCGTATTGTGCATGAGATCGAGAGACGCGATATCTTGTACCTCTTCTGGTCCAAGCCTGCCAGCATATCTGAATGGGTCAAGCTGGAGTGGAGCACGGCCCTGGAGCGGCGTGGGCTCGAGCACATCAGCCCGGTGCCGCTGGTCTCTCCCAAGGTCGCGCCGCCCCCCAAGGAGCTGGAGGCTCTGCACTTTGGCGACCCCGAACTGCTGCACTACTAGGTCGTGTCTGCACACCTGCGTAGCCCAGGGCCTTGTGCCCGTTTCGCCTCGCTGTGGCGCCGAATCGGCTGCCAACGACGCCCACGAAGCCGCCTGCGGCGGCCAAGAGGGGCTATGCTACCGGTTTGCGAACACGACCTGGCGTTGGGGGCAGAGGCTAGCCAACTGCACGACAGGGGATACGGTCGAGCCTCGCGGGTGTTGTCACCGAAAGGGCTTGGCCCGCAGGGGGTTGGGGCCGGCCGACTGACTGGCGCCAGCGCTGTTCAGAGGGAGGGCACCATGGAGCCGGCGATGAAGTGTCTTGTCATCATGCCTTTCCGAAGTGAGTTCGACCTGGTGTACCATGTGGTGCGCAAAGCCACGCACGAGGCGTTGCCGGGCGAGCCGATCCACTGCTACTGGCTCAAGGATGTGCAGGCGGCAGGCAAGATCACCGACGATATCGTGACCGGGCTGCAGGAGTCTGCACTCTGCATCGCCGACGTAACCGGCAACAACGCCAACGTCATGTGGGAAACGGGGTACGCCATGGCGCTGGGCAAGCCTACCATCCTCATCGGGCAGGATGTGGCTGCGTTGCCATTCGACCTCAAGGTGCATCGAGTGCTTTCGTATCGTGTCGAAGCGCTGGACGACCTGGCGCCGCGCCTGAGCGAAGCCGTCCGCCAGACGCTGGCACGCTATGCGGTGCAGCCGGCGATGCTGGCCGACAGTGAACGCAAGCCTGCATCCCGTTTTGTGGCCGTCACCGGTACCATGCGTGCCGCCGAGGCTGCGGTCGTGCGCCGGATCGAGACTCTGCTGCAGCCCTACCTGGCGCAGGACATCTCATGGTACTGTGGGAGCAATGGCATTGCTGACGAGTGTGCCCTGGAGTATCTCGCACGCAAGAAGGAAAGGGCCGTCGCTGTGGGCTACCATCGCTACGATTTGTCGAGTCGCATCCGGGCGCTGCTGGAGCAGAAGCGAATCGAGTTCCTCGATGCCTCGGTTGAGTCCGTTCCCAGGGGCCTGGGTGGCCCCAGCCGGCGCGACGAGCTGTTCGCTGCCAAGGCTGACCTTGTCGTCTTGTTTTGGGATGGACAGAGCACGGGCATCAAGAGACTCCTGCAATACTACCAGGGCATGGGCAAGAACCTGCTCATAGGATACATATAGCAAGGACGGCCTTGTTCGACGCTCTGCAGGAGAGGCAATCATGATCAGTCGCACCTACCACGCCGGCAATTCGACGATCACGCTCCGCTTCGACGATATTACGACCTCCAAGGCGCAGGTGCTGGTGAGCTCAGATGACTTTTGGCTTTCCATGGGCGGCGGTGTCTCGCGGGCCATCCTCCTCGCGGGCGGCGACCAGATCGCGACTGAGGCCGGCAAGATGGCGCCGGCCTTGCTCGGCGATGTGGTGGTCACGGCGGCCGGCCGCCTGCCGGCGAGGTACATCTTCCATGCTATCACCCTCGCCGGCGGCCGTTGTGACCTGCCAGGAGACACCATCGTGCGCCAGACAACCTGGAAGGCAATGCAACTCCTGCCGCTGCTGGGCTGCCATTCTATCGCCTTTCCTGCCATAGGTGCTGGCGTGGCGGGGATACCGTACCAGACCGTGGCCTCGGAGATGGCTACGGTGCTGGCGCGCTGCCTCCTCGACACTGCGGAGTCGTACTGCGTCGAGCTCTACCTCCTGGACCGCTCTGAGCGCATGAGTCCTGGCGACTTTTTCATGTTCTTTGAGGCCTTTGCCCAGCGCACTCTGGGCGTTGCCACGGCGCAGCACGGAACGCAGGCCGTGCTCGAACCGCCCGGGGCGGTGCTGGGCAGCGCCGATGCCGGGGTTGTGCGCGAGGCCGAGCGCCGGCAACAGGCCTTCAACATGCTGCGCCACCTGGACGCCCGGCGCAACGAGCTTGAGGCGCTGCTGCTGCGATCGCTGAGCAGCGACGAGCCGTCCCCTCCCGAGATGCTGGCGCGGATCAAGGCGCAGCTCGCCCAGATCCAGGATCTGCGGCAGGGCTACCAGGCCGAGCTCGCCCCGGCCTCGCCCAGCCAGGCGCCGGCTGGGCCGCTGTCCGTCTTTCTCAGTTCCACCTCGCTGGACTTGCGGTCACACCGCGAGGCGCTCCGTTCGGTGATCGAGCGGCTGAGCCTGAAGTTTGTCGGGATGGAAGAGTTCGCGCCGACGGCGCTCGCTCCTGGGGATCTCATCCGGCGTAAGGTCAGCGAGGCGAGCATCTATGTAGGCGTCCTCGGCATGCGCTATGGCTGTATCGAGCCCTCAAGCGGACTCTCGATGACTGAGCTGGAGTACCGTCAGGCCGTGGCCAGCAACAAGGAGATCCTGATGTTTGTCATGGGCAAACAAGCGGCCATCACCCGCGACATGGTGGAAGAGGATCCGCAGGGCTTTGCCAAGCTCCTCGATTTCCACGGCCGAGTCATGAAGGCACACACCTGCTCGCAGTTCATCGACGTGCCCGACCTGGCCAGCAAGGCTGAGACCGCGCTGCAGGAGGCGCGAGCCAAGCTATCAGCATGACCATGAACGGCGCTGTGCTGCCTCGAATTTGCGCTGACCGCAAAGGAAGGCTACACTTCTGCAGTGGTGCAGGCTGCAGAAGGGATGGCGGGGGTGACGGCGAGCACGCGGGCGCATCTGCGCGAGACGGATCTCTACGGCCCGGTGCGCGATTGGCTGGCGGCGCGGGGCTACACCGTGCGCAGCGAGGTCAAGGATTGCGACATCGCGGCCACCAGGGGCGACGAACTGGTGGTGGTGGAGCTCAAGCGCGGGTTTTCGGTGGACCTGCTGCTGCAGGCGACGCAGCGCCAGCGCGTGGCCGACTCGGTGTATGTGGCGCTGCCCAAGCCCGACGTTTGGGCTGAGCGCACACGCTGGCGGCACATCGAGCACCTGCTGCGCCGCCTCGAGCTGGGGCTGATCCTGGTCTCGTTTGCGACGCCGGTGCCGGTGGTCGATGTGGCGTTCGACCCGCAGCCCTTGCAGTCGCGGCGCAACACGCGCGGGCGCCGGGCCATCCTGCGTGAGATGGCAGGCCGTTCGGGCGACCACAACCATGGTGGCAGCACGCGACGCAGCATCCTCACCGCCTACCGCGAGCAGGCGATCTATATTGCCTGCTGCCTCGAGAAGCACGGCCCGCTCAGCCCCGAGCGCCTGCGCGAGCTGGGCGCCGGCGAAAAGACGCAGGCCATCCTGCGGCGCAACGTCTACGGCTGGTTCGAGCGCGTGCAGGTGGGCGTGTACGCCTTGGGGGCGGAGGGGCGCGAGGCGCTGGCCGGCTATGCTGATTTGGCGGCGCAGTTCCGGGCGGCGCTCGATGGGACAGTCGGCAGGCTGGCGGAGTGAAATGCCCCGTGGTGGCGATCGGCTTTCACGCGACGCGCTATCCCGGTGCCGGCCCCAGAGGGAGGTTTTTGCGGGTTGGTTGGCCCTGCTGGCTGCCCCTGGCGCGCCCGCGGGCGCGCCAGGGGCAGCCAGCAGGGCCAACCAACCCGCAAAAACCTCTCCTGGCTCAGAGCCGGACGGCGGCAACGCACCCAGCCCGGCTATCACCAGGATGCTGAGGGCAATCAGAACCGATGCGCCCGACCGGCAGTGAGCGTTGTGCTCACGGCGGCGGGCTTGGGCTGTCGGCGACACAGGTGCGGGGCTAGTACTGCTACCGTACTTGCCTGGGAAGGCGCGGGATCCGGGTACAGCGCTTCGCGTATGACCGGAACGGGGCCTTTGGGGGGTCTTCCTGGCGGGTTGGCCAGAGCCGTGGCCGCCCACTGGCGGCCACGGCTCTGGCCAACCCGCCAGGAAGACCCCTTCCGGGCCAGGGCCGGGAGGCTGCGGAGCGTGTCAGCCGGCAGCTGCCCGGGTGGCCAGCGGTGGCAGTGCCAAGCACGGTTGTAGTACTTGAGTGTGGCCGGCTTCCAGAAGGGATCACAGGACACCATGACCTACGATTTCGATGGCCTCATTGACCGGCGCGGCACCGACAGCGTCAAGTGGCGACTTTTCGGTGACGATGTGCTGCCCATGTGGGTGGCCGATATGGATTTTCGCTCGCCCGAGCCGGTGATCCGGGCGCTCTGTGAGCGGGTGGAGCATGGGATCTTTGGCTACGGCGTCGAGCCGCCCGAGCTGCGCGAGGTGCTGGTGCAGCGGCTGGCGCGGCTCTACGGCTGGGCCGTGCCGCCCGAGGCCATCGTCTTCCTGCCGGGGGTAGTCGTCGGCTTGCGGGCGGCCTGCCGAGCCGTCGCAGCGCCCGGCGACGGCGTGCTGGTGCAGACGCCGGTCTACCCGCCGATCTGGCATGCCTGGCGCGACACCGGGCTCAGCCGCCATGAGATGGCGCTGACGCGGGGCAGCGACGGCCGCTACACCATCGATTTCGAGGCCCTGGAACGGGCTATCGACGAGCGCACGCGCATCTTTGTCCTGTGCAACCCCCACAACCCGGTGGGGAGGGTATTCAGCGCCCAGGAACTGGAGCGCATGGCCGAGATCTGCCTGCGCCACGACGTCGTCATCTGCTCCGACGAAATCCACGGCGACCTCATCTTGTCCGGCTATCGGCACCGCCCCATCGCCTCGCTGGCGCCCGAGATTGCGGCGCGGGCGATTACCCTCATGGCGCCCAGCAAAACGTTCAACATCGCCGGCCTGCACTGCGCTTTCGCGGTCATCACCGATGCCGGGCTGCGCGAGTGCTTCTGCGCCGGCCAGGCCGGCCTGGTCGAGCACCCCAGCATCCTCGACTATGCGGCAGCCTTGGCCGCCTACCGCGATGGCCAGCCGTGGCTCGACGAGCTTTTGCCCTACTTGGAGGCGAACCGCGACTACCTGCTGGAGTACGTGCGGACGCGGCTGCCCGGCGTCAGCGTGGGCCGCCCCGAGGGCACCTACCTCGCCTGGCTCGACTGCCGCGAGGCCGGGATTGCGGGCAATGTGCACGAGTTCTTTCTGCAGCGGGCCAGGGTGGCGGTGAACGACGGCGCCACTTTCGGCCCTGGCGGCGAGGGCTTTGTGCGCCTGAATTTCGGCTGCCCGCGCGCTACGCTCACCGAGGGCCTCGAGCGCATGCGGGCGGCGTTGCTCTGATGGGCTTGCTCTACACGACAGAATGTGTTAGAATCTCGACACACATGCGCCTGTCGCGGGCCATGTGCGAGGAATACGCGCGAGCGGCTTGTTGCAGCCTGGGTTACGGCCGCGGAGGCAGGGTTTGGACGTTCGAGACAGGACTAATTGGAGGTTCCGCGCGCGATCTCCCTATGGAGACGAGTTTGTGGGGTCCATCGGGGTCGGGCGGGCCGATATGGAGTGGGCTCTCTCGTCGAACCGGCAGGCGTTCCGGCCGCCGTTCGACGTATTCGAGACCGACGAGAGCATTGTGATCCGGGTCGAGATCGCCGGCATGCGCGAGGAGGATTTCGACATCTCACTCGACGGCCACGTGCTGCACATCGGCGGCTCGCGGGGCGACTCGAGCGGGAAGCTGGCCTATCAGCGCATGGAGATCAACTATGGCGAGTTTCGCCTGGATATTCGGCTCCCGCGCCTGGTCGCCCTGTCAGAGATCGAAGCCTCGTACGAGAAGGGCTTCCTCTCGGTCTCGGTGCCTCGCCAGCCCCAGCGGCGGCGGATTCCCATTGCAGAGGTCGACGAAGAGTCGTGAGGGCAGAGCGATTGGGCACACATCAGCAGCGCGGCACGCCCGGTTGCTCCTGCCCTGGCGCCCGCGTTGTCCAAGGGGTTTGATTCGAAGCGTATGAAACTTGAGGTCAAGCAAGAGACGAGCGAAGGCGAGTCCCCCGCGATTCCGGAGGTACTGCCGGTCCTTCCTCTCAAGAACACGGTCATCTTCCCCATGACTCTGCAGCCACTGATTGTGGGGCAGCCGCGCTCCATCCAGTTGGTCGATGAAGTCGTGGTGGGGGATCGCCTGGTGGCGCTGGTAGCCCTGAAGAACGAGGGCGCCGAGGAGCCCATGCCCGAGGACCTCTACGAGATGGGCACGGTGGCGGTGATCCATCGCCTGGCCAAGGCGCCCGACGGCACGACGCGGCTCATCATCCAGGGGTTGGAGCGCATCCGCATCGGCGAGTATGCGCAGGTGTCGCCCTACATGAAGGCGCACGTCGAGTTGGCGCCCGATGAGGTTGAGCAGGGGCTGGAGGTCGAGGCCCTGACGCGCAACGTCACCGAGTCGTTCCGCAAGCTGGTGTCGCTCGTGTCGTATCTGCCTGAGGAGCTGGCTATGGCCGCGCTCGCCGCCGACGACCCGCGGCAACTGGTCTACATGGTGGCGACCGGCGTGCGCATGTCGCTGCCCGATGCGGAGGAGATCCTCGAGCTGACGAGCCTGCGCGCCAAGCTGCAGAAGCTGAGCGTGGTGTTGGGGCGCGAGGTCGAGGTGCTCGAGCTGGGCAAACGGATCCAGACCGAGGCCCAGGGCGAGATGGAAAAGGCGCAGCGCGAATACCTGCTGCGCGAGCAGCTCAAGGCCATCCGCCGCGAGTTGGGTGAGGACGACGAGCAGGCCGAGGCCCACGAGCTGCGTGACAAGATCGAAGCGGCCGGCATGCCCGAGGAGGCCAAGCAGGAAGCGCTGAAGGAGCTCGAGCGCCTGTCAAAGATGCCTTCGGCCGCGGCGGAGTACTCGGTCATCCGCACCTACCTGGGGTGGTTGGTTGATCTGCCCTGGCGGGTGGCGACTGAGGACCACCTCGACATTGCCGAAGCGCGGCGGGTGCTCGACGAGGACCACTATGGCCTGCAGAAGCTCAAGGCGCGCATCCTCGAGTACCTGGCCGTGCGCAAGCTGCGCCTCGAGCGGGCCGGCGAGCGCGAGGCCGAGGCAGCGGAGCTACACGACCATATTCGTCGCGAGCGTGAGGGCGTGATCCTCTGCTTCGTGGGGCCGCCGGGCACCGGCAAGACGTCGCTGGGCCAGTCGATCGCCCGGGCGTTGGGGCGCAAGTTCATTCGCCAATCGCTCGGCGGCGTGCGCGACGAAGCCGAGATCCGCGGCTTCCGGCGGACCTACGTGGGGGCTATGCCTGGCCGCGTCGTCCAGGCGATGCGCCGTGTGGGCTCGCGGAACCCGGTGTTCATGCTCGACGAGATCGACAAGCTGGGCGCCGACTTCCGGGGCGACCCGGCAGCAGCGCTGCTCGAGGTGCTGGACCCGGAGCAGAACCGCGAGTTTCGCGATCACTATCTTGACGTGCCGTTCGATCTGTCGCAGGTGATGTTTATCACCACGGCCAACGTGCTGGATACCATCCCGGCGCCGCTGCGCGACCGCATGGAGATCTTGCAGCTCTCGGGGTACACCGAGGACGAGAAGGTGCGCATCGCGCAGGGGTACCTGGTGCCGCGGCAGATTCGCGAGAACAGCCTGCGCCGCGACGAGATTCTGTTCACGGAGGAGGCGCTGCGGCGCATCATCCGCGACTATACGCGTGAGGCTGGCGTGCGCAACCTGGAGCGCGAGATCGGTTCGATCTGCCGCAAGGTGGCCACGCGCCTGGCTGAGGGCGAGACCAGCGCCGTGCAGGTGACGCCGGAACTGGTGGCCGAGTACTTGGGCCCGGCGCGCTTCTTCTATGAGGCGGCCGAGCGCACCGAAGTGCCGGGCGTCGCCATCGGCCTGTCGTGGACGCCGACCGGCGGCGATATCCTGTTCATCGAGGCGACCCGCATGCCCGGTGGCAAAGGGTTCACGCTTACCGGGCAGTTGGGCGACGTGATGCGCGAGTCGGCGCAGGCGGCGCTCAGCTACGTGCGCGCCAATGCGGCCACGCTGGGCATCGCCGAGGATTTCTACGATCGTACCGATATTCATCTGCACGTTCCCGAAGGCGCCATTCCGAAGGATGGTCCCTCGGCCGGCGTGACGATGGCCACGGCGCTGGCATCGCTCCTCACGGGGCGGCCGGTGCGCGCCGATGTGGGCATGACCGGCGAGATCACGCTGCGCGGGCAGGTGCTACCGGTGGGCGGCATCAAGGAGAAGGTCCTGGCCGCCAATAGAGCCGGGCTGGCGACCGTCATTCTGCCGCGCCGCAACGAGAAGGATCTGGAAGAGGTCCCGGCCGAAGTCCGAGAGAAGATGTGCTTCATCCTGGTCGACCAGGTCTCGCAGGTATTCGATGCGGCGCTCGGGGCAGCCCAAGAGGGGGGCTGCGGAGGAGAACAAGAGAGGAAGAAAGGGCGACGGAGGAAAGCATCCTCATAGGTCAAGCATTCCGTACGCATCTTGTGTGCGGCGAAGGGCCGCACCGGAGCGCAGGGTGGCGGGGAGAGAGGTCACGCGCCCAACGAAGGTCTCTCACTCCCATTCTGTGGCCCACACATCCGCCTGGCGCGGGCGGAGACGGGGCCGATTCCACCCAGGGCGCCGATTGGGAGGATTGAGTGACACACAAAAAAAAGAATATGCAGTGGCGGCGGGTGGATTTGCATATCCACACCCCCGCCTCGGCCTGCTACCAGCAGCCCGAAGTGAGCTTTCTGGACATATTGCTCAAGGCTGAGGGCCGCGGCATCGATGTCGTCGCCTTTGCCGATCACAACACGGTCGCGGGTTATGCGGCTATGCGCCGCGAGATCGAGCAACTGCTCTTTCTCGAGCGGCTGGAGCGGCTGCGGCCCGACGAGAAGCGGCGCCTCGACGAGTATCGGCGCCTGTCGGACAAGCTGTTGGTGCTGCCCGGGTTCGAGTTTACGGCGACGCTGGGCTTTCACATCTTGGGCATCTTTTCGGAGCGGACGAGCGTCCGCGAGCTGGAGCACATCCTGCTCGACCTGCGCATCCCGGCTGACAAGCTGGACCTGGGCTCGAGCGAGGTCGGCGCGACGGCGGATGTGCTGCAGGCCTACCGCGTGATCTCGGAGGCCGGCGGCATCGCCATCGCCGCCCACGCCAATTCGACCCATGGCGTGGCCATGCAGGATTTCGACTTCGGGGGGCAGACCAAGATCTCGTATACGCAGGACCCGCACTTGGCCGCGCTGGAGGTGACCGACCTGGAGAGCAAGCGGCGGCGCTCGACCGCTTCGTTCTTCAGCGGCTCCAAGCCCGAGTACCCACGGCGCATGCACTGCATCCAGAGCTCCGACGCGCACCGGCTGGTGCGTGATGTGGAGGACCCGGCCAACCTGGGGGTGGGTGATCGGGCCACCGAGATGCTGCTGCCCGAACTCAGCTTTGAGGCCATCAAGGCGGTGTTCGAGAGCAACGATTTTGCGCGCACGCGCCCCTACCGGCCGACGACGGCGCCCTTTGACCATGTGCGGGCGGCGCGTGAACAGGGCGCGAGCATCGTCCAGGCGTTTCACGAGAGCATGACGCGCAAGGGCGGGCGCATGCTGGCCGTGCTGAGCGATATTGTGGCCCTTGCCAATACCAATGGCGGCACGATCTATGTCGGAGCTAGCGCCAACCCCAAGGCGGCCCCGGTTGGCATTGAGCACGCAGATGAGGCAGTGGCCGAGCTCAAGGCCGAGATTGGGCGCCGCATCACGCCGCCGATCGACGTGACGGTCGATGTGCTGCAGAGCGACGGCAAGCCGATCGTGCGCATTGCGGTGCCTCGCGGCGAGCATATTCCGTACGCCGTGGAAGGCAGCCGCATCTATGTCCGACAAGAGTCGGAGACGAACCTCGCCCTGCGCGATGAGATCGTGCAACTCGTGCGCCGCGCGATCGAGAGCGAGCGGCCGCCGGTTCAGGTCGCGATGCCGGACCCCGGTGCGCCGGATGAGGCCCTGCAGCCGGTGGCGGCTGAGGCCGAAGGCGCCGACAGCGGCGGTGAGATCGGCGTGGAGCCGCCCCGCACCGGCGTCGAGGTGGTGCATACCGAGGAGCGCAAAGGCGTCCTCTATCACACCATGCGCGACCTGCGCAACGGCAGCCAGGTGCAGAATGTGACGCGCACGTCGGCGCGCCGCCTCTGGCAGTATGCCGTCTCGCGTTGCGAGAAGCACAAGCCGGAGGATAGCGAGATTGTGTGGAGCGACGACCTCGGCCTGTGGCGCACGTACCAACAGGGCCGTCGCACCCGCTACGACCTGGTGCAGCGGCTGCCCGAGGGCGGCTTGCGCGTCTACTATGGGGTGACTGAGGAAGGCATCCACGGCCCCTGGAAGGCGCTCGTCGGCGGCGAGTAACCCTCGGACTCCCGAACTTGTTCGGGCAGTCTGGGCGCCAAGTCGGGGACTCCGGGTGACCAGGCCGCCCGAACAAGTTCGGGAGTCCGGGTGGCCTGCGTCCAGGGAGGGGCTTGGCATGGATGCGGGACGGGTGGTTGTAGCTGCCGTGCAGTGGGCGCGGCAGTCATTTGCTACTGTCAAGGCGCTCGAGGCCTCGCTGTGCGTGCCGCTCGCCGAAGCGGCGCAGGGCGGGGCGCGCCTGGTTGTTTTCGGTGCCGGCGTGGGCGAGGCGCTGCAGGACGCGTTGGGCTGCGCCGAGGCGACGCCCGAGCTGCAGGCCGGCTTTGAGGCGCTGGGCGAGCGGCTCGCCGCGGCCTGCGGCGTGACCCTGGCCTTGGGGCCGCTGCGCGTGGCGACCTCGGCCGGGATCCTTCGCCTGGCCTACCTCTTTGGCCCCGACGGGCGCATGCTCGGGACGCAGGCGCAGGCGCACCGCAGCGCTGCCGAGCGGGCCGCGGGTCTGATGGTTGGCGTGGAGCTGGCGCCGCTGGAGACGCCGGTGGGCCGCGTGGGCCTGGTGTGCGGCAGCGACGTCGCCTACCCCGAGGTGAGCCGCATCCTCTGCCGGCAGGGGGCCTGCATCCTCGTGCACCAGGATGCGCTGCCGCGCTGGAGCGAGGCCCTGGCGCTTTCGCGGCTGTGGCGCGAGGTGCAGGCCAACCAGGTCTTTGGCGTCGAGGCCTACGGCGTGGGCGCCGGACGCTGTGGCCGCTCGGCCATCCACGCGCCGGTAGAGATGGCGCCCGGCGGCACCGGCTGGTTGGCGCAGGCGCCCGACGACGAGCAGCCGGCTGTGGTGGCGGCGGAGCTCGATTTCGAGCGGCTGCGCAAGGTCGTCGCGGCGTACCCCATTCACGGCCTGCGCAACGACGCCCAGTACCTGCGCTATTTCCCGGGTGTGTATTATGGCAAGGAGTCGTCCCTTTGTAGTAGCGACTCTAGTCGCTCGTCCTCAACGGCTGAAGCCGTCACTACGAAGGGGGTGGGGGTGGGGGAGCGCGTACTGGCGGCCACACTCTCGCCCCTGATGCGCTGGCGCTCGCGGCCGGCGCGGCTGCAGGCGGTGCTCGACGCGCTGCCGTACGAACAGGCGGCGCAGCCCGCGCTCCCCATGGTGCGCGTTGCCGCGGTGCAGTTCGACATCAACCTGACCTTCAGCGCCGCAGACTATGCGCGCCACAGCCACGAGATGGTGCGTCGCGCCGTGCAGGGCGGCGCCGGGCTGGTCGTCTTTCCCGAGTATGCCACGCTGCCGCTCCTCGGCCTGTTGCCGGGAGCACGGCGGCTGGCGGCCATGCTGGAGCAGGGGGCGGCGCAGGCGCCGGCCGAGCCTGCTGGAGCCGACGGAGACGACTCCTACGGCACCATGGCCCTGGCCCTCAGATTGACGGCGCCGGCAGCCCTCCGCGTGTATCGCGCCACCTTTTCGGCCCTGGCAGCGCGCTTTGGCGTGACCCTGGTGGCCGGCAGTGCGATCGAGCTTGGCCCCGATGGGCGGCTGTACAATGTGGGCTATCTCTATGGCTCTGATGGCCGCGAGCTGGCGCGGCAGGTCAAGACGCACCTGGTGCCCAGCGAGGTGGCCATGGGCTACGGGGTGGGCGAAGATATCCTGGTGACGAGCACGGCGGCGGGCCGGCTGGCCTTGCCGGTCTGCATGGACCACACGTACTATGAGACGGCGCGCATCGCCGCCCTCACGGGGGCCGATTTGCTGATTGACCCCTCGGCCAACAATGAGTACTATAACCCATACGCTCAGGCCCGCGGCGTGTGGAACCGCGTGCAGGAGGTGCACACCTTTGGCGTGCTATGCTCGGGCGTGGGGCGGGTGGCTGGGTCGGTCTTCCAGGGCAGGAGCGGGGTGTACGCGCCACTGGCGATGACACCGGCGGGCGATGGCGTGCTGGCCGAGGCGCAGACGTGCGACCAGGAGGAAATCGTCTTCGCCGACCTGGACTATGCGGCGCTGCACGCCTACCAGGCGCAGGAGCCGCTCGAGCTCAACCTGGCCCAGTATCGGCGCTATCTTCCGGCGGCCTATCTGGCAGTGTAGCAGTGAGATGTGGTTCGTAGTCGGCGCTTGAGCGCCTTGATCCCACGGCCTGGCGCCAAGTCATGCGGTCACGGCGCTGAAGCGCCGACTACGAACCTGGTCGCCCGCTCCGCCAGGGTGCCGCGCATTCTGAGTAAGGACCCAGCACATGTTCGAAATCGTCTTCCTGGGCACGTCGGCGTCGGCGCCGTCAATCGAACGGGGGTTGCCCGCGGCGGTAGTGATCCATCGCGACCAGCGCTTCCTCGTCGATTGCGGCGAGGGCACGCAGCGGCAGCTCCTCAAGAGCGGGCTGGGCTTCAAGCGGCTCGACAAGGTCCTGCTCACACATGGGCACCTGGACCATATCCTGGGGCTGGGCGGGCTGGTGTCGACCTTTTCGCGCTGGGAGGCTATCACCGAGTTCACCATCTATGGCGGGCGCTGGGCCATCGACCGCGTGCGCGACCTGATGGACGTGGTGCTGCGTGGTGGCGAGGCCGGCATGGACGTCACCTACGTGGAGATTGCGCCGGGGCCGATCTGGAGCGATGACAGCATGACCATCACGGCCATCCCAGTGAGCCACCGCGGGCCGGGCTGCTTTGGCTTTGTCTTTGAGGAGCGCGCGCACCGCCCCTTCCTGGTCGAGCGCGCCGAGGCCTTGGGCGTGCCGGCAGGGCCCGAGCGGCGGCTGCTCGTCGACGGCCAACCGATCCAGTTGGCCGACGGGCGGACGATCCAACCCGAGGAGGTGCTGGGCGAGGCGGTGCCGGGCACCAAGCTGGTCTACGTGGGGGATGCCGGCCGCACGAGCGACCTCGTGGCGGCGGCGCGAGGCGCCGATGCCCTGGTGATCGAGGCGACCTACCTCGAGGTCGAGGCCGAGATGGCCGCCCAGTTCGGCCACATCACGGCGGCCAAGGCGGCCGCCCTGGCCCGCGACGCTGGCGTGAAATGTCTCTTCCTGGTGCACATCTCGCGCCGCTATGCGGAGCGTATGATCCTGGCCGAGGCCAAGGCGATCTTTCCAAACACCATCGTCCCGCGCGACCTCGATCACTATCGGGTGCTGCGCGGCGTCTGTGAGCCGGTTGAGGACCGATGAAGACGGGATTCACCGCAGAGACGCAGAGGACGCAGAGACGGTTCGGGCTACCTCTGCGCCCTCTGCGTCTCTGCGGTGAATCCCTTCGTGGCCCTGAATTGGAGTGTTGCTGGTGGATCTGCGATTGTTCCTGAATGCCCTGCAAGAGCGTGGCGAGCTGGCCACGGTCACGCGGCCGGTCGATGTGCGTGGCGAGATGGCGGGCGTGATCGATGCCCTCGGCGCGCGGCCGGTGCTCTTTGCGGCTGTGCCGGGCAGCGAGTACCGCGTGGCGGCGAACCTGGTGGCGCGGCGCGAGGCGATCGCGCTCGGCCTGGGCGTGGCTGTGGATGACTTGCCCTCGCGCCTGGTGGCGGCGCTGCAGAGGCCGCGCACGCCGTCGCTCGCGGCTACGGCGCCCTGCCAGGAGGCGGTCGAGCCGGAGGTAAACCTGGCGCGGCTGCCCATCCTCAGCCATGGGCCACGCGACGCCGGCCCCTATGTGACGGCGGGCGTGGCCGCCATCGTCGACTCCGACAGTGGGCCCAACCTGGCCTTCCACCGGCTGCTGCAGCTCGATGAGCGCCGCTTCGCCGTGCGCCTGGTCGAGGGTCGGGGCACGCACACGGCTTGGAGCAAGGCAGCGGACGACCTGCCCATCGCCATCTGCCTGGGCGTGCCGCTGCAGGTGCTGTTGGCGGCCGCCATGTCGCCGCCGCCGGGGCACGATGAGATGCGCATCGCCGAGGCCCTGGCGCCCACGCCGCTCGCGCGCTGTCAGACGGTACCCCTGCTGGTGCCCGCGGAGAGCGAGATCGTGCTGGAAGGCCGGCTGACCCACGAGCTGGCCGACGAGGGCCCGTTCATCGACCTCACCGAAACCTATGACATTGTGCGCCGGCAGCCGATCCTCGAAGTGCAGCGCATCACGCACCGCCGCGAGCCGATCTACCAGGCGCTGCTGCCCGGGGGGCCGGAGCACAAGCTGCTCATGGGCATGCCGCGCGAACCGTCGATCTATGATGCCGTGGCCGAGGTGTGCCGGGTACGGCGCGTACACATCACGCCCGGCGGCACCTCGTGGCTGCATGCCGTCGTGCAGATCAGCAAGCAGCACCCCGACGATGGGCGGCGGGCCATCGAGGCGGCGTTCCGCGGCCATGGCTCGCTCAAGCATGTGGTCGTGATCGATGACGACGTGGACCCCTTCGATGCCGCGCGCGTCGAGTGGGCGCTGGCGACCCGCGTGCAGGCCGGCCGCGATGTGCTCGTATTCGCGGATCAGCCTGGGAGCTCGCTGGACCCGTCGGCGGTGCACGCGCCCGGGCACAAGGCGCAGACGGCCAAGATGGGCATCGACGCCACCATCCCGTGGGATACGCCCACTGGGCCGGCGGATCCGGCCAAGTACCAGCGCGTGTCGTACCGTGCGGTCGATCTGGCTGACTACCTGGCCTAAGGGGAAGGGAATGCGCCATCGTATCCGGCTCTACCTCTGGCTTTTCGCGTTGGCGCTGGCCCTGGTGTTTTTGGGGCAGCGGGTTCGCATCGTACTGGTGCTCCAGGTTGGCTGGCTGCAGCTCCTGTTGATGTGGCTGTTTGTGGCTCTGGTGATCTTTTTGTTGCTCGACCTGATCGTGTCGCGCCTAAGGAGATGAGTTTGAGCGGCTGTGCCCCTGACCTGACCCTCGACCCGGCCGATGAGGCGTGCCTGGCTGGCGCCTGCGGCGAAGGCGCGCGGCTGGCGGCGCAATTGGTGGTGGCGCTGGGGCGCATCTATGGCGCGGGCGACCTGGTGCCGGTGGGCAGCGTGCAGGTAGCGGGGGTGAGCTACCGCAACCTGGGCGCGGCCGGCCTCGGCTTTCTGCGCGATTGGGCCGCCAAGGGTGCGAGCGCACGGGTGCCGGCGCTGCTGAACCCGGCGGGGATAGACCTCGTCGCCTGGCGCGAGCACGGCATCCCCGAAGCGTTTGCCCGGCAGCAGTTGGCGGTGATCGAGGCCTATCGCCGCCTGGGGGTGACCCCCAGCTGCACCTGCACCCCCTACCTGGTGGGCAATGTGCCGCGCTACGGCGAGCACCTGGCCTGGAGCGAGTCGTCGGCGGTGGCGCTGGCCAACAGCGTCCTCGGCGCCCGTACTAACCGCGAGGGTGGGCCCAGCGCGCTGGCCGCGGCCATCCTGGGCAAGACGGCACGCTACGGGCTGCACCTCGACGCCGGCCGGCGGGCGGGCATGGTGATTGACGTCACCTGCCCGCTGCGCTCTACGGCCGATTTCGGCGCGCTGGGCTACCTGGTGGGGCGGCTGGCCGGCGATGCTGTGCCCCTGCTGCGTCTGCGGGCCTGCCCCGAGGAGCTGTTGGGGCAGCCCGACCTGGTGCGCTCGCCCTACCTGCCGCACCTCAAGGGCCTGGGGGCAGCAATGGCTGCGAGCGGCGCCGTGGCCCTCTACCACATCGCCGGGGTGACCCCCGAGGCGCGCGTGCAGGGCGAGGCGCTCGTCGCCCCGGGAGCAACCCACTGTACGATCGCTGACCTCGCCCCCGGCTACGCCGCGCTGAACACGGCCGGCGCCGAGGTCGATATCGTCAGCATCGGCTGCCCGCACGCGTCGCTCGGCGAGCTGGCGGCGGCTGCCGACCTCTTGCAGGGGCGCCACACTCGGACGGCGCTGTGGATCACCAGCGCACGGGCGACGATCGAGGAGGCGCGGCGCTGCGGCATCGCCGAGCCGCTGGAGCGGGCCGGCGCGCGCCTGATTGCCGACACCTGCCTCGTCGTCGCGCCGCTGCAGCACTATGGCTTCCACGCCGTGGCCACCAACTCGGCCAAGCTGGCCTGCTATGCCCCCGGGCACTGCGGCCTGGCCACACGTTATGGACCGCTCGAGGCGTGTGTTGAGGCGGCGGTGAGTGGCGTGATGCGTGATGCGTGATGCGTGTTCCGTTGCCATTCCCGGACTAGGGTACGCATCTGCCGTTCAGCAGCTCACGTATCACGTATCACGTTTTACGTTTTATGCTCTACGCATCACGCCGGAGGTATGCTCTTGTCGATCCTCCTCGGCCGCACCATCTGCCCTGGCCGGGCACGGGGTCAGGCGCTGGTGAGCGAAGAGCCGATCAGCTTCCTGGGGGGCGTGGACCCCGAGACGGGTCTGGTGGTCGACCCGCGCCATCCCTTGGCCGGCTGCGATATCACTGGGCGCGTGCTGGTCTTTCCCACGGGCAAGGGCAGCACGGTCGGCTCGTACGTCCTCTACCAACTGGCGCAGGGCGGCCACGCGCCGGCGGCCATCATCAACGCGCGCTGTGAGGCCATCGTGGCCACCGGAGCCATTATCTCGGGCATCCCCGCCGTCGACCACATCGACATCACGCAGATTCAGAGCGGCCAATGGCTGAGCATCGAAGAGGGGGGGCGCGTGATCCTCGATGGCTGAGATGGTATTCCTCAAGCTCGGCGGCTCGTTGATCACCGAAAAGGCGCAGCGCGAGGCGCCCCGGCGCGACGTGCTGCAGCGCGTGGCTGGCGAGATCGCGGCGGCCCTGGCGGCGGCGCCCGGGCTGCGCCTGGTGCTGGGGCACGGCAGCGGTTCCTACGGCCATTTTGCCGCCGAACGCTACGGCGTGCACCGCGGCCACCTGGCCGATTGGCGTGGCTATGCCGAGACGGCGGCCGCGGCGGCCCGGCTCGACCGCCTAGTGATCGATGCCCTATTGGCCGCCGGCGTGCCCGCGGTGGCGCTGCAGCCTTCGGCCTCGGCGCGCACCTGCGATGGGCAGTTGCAGGAGCTGGTCACCTGGCCGCTGGGCCAGTTGCTGAAGCGCGGCCTGGTGCCTGTGGTCTTTGGCGACGTGGCCCTCGACGATACGCAGGGTTCGAGCATCATCTCCACCGAGCAGATCTTTGAGTATCTGGCGCGCCAGCTCGTGCCGCAGCGCATCCTGCTCGCCGGCGAAGTGGACGGCGTCTACACCGCCGATCCGCACCTCGAGCCGGAGGCGCGGCCGATCCCACGCCTGAGCCCCGCTGCCTGGCAGGCTGCCGAGCGGCAGCTCGCGGGTGCCTGCGGCGTCGACGTGACCGGCGGCATGCGCTCGAAGGTGCGGCAAATGCTGGCGCTGGTGCAGGAGGTGCCCGGCCTGCAGGTGTCGGTCTTTTCGGGGCTGCAGCCAGGGAGGGTCGAGGCGGCGCTCTTGGGACGGCCAGGCGGCACGCTGTTGGTGGCAAACCACGAGAGCGAGGCCCAGCGCACAGGCTGTTAGTACCAAGTACTACAACCGTACTTGGCGCTGCCGCTGCTGGCCATCCGAGTAGCTGCCGGCTGACACGCTCCGCAGCCTCCCGGCCCTGGCCAAGCCGCCAAAAGGACCCCCCAAAGAGGCCCCGTTCCGGTCATACGCGAAGCGCTGTACTCGGATCGCGCGCCTTCCCAGGCAAGTACGGTAGTAGTGTTATTAGCCCCGCCCTGGGTACGAGTCTTGCGGTGCCTGTGCAGGTACCTATCGACTTGACCCAGAGGAGGACCATCCTCGATGAAGCGCTGCGGATTGCTGCTCGTGCTCATCCTGCTAGTGGCGGCCGCATGCAGCGGCACGGCGCTGGCCCAGGAGGTACAGCCCGACCTGGCCATGCTGCGTGTGATGCATGGCGCCCCGGGCGCACCGCCGATCGACGTCATCGTCGACGGCGTCCGCGCCTTTGCGGATGCGGCCTACGGCAGCGTCACGCCCTACCTGGCTGTCGTCGCCGGCAGTCACAGCATCCAGGTCGTGCAGGCCGGCACTACACTGCCGGTGCTGTTCCAGACCACCGTGGATCTGAAGGTGAACAGCTACAATACCCTGAGCGCAGCCGGCCAGCCCGGCTCGTTCACAGTGCTGCCGACTGTCGACGGCAATTGCCTGCCGCCGCTCCGCATCGCCGCCGTACGCTTGGTAAACCTGTCGCCTAATGCCGCGGCGCTCGATGCGGTGCTGCGCGGCAACGTTGGCGTCTCGCGGGCCGCGGTCGAGGTTCCCATCAGCGGCGTCGCCTCGGGCAGTGCCAGTTCCTACACCAACACAGTGGTCGGCACCTACGACATCGACCTGCGGCAGCCGGGTACGAACCGCGTGCTCACATCGCTCCCCGACGTCCCGCTCGTCGCCGCGACGACGTATACCGTCTACGGCATCGGCCTCGTCGATGGCCGGCCGGGCCTGCAGGCGGTGCTGACCTCCGACGCACCACCCTTTGGTCGCTGACGGGCAGGAAGCAGCGCCAAAGGCGACCCTCGGCCGGTTATCCGCCCCAAGCAGAGGCGGCTCAGGGGTGTATCCCACAATCGTCGGTGCAACAGGCATACGTTGCGCACGCCGCTCCGCCCGAGGCTTACCACGGGAGCCTCGGGCGTAGGCGGCACAGGCGCCGGCGCCATACGCATGATTCGGGCGAGAAGCATATTGACGATTGTGGGATACACCCGGGCTCAGGCGGCTCTTGACGTACATGATAGTCCCTGGCATACTGCTCCTGAAGCGGCATTCGCGTCCTGAACGACTGGATCACATGGCATCGCCTATGCGTACAAGGCCCGACATTCCGGATGATACCATCATCGCTTGTCTGCGCGATAGCTACGGGCTGCACATCTCGCAGGTTACCTTTCTGCCGCTGGGCTGGGTGAACAACGCGGCGTATCGGCTGATCGCCGGCGATGGCACGCCCTACTTCCTCAAACTGCGGCAGGATCACTTCAACGAGATCGCTGTCGCCGTCCCCGCTTTCCTCCATGCTCAAGGCATCCGGCACGTCATGGCCCCCATCGCGACGACCGCGCACACGTTGTGGCTGCATGCGCATGGTTTCCACTAGGTGCTCTACCCGTATTTCGCTGGCAAGACCGGCTTTGAAGCTCCCCTGTCGATGCCTCAGTGGATCGCCCTGGGCCAGGCCATGAAGGCCGTTCACGCGACGGCGTTGCCTTGCGCACTGGCCGAACGTGTGCCCCAGGAGGACTATTCGCCGCTGTGGCGTGATGCTGTGAAGGCATTCCACGGACGGGTCCAACAGCAGCGCTTCGATGACCCAACCGCGGCGAGCTTTGCTGCCCTATGGCTGGCAAAGCGCGACGAAATCCGGCGCTTTGTCGAACGCGCCGCACAGCTCGCTCGCGTGCTCCAGGCGCGAGGAGTCACCCCGGTGATCTGTCACGCGGACCTCCACGGCAACAACGTCCTGGTGGGCGCCGGCGATGCCTTGGCCATCGTCGACTGGGATGCGCCCATTCTGGCTCCCAAAGAGCGCGATCTGATGTTCATCGGCGGCGGGGTTGGCGGCATCTGGAATGCCGATCAGGAGTCTGATTGGTTCTACCAAGGCTACGGCCAGGCCGAGATCGATCTGGTCGCGCTCGCCTACTATCGCTATGAGCGCATTGTGGAGGATATCGCCGAGTTCTCTGAGCGCATCTTTGGCATGCAGGGCGGTGTCGAGGAGCGACGGAGAGGGCTGCGCCTGATCGAGCAATTCGCCTCCAACAACGTGGTTGACATCGCCGACAGAACCTACCAACGGCTCCTGGATAGTGCCTTGGGGCCATCCTTACCGTGAGCATCTTCGCGCGCCCCACCTTGTCTTCCGCAGCCGGCACCTTCGCCGCCTTTCGTCACCGCAACTACCGCTTGTGGTTAACCGGCCAGCTCGTCTCGCTGGTCGGCACCTGGATGCAGAACGTTGCCCAGGGCTACCTGCTCTACACCCTGACCGGTTCAGTGGCCTACCTGGGGTACGTCGGGTTCATGTCGGGGCTGCCTTCTTGGCTGCTCATGATCTACAGCGGTCTGATCGCCGACCGGGTGCCTCGGCGTACCTTGCTGGTCATCACCCAGTCGGCCAAGATGGTGCTGGCGTTTGTCCTGGGCGCACTTGTATTCTTCAACTGGGTGCAGGCCTGGCACGTGCTAGGGCTGGCGCTGCTGCTGGGCGTGGCCAACGCATTCGAGACTCCGGCGCGCAAGTCCCTGGCCGTTGACCTGGTGCAACGCGAAGACCTGACCAATGCCATTACACTCAGCGACGCGATGTTCTCCCTGAGCGCCATCATTGGCCCGATGGTCGGTGCGGCGGTGTATGCGCTGACCGGGCCGACCTGGTGCTTCTTCCTCAACGGCATCTCTTTCACGGCCGTCATCGCTGCCCTGCTTATGATGCGCATCCAAGCCACGGCGATCTCACCGCAACGCGGCGCGGCATCGATGGCAGTTGTGGAAGGAATCCGTCACGTCTGCAGCAACCGCTTGATGCAGACCCTGTTCATCAGCGAGTTGCTCATCAGCATCATTGGGTTTGGTCCCATGGTGCTGTTGCCGGCCTGGGCCGTGAGCGTTCTGCACGGCGATGTGACCACCAACGGCCTGCTGATCTCAGCGCGTGGCATCGGCGCCGTTATCGCCGGGCTCTCTATTGCGGCGCTGGCCAGCCGCCGCCACCGCGGCAAGGTGTGGATGCTGGGCAGCCTGGCCCTGCCGCTGGCTATGGCCGCCTTTACCCTGTCGCGCCACCTCCCTATCTCCCTGCTGTGCTTGGGCCTGGTCGGCTTCTCCTACGTCAGCCTCGAGACCAACAACAGCGCCATCGTCCAATCTATCGTCCCCGACGAGTTGCGCGGGCGGGTGACCGGCCTGTATGCCCTCATGTATACCGGCGGCGAACCGCTGGGCTCACTGGCCATGGGCTTGCTCGCCGGCCGCACCAGTGAACCGTTCACCTTCTTCGTCTGTTCAGCCGGCTTGATGCTCTTTTCGCTACTCATCCTGCTCGTTCGCCCCGAGGTCCGGGCTGTAGAGTAGCCCGGAAAGCGCCGTATCCATTTGCCAGGCCCGTGGCCTCGCGGTATACTGAGGGGCGTTACTGCGGCTCCGCGGAGCCGATGATCCGCGTCGGAACTGACCCCGTGGCGGGCAGGCCTGTCGCCCGATTCCTGATTGGGGGTGATTGCCGTAACCATCCTCGCTTTTCTGTTTGTCTTTAGCGTCGTGATCTTTGTGCACGAGCTGGGGCACTTTGCCGTCGCCAAGCTGTCGGGCGCGCGGGTGCACGAGTTCGGCTTTGGCTACCCGCCGCGCCTGCTGCGCATCGCCCGGCGCGGCGACACCGAGTACACCATCAACGCCATTCCCATCGGCGGCTTTGTGCGCGTCGCCGGCGATGACGCCCCCGACGACCCGCGCAGCATGGCTAGAAGGAGCGTGTGGACGCGCGCCGCCTTTCTTCTGGCCGGGCCGGTCATGAACGTCGTCCTCGCCGTGGTGCTCTTTGCCGTCAGCTTTATGATGGGCGTGCTCCAGCCGATAGGGGAGCCGGGCGCGGGCATCTACGACGTGGCGGCTGGGTCGCCGGCGGCGCTCGCCGGGCTGCGGCTGGGCGATGTGGTCCTGACGGTCAACGGGCAGCCGATCGATTCGCCGGAAGCGCTACAGAACGCAGTCAATGCCCACCTCGATGAGCAAGTGACGCTGTCGGTGCGGCGCGACGGCGCAGCCCAGCCCCAGACGGTGCGCCTCGTGCCGCGCTCGGTGCACCCCGACGACGAAGGGGCTATGGGCGTGAGAACGGGGCCGCCACTCGCGCGCGTGGCCTATCCGCCGTTGCAGTCGCTGTGGCTGGGTGTGCAGCGTGCCATCGACACGGTGTTGCTGATGGTCGGAGGGCTGCTGGCCATGGTGTTTGGCCACGCCCCGCTCGACCTGGCTGGCCCCATCGGCATCGCCCAGGCCACCGGCGAGGTCGTGCGCTCGGGCTTTGTGCAGGTCATCGAGTGGACGGCCTTTCTGAGCGTCAACCTGTTCATCATCAACCTGCTGCCCATCCCGGCGCTGGATGGCGGCCGCCTGGCGTTTATCGGCCTGGAGATTGTGCGCGGTGGCCGGCGCGTGGACCCGCAGAAGGAAGGCCTGGTGCACATGATCGGCATCGTGGCGCTCCTGGCGCTCTTCCTCGTGGTCTCCTACTTTGATGTGACACGGTTGTTGCAGGGTGTGCGGCTTCCTGGGGGGTAAGGGCCCAGCCGAACAATGGCAGAGGCGGCGTGCACACCGCCGGAACCACGGGCGTCGCAGCCCGCTCTGCTATTGTCGGAAGAGGCTGTAAGGCAGAGCGTCGTCGGGGGGCGGACTATGAGGTGCAGGCGTTGCGGAACGGCAATCAGGCCTGGGAGCGAGCTCTGCTCCAGTTGCGGCGCGTCTGTGAAGGGCCGGCGGTCAGGCTACGTCGTCTGCCGCCATTGCGGCCAGCGGGTCAGGGCCGGCGGGCGGCTGTGCCCCGCCTGCGGGGCTGAGTTGCGGCGCAGTTGGCGCCCAATCCTCTTGGGGGCCCTGGCCATCGTGCTGCTGGCGACGGGCTACTATGTGGTGACCCGCGTCGTGACCGTCGGCCGCATCCGGCGGCAGGTGGAACGCCTGCCCGAGATTTCGCTGGTGGCGCTGCTGCCGCAGGCCACGCCGACTTTGACGCGCACCCCCGCCCGGCCGACAGCATCGCGCCCTGCACCGACGCGCATCCCGACCATGACGCCCTACATCAGCCCCACGCCCACGGCGACCTTGGCGCCGACGGCCACGCCAACGCCGACGGCCACGCGCCGCCCGCCGGCCGCTACCCCCGCTCCCACCTTCCCGTACCCGGCCGTCGCGCTCGCTGAACCCGCCAGTGGCACCGAATTTGCCGGTGCCGACAGGGAAATCGTGCTGTCGTGGCAGCCGGCCGGCACCCTCGGCGAGGATGAGGGCTATGCACTGACGCTGCGCTACCAGGCCGGCGGCGAGACGCAGACGATGGTCGAGTGGGTACGCGAGACCTCGTGGCAGGTGCCGGCAGAGGTCTATGGCAAGCGCGACGCAGCCGAGCCGGCGCTGCAATGGAGCGTGCGCGTCACACGGCGTACAGCCGCGGCCGATGAAGTGCCCCTGAGCTCGCCCAGCGAGGCCCGCACCTTCATCTGGCGCCCGTAGGGGCGAGGTCGCCTCGCCCCATGTACATGTGGTTCGTAGTCGGCGCTTGAGCGCCTTGACCCGACGGCTCGGCAAGGTCAGGTCAAGGCGCTCAAGCGCCGACTAGGAACCTGTGGGAGTGTGCTATGCGCGATCTCATCACTGATGCGCTGCGTGGGCAGCGGGCCGACTATATCGATGTGCGGCTCGAGGAGGCCGAGAGCACCCAGGTCCGTTTCCGCGGCCGCGAGCTCGAGGAGCTGGGCCGCTCGCGCACGCTGGGTGGCAGCGTGCGCGCCCTGGTCAACGGCGGCTGGGGCTTTGCCTCGTTCAACGATGTGGGGCGGCTGCGCAGTTATGTGGAGCAGGCGGTGCACCAGGCGCGATTGGTGAGGCGCGAGTCGCTGGCGCTGGCCCCGGTGCCTGCGGTGCAGGATGTGGTGCAGGCTGGCGCCGCCCGAGATGTGCGCCACGTGAGCCTCGACGACAAGGTGGCTCTGCTGCAAGAGTACAACGAGCTCATGTGGGCCACGGCGCCGCTGCAGACAACCTCGGTCCGCTACGGCGACCTCTACCGCCGCACCACCTTTGCCAGCTCGGAGGGCTCGTACCTCGAGCAGGAACAGCTCGATCTCTCGGCGCTCTTTGTGGCCGTGGCCCGCAAGGAGAGCGAGGTCGAGCAAGCCTTCCTCAGCACCGGCAGCCGTGGCGACCTTTCGATCCTGCAGGGCCGGCACGAGGAGATTGCGGCGGTGGCCCGGCGCGCCGTGGACCTGCTCTCGGCGCGGCGCATCAAGGGGGGCAGCTATGCCGTGCTCGCTGACCCCAAGCTGGCCGGCGTCTTTGTCCACGAGGCCTTTGGTCACCTGAGCGAGGCCGACCACGTCTACGAGAACCCCCGCCTGCGCGAGATGATGGTGCTGGGGCGCCGCTTTGGCGGCCCGCAGTTGAGTATCGTCGACGGCGCCGCCGTGCCGGGGCATCGCGGCTCCTATGCCTACGATGCGGAGGGCGTGCCGGCCCAAAAGACCTACCTGATCCGTGAAGGTGTGCTCGTGGGGCGCCTGCACTCGCGCGAGACGGCGGCCAGGATGGGCGAAGCCCCTACGGGGAATGGGCGGGCCGTCTCCTACCGCTACCCGCCCATCGTGCGCATGACCAATACCTTCATCGAGCCCGGCCAGGCCACCTTCGAGCAGATGCTGGCGGGCATCGACGAGGGGGTATACGTCAAGAGCTCGTTCGGCGGGCAGACGAGCATGGAGATGTTTACCTTCTCGGCCGGCGAGGCCTACATGATCCGCGGCGGCAAGCTTGCCGAGCCGCTGCGCGGCGTCAATCTGACGGGCAACGTCTTTCAGACCCTGGCCAACATCGAAGCCATCGGCAGCGATCTGGAATGGTCGGAGGGCGGCGGCTGCGGCAAGGGAGAACAATCACCGCTGCCGGTGGGCACGGGTAGCCCCCATCTCCTGATCCGTGATGTGGTGATCGGAGGTGAGTGATGCGCGATTTTGCTGAGCACGTGCTCGAGCTGGCCAAGCGCTCGGCCGCATGGGCCGAGGTGTTCCTGGTGAGCAGCGAGGAGACACCGGTCGCCTTTGAGGCCAACCGGCTGCGCTCCATCGAGGCCCGTGAGACGCGCGGCGTGGCCCTACGCGTGGTGGCCGAGGGGCGCATCGGCCTGGCCAGCTCGTCGCGGCTCGAAGACGCCCAGGCGCTGGTTGACGATGCCCTGGCGACGGCCCGCTTTGGCGCCCAGGCGGCGCTGGCCTATCCGGCAGAGCCCGTGGCCGAGGGCGCGCTCGACCTCTATGATAAAGCCGTCGCGGCGCTCAGCACCGACGACATGGTGCAGATGGGCCAGCAGATGGTCGACCGCGTGCGCAAGCGGGGCGGCGACGACATCTTGGTCGACGCCGATGTGCGCAAGGCCGTGGGCACGGTGACGGTGCGCAACTCGTCGGGCGGCCAGGGCAGCTACCGCAAGACGGTGCTCTCCATCGACCTACACGCCAACCGCACGCGTGAGGATGATCTCCTCGACATCTACGAGTCCGACGCTTCGTGCCACCTGGCAGGCGTCGCCCTGACCAAGACGGTCAACACCCTGCTGGGCAAGCTGGAACTATCGTCAGAGATAGCGCAGGCGCGCACCGGCAGCGTGCCGGTGATCTTTACCCCCAAGGGCGTGGCCATCACGCTGCTGGCGCCCCTGGCGGCAGCGCTGAGCGGCAAAGCGGTGCTCGAAGGCTCGTCGCCGCTGGCCGGGCGCCTTGGCGAGCGCATGTTCGACCCCGGCTTCTCCCTGATCGACGATGGCTTGGTGCCCAGGCAGCCCGCGAGCGCCCCCTGTGACGACGAAGGCGTGCCCATGCGACGCACGGCGCTGGTCGAAGGGGGGCGGCTGAACGCCTATTACTATGACCTGCAGACGGCGGGCCGCGCGGGCACCCAGAGCACCGGCAACGGCGAACGCGGCCTGGCGACCCTGCCGGCGCCTGCGACCCATGCCCTGCGCATCCCTGCCGGCACGGCCTCCTACCAGCACATGCTGGCCGATGTGGAAGACGGCCTGGTGGTCGATCAGACGATGGGCGCCTGGGCGGGGAACCTGCTCTCGGGCGATTTCTCGGGCAACGTGCACCTGGGCTTCAAGGTGCGCCGCGGCCAGTTGGTGGGCCGGGTGAAGAATACCATGGTCACCGGCAACGTCTTCCGCGCGTTGGGGCGCCTGGCCGGCATCGGCGACCGTGCCTACTGGCTCGACGGCCGCGCCGAGGTGCCCTACCTATACTTCTCGGCGCTCTCGGTGGCCACTCGCTAGAGACACCTGACAGGTTGCCGGAGACCTGTCAGACCGATTGTCCTGACCAACGGTTGGCTGCTCTCTCTGGCAAAAAGCCAGTTCGCCGCCGGCAAGCTCGTGGTGCGCACGCCTGTGCGCTTTGCGGCGTGGCGCCGGTCCGTCCGGGCGCAGAAGGATCGCACAAGCGTTGTCTGGCCGTCAGAGGGGTACGGCGCACAGGCGTACGCATTGGGAGCTCGAGCTCAGGCTCGCCAACCATCAGCGAGTCTTTGCGAATCGATACGCCGTCAGGGAGATCGCTGTGTCAGGCGTCTCCCCGGCAGAGGACGAACGGTAGCCGCCGCTGCTTTTGGGGTATTCCCGCCGATCCCGGGTGTGTCTCAAAGCTGTGGGGCACCCAGGCAATGGCCCGGGTTCTCCGCTCCGCTGCTGCCCGGCCCTGACCCGGGGTAGGGGTTTGGCGGGCTGGCTGGCGTTGCTGGTCGCCCCGCGGGGCGGCCAGCAACGCCAGCCAGCCCGCCAAACCCCTACCTGAAAGGCTCGCACCGGGTTCGTGCGAAGCCCAAGAGCCGGTCGCCAACGATGATGGGATATGCCCGCCGATCCCCGCCGACTTGGCGTGCCGGTGCGGCTGTGCTACAATTCGTGGCAAGAGAAGAGAGCCCTCGTCTTGGAGGGCCTGATTGGGCTGATGGTGATGAAGTCAGGTACGAAAAGCCGCCTTTGGACGTTCGAAGAGGCTCTGGCGCTCGTCTGCGATGAGAGCCAGGCCCTGTCGCGCCCCGTGATTGCCTTTTTGAGCGGCGCGGGCCGGGCCGAGGTGGGCCAGTTTGCCGATTGCTGGGGCCAGGCTTCACCCGAGCGGCGGCGCGAGCTGATTTCGGCGATGGTCGAGATGGCCGAAGCCGACTTTGAGCTGGATTTCAACGCGATCTTTCGCTGGTCGCTGCAGTCCGAAGACCCGGTCGTCCGTGAGCGGGCGATCGAGGGCTTGTGGGAAGACGAGCAGCCCGGGCTGATCGATCCGCTGTTGCGCCTGATGAAGGATGACCCCGCGCCTGAGGTGCGCGCCCAGGCGGCCGCATCGTTGGGGCGTTTTGCGCTGCAGGCCGAGCTGGGCGATCTCTCGGAGGGCCGTGCGGCGCTCGTGCGCCAGGGGCTGCTCGAGGTGATCGACAGTCAGAGCGAAATCGCCCAAGTGCGCCGCCGCGCCATCGAGTCGATCGCCTACATGAGCGAAGCCCCCGTCGACAACATCATCGATCGCGCCTATGCGGACCCCGATGAAAAGATGCGCCTGAGCGCCGTGTTCGCCATGGGGCGCACGGCAGACCCGCATTGGGCCGAGGCGGTGCGGCGCGAGCTCAAGTCGGCCAGCCCGGCTATGCGTTATGAGGCGGCTCGGGCTGCGGGCGAGATTGCGCTCAAATGGATGGCCGGCGAACTGATTGCGCTGTTGACGGACCGCGACGCCGAGGTGCGCCAGATGGCCGTGTGGGCGCTGGGCCAGGTCGGCGGAGGCTATGCCCGGCGCGCCTTGCAGGCCTGCCAGGCCTCGCGCGATGAGGCGATGCGCGAGGCTGCCGAAGAAGCCCTGTCGGAGCTCGGTTTTGGCAGCGCCCCGCTCGATATGTTCTACTATGAGGCGGAGGGCGGGGCTGAGGCCGAGCCGGAAACCGAAGCCGACGAGGAGTAGCCTGGCCCCTTGTGGGCGTCTGGGGGGTGGCGTGGCGACAGAGGAGATGGTGCGCCTCGACGCGGTGGTGCATGGCATGGTCCAAGGGGTCAGTTTTCGCTACTACACACAGCGCCAGGCGCGCCAGTTGGGGTTGCGCGGCTTTGTCCGCAACCGCAGCGACGGCACCGTCGAAGTTGTGGCCGAAGGGCCGCGCCGAGCGGTCGAAGAGCTCTATTCGTGGCTCCACTCCGGGCCGCCGATGGCTGAGGTCCGTGAAGTGGAGGCGAGCTGGGGAACCCCGCATGGGGGTTGGGCTTCTTTCGAGGTACGCCACTGATGCAGCAGCCTCTCTTGCGTGCGCACCCTGAGCGCACCGCCTGGTTTGTGGTCTGGTGTGCGTTCATCACGTTCTGCGTGCTGGTGGTCGCCGTGCCGCTCGGCGCGCGTTACGTGCTGCACTATGCCACCGCCGTGCGCCCCGCCAGGCTGGAGGTGCTCGAGGGCACCGCCCGCCTCACGAACCCGGCCACCGGCCGCCTCGATGCCTACACCAAAGACGACAAGTCTGTGGATGTGGGCGAGGGCATTGTGATCCAGCTCGACGACAAGTCGCAGGTCGATCTGCGCTTCTTCGACGGCAGCTACGTCCGCATCTATGGGCCAAGCGATCTGGCAGTTGAGCGCCTGCGCGCGCCGCGCTTCGGCCGCGGCGTGACGCCGAATACCGTCTGGCTGCGGGTGCTGCGGGGCCGGCTCAGCGTGGTGACGCCCAAATCGCTGCGCTCGGTGGCGCCCAACTATGTGCTGCATCTCTCCGAGCTGGGCGCAGAGGCCGCACTCCACGACGATGGGCTCTATGGCGTGGAGGTGGAGCTGGCGGGCGGCGAGGTGTGGGCGCACCGGGGCAGCGCCGTGGTGACGGCGCATGGCGGCCGGGTGCAGCTGCTCAGCCTCGAACGCACGACCCTAGCGCCGGGGGCGTCGCCGACGGCGCCGATTGCTGGCGCCAAGAACCTGATTGTGAACGGCGACTTGAGCCAGGGGTTCGATGGCTGGACGTACGTCACTGAGCCCAGCATCGATGAGCCGAACCTCGATGGGACGGCGACACTCACGACCGACGGCGGCTCGCGAGCCGTCCGCTTCTTCCGCTCGGGCAGTGGCGGCAGGCACGGCGCTACGATCATCCAGCAGGACTTTGCCAAGCCCTTGCCCGAGCCCGTCTCTTCGCTGGTGATCCGGGCCAACGTCAAGATCGTCAGCCAGAGCCTCCCTGGCGGCGGCGACAGGGCATCGGAGTATCCCCTGATGATCCGCATGCGCTACCGCGACGAGTATGGCAGCGAGAACGAGTGGGTACATGGTTTTTTTGCGGGGAATCCGCAGGGCTTCCCCACGCTCAACGGCACCCGGGTGCCCCGCGGCGAATGGTACATTTTCGAGTCGGGGAATCTGCTGGCCGAGGGGAACCGATTCGGGCAATTGAGCCCCAGGCCGGTGCGCATCGTGTGGATCAAGGTCTACGGCTCGGGATGGGACTATGAGAGCCTGCTCGGCTCGATCAGCCTGGAGGTGCAGTAGGGGCTGGGGCGCCTGTAGACGCCCGTAGCTTGGTAGTCTGTCGCAGAGGAAACTTGTCGCCCTCAGCGTCCTGGTGATAGCCGGGCCATGTGCGTTGCTGCCACCCCTTGGGCGCAGATAAGCCTGTGCAGGCACATGCCCTCGTGCGCCCGGCCCTGAGCCAGGAGGGGTTTTGGCGGGTTGGTTGGCCTCGCTGGCTGCCCCTGGCGCGCCCGCGGGCGCGCCAGGGGCAGCCAGCGAGGCCAACCAACCCGCCAAAACCCCCCAAAGGGCCCATACCGGGCTCGTGCGGAGCGTGCAAGCCGGTCGCCAGCCCAAGGCGCTGCTCTCCGACAGGCTGCTAGGGCCTTGTGCCTGTCCGGCCCTGCCCTGGCGCGGCTGCCGCTTCCGGCAGCGCCCGCAACTGGCGACGGTAGCGCTCGCGCACGGCGGTGAAGAAGGCCAGGCTTTCGGGGGTGCGATAGTCGGGATAGGTCCATTCCTGGGGCTGGAAGGCGCCCTCGCGGAAGGGGAGCGTGGCCTCGGCGTAGATGCCCTGCCCGATGTAGATGCGGTGCCAATGGTTCTTGGTGCTGGCCAGCACCAGCTTGGAGAGCGAGACATAGCCCGGGTCGATATTGATGGGCCGCCGCCCCCCGGTGGCCCAGCCCAATTCCAGCTCATTGGTGCGAATCTTGATGGTGGCCAGGTCGCCGGGGTCGACGAGCTCGACTTGTGTGACGAACTGGCGCCAGGGCCGGTCTCCCAACTCCCGCGCATAGTAGCGGGTGTGGGTAAACGGCAGCGGCTCGCTGCGCTCCTCCAATGGCCCGAAGGTCAGGCGCAAGCGCTCGACGGCCTGGTCGAGCAGCTCTGGCGAGCTGCCGAGCAGGCCGAAAACGAGCTTGACCGGCTCGGGTGGGTGGGCTGTGCCCATCTCTGGTCCTCCAATGTTGTGGCTCCGGCGGCGTGGGAGCCGCCTCTGCTGCTTCTCGTGCGGGCCCTACAGGCTGTAGACTTGCAGCAGGTGCTTCTCGGTGTCGCCCTGGATCATGGCCAGCACCTCGACGTAGGGTGCCAGGCTCGAGTTGACGAGCTTGCGCTTGAGCAGCTCGTCGAGCTGGAAGACGCCTGCCGAGTTGTTCATGCGCACCTCTACGCTGATCGGTTTGGTCTCACCGCGCTTCAGGATGATCTGCTCGATGGCCGCAGCGGAGACGGCGTGGATGTTGAGCGCCCCCGCCTCGAAGGGGATGCGCGAGCGGCCCTTGCTCATGTCGAGGGCGTCGGCCACTTTGACGATGCCGGCCTCGATCGTCAGGCAGCGTGTGGAGACGTGGTGCGCCACCACGGCGTGCAGCGTCTCGGCGGTGATGATCGTCGCCTCGGGCTGGGGGTAGATACCGGGCAGCCACTCGCGCAGCTTGGCCATGGCCAGCGGCAGGCTGTAGGCTTCGTGGTTGTCGCGGTGCACGGCCATGCCCAGGTCGTGCAGGCACGAGGCCAGGATGACGACGACCTCGGCGTCGGCCGTCGTCAGGCCATAGTTGGTGACCACGCTCATCGGGATGCCGGCATCGCTGAGCAGGCGCAGCAGCTTGAGGGCGATGTTGGCGACGATGCGGATGTGTACCTCGCCATGGTCGCTCATGCCGAGGCGGTCGACGGCGTTGATGTTGGCGCATTTCCAGAACTGGTGCAACTCGGCATCGGCGTTCACGCGTGCGACGACGCGCTGCAGGGTCGGGTTGTGGCGGCTGGGAATGTTGATCGGCACGTTCGGCGCTCCTTGGGAAACCGCAGGTTGCCGCTATTATAGCCTGCTGCCGGCGATTCTCAAGTCCGCGTGTCGTGCTCCCCGACTTGGGGCGTGCCCTGCGCGAACAAGTTGGGGCTCCACGGGTGATCTCGAGGCGAGCATGAGTGATGAAAGGGTCCTTCAGGTCCGCGTGAGCAGCATCGTGGCCATGCTGGCGGCGGTGGGCGCTCATCTGGCGGTCTTGGGTGCGTTGGCGCCTGTGCTGCCGGTCTATGTGACCGGTCTGGGCGCGAGCCCGGCCCAATGGGGCCTGTTGGGCGGCATCAGCGGGTTCCTGATGATCTTCAGCGAGCCCGTGTGGGGCTGGCTGGGCGACCGCCTGGGCCTGCGCCGGCCCTGGCTGGTGGCGCGGCTGGGGCTGGCGGTAGGGCTGTGGCTGTTGGTCCTCTGGCCGGGGTTGTTGGCCGTAGTCCTCTGGCAGGTTTTCACCGGGGTCTTCGAGTCGACGGTCGGCGTCATCGCGCGCGGCTACATCGTGCGCTCGTACACACCGCGGCGGCAGACCTTCGGCCTCAGCCTGTACTTGGTGGTGTACTCGGCCTGTCTGGCCGTGGGCTCGACGGTCGGAGGCTATCTCTTCCAGTGGTCGGGCCCGCGGGCCGGCTTTGTCTTTACGGCTGCACTCGGCACCGCTGCGGTCGTGATCTCGCTGTTCCTGGTCGAGCCGCCGCCCTTCCCGGCGCCCCGCGCGCGGCCTGCCGAGCCGCCGGCGCCGGCGCACACCGTGGTCAATGCGGCCACTCTCATCCTGGGGCTGGCTGCGCTGCTGCAGTTTGTTGACAGCCGCGTCGTGCGCAGCTTTCTCGTGCTCCTCGCCGGCGAGCGCGCGGGCCTCGACGCCTCGGCTGCCGGCGTGCTGTTTGGCGCCTTTAGCCTGGCCAACGTGCTGTTCTTGGCTCTCCTCAACCGCTTCGAGCGGGCCATCTCGCTGCCGGCGCGTGTGGCTCTTGGCCTGGCTGTGGGGGCCGTGGGCATGGTGGTCTACAGCCTGGCCCGGAGCTTTGGCGGCCTGCTGCTGGCGGTGACGCTCGACGCGCTGGGCTGGGCCATGGCAAGCCCGGCTCGCATCGTCCTGGTGGGGCGGTTGAGCCCCCCCTCGCTCTATGGCTGGGCGCTCGGCCTGCACGGTGCGTTCGAGAACGTGGGCGTCCTCGCCGGCCCCCTGCTGGCGGGCGCGCTCTGGAGCCTGGCCGGCCCCTCGGCGCCGTACGCGGTGACTGCCGTGCTGATGGGCATCGGCGCAGTCGTCACCCTCTACTTGAAGCCCAGCCCGCGCTCCTTGAGGCTGACATAACGCTGGCAGCCGATGATGAGGTGGTCGAGCACGTCGATGTCGAGCAGCTTGCCAGCGGCGACGATCTGCTCGGTGACGTGAACATCTTCGGGTGAGGGCGTCGGGTCGCCGCTGGGATGGTTGTGGGCCACGATGAGCGAGGGGGCATTGCTGCGCACCGCCTCGCGAAAGACCTCTGCCACGCGGACCAGGGCCGTGTTGACGTTGCCGACGTAGACGGTGTTGATGGCCTGGACGTAGCTCTTGGTATCGAGGAGGATGACCCGCAGGTGTTCCTGCTCGAGGAAGGCCATTTCGAGCAGGATCAGGTTGGCGGCATCTTCGGGCGAGCGCACCTGGGGGCGGTCATCGGGCGAGGCGATGAGCATGCGGCGGCCCAGTTCCATGGCGGCTTTGAGTTGGCAGGCTTTGGCCAGCCCCAGACCCCTCTCCTGACACAGCTCAAGCAGACTCGCTTTGGCCAGTCCGCCCAGGCCGTGGAAGCGCGCCAGTAGGCTGGAAGAGAGCGCCAGGACGTTGTGCCCACCCATGCCGGTGCGCAGGATGATGGCGAGGAGCTCAGCGGTGGAGAGGGCGCCCGGGCCATAGCTCTGCAACCGCTCGCGGGGGCGTTCGCTGGTGGGCAGCTCCTTGATCGTGGGGCGGTACTCGGTGGCGGCGCCGGCTTCCATGACTGCATCCCTCCCGTGGTGCGAGAGACCGGTTGCCCGGCGGCGAATGGCGCTTGAGGCGCCTGCGAAGCTCTATCATACCACCAAGCAGGGGTATAGTGCAACTTGCAGGGAGTGCATAGGTTCGTAAGGGGAGGGGTTTTGGCGGGCTCGTGCCCCGTGCAGGGCACGGGGCGTGCAAGCCGGTCGTCAGCCCAGGGCGATGCACTCCGACAGGCTGCTAGGGTCTCAGCGTGGGCAATGGCAGGGGGATGGGCGTAGGCCGCTCCGGGTGCGGCGTATGCGTTTCGGTGGGCGTGGGCGCTTCGGTGGCGGTTGGCGATGGGCTCGGCTCTGGCGACTGGGTCGGCACGACCGTCTCGGTGGGCCCGGGAGTGGCCGGCTCGGCGCTGGGCAACGGCTCCACCGTCTCGGTGAACTCGACTGTGGCTGAGGGGGCTGGCGTGTCTGCCGCCGCCGGCACGTCGGTGGCCATTGCGGGTCTGGTCGGGAAGACGATCTCGGCTTGGGTGGGCGTCGGCTCGAGGGTCTGCGCCGGGCGCTGGAAGAGCGATCCCGAGGGCGTTGCCGTGCGCAAGGTCAGCGTGATGGTGCGCGTCGGAGTGAGGTCGCCGGGCAGCAGCTTCGACCTGAGCGCATAGGCGCCGATTCCGAGGCAGTAAAAGGCCGACGATCCGATCACAATCGTTATGATGAAGCGGCGTCGCCAATTGGGCGGCTGGGACGGAACGGCGGGTTTGGGCGCTGGCATCTGCTCGGAGACTCTCCCTGTAGCGGCCACGGGCTGGCCAGGATGAAGACCAGACCCATTCTACCACAGGGCACCGACACGTCAAACATACGCCGTGTCATTACGAGCAGCCCAGGGTTGCCGCAACCCTGCGCCAGGCGCATGACGTCGGATTGTAGCCGCGGCATCGTGCCGTGCGGGAGAGTCCCGCGGCAACAAGCCGCGCCTACAATCCGGCGGCCTACGTCATGAGCAGCAGCCCGGGGCTCGCCGAGCCCCGGGCTGCCCGCAACGAAAACGACGCCTGCGCCATGGGTTCACTTGGGTCGCTCGAGGATGTAGCCGACGCCGCGCTTGTTGAGGATGCGCCGGGGCTGGGCGGGATCATCTTCGAGCTTGCCGCGCAGGTAGCAGACGTAGAGGTGGACGTACCCCTCCATGTTGGCGAGGTCGGGGCCCCAGGCGCGGCGCAGCAGCTCGCCGTAGGTCACGACCTGCCCGGCGTTCTGCGCCAGAATGGCCAACACGCGGTACTCCTGGGGCGTCAGGTCCAGCAGGCGCCCGCGGAGCAGCACCCGGGGCTGGGTCAGGTCGACGTAGAGCTCGCCGTCATCATAGGCGGGGACGTGGAAGGAGGGGCGGCCGGCATCGGCGCGGCGCAACAGGGCGTCGACACGGGCGCGCAGCTCGGCCACGCGCACCGGCTTGGCCAGGTAGTCGTCGCCACCGAGCAGCAGGCCCCTGACGATGTTGTCCTCGCCTTCCTTCGCCGTGAGGAACATCAGGGGGATATTGGTGAGCTCGCGCAGGCGCCGGCAGACCTCCCAACCGTCCATCTCGGGCATCATGACGTCGAGGATGATCAGGTCGGGGTGGAAGGCCAGCGCCTGCTGCAGGCCATCGCGGCCGCTCGACGCGGTCATGAGTTCATAGTTGTCGGTGAGGAATGCCTGCTTGATCGCCTCCAGGAATGACCGGTCATCGTCGATTACCAGGATCTTGTGGCGCATGAGCGGTCGGGCTCCTTTCAGTACTCCTGAGCCTGTTCCTCCCCAGTGAGCACCCGCAGCACGCCCTCGACCATCGCCCGCATCTCGTCCTGCCCAGGATAGATCAGGATTGGGGCGATCCAGCTGAGGCGCTCGCGCAGCCAGTTGCAGAACACGTCAGAGTGGGCGAGGCCGCCGGTCAGCACGATGGCATCCACGTGGCCACAGAGGACGGTGGCCATGCCGCCGATCTCCTTGGCGGTCTGGTAGGCCATGGCCTCGTAGATCAGGCGAGCGTGCGCGTCGCCCGCCGCGATGCGCTGCTCGACCTCCACGGCATTGTTCGTGCCCAGGTGGGCCACCAGGCCGCCCTGGCCCGCGATGCGCCGGAAGAACTCATCGTAGGTGTAGCGGCCCGAGAAGCTGAGGCGCAGGACGTCGCCGACCGGCAGGCCGCCGGCGCGCTCGGGAGAGAAGGGACCTGTGCCGTCGAGGGCCTGGTTGACGTCGATCATGCGGCCGTGCCGGTGCGGGCTGACCGAGATGCCGCCCCCCATGTGGACCACGATCAGGTCCAGGCTTTCGTAGGGCTGGCCGAGGTCGGCGGCGGCGCGCCGGGCCATGGCTTTGAGGTTGAGTGCGTGCGAGTAGCTGCGCCGTTCGATCTCGGGCAGGCCCGAGATGCGGGCCAGGGGCTCGAACTCGTCGACGCACACCGGGTCGACGATGAATGCGGGCAGGCTGGCCTGTGAGGCGATCTCGTGGGCGACGATGGCGCCGAGGTTGGCGGCATGCTCGCGCGGGCCGGGGGTGCGCAGTTCGTCAAGCATCGTCGTGTTGATACGGAAGGTGCCACCAGGCACTGGGCGCAGCATGCCGCCCCGGCCGACGATGGCGCTCAGGGCCGTGATCGGCACGCCGTGGGCGACCAGGCAGGCCAGCACGGCATCGCGGCGCAGCGCGTATTGATCGGCGATACGCGCATGCGGGGCGAGGTCGACCGCCGAATGGGCTATGGACTCGGCAAAGACAGCAGTGACACCGTCGAACACCGCAACCTTGGTCGACGTCGAGCCCGGGTTGATGGCGAGAACGAGGGGCATCTTCCTCCTCCTCGGGGGCGTGGATCGCACGCGGATCCGGTCAGGCAGCATCGCCTGAAGCGCCGTGGCGCGACGTGCCTATTCAGTCTGTCATTCGCCGTTCTGGTACTACAGCAACCTCTGCGTTCTCTGCGCCTCTGTGGTGGATATCCTCGTCGGTTTGGCGAAGCTTCTCTAGGTCTGGCAGCGGGGGCAGCGATAGCTGCTGCGGCCTCGCAGGCGGTTTCTCACGATGGCACAGCCACAGCGCCGGCATGGCTGCCCTTCACGGCCGTACACGTACAGTGCCTCCTGGTGCGCGCCCTGCTGCCCGCCCGCATCGCGATAGTCGCTGAGCGTCGTGCCGCGGTTCGCGATGGCCCGCGCGAGCTCGCTGCGCAGCGCAGCATGGAGCGCGACAGCCTCGGCGCCGGTCAGGCTGCATGCCGAGCGCTCGGGGGCGATGCCGGCGGTGTAGAGCGCCTCATCGGCATAGATGTTGCCCACCCCGGCCAGGAAGCTCTGGTCGAGCAGGAGCGCCTTGATCGGCGCATGGCGCTTGCCCAGGCGGCCTGCCAGGTCCGCAGCCGCAAAGCTGGCGTCGAGTGGTTCGGGGCCCAGCGTCGCCAGGAATGTGGCCGCATCGGGCACCAGGCACATGCGGCCGAACTTGCGGGCGTCGTTGAAGAGCAGGCGGCCGCCATCCAGGTCGAGGGCCAGGCGCAGGTGACGGCAGCCAGCGGCCTCGCTTTTGGGCGCCAGCAACAACTGGCCGGTCATGCGCAGGTGCACCAGCAGGTCGCCGCGCTGCAGGTGCATGATGATATACTTGCCGCGCCGATCCACGCCAAGGATGCGCTGGCCGGTCACCCCGGCAGTGAACTCGGCCGGGCTGGGCGCGGCGATGGTACGCTCCCAGAAAACCTCGACACCGGTGATCGTCTGGCTGACGAGGCGCTCACGCAGCCCCCGCACAACCGTTTCAACTTCGGGAAGCTCAGGCAAAGCAACTCCGATCGAGGGAACTGGGGGCACTGATGGCATTCGAGGAACTGGAAGGGGCAACCCCCTCCATTCCTCCTGTTCCCTCAGTTCCTCTGGGTCGTGTTTGCATACCGTCGTAGCCTGGTGGTTCGTCGCATTGGTTTTGATGGGCTCCGACGCCCACGAAGCCGTCTACGGCGGCCAAGGGGGGCTATGCTACGGGTTTGCGAACACGACCTAGTTCCAGCAACAGTCAGATGACACCACAGGCCCCCTCAGCCTGCGCGGGCGGCTCGCTTCACGCCGCAGGCCACCAGCAACCCGAGCGAGCTCACAAAGCCGGCCGTGGGGCAGGCCTGGCGCGAGCCGCCATCGCTGCGGGCGGGAGGCACGGCCGCGGGGGCAGATGCAGTGCGGGCAGGCTCCGCGGTGGCGCGCGGTCTCAGGCCCAGGCTCTCGCGCCAGGCGGCATCGAGCGCGTCTATGCCGAGGCCATACACCTGGCGCAAGGCGTCGTCTTGGTCGCTCCCCTGTTTGAAGACCTGCAGCAGCTCGCTCATCTTGTCGCGGCCGTAGGTGCGCACCATAAAGTCGACCAGGCTGTAGACTTGGCCATAGTAGAGGTCCACCTGGCTGGCATCGCCTGTGTAGCCGGAGAGTGAGCGAACGGAGATCAGGGTGTCGTGCCTGACGGCAGCCTCCAGGGCGCGGGCATTGCCGGCGGGCAGCGCGCCCTCGGCGTACATGGCGAGGCCTTCGTCGAGCCAGCGCGGCAGGGGAGCGTAGGGGTTCTTGGTGGCCAGCCCCACTACGATGTGGCTGAGCTCGTGGGCCATGGTCTGCTCGACGCCGTCATGGCTGCCCAGGAGGAGCAGCGTGTCATCGGCCACGGCCACGCCGAGGGTCACCACGCGCTGGTCAAAGCCCTCGCTGCGCGGGGCGAGGGCGCCAGCCATGTCGGTGGTATTGTGGTAGAGGTAGACGCGCACCGGCGCGTCGAGCGTGACGCCAACCTGCGCCTGGAGGCGGCTGAGGGCGTGCTGGCCCGTGCTGAGGAGTCCCTGGGCGAGCGCAGCGTCGCTGCTATCGCCATAGTAGAGGAGGGTGAGGTTGTCGGCGCGCAGGGTCTGCCAGGCGAAGCGATCATCCTCGCAGATCAGGTTCTGTGTGGGGGTGTCGCTGCGCGTGCCGTCGGCCAGCTCGAGGCGCCAATAGTACTCGATGGTCGTGCCCGGCGGGATTTCTCCGGGCTCGAGGGTCTTCTCGAACGTCGCCTCCAGATGGGGCCCGGGTGTGAACTGGGGCGCGACGCGGCTGGTCACCCGCTCCTGCTGCCGCCGGTAGTAGAGGGTCACGCTCCTGATCTCCTGCTCGCTCTCGGCGACCAGGCGGAAGGAGAGCTTTTCGCCAAAGGTGTAGGTGGGCTGGTCGGCGACGATACGCACGGGCCCCTCTGCCAGAGACACGTAGCCGCCCAGAATGAGCGCGATCGCCAGCCCCAGGCCGGCCAGCAGCAGCGTCTTGCGCATGCCAGTTGCCCCCTGTGAACCTACGATACAGCCGGGAGGTCTTCCACCGCAATATCGCGATAGTTGTCGCCTTCCTCGATGAGCATCTGGGGAATGTCATCGCGGATCGGATACTTGCGCCGGCATTCGGCGTTCTGGCAGACGAGCCAATGGTCACGCACCAGCTCGACCTTGGCATGGCAGGCCGGGCAGGCCAGGATATCGAGGACCCACTTTTCGACCATAGTCTCTGAACCTCGCATGATGCTCGCAGTGGAGCGACTCATTGACCCTCTGAGGGCCATTCTACCACGGAAAAAGAGCGCAGGCAAGCATTACTACTCGGGCGGCAGCAGGCGGTCGAGGCGAGCCTGGAGCTCGTCAAGCTGGGCCTGGATGCCGGCGAGACCTTCGGCCAGGCGGGCACGCTCCTCGCTCGCAGCGGCCTGCTCGGCGGCCGCGATGTCGCCACCCACAAGGAACGAGGCGATCACGCCGGTGAGGTAGCCAAAAATCGACAGGGCGATCACGCGCATGATCCAGCCGATGGCCCGGCCCTCTACGGTGAGGGGATCGGACGAAGTGTTGATGGTGGTGATCAGCGAAGCGGCCCACCAGAGCGCCTCAGGAAAGCTGGCCAGCTCGCTCTGCGGGTTGGTGCGCTCGAAGAACGACACGCTGGCGGCGCCGATGAGCACGACGATCACGGCGATGAGGGCGACGTACTGGAAGCGGCCGCGGCCCAGGACTTGGGCGGCTCCCCGCGTGGCGCGGTTGGCGCCCAGGACGGCGCGGGCAAGCGTCAGCGAGCGCAGGGCAACCACGGCGCGCAGGATGCGCAGCACGGCCAGGAATGGCAGCAGCACCGACAGCGCAGTGAGCCAATGGCTGCGCAGATAGTCGAGTTTGTGTGGGGCGATGATCACTTCGAGGACGAACTCGGCCAAGAAGAACAGCCAGATGCCAATATCGACGTCGTAGACGAACGGCACCAGGGCAGGCGGCACGATGCCGGCCAGGTCGACGACAACGACGATGACCCAGATGAGAGCCAGGATCGCCATCGGCAGGGCCAACACATCGCTGATCTGCTCGAGGAGCCGCTCGCGCTCCTCATCCGGCCAGCGCCAGAAAGGCCCATTGCGCCCACTCATTCTGACCTCGGACCCCGGAATGGGGCTCTGCGCCTCTGCGGTGATTCCCGCCCTCGGCTTGTGCAAGCATGCGCATTCACGGTATGCGGGAGGATGCTGTCTACCGGAAATGGAGCAAGGCCTGTGCCCCCACGAGCGAGGATCACCCGCAGTTCGTATCGCCGCCGCGGCGCGCGCGCAGGCGGGCGTCGATGTACTTGGCCGCCTCGACGAGGCCGAGCAGGGCAAACGAGAAGGCCAGGATCAGCGCCCATTGCAACACACTGAGTGAGGCCAGCCCCAGGCCCCTCCGCAGGGGCGGCACGACAACGGCGCCGATGGCCAGGGCTAGCCCCAATACGACAGCGCCGACGAGTGGCATGTTGCGGCCGATGGCGCCAACGCGCCCAAGCGAGCAGCGCAGGCTGCGATAGCCAAAGATGTAGATCATGGCGTCGATCGCAAAGATGGCAAAGGCCAGGCTCTGGCCGAGCACCAGGTTGCCCTGCAGCAGGTACAGGTTCGCAAACAGGACCAGAGCGAACGCGGCACTGACGACGCTGATGGCCACCGCCAGCCCGAGGCCGAGCGGCGGCAGCACCGGCTCCGACAGCGGCTTGGGCTTCTCTTCCATGATGCCGGGCTCCTGGCGCTCAAAGCCCAGCACGATATCTGGGGGCCCATCAGCAATGAGGTGGATCCAGAGGATCTGCACCACTGTCAACAGCGGCGGAAAGCCGAGCAGTTGCGCCGCAAAGATGGCCAGCACCTCGGCGAACGAGTTTGACATGGTGTACGAGACGACCTTGCGAATGTTCTCAAAGATGATCCGCCCTTCCTGGACAGCCAGCACCACCGTGCGAAAGTTGTTGTCGAGCAGGATCAGGTCGCCGGTCTCCTTGGCCACGTCGGTGCCGGTGCCCACCACGACGCCGATGTTCGCGCGCTGCAGGGCCGGTGCGTCGTTGACCCCATCGCCGATCATGGCGACGACCTCGTCGTGTGTCTGCAGCGCCGCGACGATGCGCAGCTTGTCTTCGGGCCGGATGCGCGAGAAAATTGCCACATCCTCCACGCGCGCCTGCAGTGCGGCGTCGTCGAGGGCCTCGAGTTCCTGCCCTTCCATCACCTGCCCAGCACCCTCTGCCAGGCCGATGGTCGCGGCGATGCGTTCTGCGGTGCGGCGATAGTCGCCGGTGATCATCTTGACCTTGATGCCGGCATTGCGGGTGAGGGCCACAGCCTCGTTGACGCCCTCGCGGATCGGGTCCTCCATGGCGACGAGCCCGGCCCAGGCGTAGCCCGTGCGCTCGGCCAGGCGCCTGGCGCTGCGTGAGGCCAGGCCGAAGGGTTTGAGCCCCTCGCTGGCCCACCGGTCAGCCTCGGCCAGGATCTCGGCGCGCCGGGCCTCGTCGATGCGACACATCCGCAGCACCACCTCCGGCGCACCCTTGATATGGTCACGAGCCTGCCCATCGAGCCTGGCGGCCACGGCCATGTACTTGGTCTCGCTGGAGAAAGGCTCCTCGTCGAGGCGCTCCGAGCGCTCGACCAGCGCCTGCGCATCGGCGCCCAGTTGCGCGCTCGCGAATTCCCAGAGGGCGAGCTCGAGTGACCCCTCGCGGTTGTTGCAGAGGACCATCGTCTGCAGTGCCTGCTCACGGTCGGCCAGGTCGCTGCGGGTCACGCGTAGCCGACCCTCAGTCAGCGTGCCGGTCTTGTCGGTGCAGATGACGGTGACGGACCCCAGCGTCTCCACGGCCGAGAGCTTGCGCACCAGTCCGTTGCGCGCCAGTATGGCCTGCATGCCGAGGACGAGGATGATGGTCACGGCAATGAGCAGGCTCTCGGGTATGGCGGCGATGGCGAGGACGATGGAGACGCGAATCGTCTCAAGCAGCGGCCGGCCCGAGAGCAGGCCGGTGGCCAGGATGATGGCGGTGACGGCCGCGACGAGCAGGCTGAGGCCACGGCTGAAGCGGCGCAGACGCCTGCGCAGCGGCGTCTCTTCTTCAGGGCTCTCGCTGACGCGCATGGCGATGCGGCCCAGTTCGCCGGCCGAGCCGGTCTGTGTCACGCGCATCAGGCCGCGCCCCGCCACGACCGTCGTGCCCATGTAGGCCTTGTTGGTGGGCGGCGCTGTGCCTTTGGCCACGGCCTCAGCTTCGCCGGTGAGGATGGCTTCGTCGACGGCCAGCCTGGCGCCCTCCACCACGTCGCCGTCGGCCGGGATGCGCTCGCCGGCGCTCAGCACCACCAGATCGCCCGGCACGACCTCCCGGATCTCCACCTCCTGCCGCGTCCCGTCGCGGATGACGGTCGTCGTCGGCTTGAGCAGCCCCCTGAGGGCGCTGTACGTACGTTGCGCCCGGTACTCTTGGATGAACCCCACGGCGACGTCGATGGCCACGACAGCCATGATGATCACAAAATCTACCCGCTGGCCGGCGACGAGCGAGATGGCCGCGGCGATGAGGATGATGTAGATCAGGGGACTCTTGAACTGGTCCACGAGGATCGACCACGCGGTGGGACCGCGGGTCGTGGGGAGGACGTTCTCGCCGAATCTGCGGCGTTGCTCTAGCACCTCGGCAGTGCTGAGTCCGCGCAGTTGCTCCTTCACCGGCGGCGGGTGCGCTGTCATGGCGAGCGTTCAACATGTCATTGCGAGTGCTCCAGGCCGTGGTGCAGCCTGTGCCCAGCACAGAAGCTGTGACTGTCATTGCGAGGAGGCGGTTCGTGCGGGGCACGGACCGCCGCCGACGCAATCCCCAGGTTGCGAGCGAAGCAAGGCAACTCCTTTGCCGGACGTGGAGATTGCTTCGTCGGCGGCTGCGGCCGCCTTCTCGCAATGACAGGCCAAGGTTCTGTGCTGGGCACAGGGTTCGACGAACCCTGGGTTACTCGCAATGACAGGTCAAGGTTCTCCTCTTGGCACAGGGTCACGGGAGCCCTGGGGTGCTCGCAATGACAGAACGGACGTCTTCGGGCCATGACGGCTCCTGTCGCGGCCCACCGGTACTACGAACGGGCCATTAGGCTGCTAGAACATCGGTCAAGTATTCCTGCGCAGCGCCGCAGGCGGCCGAATCTTCGCCCTCCGACGCCCACGAAGCCGCCTGCGGCGGCCAAGGGGGGCTAGGCTACGTCGTCTATGCGAGTACTTGACCGATGTTCTAGAGGGCCGTGGCAGCCGCAGGCTGCTTCACGCTCTCGACCATGCGCTGGCAGGAGGTCGAGCAGCGCCGGCAGACCTCGGCGCAATTCTGCATCGTGGCGTCGCCCGTGAACTGGGAACAGCTATCCGCGCAGCGTGCGCACACCTCGGCGCAGACGGCGCAGATGGTGGCAGAGAAGGCCGAATCGCGCAGCATATAGTTCTCGCTTATCTGGCAGATCTCGGCGCAGTCCATCATGAGTTTGAAGTGCGTTGGCTCGACATGCCGCCCGCCCATCTGCAGGCAGTAGCTGATGGTCTCCTGACAGACGGCGCCGCACTCCTTGCAGTCCTGGATGCACTGTTGCATGATCGGGCTCAGTTTCGCTCCCAGAACGTGGGCCATGCGTACTCCTCTCTGTTTCATAGTGACGTCCCTTGCCGTTCTGGACGGCTCTCACAGCCGAGCAACTCTTGTGCCAGAGGCCCGCGCAACAGCCCTCGCGCAGCAGTGGCACGGGGCGTGCTGAAAGCGAGCGCGAGGAGGTGGTTATGGAGCATGCAGGTGGCCGCGCTGGGGCGGAGGGGGCGCCGCTGCGATGGGCATGAACGAGCTCAGCACTGCGCCAGAGCCGCGCGTCGCTTGGCTGTGTAGCTACACGCCGGTGGAGATCGTCGCCGCCATGGGGCTGCGGCCGGTGCGCCTGCCGGGCGGCGCCGGGCATGAGGCCCGTGCGCGCAGCATCTTGCCTGCCGCGCTGTGCCCCTACCTCAGAGCCTGCCTGGGCGCCGCGCTCGATGGCGCCTACGGTCCGCTGGCGGGGGTGATTGTGGCCAATGGCTGCGATGGCCTGCGGCGCCTGGCCGACGTCTGGGCGCGCTACGGCCCGGGGTTCGTGCACCTGCTCGATGTGCCCCGCCGGCGCGACGAGGCGGCCCTCGCCTACCTGACGAGCCAGTTCACCGCCCTTGCCGAGCGCCTGGCGCTGGTCGCCAGGCGTGCGCTCACCGAGCATGCCTTGCGCCTGGCCATCGCCGAGCGCAATGCCACGCGCCGCCTGCTCGGCGAGCTCGACGCGCGCCGCCAAGGGCAGGCGCTGCCGGTGCGCGAGCTGCTCTCGTTGGTGGACCTCAGCGCCGAGGCCCCGCCGGCCGTCTGCAACCTCAGCTCGTTTTCCGCACCTAGCAACCCGGCGGCCCCTCCCCTACGCTCTGGGCTGGGGTGGGAGCCGCCTCTGCCGGGTGCGGAATCTGGGCTCAGGCTGGCCGAACAGCTGGCCTGCCCGCCGGCCGCAACGCCAGCCGCTGGCACACCAGTTGTGCTCTCGGGCAATGTCTTTACCCCCGACGATAGGCCGCTGGCCGGCCTGATCGAGGCGGCGGGCGGATGGGTGGTGGGCGATGACCTGTGCAGCGGGGTGCGTGGGCTGGCCGGCGAGGTGACCGAGGAGGGCGACCCCATGCAGGCCCTGGCCCGGCGCTACCTCGAGCGCGTGCCCTGCCCGCGCATGGCCGATGCCGCGGCGCGCTGGGATGACCTGGCCGACCTCTGCGGGCGCCGCGAGGCGCGAGGTGTGATCCATCTCAGCCAAGAGTACTGCGATGCCTCGCTCTATGAGCTGGCCCCGCTGCACGCGCGCCTCGAGCGGGCGGGCGTGCGCCTGCTGCACCTCGAGCTCGATGCCGACGCCGCCACACCGGGGCAGGCGCGCACGCGCGTCGAGGCCTTCTTGGAGGGCCTCTGACATGCTCTTCGATCTCATCCGCTGGGCGCTGGCCAACGACCGTTTCAGGCGCGGCTTTGTGGCTCCGGCGCTGCGCTTCGAGATCCTGCAGCTCGCGCTGACGCCTTTCCGGGCGACGCGGGCCGAGCGGCTGCTCGCCGAGGCGGGCCTGCGCCTCTCGCTGCGCGCGTTCGAGGGCCGCGAGGCGGTCATCTACACCAGTCTCTTCACGCCGCCGGAGCTGCTCCACGCGCTGGGCGTCGTGCCCTTTGGCCTCGAGGCGGCGGGCGCAGGCGTGGCGGCGCTGGGCCTGGCGCCGCAGGCGCTGGCGGCAGCCGAGCGCGCCTGGGCGCCGGTCGATGCCTGCTCCATCCTGCGCGCCGGCCTGGGCGTGGCCTACCTGGGATTGTTGCCCCGCCCGCAGGCGGTCGTCGCCACCTCCTCCCTCTGCGACTCGACGCCCAAGGTCATGGCGGCCGCAGCCCGGCTCTACGGCGCGCCCTTCTTCCTGCTGGATGTGCCCTACGAGGCGACGCCGCCGGCGCTGGCCTACCTGGCTGGGCAGCTCGAGGACCTCACGGGCAGCCTGGCGGCTATTGCCGGCCGCGCGCCCGACCCTGCCCGCCTGACCGAGGCGGTGCGCCTGTCGAACGAGGCGCGCGGCCACCTCGATCGGCTCACCGCGCAGCGCGTCGCCTGCCCCGGGGTCCTGCCGCCGGGCGATGGCCAGGGCTTCCTCTATCCCATCAACCTGCTCCTCGGCAGCCCTGCCGGGGCCACCGTGTTCCGTGCCTTTGCCGAGGAGGCGGCCGGCCGGGCACAACGGCCGCTGCCGCACGTACGCGGCCCACGCGTGCTGCTGCTGCACGTCCTACCCTACTTCCGCCATCACATCCTCGACACGCTGCAGGCCGCGGGGGCGTGCGTGGTGTTCGAAGAGATGAGCCAGGTCTACTGGCCCGAGATGGACCCCTCGCAGCCCTATTTGGGCCTGGCGCGCCGCTGCATTGCGCACTTTGACAACGGCCCTCTGGAGCGGCGGACGGAGGCTGTGCTCGAACTGGCGCGTCGCTTTGCCGTCGATGGCGCGCTGCACTTTTCGCCGCACGGCTGCCGGCAGAGCTGGGGGGCGCTGCAGGTGCTGCGCGATGCGCTGGCTGCTGCCGGCATGCCGTTGCTCGAGCTGGAGGGCGACTGTGTGGATGCGCGCGGCTGCCCCGAGGGCCAACAGCGCACGCGGCTGATGGCCTTTGTCGAGGCGCTGGGGCAGCGCACCGGTGAGGGCAACAGGGCCACGGATGAACGCCGATGAACACGAATAGGGCGAAGTCCCTCTCCCCCCTCACCCTAGCCCTCTCCCCCATAGGGGAGAGGGCTAGGGTGAGGGGGGATCCTGCGGCGTGGCGAGCGCCACGGCCTGCCCTGGTGGCGGGGGTCGATGTGGGGTCGGTCTCAGCCGAGGCGGTCTTGTTGCAGGCCGGGCACGTCGTGGCGCAGAGCACCCTGCCGACCGGCGCCAACAGCCGGGCGGCAGGTGAGGAGGTTCTGCGACGGGCGCTCGAGCAGGCGGGGGCCAGGCTCGCAGAGGTGGCGATGGTGGTGGCCACGGGCTATGGCCGGATGGCGGTCGACGCGGCGCAGAAGAAGGTGACGGAGATCACCTGCCACGCCCGCGGCGCCGGCCACCACTTTCCCGATGCAGCGACGGTGATCGACATCGGCGGGCAAGACAGCAAGGTCATCCGCCTCGATGCGCGAGGTGCGGTGAGCGATTTTGTGATGAACGATCGCTGTGCGGCGGGCACGGGGCGCTTTCTCGAGGTCATGTCGCGCGCCCTCGACGTGCCGCTCGATCGCCTGGGCGAGTTGTCGCTGCGTGCGCGACGCGCCGCCCCGGTGAGCAGCATGTGCACCGTGTTTGCCGAGTCGGAGGTCGTGTCGCTGGTGGCCGAAGGCGTGCCCGTCGTGGAGATCATCGCCGGGCTACACGCGGCGGTGGCCGAGCGTATCTGGGGCATGGCCCAGCGGTTGGGCCTCGCGCCGCGCGTAGTGATGAGCGGCGGCGTGGCCTACAACGAGGGTGTGGTGCGCGCCCTCGAGCAGCGGCTCGGAGCGGCGCTGGCCGTTGCGCCCCAACCGCACATGGTCGGGGCGCTCGGCGCGGCGCTCATCGCTGCTGATCTGGTGGGTCAGGGCAAATAGTCCAGCGGGTTCACGATGCCCCCCTGGTAGGTGACGATGAAGTGCAGGTGCGGCCCGGTCGAATGGCCGGTGGTGCCCATGAGGCCGATCTGTTCGCCCTTGGCCACCGTCTGCCCCACCTGCACGCCGATGGAGTACAGGTGGGCGTAGGTGGTGGCGAAGCCATCGCCATGGTCGATCTGGATAGCATTGCCGAGGCCGCCCGACCAGCCGGCAAAGGTGATGGTGCCGGCGTCGGCGGCCAGGATCGGCGAGCCTTGTGGGCTCTTGGCGATGTCGAGCGCCCCATGCCAGGTGCCATAGTACTGCGTGATGATGCCCTGCGCGGGCCACACAAAGCGCCCGGGCTGGGCCGGCGCAGCAACCGGGACGGCGGGAGCGCCAGCCGGGATGGCCAGCACGCCGTTGCTGATCGTCGCCACCGGCGCCGCGGCAGACCCCGCCACGGCCGAGGCGGCCGCCGGGCGAGGCGGCGCCGGCCGCACGCCCCCTGGAACCAGCAACTCCTGGTCGACCTGAAGCGCCGAGGGGTCGGTGAGCTTGTTCGGCCCGTGGGCGGTGATGGCGGCCGCGTCGACCTGGTAGCGGGCCGCGATACCGGCCAGGGTCTCACCTGCCGCGACGGTGTGCACGACGCCATCGACAGGCAGGATCGTGATCTCCTGGCCGATGCTCAACAGGTCGGGGTTTGCTTCCAGGCCGGAGTTGGCCCACACGATCGTGTCTTGGCTCAGCTCGAAGCGCTGGGCGATGAGATACAGGTTGTCGCCAGGCTGCACCTGGTAGGTGATGATCTCGGTGCGCGGCGCGCGGGCGGTCGGCTCGGCGGCCGGCGGCGTCGGCGAAGGGGCGGTCGACGCCGCGGTGTGCGGCCCAACGCCCATCGCAATCTGGAAGCCGGGCTTGCCCGGCCTGGCGCCGCGCGCACTGGCGCTGACAACAGAACGGCGCATCAGAGCAGCCGGAGCGGGCGCGCCGGCCGCGCCAGGCCTGGAGACGACAAGGATAGTGCAGCCGGCTACGACGACGACACCGGCCAGCGCCAGACGCCGGTGGGCAAAGCGCGATAGGGCTCGTGGGGCACGCATGGGCGCCACTCCTCGGCAGCAGGATAGCGGCGGGGCACGGAGGTAGGGGACGTTGGCGGGGCCGCATTGTTGCGCCCATTGTATACGTATTCTGGCTTGTTGGCAAAGTGCAGGTTCCGAAGAGGTACTCAGAATGTCATTGCGAGCGCAGCGAAGCAATCACAGGCTGCAGAGGGGCCTACCAAATCTGCCCGCAGTTGCGGCTCACGGCGGCCCAAAAGCCGTTGAGCTCCCAGAGGTGCAGGCCGTTGCCGGTGTGCCCGGTCAACGCGGGCGCCGTGTCGGCATAGGCCACAAACTCGGCGCCATTGCCGGTGTGAACATAGCCGTAGATGGTGACAAAGTGCCCCACATCATAGCTCCAGCCGGGCAGGCCGCTGGTCATCAACCCGGTGATCAAGGGGAGGCCGTGGTCCACTACGTCGGTCTTGATCATGTAGCGGAAATCGTCGAGCGATTCGGCCCGGCCATAGCGGTACCAGTCGAGGCCGCTGCCGGTCAACGCCTGGATGCGCCGGTTGATCGGCTCGACCATGCCGAGGATCGAGACGCCGGCGTCGGGGTCCAGGCCCATTTCGACGCCGAGTTGGTAGATATCGGCCCTGAGCGGGTAGCTGCGGTCCCAGTGCGAGAGCAGGGCGATGGCGGCCCCGGGGCCGCAGTAGTTGCGATACACCCAGGTGTTCGGCTCGGAATAGGGCTCGATGTAGGCGAACGCCGTCACAGTGTTGGCGTCGAGCGTGATGACGCCGCGGCCTACCGGCCCCGACGAAATGGAGGGCTGGCTGATGTCGAGAGGGTCTCCCGGACGGGCGCCCCCGGCGGTGGGTACGGCGGCCAGGACGTCGTGCAGCTCGGCCTTCTCGGCGCCCTGCTGCAGAATGCTCGGCGATACGTAGCGTGGCGTGGGCATGACGACGAGAGGCCGTGGTGTGGGCGCCGTCGCCGTCGCCGCAGCCGCAGTCGCTGCTGCCGGCTGCGTCGTGGGTCTCATGGATTGAGGTCCCACCCCCAGCATCTGCTCCGAGCCGGCCAGCCCTGGCCTGAGGCCGCGAGCGCTGGCCGCTGTGGGCACGCGCCGCGTCGTGAGCTGAGCCGATGGCGCCGTGGCGGCCGGCGCCTGCAAGGCCAGGAAGGCGGCCCAGCCGGCAGCGACGAGCGCGATGGCGACTGCCGGTGCCCTGCGCCGTGCCGCGAACGAACGCGCCAGCTCCATTGGCGCCTGCATGCCGGTATGGGGTGCGCTCGGGGGGTGTGGGGCGGCGTGGCCTCGCGCGGCAGAGGTGGTGCTGGTGGCCGGCCGGTGCTGGCGAGCGAGCTCTGCCCGCTTGTCCTCGATGTGCATGGCCCTGTTCCTCTCTCGGGGTGGCCCACTCTCATGGCACGGTCATGCAAGCATACGATAGAGCGGTCATTTCAAGCAAATTCTATTATGATTCCATCGTATTGGCAAATTCGGCTTTCGCTGTAGCGCCGGCGAAACTCGCGCCCGAGTTGGGTGTTCCTACAGTGAACAACGATCTCTCTGGCGGCCCGGGGCGCGGCGAATCGAAGGAGGTTGACGTACGAATCGACGGCGAGTATAATGGCCGCCGCGGAGCTAGTGGGAGTCGGTTCAGGGGCCACATTGAGCGCTGGCCGGGCGGATTTCACTCATCATGGAGGTGCAGCGGTGAACGACGACATCTTTGAGCGGGTCAAGAAAATCATCGTCGAGCAACTCGGCGTCGACGCATCGAAGGTGGTGCCGGAGGCGAGTTTTCGCCAGGACCTCGAGGCCGACTCTCTGGACCTGGTCGAGCTGATCATGGCCTTCGAGGAGGAGTTCGGCGGCCAGATCTCGGATGATGACGCGCAAAAGATCACGACCGTCGGTGAAGCCGTCGCGTACCTGCAAGCCCATATGGGCCAGTAGGCTGCGCGGGGGCGTGGACCCGGCCATGCGGGGATGTGCGGGCGGCGAGCCGGCTCCCCGCATGTTCTTTTTTGTGCAGAGGTAGGGCATGGCGCTAGCCAGCGGGGTTATCCTGGCCGGGGGGCACAGCCGGCGGCTGGGCAGAAACAAGGCTTTGGTTCGCATCGGCGGCGTGCCGCTGATCGAGCGCGTCGCGGGCCGGCTGCGGGAGCTGAGCGACGACCTGTTGATCGTGACCAATACCCCCGACCTGTACCGCGGCCTGGGCGGACGCCTGATCGGCGACGTCTGCCCGGGGATGGGCTCGTTGGGTGGCATCTATTCGGGCCTGGCGGTCGCCCGCCACGAGCGCGCCCTGGTCGTGGGCTGCGACATGCCCTTCCTGAACCCTGCGCTGCTCTCCCACATGATCGAACTCTCCGAGCAGTTCGATGTGGTCATCCCCAGCTTTGACGGCTACAAGGAGCCCCTCCATGCCGTGTACGGCCTGGCGTGCCTGGCCCCGATCGCGGCGCAACTGCGCTCGGGCGACCTGCGCATCATCAGCTTTCTCTCGCAGGTGCGCGTGTGCTACCTCGAGCGCGCCGAGCTGGAGCGCTTGGACCCCCAGCTTCTCTCGCTCTTCAATGTGAACACCCCTCAAGACCTCGAACGCGCCCAAGAACTCGCCGCGACCCGGCGCTAACAGAGGAGGGGTTTTGGAGATGGTGGGGGCCGCCGGCCACCCAAAGGGTGGCCGGCGGCCCCCACCATCTCCAAAACCCCTCCTACAGAGGGTTGGCGGCGAGCGCCTGCAGCTTGGGCAGGGTATCCTCCCAGGCCATCTGCGACAGCCCCAGCTTGCGGCGCAGTTGCTCCGGCTCCATCCCACTGCGAAAGTCGCGCAGGGCGCAGGTCCAGCGCAGCATCTCGAAGGAGATGCCGCCCGCCAGGCCCGCCACCTGAGCCACACGGCGCAGTACGTACTCCAGGTTGCGCCCCGTGCAGGGAAAGAGCGCATCGCGCGGCGTGTAGGCCGCCAGGTAACGGCGCAGCATCGCCGGCAGCGCGGGCTCGAGGGCCAGCTTGCGCTCCTTGTGGTGCCGCTTCGGGTCCTTGTAGCGGATGTAGACCGCGGGCGCAGCCGGGTCCGAGAGGTCGAAGTGGCCGGGCTGCAGCGCCAGGCATTCGCCCTTCTTCATACCCGTCTGCAAGAGGAGGTTGAACAAGAGCTGCGGCCGTGGGTCGGGGTTCTTGTCATCGCTGAGCAGGGTGCGGCAGGCCTCCTGCGCGCGCTCGATCTGCTCGTCGTAGAGGATGGCCGGCAGGGGCGAGGCGGCCGGCCGGTGCACTAGCTCTGCCGCCGGGTCGTGCGGCAGCACATTCGTCGACTCCAGCCAGGCAAAGAAGACCTTGAGAGTCGTCATGCGCCGGGCGTACGTCTTGGACGTGCAGGGAACGCCGCGCCCATGCTGCAAGTATTCCATAAAGGCGTGCAGATCCGCCGTCGCGATGCCGCCGATCGCTGCTTCGTGGCCCAGGTAGCGCTCGAGGAAGCTCAGATCGCCGAGGAAGGATTTGATCGTGTTCTCGGCAAAATCCACGCGCTGCATGTGTTCCGCAAAGGCGCGCACGGCGCTGCGCAGCGAAGATCGCGCGCTCAGCGGCCGGCTCTCGGCCGCCTCGCCGGGCTCTTCCGCTGCCGCGGGGAACAGGGGCAATTGCTCGTCACTCACGTCGCGCTCCTCCATTGCCAACCGGCCGGCAGCCTGTCGCAATGAAACGCCCTGGGCCGGCAACCGGCTATGCGCGAAGCGTTCGTTGTGCCCGGATCGCGCGCCTTCCCAGACAAGTACGGTTGTAGTACTAGAATGTAGCCCCGAGCAGGCGGGCTGTCAAAGGGTGTAGTTCAGTTTTGGGGCAAGTTGTAGACAGTCTCCCAGACACCGTCGAAGCGATTGCTGAGGATAGCTGCCCGGACTGGGATCACGCGCTCGGCACCTTTCCTGTTCCAGCGCATGCCGGGTCCAGCCATCCGTG
>JAKPJZ010000212.1 GCA_029553955.1 Chloroflexota bacterium
CACGGATGGCTGGACCCGGCATGCGCTGGAACAGGAAAGGTGCCGAGCGCGTGATCCCAGTCCGGGCAGCTATCCTCAGCAATCGCTTCGACGGTGTCTGGGAGACTGTCTACAACTTGCCCCAAAACTGAACTACACCCCTATGCGTGGGGGTGTAGTTCGAGCTAAGGGCAAGTTCACCGTTGCTGCCCCTGGGCACCCTGCAGTTGGCCGCTCCTTCCAGCCTGGACCCCTGCGCCCCGAGGGCTTGGCCCGCAGGGGGCCAGAGCCGCGGCATGGGGCCATATCGCAACGTGCAATGAGCACTGCACCGGGCTTGCCCCCAGACTGAACTACACCTCTATGCGTGGCACGGAACATGATGGCCAACACCAGCGCCGCCGGGCGGTGTGCCGAGCTCAGTCGTATGGGGGAAGGTGGATGAAGGGATGGCGTGACTTGAGGCACAGACTGGCCAAGATGCTGCTCGCCTTGGGGCTGGTGACGCTGCTGCTGGGGCCGGGCTGCGTGGTGATCGTGCCTGAGCGGGCGATCGAAGTGGAGCCCAAGTTCCGCATCCCGTTCGTGGTGTGCACGCCGGTGCCGCCACCGGTGCAGTGCGTGCCGGTGGCGCCGGTCGTGCAGTGCACAGCGGCACCAGCAACGGCTGCGCCGTCGGCCATGTGCCCGACGGCAGTCGCGCTGACCTGCCCGGCGGTGATCATCACCGTCGTGCCTGCGGAGACGAAGCCGGTGGTGCAGCCCACGGCCATGGCGACGCAGCCCAAGGTTACGGCGATGCCGACACAGCCGCAACCTACGGCGATGCCGACGCAGCACATGGTCACCGCGACGCCCAAGGCGCCGACCGCGGGTCCGACCATGCACATGCCAAGAGATGGCTAGCCTGGCGGATAGTAAGGCCCTACATGCTTCCAGCCAGATTCTGCATTGCATGAGCACGTCACTGGAAGCCTGTCGCCGGATCGCACGATCAACTCAGAAGTACCTGGCCGAGGTGGGCCACGAATCGCACGAATTCACACGGATTATCAAGGTCGAATCTCCATTGGTGGCAATTCGTGCCATTCGTGGCCCACCTCGGCCGGCCCCGGAGCGTGCTCGCACAGCGCATAGCCGGCATCTAGCGCTCTCGGAGCCAGGCGGCGGTTTGTGCGAAGAGTGGTTCCCCGGGGGCGAGCTGCGCGGCGTGCTCCACATCGGCCAGGGCCTGCGTGCTGCCGGGCTCGGCCAGGTAGGCCGCCCAGCCGCGGAGGTAGTAGGCCGCTGCCAGGTCGGGCTGGGCGGTGAGGGCCTGGGTGGTGACCCGGGCCAGCCAGCCCGCAAGCGCCCCGACGGAGCCCTCGGCCGGCGTGCCGGCGATGAGCGGGCCTGCGGGGTCAAAGATCTGGGCGGGCGTGTAGGGGCGCACAACGTTCAGGGCGGCGGCATAGTCGCCATAGAAGGCCTGGTTGAGCAGTGGGTACGCGCCCTCGCGGGCCAGCTCGGCAAACGCCTCGGCGTGCAGGCGGATGAGAGCTACATCCCAGGTGGCGGTCGCATCCTGCGACGGCGGCGCCAGGTCGGCGGCGGCGCGGGCGGTCTTCCACAGCCCCGCCTGGGCTAGCGTCACGGCGCGGTTGACGGCGCCGCGCAGCGCTTCTGGAGCCGAGGTGGGCAGCGCGGCGAGCCGCACCTCCACAAACCTGGCACCATCCCAGCGCAGCACCTGATACTGCGGGTAGCGCACGCTGCAGGCGTAGCAAAAGACATAGTTGTCGGTCTGGTTGAGGACGACGTCGAGCGTGCCGTCGCCATCGACGTCCTCGACCGAGGCTGCCCCCGGGCTCGAGCTCGAGCTCTGCACCTCGCTCGTGAGCGCGTTGCCGGCATAGCTGATGAGCTCGAAGGCGCCCCCGTGGGCGCCGGCGCCGCCGTCCACGGCCAGCCAGATGTGGCCCGGCTCGATCGGTACCTGCCGCACCGAGCCCGCGCCGGCGTAATCGGCTATCTCCATCGCCATCTGGGCGCGTTGCTGCCAAGTATCTCCATTGCGGCTGTAGATGGCCAGCCAGTGCTGGCACGGCAGTGTCGGGTTGAAGGCGCGCAGGCCGGTGCTGAAGATGGCCCACAGCGGCTCGCTGCCCGCCGGCGCCTCGAGCGGCAGGGCGGTGGCAGGCTTGAAGGTATCGCGCATGGCCTCGAGCATGGGCCGCACCGCCGCTTCTCTAGGAGCCTCGTAGCTCAAGACAAAGCCATAGACGCGATAGTCACCCTCGTCGCGGCCGGGCTGCATGTAGAGTGCCTCGCCCGCGGCGCCCGAGGCCGTGGTGAAGGTGAGGCCGGTCTGCCAGGGGTACAGTTGAGGTTCGACAATGGCCGTCTCGGTGACCCCCTGGCCGTAGAGCGTGGCGACGGCGTCGCGAGCGCGGTTGCGCAGCCCCTCGCCGGTGTTGCCTGCGCTGCCGGCATCGCCCTGGTAGCTGTCGATGGCCACCAGCGCGCCGTGCTGGCTCCCGGTCAGGCGCGTCAGGCTGCCGTCGAGCTTGTCGATGCGGCCGAAGGCAGCCGGAAGCTGCAGCCCCCACAGCCCGTTGGGGTCGACATGGAGGCGCGCCGGCCACAGCGGGGTCTCGCTCGGCGGGGGCGCAGGCGTCGCCGGGGCGGGCGGCGGGAGTGTGGCCGCGGGCGCGGGCGATGCGGTCGCCACAGCCTGGATGACCGTGGCGGTGAGCGTTGGAGCCGGCGACGGCGACGCGGTGGGCGCCAGGGCAGAGCAACCGGCGCACAGCAGCACCAGCGCAGCCAGGGCATAGAGGAGATGAGTCGGCTTCATCGCGAGCTCCTTCGGGTCGCAGGGTGGGCAGAATGCATAGGGAGGATACCACCAACGTGCCCTGATGTGCAAACGCGGGTGCAGCGTCGTCCCGGCGCGTCATGGCGAGTGCCCGAGGGCTTCGGAGGCCTGGGGTACTCGCCATCACAGGATCAAGTTGAGCAGATATCATGCCCCTGGAACATCGGTCAAGTATTCGTATAGACGACGTAGCCTAGCCCCTTGTGGGCGTCGTTCTTCACTCGTGTTCGGCCAAGTGCCTGCCAACCGTCGCGATCATCGCCGTCAAAGACGACACAGCCTGGCCCTGGTGCCCAGCACGCCACCTGCGCGCAGGGAGGAACGACGCCCACAAGGGGCTAGGCTACGGGTCTGCAGACACGACTCACGGCAGGAAGCGCACGAAAACGCCTACAAGCTGCCTGTGGCGGCTAAGACGCCCACAAGGGGCTAGGCTACGGGTCTGCAGACACGACTCACGGCAGGAAGCGCACGAAGACCTGGTTGCCCAGCAGGCGGCCGCGGGGGGTGAGGCGGATGGCCTCGTCGCCGGTCTCGAGCAGGCCGAGCGCTGTGCTCTCGCCAATGGCCTCGGGGTAGACGGCGATGGGGTCGGCGCCGAAACGCGCGCGGAACCGCGCCCGCGAGACGCCTGCGACGAGGCGCAGGCCCAGGATCATGGTCTCGGCGAGCTCCAGCTTGGGGCTGATGCGCTCCTCCTCGGCCGTCGTGCTCTCGCCGCGCTGGATACGCGCGACATAGTCGCGGGGGTGCGCCACGTTGCCGCGCCGCCGGCCGGCCAGAAACGAGTAGGCAGCGGCGCCGCAGCCGGCGTAGGGCAGGTTGCGCCAATAGGTCAGGTTGTGGCGCGAGCGCTGTGCCGGCGTGCGCGCCCAATTGGAGAGCTCATAATGGTCGTAGCCGGCCTGTGGCAGGCGCGCCTCGGCGTGTTCGTACATCTCGGCGGCGAGTTCGGCATCGGGCTCGGGCACTGCGCCGCACGAGACGCCCTCCGCCAGCGGCGTGCCCGGCTCGAGGGTCAGTGCATAGAGCGACAGATGGTCGGGCTCGAGGGCCAGGGCTGCCTCGAGGTCGGCCTGCCACGCAGCGGGCGCTTGGCCGGGCAGGCCGTAGATCAGGTCGAGGCTTATGGCGGGCAGGCCGGCCGCGCGCGCCAGGCGCACCGCCTGGGCGGCTTGCGCGGCCGAGTGGCTGCGGCCCAGCAGCCGCAGGAACGCCGGCTGCAAGCTCTGCACTCCGTAGCTGAGCCGGTTCACCCCGGCGCGGCGCAGCGCATCGAGGAGCTCGAGGGTCACCGTGCCGGGGTTGGCCTCGATGGTGATCTCGGCGCCGGGCGCCAGTTCGAAGGCGCGCGCCGTTGCTTCGAGCAACCGCAGCAAGAGCGCCGCCGGCAGCACAGTCGGCGTGCCGCCGCCGATGTAGACGGTCTGCAGCGGCGGCCGCCCCCACTGCGCGCCGGTCTGCTCGACCTCACGCAGCAGCGCCTCGACGTAGGGGGCGTAGAGCGCGCCTAGGCGCGGGTAGGAGCTGAAATCGCAATAGCTGCACTTGGCGGGGCAGAAGGGGATGTGCAGGTAGAGGCTGGCCGGCGGCGCGCAGGCGGCGGCGGAGAGATGGCTAGGTTCGGCTTGGTCTGGCATGGATGATCGCCTCCAAGACAGCGCCGCCGACGGCGCGCGCCTTGTCGGAGATGGTGAAGCAATACGCGGCGACGCCGCGCGGGTCCACGTCGCCGATCTTTTCGCCGGCAGAGGCGCTCAGGCCGTTGCGCAGCAGGCCGCGCAACACGCCGCCCACCGTGGCCACCACCGGCAGGCCGGCGATCTCGGCCACCGCGTCGCCTGCGGCCACACGCGCCCCGATCGCCAGGCCGCCGCGCAGCGTGCCCGCCGCGGGCGACCAGACGACGCGCTCCCGCGTGTAGCCCAGCACCTCCCCGGGGACGCCGGTGTTGGCCGCGGCGCTGCCCTCATAGATCACGCGGCCCAGGTTGTGGCCGCGCATCGTTTCGATCACCGCATCCACATCGCCGCCGGCCACAAAGCCCGGTCCGACGCCGATCACCAGCGGCGCAGCGCCCTGGCGCGTGCCCAGGTTCCGCTTGGCCATGATGGCATCGACGATCACCTCGGGCCGCAGCGCGCCGGCCATGTGGCCGTCTGGGTCGACGATGACGGCGATGCGTCCCTGCGCCACGAGCGCCTGCGCTTCGCCCGGCGAGGCTGCGCGCTGCGCAACCACGCCTTCGACCGTGATGCTGCCGTCATAGACGGCGCCGGCAAAGCTCACCGCGCGGCGCAGCGCCCGTGGCTGGGCCGCTTCGGCCATGACGACCGCCAGCCCGGCCCGGTGCAAGCGGTGGGCGATGCCGCTGGCGATGTCGCCCGCGCCGCGGATGAGCACGAGGCCGGCCGTGAAGCCATGCGCGCTCACGGCGCCGTGCCCTCCTCGCCGCGGGCCGTGCGGGCCACCTGGCTGAGAGGCAGGCCGCTGGCCCCGCGCCGGTGCTGCAGCAGCTCGGCCACGATGCTCACGGCGATTTCGGCCGGCGTTTCGGCGCCGATGTCGAGGCCGATGGGCGCATGCACGCGGGCCAGTTGCTCCTCTGGGTAGCCCGCCTCGCGCAGGCGCTGGAACATGTGCCGCACCTTGGCGCGGCTGCCCATCACGCCCAGGTAGGCCAGGGGCTCGCCCAGTAGTTGCTGGAGCACCTCCTGGTCGTGGGCGTGCGAGCGGGTGACGATGATGGCGTGCGTGCGCTGGTCGAAGTGCAGCGCCGCCCGCAGCTCGGCAAAGCAGACGACCTGGGTGCGCGCCGTGGGAAAGCGCTCTGGGGTCAGCAGCTCGGGCCGGTCGTCGACCACCAGCACGCCAAAGCCCGCGGCTGTTGCAGCCTGGGCCAGGGGCTGGGCCACGTGGCCCGCGCCGGCGATGAGTACCGTCTCGGGCGGCTGCAGCACATGGATAAAGACCTGCGCGCGCCCGCCGCACACGCCGAGCGCCCCCGGCTCCTCGCTGTGCAGCGAGTACGCCTGCAGGGTCGACACGCCCTCGGCCAGGGCCGCCAGGCTGTCGCGGATGGTGCGGGCTTCCAGCGTGCCCCCGCCCACGGTGCCCAGGGTGCGGCCCGAGGCCCACACAGCCATCTGGGCGCCAACGCTGCGCGGCGTCGAGCCCTCAACGTGCACGACTGTGGCCAGCGCCAGCGCCTCACCGGCATGCAGCGCCTGGGCGATGGCGGAAAACAACTCGTCCATAGCTCACTCGTTTCTATGGGGCGCGAGACTTGCGAAAGGGCAGTACCTCTGTTCGTGCTTTTCGTGGCCTTTCGCGCTCTTTCGTGCCATCCAGTTCCCTCACTGGAGGAAGCGCAGCCGGCGGTGCCGCCCGGCGTAGTAGCGCACTTGCGCCGGGAGCGTGGCATCGGGCGGCAGTGACTTGACTGCGGCCAGGATCTCGCGCGCGGCCGCAGTCGCTGTCCGCCGGCGGGTTGGTGTCTCCCAGGGCAGGGTGACGATGTCGCCGGTTACAACGCCAACGATATCGGCGATCACGTTGTCCAGTGCCGCACGATCGGGGGCAGCGACAAAGGTGACGTAATCGCCGTGCACGTGTTCGATGACGACATCGAGCAGCTCGGGCATCGTCACCGTGGCCCACACCAAGAGAGTCAGGCCCTCCAGCGGCGCCTCATCGGGTTCGACGATGGGGACCCGCAGGCTGTGCGACAGCGCCACGGCCAGCGGACGTGAGGCCTCGTCGACGGCGACGACAGCGTCAAAGCGCCAGCGCCAATGCAGGCGCAGGGCATGGAAGCGCTGCAGCATCCGCCCCAGGTCCTGGAAGGTCAGCCGGTCTCGCGGCTCGACCGCTAGGTGCAGCCCGTCGTCGCCCAGTGCTCCGAGGCAGACGACGCCGTACTCGGCGTAGAGGTGCGCCTTGACGTCGTCAGGGTCCACACGGCCGAACTCGCGATAGCGTAGCGCCACCTGCAGCGCCTCGCGCAGGCCGTCGTCGGGCTCGCCGGCCGGCAGCAGGGCCAGCGCCCGCTCCAGCGATGCCTGCGCCGCAGCGTAGCGGCCCAGGGCCAGCTCGCAGCTCCCCGTCAGGTAGCGCAGTTCCCAATCGTCGGCGGCGGCTGCCAGCAGCGGCTGCAATTCCTCGAGCGCGGCCGCGTGGTCGCCGGCCACGTAGAGGGCATAGGCGATCTCATAGCCCACAGCCGCGTTGCCGGGCGCCAGCGCCAGGCACTGCCGGAACGCGGCGAGCGCCTCACGCGGCTGGCCGAGGTCCACCAAGACGTGGCCGAGGTTGAAGAGGCTATCGTATGAGGGGGCCAGAGAGGTTGCGGTGCGGAACTCCTCGGCGGCTTTGCTCAGCAAGTTCTTGCGCCGGTAGTGATAGCCAAGCGCCATGTGGGCCTCCGCCAGGCCGGGGTCGGCGTGGATGGCCCGCTTGAACTCGCTCATGGCCTCGTCGAGGCGCCCGGCCTGCTCGAGCGCCTCGCCGCGCTCGAAGAAGAAGCCGGCTTCGCCGCGATGCCAGTTGTCAATCATGATACCAACTCCAGTTGGGACAGATCAGCCGCCAGAGCGCACATCGCTCTGGCTCGATTATACACGGCTGCACGGGCCTGCGCAAGGCTGACCTAGCCGAGGGGCATGTCCCAGAATCGTCGGTGTATTTCTGGCGCGAGTCTTGCGTATCGGCCTGACTCTGCCCGAGGCTCCCGTGGCAAGCCTCGGGCTACGAAAACGAAGCCCCTCGGGGGCTGGGAGCTCGGCTTCATCGGCTCGCATGGCCTGGCCGAGGCAGCCGACTGCGAGTCGTTTGTGTTTGGCTGGCGCGAGCCCGATAGGGCTTTGCATTTGTAGCCCGAGGCTTAACGGGAACCTCGGGCGGAGCGGCGCGCGCAACGTATGCTTGTTGCACAGACGATTGTGGGATACACCCCTAGAACATCGGTCAAGTATTCCTGCGAAGGCCCCCAGACGGCCGAATCATCGCCCTCCGACGCCCACGAAGCCGCCTGCGGCGGCCAAGGGGGGCTAGGCTTACGTCGTCTATACGGATACTTGACCGATGCTCTAGCCGAGGGAGTACGCCAGACTCATCGGCGATGGCCGTTCGCAGTATCGGAGAGCGGGTGCGGGGGCAGGCGTGCAGTGCCCACAAGGCACTGCACGCCTGCCCCCGCACCCGCTCTCCGGCTCTGCAAGCATGTGGCCCCGACGCTTTTGGGACATACTCCTAGCCTCGCTGCCGGCCGCGCAGCGCCTCTTTCTTGATCTCATCATATACGCGCTCGACGCTGGAGCGCAGAATCCGCCGCACGCGCTCCTCGTCGCCCACCGCCACCGGGAAGGCCTCGAGCGGCCTGACGCGCTCCACCGTCTCGCGCCGCGTGTGCCCCGCGTGGAAGCACGCCTCCACCCGGGCGCGGAACTCGAACACATAGCTGTAGACACGGTCGATGATCTCTGGCCCGCCCGGCTGGCCGTGGCCGGGGATGATGCAGGCCACGTCCATCGTGCGGATGTGCTCGAGCGAGCTGAGCCACTCGCGCGAAACGGCGTCGGCCATGTAGGGGTGGCGCCCGTTGACCACCAGATCGCCGGTAAAGAGCACCCGCGCGTCGGGCACATAGACGGCGAGCGTGGCCGGGGTGTGCCCGCCCACGTGGAACACCTCGATGCGCCGCTCGCCACACCACAGCGCGACGCCTTTGCCCACCGTGATCTGGGGCAAGACGACGCTGACATCGCCAAGCTGCGCGGCCAAATCGGGCACCAATTCCTGGCCCCGCTCCAGTGCTCGCTGCAGCAGTACCTCACGGTCGAGCGCCTTCAGGTGCTTCCAGGCCGTCTCGTGGGTGATAGTGAGCCCCGGGGGCATGAAGCAGCCGCCGAGGATGTGATCGAGATGATAGTCGGTGTGGATTCTGTAGGCCACCCCGTTGGGCGAGAACCGCTCCACCTCGGCGCGCCAGGCCTGCGCCTGTTTGGGGATCCACGGCGCATCCACGAGCACCGCCCCGGCATCCGTCCGAATCAGACCATAGTTGGCGCCGCTCGCTTCAGACGCGGCCAAGATCCCAGGCGCGATCTCCTGGACCGACACCACAGCACCTCCCTAGGATAACCGGACCCTCAGTTCACCTTCGGCCCAGGCCAGCGCCTCAGCCACCTGTTCTGGGGGCAGGCCGCCCCCCTCGGCGCTTTCGGGGCGCCCGCCGCCCCCGCCGCCGAACCTCTCGGTCACTTCGCGCAACAGCGCTCGCATGTCAAGCTCCACGCCGGCCGAGCGCATGAACGTCAGGCGCACCGCCGCCCCGGTTGCCGCCAGCAGCGCCACCGTCGCCGGCTCGGCCACCAGCGTCGCCGCCAGTTGTTTGACCTGGGCGGCGCTCTGCCCGGCGATAGCACGCGCGACGATGGCCACCCCGCCCGCCCGCGGCGCCGCAGCGCGCAGGGCCGCAGCCTCATAGCCCACCAGCGCCCCCCGCAGTTGTTCCGCCTCGTGCCGTGCCTCGCGTTCGGCCGCCAGCGCGCGGCGCACCGCCGCCTCGGCCTCGCGGTCGGCCACGCTCAGGTCACGTGCCAGCGCGCCGATGGCCAGGTGCTTCCACTGATAGTCGCGCAGCGCGCGCCAGCCGCAGAGGAATTCGACGCGGCTGCCGCCCTTGTAGCGCTCCACGCGGCGCACCTTGATCGTCCCGATCTGCCCCGTCGCGCCGACGTGCGTGCCTCCACAAGGCGACAGGTCTACCCCGGCGATCTCCACAATGCGCGTGCGCTCGCCCTTGGTCGGCGGCTTGCGCAGGTTGAGCCGCGGCACCTCCTCGGGGGCCACAAAATAGCTGCGCAGCGGGATGTTGTCCATCACCAGGCGGTTGCACTCGTCTTCGAGCGCCTGCGCGGCCGCCGGTGCCATGCCGGCCACATCGAGGTCTACGGTGACCAGCTCGGCGCCGAGGTGAAAGGAGAGCGTCTGCGCGCCGAGCTGCTGCAGCGCTACAGCCGAGAGGACGTGCTGGCCGCTGTGCTGCTGCATGTGGTCAAAGCGGCGCGCCCAATCCACCTCGCCGCGCAACACCGTGCCTGCGGGCAGCTCGGGCAACAGATGCCACACCTGGCCGCCCTCCTCGCGCACGTCGAGCACGCTCAGGCCCCCCAGGGTGCCCCGGTCGGCAGGCTGGCCGCCACCGGCAGGGTAGAAGCAGGTACGGTCGAGGCTCACTTCGCAGCCGGCCTCGCCGTGGCGCGAGGCCTCCACATGGGCTTCGAAAGAACGGCAGAAGGAGTCTTCCAGGTAGAGCAGGTCCGCCAACGCCTTCCTCCTGTGAAGACGGCCCAACAGCGGCGGCACGACGTGACGGATTATAGCACAAGCCAGGCGCGGTGTCGAGAGGCAAGCGCGAAGGGGGCATAGCCCAGAACCGGTGGCGAGACCCGTTCGTGGTGCCGGAGAGCGGTGCCGGGGAGGCACCTGACAGGTCTCCGGAGACCTGTCAGGTGCCTCCCCACTACAAGCATGTGGGCAGCGCCCGCACGCTGCTTCCGCCAGGCGCTACGCCTGTGCGTGGTAGTACTGGCACTCTGGATAGCGTGAGCAGGCCAGCACGATCTCGCCGGTGTCGATATCCTGCATCTCCATCAGAGCATGGCCGCAATCGGGGCACACCGGCGTGCCCTGCGAGAGCGCCGGCTCGGCGGGCGCGGCGTGCTCGGGCTCGGTTGGCTCGGCCTCCGCGGGCAGCTCAACCCCCAACAGCGCCGGCACCTGTATGTCGGCGTCTGCCTCTGTGCCCAAGGCGGCTGGCGGCGCCTCCACCAGCGCTGCCGCCTCTTCTCCGGGCAGAGGCTCGGGCACCTGCGCGTTCGCCTGCGCAGTGCTGTCGAACAGCGATGGCAGCCAGCCCGCCGGCGGCTCCAGCACGGCGTCGGTGGCCCCCGGCAGGGCCGGCGGCTCGTGGCGCTGAGGAGCGAGCTGCACCTCAACCAGCGCGGCAACCTCGTCGGCCTGATAGCTCGCCCGCGCCGGCAAGCGCACCAGCGGCAGGCCCACCGCCGCCAGCGTCTCGGCGATCAGCTCATCCTGCTTGCCGCGGCTCGCTGCGCCCCGTGTCGTCCCATCGAGCTGCACTGCCACCAGCGGCACCAGCCGCTCCTCGTCGCAGAGGACCACGTCCACGCGCCGTTTGCCGATCTGATCGACGTGGCGCTCGTAGGCGCGCGCCCCGCGGCGTACCTGCACCAGGTCAGCCAGGTGCACCTTCACAAATACGGCGGCCCCATGCGCCCGCGCCAGCGGCAGCAGCACGTTGTACAACGCCCGCTCACTCGGCGCCAGCAGCGCCTCCACCCGCCGGTAGGGCAGCGGACTGCCCGCATCGGCCCTGGCCGCGGGCTCTGCAGCGGGTGAGATGCGCTGCCGCAGAACGGCAAACAGCCCGGCCAGGCTGGCCAGCGCGGCCACGGCCGAGAGTGCTGCGGCGAAGACGAGCATCGAATCGTTCATGACGAACTCCTATGGCCACGTGGTCTTGCCCGACCATTACCGCTCGTGGTACAATAGGCGGCGGGAGGATCCATGGTCGAACTCGAAGACCTGTTGCAGGCGACGGCTGGGCTGACGCATGGCCCCGTCTATGCCACGCGCTTTACCGATTTCTGCTACGACTCGCGCCAGGTCGCGCCGGGCCAGCTCTTCGTCGCCGTGCGCACCGGCTGGGCCGACGGTCACGACTATGTCCCCGAGGCCTGCCGCGGCGGCGCGCAGGGCGTCCTCTGCGACCGCCCTGTGGACCTGGCCGGCAGTCCTGTCACTTGTATAGTCGTTCAAGATACCCAGACAGCCCTCGCCGATTGGGCGCGATTGCTGCTGCAAAAGCATCAAGTCGAGGTTGTCGGCATCACCGGCAGCACCGGCAAGACGACGACCAAAGAGGCCATCGCGGCGGTGCTGAGCAGCGTGCGGCCGGTGTTCAAAAGCCCTGGCAACTATAGCGGGCGCTTTGGCCTCCCCATCGCCCTGGGGCAACTGCGCCCCGAGCACCGCCTCGCCGTCCTCGAGCTCGCCTGCGACTCGCCCGGCGAGATGGCCGAGCTGGCGCGCGTCGCCAGCCCGCGCTACGGCGTCGTGCTCAACGTCTCCGCCGCCCACCTCGAGACCATGGGCTCGCTCGAGAACGTGGCCCTCGAGAAAGGGCGCCTCGTCGCAAGCCTGCCCGCCGACGGCTGGGCTGTGCTCAACCGCGATGACCCCTGGGTGACCGCTATGGCCGAGCGCTGCGCCGCCCCCGTGCTCTGGATCGGCCAGAGCCCCGAGGCCCACCTGCGCGCCACTGATATCGAAGCCAATGAGGCCGGCGTCTCCTTCACCCTGTCGTGCCCGGCAGACCTGACAGGTCTTCGGAGACCCGTCAGGCCTGCCCCTGTCTGGTTTGAGGTGGGCGGCCACCCCGATGGGCCTGCGGAGGCCTGTCAGGTTTGCCGCATCCGGTCGCGCTTGCTCGGGCGCCACGCCGTCTACCCTCTGCTCGCCGCCGCCGCCGTCGGCCTCATCCATGGCCTCAGCCTCGAGCAGATCGCCCGGGCCTTGCAAGCGCTCGATCCGCTCCCCGGCCGGCTCAGGCCCCTTGCCGGCCGCAACGGTGCCCTGATCCTCGACGACTCGTTCAGCGCCACCCCGGCCGCCGTCGAGGCCGCGCTGCAGACCCTCGCTGGCGTTGCCCGCCCGCGGAAGATCGCCGTCCTCGGTGACATGGCCCAGCTCGGCGCCCACGAGGCCGAGGCGCACCGCCGCACCGGTGCGCTGGCTGCAGGGGTGGTGGACCTCCTGGTCGCCAACGGCGAGCGCATGCGCCTGGCCGCCGAAGAAGCGGGCCGCCACGGCCTGGCGCGTGAGCGTATCCACGTCACCTACACCGTCGACGACGCGCTGCGCGCTATCGAGCCGCAGCTCGGTCCCGGCGTCGCCATCCTTGTCAAGGGCTCGGCAGAAGCTCGCCTCGAGCAACTGGTGCGCCGCCTCCTGCCCGACGAGCGGCGCGCCGATGCGCCCTTGGTGCGCCAGGGCCCGGGCTGGCAGGCCGTGCGCCTCAAGCGACCCTCGCGCCCCACCTGGGTCGAGATCGACCTCGAGGCCATCGCCCACAACGTGCGCCTGGTGCGCCGCCTCGTCGGCGAGCGCGTCGCCCTTATGGCCATCCTCAAGGCTGACGGCTACGGCCACGGTGCCATCAAGACGGCGCGCACCGCGCTCAACAACGGCGCCACCTATCTCGGCGTCGCGTGCCTCAGCGAGGCTTTGGCACTGCGCCAGGTGGGCATTGAGGCGCCGATCCTCGTGTTGGGCTACACGCCCCCCTGGCAGGCCCGCGAGACAGTGGCCTCGCAGGTCGACGCCGCCGTCTTTTCCATCGAGACGGCCGAGGCGCTCAGCCGCGCTGCCGTCGAGCTGGGGCGGCCTGCCCGCGTGCATGTCAAGGTCGACACGGGTATGGGGCGCCTGGGCCTGCTGCCCGAAGAGACCCTGCCCTTCATGCTGGCGCTCGCCGGCCTGCCCGGCCTGGAGGTGCAGGGGCTCTTTACCCACTTTGCCATGGCCGACTGCGCCGACCGCACCCACTGCAACGAGCAGTGGCGGCGCTTCAGCGCGCTGCTGGCCGAGCTGGAGCAGCGCGGGCTGCGGCCGCCCCTGGTGCACGCTGCCAACAGCGCGGCCACGCTGACCATGCCCGAGGCGCACTGCGACATGGTGCGCGTGGGTGTTGCGCTCTACGGGCTCAACCCCTCCGCCGATGTGCCCTGCCCGGCCGGCTTTCGCCAGGCGCTCACCTTCAAAACGCAAATCGCCCAGGTCAAGACACTGCCGGCCGGGAGCTGCGTCAGCTACTGCTGCGCCTACCACACGCCGCGCGACTCGCGCGTCGCGGTGATCCCCGTGGGCTATGCCGACGGCTTCCGCCGCGCGCCGCAGCACTGGGGCCACGTCCTCGTCCGCGGCCAACGCGCGCCCATCGTCGGGCGCGTCTGTATGGACCAGACAATGATCGACGTCACCGATATCCCCGGCGTGCGTTACGGCGACGAGGTCGTGCTCATCGGCACCCAGGGCCGCGAGCGCATCACCGTCGACGAGGTTGCCGCCCAGTTGGGCACGATCAACTATGAAGTCGTCTCCGAAATCCTGGCCCGCGTGCCCCGAGTCTCCTAGTTTTCCACCGGTTCAGAGTTGACAGGCATGCGGGCCGCCCGCTGGCGGCCCGCATGCCTGTCAACTCTGAACCGGTGGAAAACTAGGCTAGGGGCTGGGGGCTGCGGCCGGCAGCGGCTGCCACACCGGCACCGGCTCGGCCATGCTCAGGCGTAGCGCCACCAACTCGGCCAGCACGCCCGACTGCCCCAGGTACTCCAGGTCGATGGTCTCGGGCGTATCGCTGGCGCGGTGATAATCGCCGGTGTCGACCGCCGCCGAGATGAACATGGTCGCCGGGATGCCGGCATGGCGAAAGCTGGCGTGATCACTGCGGCCGATGTCGCTGGGCTCGGCCGCCACGCCGAGCTCGGCGGCTGCGGCCAGGGCGTGGTCGGCCACCAGCCCGTCGCCATCGATGTAGAGCACCGGCCGCGGGCTCACGCCTACCATGTCGAGCTGCAGCATGGCCTCGACCCGGTTGAGGGGCAGCGTGGCATGGCGCACATAGTACTGCGAGCCGAGCATGCCCTGCTCCTCGCCGTCCCAGGCGGCAAAGAGCACCGTGCGCGCCGGGATGTAGCTGGCGGCCTGCCAGGTGCGGGCGATTTCGAGCAGGGCGGCCACGCCCGAGGCGTTATCGTTGGCGCCGGCGAAAAAGGTGCCGTCGGGCCAGCGACCCAGGTGGTCGTAATGGGCGCCGAGGACGATGACCTCGCTGCGGTGCGCCGCATCGCCCCCGAGCAGCACGCCCAGCACGTTCTGCGCCCCCGCCTGTGCCGCCTGGCGTGCGGCTACCTCGAGCCGCCCCCGGCCGGCGAGCGGCACCGCCCCCTCGCGGCGCTCCAGCTCCGAGAGGGTATGGCCGCTGCCGGCAAGGATAAAGGCCGTGGCATCGGGGCCGACGTAGGCCGCCGGGTAGGCCCGTGGGGCGGCAGTCGTCTCGCGGGCCACGCGGCCCATCAGCATCGGCGCGGCGTCTTCGCACACGATCAGCAGCCCCGCAGCGCCTCGGTCGCGCGCCAGGTGGTAGATGCTGGGGTCGACCGGCAGCCGGCAGACGATCATGGCCCCCGCCAGGTCCACGCCGACGAGGTCCGCTGCGGCGCCATGGCCGGCCCATACGAGCGGGCCTTCGGCCGCGCCCGGCCCCGCCGCGCCGTTGATGATCGGCGACACATCCTCGGGGAAGCGCCCCTCGAAGGCCCGGCCGTCGCCGTTGGTAAGCGTCAGGCGGGGCACGGTGCTGAGCTCGACCAGGGGCACCGTGAGCTCCTGCAAGTAGCTGCCGCCATCGCCGGCGGGCTGCAGCCCCAGCGCCGCAAAGCGCCCGGCGATGTACTCAGCCGCCGCGCGGCCGCCCGCCGCCCCCGCCTGGCGCCCGCCGAACTCGGGCCGGCAGAGCTGCTCGATCTCGGCCAGCGCAGCCTCGGCGTCGAAGGTGCGCGCCAGCATGGGCAGGTCCAGGGGCTTGGCCGTGGGCTGCGTTGTGGCTGTGGGCGCAGGCGCCGGCGCCGAGGTGGCCAGTATCGGCTGCAGCGCCACGGCGGTGGGGTGTGCCGTGGGTGCCGGCGGCGCTGTGAGCGGCCGCCGCACGACGGTCAAGAGCAGCGCGCACAGGGCGAGTGCTGCCACGGCGGCGAGCAGCCATCCCAGTCGCGAGCGGGGTCGAGCGTCACCGGTCATTGGAGGCTACCTTTCTTGGGGAACCCACGGCTGAGCCTTCCACCCAACCACACTCCCTCAGCATCCTGGTATCAGCCGGGCACTCTGCTCCGCCACTGCCCCTTGGGCGCGGATAAGCCTGCGCAGGCACATGCCCTCCTGCGCCCGGCCTTGATCCAGGAGGGGTTTTTTCGGGTTGGCTGGGCCAGCCAACCCGAAAAAACCCCCAGAAAAGGCCCCATGCCGGGCTCGTGCGGAGCCTATGACCCGGTCACCGGCTGGGATTGGTCTTCTCCGACAGGCTGCTAGCCCGACAATCCGGGCACGATGAACGCGTACAGGCAGACGAAATCGAGGCCCAGGAGCAGGAGATAGGGCAGGGCGTAGAGCCACAGCGCCCAGGGTTCCGGCAACCACGCCGCCAGGCCGAAGCCCCCGCTGCCGCCCACGAGGCCCGCGAGCGTGTACTTGTCGAGCGGCGCGCGGCGCAGTGCCGCCCAGGCCGCGAGCAGCACGGCCAGCGCGGCGAGCAGGCCCGCCGCAAGCGGCCGCCGGGCGCGCCGGGCCATCTCGCGCCAGCCGGCGGCCAGCGCGATGCCGATGGGCACGAGCGCCAGGAAGAGGTAGCGCCCCTGGCGCTGCAGGAAGGTCAGGTTGTACCACAGGAGGCCGGCCGCGCTGAGCGCAGCGAGGAGCGCGAGCAGCCCGAGGCCGAGGCGCTCCGCTTCGGGCAGCGATTTCCACTCGTGGCGCAGCCTGCGCGCCCGCAGCGCGAGGCCCACGAGCGCCAGCGCCGTGAGCACCGTCAGGCCGCGGTAGATGCGCTCGTCGAGCACCACGCCCATCCAACCGAACTGGCCCCAGAAGCTGTGGCAGGTCGTAGTGACGAAATCGCTCGCCGCGAAGCGCAGGCCGTTCTGCGCGATCCAGTCGGCGGTGCGCTGCTGGCCGACGACGACCGCCTGGTGCTGCCGTGAGGCCAGGGGGTCGGCGAGGCCATAGACGGCGACGTTGCGCGCCAGCCAGGGGGCGAGCAGCAGCAACGGCGGCAGGCAGAGCGCGCCCAGCCGCCGGGCGATGCCGCGCAGCCGCGCCGATCCGTCGCGCCGCCAGGCCACGGAGGCCAGGGCGATGAGCGCCGGCGGCAGCACGATGGCGGTGTTCAGCTTGGTCAGCGCGGCCAGGCCCAACGTGACGCCCAGCAGTAGGGGTGAAGCGTACGGGCGAAAGCCTCCTCGCCCCGAGCGAGCGCTCTGGCCGAATGCTTCACCCCCACCGTCTGGCTGGCGCAGCAGCGCCGCGATCTGGCACAGGGCGAGCGCTACCCAGAGCTCGGCCAGCGTATCGTTGCTCACCGCCGCCGTCGTGGCCACGTGCATCGGCAGCGCCGCCAAAAAGGCCGCCGCACCGAGCGCCAGCCACGGCCGCCCCGGCAGGAAAGCCGCGGCCGCGCGGTAGGCGGCGAGGATCAGCAGAGCGCCCAGCGCCACCGAGAACAGGCGCAGCGCCAGGAGCTGCCCCGCCTGCGGCAGCCCCGTTGTGGCGCCGTAGACGCCCGCCGCCAGCAGGTAGTAGAGCGGCGGCTGCCACGACTCGTAGCGGATGGGCGCGATCGACATGCCCGGGGTCTTTGCCGGGTTGGTGAATCGGGCGAGATAGTCGGCGGGAAAGTCGCCGAGCTGCAGCTCGGGCAGCGCCCGGTGCTCGGCGACGTATTTGACATAGTTGAAGTGCGCCGGCTCGTCGGGGGCCTGCCAGGCAGGCGTGAGCCGCGCGTACTGCACGCCGGCGACGATGTAGGCCAACATAATCAGCACGAGGGCCAGGGGTGGCCCAGACGTCCTCGCCTGCGCGGTGGGGCGAGCGTCCTCGCCTGCCAGAGCGCGCAGGCGAGGACGCCTGCGCCACCCCTGGCAGACGACGCTCGAGGTGCGCTGCAAAGCCTTCCTCATGGCACCGGCTCCAGCAGCCGCTCGACCTCGGCGATGGCGATGCGCCGGGTGGCCTGCACGCGGCGGCGCGGCCCGAGCATGCGCGGCAGGCCAAGGAGCCCGGCGAGCTGCCCGCGCAGCCGAGCCCGCGCTGCCGCGCCGCGCCAGGCCTTGAGCGCTTCCCATGAGATGCGCAGTTGGGCGCGCACGATGGGCCAGCAGTGCCGGCGCAGGACCGGCCCCGGCACGTCTTTGGCCAGCACCCAGAGGGTGTTGCGCCCGGTGTAGTAGCTCGCCGTCACGCCGCCGCCGGTGGCGCTGAGGTGGTGGTAGACGACGGCGCTGGGGACATAGATGCAGCGCCAGCCGGCGAGCTGCGCCCGCCAGGCGAGGTCGACGTCCTCGCAGTTGAAGAAAAAGGCCTCGTCGAGCAGGCCGACCTGCTCGAGCAGCGCACGGCGGTAGGCCACGGCGCCGCCACAGCCGCCAAAGACATACTCCTCGCGGTCGAACTGCCCTGTGTCGCGCTGCCACACGCCGCGGTTGGCTGGCAACCCGTCGGCGCGGTAGACGTCGCCGGCGGCGTGCAGCGTATCGCGGCGGTCGAAGAGCCGCATCTTGCTCGCGGCGGCGCCGGCATCGGGGTGTTCGGCGAGGGCGCGCGCCAGTTCGGCCGCCCATTGCGGCTCGGCCTCGGTGTCGTTGTTCAGCAGGGCCACGATCTCGCCGCGGCTGGCGGCAATGCCAGCGTTGACGCCGCCGGCAAAGCCGCGGTTCTCGGGCAGGGCGAGCAGGCGCACCTCGGGGTAGCGGGTGGCGACGATGCTCTGCGACTCGTCGGCCGAGGCGTTGTCGACCACGATCACTTCGAGCGCGGGGTGGGTCTGGCGGCGCAGGGCGTCGAGGCAGGTGGGCAGGTGCCGCGCCCCGTTCCAGTTGGGGATAATGACGGAGACCAGGGTGCTCACGCTCCGCGCTCCCCGAAATAGTCGGCGAGCGCCTCCTGCCAGGGCCGCAGGGCGACGCCGAGCTGCGCGCCGCACAGGTTGGCCAGCTCGAGCTGCTTGGGCACCGGCGCCGGCCGGGCATAGTCCTGCGTGGGGGTCACCGGCACGTGCGCCAGGCCGGCCAGCCGCAGGATCTCGCGCGCCCACTCGTAGCGCGAGCAGACGCCGGCGTTGGTCAGATGATAGATGCCATAGACCTCAGTGGGGAGCAGGCGCGCCACGGCCTCGGCCAGGTCGGGGGCGTAGGTGGGCGAGCCGACCTCGTCGGTGGCCATGCTCAGGCTGCCGCGCTCGTGGGCCAGGCGCAGCACCGTCTCCACAAAGTTGCGCCCGCCCGGCGCAAAGAGGCGGTCGATGCGCACGACATAGAAACGCTGCAGGAAGGCCTGCGTGGCCCACTCGCCGCCGAGCTTGGAACGGGCGTAGATGCCCTGCGGTGCCGGCGCGTCGTACTCAAAGTAGGGCGCGCCCTTGCGGCCGTCAAAGACATAGCCGGTGCTGATGTAGAGCATGGCGGCGTCGCAGCGCCGGCAGGCGAGGGCCACGTTCTGTGTGCCCAGGGCGTTGACGCGGTAGGTCAGCTCCGGCTGGCTTTCGCATTGGTCGACGTTCGTCAGCGCCGCCGCGTGGATCACGGCCTCGGGCCGGAAGGCGTCGAAGGCGCGGCGCACCTGCAGGGCATCGGTCACGTCGAGCTCGGGCAGGTCCAGCGGCAGCAGGTCGTTGGCGGCCAGGCGGGCCTGGAGGATGCTGCCGAGCTGGCCTTTGGCGCCGGTGATCGCAATACGCATCAGAACAGTCCCCTCTTCACGACATTCTCACCACAAAGGACACAAAGGGGAAGATAGAAGCGCTTTGTGTCCTACTCTGAAGACGCCGCGCCCAACAGCGTAGCCTAGCCCCTTGTGGGCGTCTTCGTGCGCGGTGGTGAGCGCCGCGCTCATGACCGCTTTGTGGTTCAACTCCGCGTCGCCGGGCGCAGGCGACGGCGCAGGGCGCGGCCGCCCTGGTAGACGAGCCCGGCCAGCAGGAGCACGATGGGCAGCACCAGCCCGAGGCCGGCCACGACCAGGGCCTGCACGATGGCCGAGAGCTGCCAGAAAGTGGCCGTCAGGTCGGGCACGTACCAGGTGATGCGGAAACCGTTCAGCCAGTAGACGGCCGCGGCCTGGCAGGCGAGCAGGTACACGACGAGCAGCGAGTAGCCCAGGCTTGTCTGGATGATGCTCAGCACCGAATCCTCGTGTTCGCGGATCAGGCACCAGAGGACGATGGCGGCGCCGGCGAGCGAGGCGAGGGCCACGTTCTCCGCCGTCATCATAACGGTTGTGTCGATCTCGGCAATGCTGCTGAAGGAGTAGAGCCCCACCCGGTGCAGGTACAGGCCGTGGTAGGCGAGCTGCGTGACGGCCGCCGCCACGAACAGCCACAGCCCGCGCCGGCCGCCGCGCAGGATCAGCAGGACCAGGGGCACCGCGACGACGAGCAGCGCCAGCGGCAGGCGCAGCCCGCGCTCGCGTAGGATGCGCTGCTGGCGCACCTGGGCCATCTCCCGATCGATGCGCTCGACGGCGATGCGCGCCAGGCTGTAGGCGCTCTCGACGTTCTGCACCTCCATCGAGCTCAATGCCACCTCGACGTCGCCCTCGGCCGTCTCGCTCAAGGCGCCGTGGCCGATGCTGGGCAGGTAGAGGTTGGCCAGCTCACGGCGCTGCAGCGCCGTCTCGAGCTCGACCTGGGTGCGCGTGGCCAGGTCGGTGCGCAGCATCTCGAAACGCGCTACCCCCTGGCTGAGGCGGGGCACCGGGGCGCCGAGGATGGCGGCAATGGTGGGGGCGATATCGGTCTCGTTGATGGTGCCATAGTCGCCGGGGATGACCAGGTCGCCCGCGGCGACCAACGGTGTGTACATCACCTCGCGCTCGCCGCCGCCGTGGCCACCCTGGTCGACCTGGCCGTGATCGGAGGTCACGATCAACACCGTGTGTCGCAGGTCCAGCGCGGCCACGATATCGCGCAGGTGGTCGTCGATCTGCGCGGCGACCTCGCGGTAGGCGGCGCTCGTGGCGCCTGCCTCGTGGCCGGCCTCATCGAGGCTGCCAAAGTAGATGAACGTGAGGTTGGGCGCAAAGTTGTTGAGGAAGCGCAGCCCGGCCTCGGCCGACAATCGGTCGTCGTCGGCGGTGAAGCCATTGGCGTAGAAGCGGGAGTCGAGCACCTCCTCGGGGATCATCTTTTGCCACCAGGGCGCTCCGGCGAGCGCCGTGGTGAGGCCGGCGCGACGCGCCACGGCAAAGATGGTGTCGGCGAGGATGGGGGGGATGGCGTCGTCGGGCGCGTTGAGCAGCGACGAGCCGTTCAGCTCAGGCCAGGCACCCGTGACCAGGGTGGTCCAGGTTGGCTGCGAGTAGCTGGGCCGGCCCACGAGCACCCGCGCCGCCGCCGCCTGGCGCTGCAAGAGCGACAGGGTGGGCATGCCCGCCACGGCGTCTTCGCGCAGGCCGTCGATGAGGACAAAGACCACCTGTGGTGCCAGAGGCCGCGTCGCCTTGCCGGTGGCCTTGGGCTGCACGCGCAGCGGTGGCTGGTAGCCCTCCAGAGAGGCCTGGGTGTGTAGCAGCCAGAGGTAGGCGCCGCCCGCCGATGCCGCGAGCAGCAACACTGAGCCGAGAACGGCCAGGATCCTGATGAACCGATTGAAGCCGCCTCTGCGCTGGCCGATCATGGCCGCCTCCCCGACGTGGATGGTTCTGAAAGCGGATCCTTCTCGGACTATTATACCGTCCGGAGGCGCTCAGTCAAACGTACCGGACAGTGCGACATTTGACGCCATTTCGCGCTGATGCTATCTTCAAGGGGTTTTTGCGGGTTGGCTGGCGCCGCTGCCTGCGGGCAGCGGCGCCAGCCAACCCGCAAAACCCCCGCCATACAGGGTTTGAGCCGGGGATGTGCGACGCGTGAGACCCGGCACCGGCTATGGCCGATTCGTCAAGACAGGCCGGCAGGAGCATTCGGAGGCAAGGCATGGCCATTCAGCCGCAAGGGCTGGTGCAGGTGTACACGGGTGAAGGCAAGGGCAAGACGACGGCGGCCCTGGGCCTGGTGCTGCGCGCTGTGGGTTGGGGGCTGCGCAGCTACGTGGTGCAGTTCATGAAGGGCCAACCGAGCGGCGAGGAGGTGGCGCTCAGGTGCCTGGCGCCGCTGGTGACGCTGGTCCGCTTCGGCCGGCCGGGCTTTGTCAAGCCCGGTGAGTGGACGCCGGAAGACCGCGCCCTCGCCAAGGAAGGATTGGCGCAGGCGCGGGCAGCGCTCCTTGGCGGAGGCTATGACCTGGTCATCCTCGACGAGGTCAACACCGCCGTCGCCTTTGGCCTGCTCAGCGAGCGGGCCGTGCTCGACCTCATCGCCGCGCGGCCCACCCACGTGGAGCTGGTGCTGACGGGCCGCGGCGCCACGCCCGCCATCCTGGCGCAGGCCGACCTGGTGACCCGCATGCTCGAGGAGAAGCATCCCTACGCCCGTGGCATCCCGGCGCGGCGGGGCATCGAGTTCTAGTACTGCAACCGTACTTGTCCGAGGCGGCCCATGCTCCGCGAGCTCTATACCAACAGGCTGCGGATGGCCTCGTAATAGTCGGCAGGGGTTCGCTCGCCGTCCTCGAGGTAGCCCTGCTCTGCAAGCAACTGCGCCAGGGGTCGGCCGATCCAGCGGTAGTGCCAGGGCTCATACTGGTAGCCCGTGCGGGCCTCGCCCCTGGGTGTGTAACTCAACGCAAAGCCATAGCGCCACGCCTCTTGGTAGAGCCAGCGGCCGGTGCGCGTATCCGCAAAGTCATCCTCGACCGAGTTGAGATCGATGGCCAACCCCAGTTGGTGCTCTGAGTGGCCTGGGAGGGCCGAGGACCGGCTGACACGCTCAACGGCCGTGTTGCGATCGAGCCCGGCGGCCATCTGCTCGGCGACGTAGCGGTCGAACAGGTCGGCCTGGTACTGGTAGGGGCGGTAGCCCGAGACAATCGAAAGCGCGTCGCCCGATGCCCGCTGCATTGCGGCGAGGTCGGCGCCCAGGATGGCCCGCACCGGCTGCCCGCCCGGCACGCCATACGTGCTTGGCGAGACCAGGTCACGGGGGGCATAGTCTGCCGGCAGCGCCTGAGTCTTGGTGACCGGGAAGAGGACTTCCCATGCCGTCTCCGGGTCGAACCCGAACACTTTGACGACGCTCCCGGCGCGGTCCCATTCGATGCCCTTGAGGATCAGGCGCGCGATCGGCAGGCGTTCCGAAGCCGAGCCCGCCCTCGCCGGTGCCGGTTCGGGCGTGGCGGTTGGCTGTCGCACGCCCAGCCTGTCGGCCGGGGCTGGAGGCGGAGCAGGCCTGGTCGCGACCTCCTGCCTGCAGCCGGTCACGGCCAAGGCGGCCGCCGAGCCCAGGCCGGCCGCCATGGTGGCCAGGAAGTGGCGCCTCGTCATGCGCCGTCTACGTGTGATGGGACTGATGATCGTCGTCGGCATTTGGATCTTCTTCTCCCGGTGGTACACGACGAAGCAGGGGAAGGATAGACATTCATGCACGGTTCTGGATGGCGCTCGTTCCTCCACTACGACGACAGACAGGACAATCCAGCCATCGACATGGCGCTGCTGCGCCGCGTGGCGACGTATGGGCGGCCTTACCTGGGCAGGATTGCCGCCATGCTCGGCATCATCTTGGCCATCACGCTGCTGGGCCTGGTGCCGCCCCTGTTGGTGCGCGACCTCATCGATCGCACCCTGCCCCAGCGCAACCTGACGCGGCTGAACCTGCTCGCCCTGGGCATGATCGGCATCCCGCTCGTCAACGGGCTGCTGGGCGTCGGCCAGCGCTACCTTGGCGCCTCCATCGGCGAGGGCGTCATCTACGACCTGCGCGTTGCCCTCTACGCCCACATGCAGCGCATGTCGCTGCGCTTCTTCACCAACACCAAGACCGGCGAGCTCATGTCGCGTCTGAACAGCGACGTCGGCGGCGCCCAGCGCGCCATCACCGGCACCATTGTCGATCTGATCACCAACGTCATCACCCTGGCCGGCACGCTGGCCATCATGGTCCGGCTCGACGGGCGACTGACCATCCTGGCTGTGGCCGTGCTGCCGCTCTTCGTCATCCCAACCCGGCTGCTCGGCGGCCGCCTGCGCGGGGTAGTGCGCGGTCAGTTGTCGCTGAACGCCGAGATGAATGCCATGATGAACGAGACGCTCAACGTGAGCGGAGCGCTCTTGGTCAAGCTCTTCGGCCGCGGCCCGAGTGAGGTGGGGCGCTTTGCCGAACGCGCGGGCCGGGTGCGCCGTGCCGGCATCCGCCAGGCCTACCTCATGCGCTGGTTCACGCTGACCATCAGCCTCGTCAGCGCCGTCGGCTCGGCCCTCGTCTTCTGGGTGGGCGGCCTCCTGGTGCTGCGTGATCCCGCCTTTACCATCGGCACCATCGTGGCCTTTACCGCCTACCTGGGCGCGCTCTACGGCCCGCTCAGTGCGCTGACCAATGCGCGCGTCGACTTTGCGACCTCGATGGTCAGCTTTGAGCGCGTCTTTGAGGTGCTCGACCTGCCGCTCGAGATCGAAGAGCGCCCGGGCGCGCTGACCCTGAAAGAGGTTGAGGGCCACGTCACCTTTGACCACGTTTCATTCAGCTACCAGCCCGGCGAGCACGAGCCCGGTGCCGCCGCCACGCTCAGCGAGGTGGTGCGCTACGGCCGCGGCGCCAGTGCCATCCAGCCGCCGCTGTCGCAAGAGGAGGGCAGGCGACCCGTCCACGCCGCCGGCCCCGAGGCGCACGACGCCCCAGCCGCCGAGGCCGAGCCGGCGCCGCGTTGGGCGCTGCGCGACGTGAGTTTTTCCGTCAGGCCAGGCCAGCTGGCCGCGATCGTCGGGCCCAGCGGCGCCGGCAAGACCACGATCACCTATCTGCTGCCGCGCCTCTACGACCCGACGGAGGGCCGGGTGACCGTCGACGGCCTCGACATCCGCGATCTCACACTCGACACCCTGGCCGGGCAGATCGGCATGGTCACCCAAGAGACCCACCTCTTCAACGACACGATCCGCGCCAACCTGCTCTATGCCCGGCCCGATGCCGGCCACGACGAGCTCGAGGCCGCCTGCCGCGTCGCCAACATCCACGATTTCGTCGCCGGCCTGCTCGAGGGCTACGACACCGTCGTCGGCAACCGCGGCTATCGCCTCTCGGGCGGCGAGAAGCAGCGCCTGGCCATCGCCCGGGTGGTGCTCAAGAACCCGCGCATCCTCGTGTTCGACGAGGCCACCTCTTCGCTCGACAGCCAGTCGGAGGCGCTTATCCAGGCGGCGCTCGAGCGCATCATGGTCGGGCGCACCAGCCTGGTCATCGCCCACCGGCTCAGCACCATCCTGGCTGCGGACGTCATCCTCGTGCTCGACCAGGGCCGGCTCGTCGAGCAGGGCACGCACGCCGAGCTTCTCGCGCAAGGCGGGCTGTACGCGCAGCTCTACGAGACCCAGTTCCGCCCTGGCATAGTGGAGACGATCTCACCACGAAGGACACAAAGAGGATTCTCTTGATGCTTTTGTTCCCCTGGCTTCGCTATTGGGTGACAATGCTGCGTGCGCCATGGCCCCGGTACAGCTCCTCGCCCACGAAGCAGCACCCTTCGTCGATGCGCGTCTCGACATGAACAGCAGCAGCGGTGTCGTCGTGCAGGGCCTTGTGCAGCTCGGCAATGCGCACGTCGGCGGCGCGGGTCGCGACGGGGTAATCCCAGCCCCAGATCTCATCCAGCAGCCACTCACAGCGGATGACCCCGCCCAGGTACAGCATCAGCTACTCGAGCAGGCCAAAGGCCTTGGCCGTGAGCACGATCTCCTCACCATCGAGCAAGGCCCGCCGCGACGGGAGGTCGCGGGTGAGCCGGCCCGAGGTCGGGCCCCGGCACGCGGCTAGCGGCTGGCCACCGACACGCGCGCGGCGCAGGATGGCCCACATGCAGGCGACCAACTCCAGGGGGTCGAAGGGGATGTCGATCGTCGCCGGCGCCCTCCTCAGGGCCAGCGCCCGTTCGGCGGAGCCGCCCACCTGGGTGAGCATCTTGCCAACATGCCCCTCGTTTCCAGGAGTCCAGGTGCGATCACGCGCCAAACTGCACAGTCCCCAATTGTAGGCTTGGGCGGCCAGGCGTCAATTGGGGGTGTAGTTCAGTTTTGGGGCAAGTTGTAGACAGTCTCCCAGACACCGTCGAAGCGATTGCTGAGGATAGCTGCCCGGACTGGGATCACGCGCTCGGCACCTTTCCTGTTCCAGCGCATGCCGGGTCCAGCCATCCGT
>JAKPJZ010000248.1 GCA_029553955.1 Chloroflexota bacterium
CTCGAGGCGCTGGCGAAAGAACTGGCAGCTGAGAAAGCTGCTGGGCTGGAAGGTTCGCAGTGGCGGCTCTTCGAGAAGGAACGCTATCAGGCGCTGCTCAGGCAGACGCGGCACGAGATTAACAAGTACATAGCAGATGCCGAGCGGGCCATCGCCGACGAGCAGGCCGAGCTGGCGGCGCTGGGAGTGCAGCACGCCGATGCGGCGCTGGCGGCCTCGGGGGTGCATGCCTCATTCAGCAGGTTGCCGGTCGAGGCGGTCGAGAACATGGTGGCCATGACGCGCGAGGGGGCGCCGTTACACGAACTGCTGAGCCGTACCTGGCCCGATGCAGTCGAGGGCATGACTACAGCGCTGGTGCGAGGCACGGCGCTGGGCTGGAACCCGCGCAAAACGGCACGCGAGATGCGCGATGGGCTGGCGAGCGGGCTGAATCGCGTGCTCTGCATCGCGCGCACGGAGCAGTTGCGCGCTTACCGCGAGGCCAGCCGGGCCGAGTATGCAGCGTCGGGTGTGGTGAAGGGATATCGGCGGCTGGCGGCGCACGACAGCCGCACCTGTGTCGCTTGCCTCTTGCTCGACGGCCAGTTCTCGACGCTGGACACGGCGCTCGACGACCACCCAAACGGCCGCTGTGCCATGGTGCCGGTGGTGGATGGCATGCCGGACGTGACCTGGCAGACGGGCCGTGAGTGGCTTGAGGGCCAGGATGCCGAGACGCAGCGGGCGATCATGGGACCTGGGCGCTATGATGCGTGGCGTGAGGGTAAGGTCACGCTCAGCGAGATGCTGCGTCCACTCGATGGTGGCGGGGTTGGCGTCAAGAGCCTGGAAGAGTTGGGGGTCGGACCGTCGCGGAAGGTGATGGGCTTTACCTTCTTCCGGGGCACAGCCGCCTCGGTGGCCGAGGCCAGGGCCATAGGCGAGGCGCCAGATGGCTGGGCGAGGCATGAGGTGGTGGTGCGAGAGCAGTACCTGCCGCGCTTCAAGCTGGAGGACGATCTGACGCGAACGATTGGGCTATGGGGCAGCCCGGAACCTTCGTTCAGCGCGCAGCTCAAGGGCCGCCGAAGAAGTGTGCTCGCCATGGCCCGGGCCTGGGGCCAGGAGTACGGCCAGGAAGGCATGGCAGTACTGCTGCCCAACCGGCAGGGAACAGGGGGCAAGGTAATCTGGGATCTTGGGCGCGCCCTTACGGATGCGGAGCTAGATGTGCTGTTGAGGGGTATAGCGGATGCGAATGACCGTCTGGCGGCTGGTCTGGCGCAGCGATTCGGTCTGGCGGAGGCGTACAAGCTCGGACTCAGTGTCAGGGAAAACAGGATTGCCGAGCTATGGGTTAAGGATGATACGCAGCAGGCCATCGGCAGACTGTTGATGCGAGAGGCGCTACGAGCGATCGGCTTAGGCGATCTCAATGGGCGCTGGGAAGGGGGCTACGACTTTGAGCTCCTGCTCAGGGGCACCGGCTACTGAGGGGGCTTTGTGGCGCGCAGAATGATCTCGGCACTGACAGGGGTCTTGGGGTCTGACGCGCTGGCCGAGCGTATCTTTTCAAGCTCGGCAAAGAACTCTTCCCAGGAACGATCAATATCGCCGTCAAGGAAGACGAGTGCTCTGGCAGTGACCAGGGCTTGCACTTCGGGTGAGTAGTCTTGGCGATTGCGTGATACCGGTGTGCTCATACCCCTATTGTAGCGCGATAGGGGGCAGAACGCAAGTGGGCGAGATGCCCACAGTACGCAGAATGTGGCAGCGGTGAAGCGTCGCTGCCTCAGGCGGCGAGATGCCGCGATGGACCGGCTGAAGCCGGTAGGAGCATGGCGAGATGCCAAAAGATACCAACGACAACGGAGCCGGCAACGATCAGCAGCAGGACGAGGGCGGGCAGCAATCCGGTCAGCAGGGCGGGACGGGCGCGGGGACCGCGCCCCTACAGTACGATGCCTGGCTGGCGCAGCAGCCCGACGACATCAAGGCCCTCATCGGAGGCCACATTCAGGGGCTGCGCAACACGGTGCAGGCCACGCGGGGCGAGCGGGATGCTCTCTCGCAGCGGCTGGCCGACCTGACCAAGGCCCTGGGCAAGGATACGCCGGAAGAGGCGCGCAGGCTGCTCAGCGAGATGCAGAGCGAGCTCGAGACGACCTCACGGCGAGCGGCCTTCTACGAGGAAGCGGGCAAGCCGGAGATCGGCTGCAGCAACCCGAGGGCAGCCTTCCTCGTCGCGCAGGCCGAGCAGTTGTACGACCGGCGGGGCAATCCAGACTGGGCGGCTATCAAGCAGGCAGCGCCGGAGCTGTTCCGCAAGGGCTCACCCGCACCCGCGGGCAACGCCGGTGCGGGCACGGGCAACCCGCCGCCCGCCGGCAAGAGCATGAACGATTTCATCAGAACAGCCGCAGGACGCACCTGATGCCGGGTAAGAAACCCGGCCCACACGTAAGGAGCATGAGCCATGCCTTTCAACAACGTGATCTCGCGAAACGACGCTGCGGCTCTCATCCCGCCAGAGGTGAGCGCCGAGATCATCAAGAGTCTGGCGGCGACCAACCCGCTGCTGACCATGGCGCGGCGGCTGCCGAACATGAGCCGGGCGACGCGGACGATGCCGGTGATGAGCGCGCTGGCGACGGCGTACTTTGTCAACGGCGACACGGGCCTCAAGCAGACGACCGAGCTGAACTGGGCCGGGGTCAACATCCATGCCGAGGAGCTGGCGGCCATCGTGCCCATCCCCGAGGCCGT
>JAKPJZ010000250.1 GCA_029553955.1 Chloroflexota bacterium
AGAAACAAAGCCCCTATGGGGCTGGTGTCGCCCCTGAACACCGTGCTCTCGGGAGACACGCGCCCGCAGCGGCAAGCAGCCGAGGTCAGGCGTAGACGATTCGAAGCGCACGAGCCCGCAGGGCTTGGTCTCTGTAGCCCGGGGCTTACCACGGGAGCCTCGGGCGGAGCGGCGTGCGCAACGTATGCCTGTTGCACAGACGATTGTGGGATACACCCCACGACCAGCCTACAGAGGGCATGTCGCGGAACCGTATGCCGGGGAGACACCTGTCACACCGATCTCCCTGGCGGGTGGCCAGCGCCTACTTTCTGGCAAAGACTCGGCCCAGCTCGCGCCGCGGCATGGGCAGGCCTCTGCCGGAGTTTTTGCCAATCGCCTTCCTGCCATGGAAATCGGTGTGACGGGTGTCTCCCCATAGCGCGCGGGCTAGGCGGGCACGGCCTCGATGGCCGCGCGGAGTTGCGCCGGGTCCTGCACCGGCGGTGAGGTCTGCCGGCCGCGGCGGGCGTAGAGCGTGGGCGTGGGCGCCGGCGGCAGGTCGAGCGCCGCCAGCCGCTCGGGGGCCAGGTTGGGGTCCACCGTCTCCACCAGCTTGTTGGGCTCGTAGATGCGGAGCGCCGCCTGGCGCAGCTTGCGGCTCGGCTCGGCGCTGGGGTCGCCCACCAGCACCAGGTGCAGCGGCGGCCCGATGAAGCGGCTGACCGTCAGGGCGTAGAGTGCGGCATGATGGCGATAGGCTCTGTAGAGCGGTGCCATGGCCTCGAGGGTGCCCACGGCGGCCTCATGGTCGCCGTCGTCGCCGGTGAGGCGGTTCAGGCGCAGCGCCAGGTCGGCGGCGAGGGCGTTCTCGTCGAGCAGCTTGAGCCGCTCGCGCAGGCGGCCGAGCGCCGTCGCATCGAAGGGCACGTCATAATAACCGCCGGCGTCGGGGTCGGCCAGGCGGCTGGCCATAAGGTCCATGAGCGCTCGGGCGCGCTGCAGGTAGTCGCCGCGGCCGAGGTGGCTCTGGGCGGCGAGCAGCGCCTGGCCCATCCAGACCTGGTCGGCGAGCAGCCCTGGCAGATGGGGCGAGCCGTCGTACACGTGGGCCATGCCGGCCCCGGGGATGAAACAGCGCCCCCACACGGCCTCGAGCGCCTGCAGCGCCACGTCGGCATAGTAGGGCTCGTCGAGCGTCGCGGCCGCTTCGAGGAAGGCGATGACCATCATCGCGTTGCGGTCGGTGTAGATCGTCGGGTCGACGCGGGGCCTGTTGCGCAAACGGCGCACATCTTCCCGCATCTGATAATAGTCCTCATCGGCATCGGCCGAGCCGGCAAAGGCGCCGCTCTCGGTGTCGCGCAGGTTGGCCTCGACATAGGTGGCCACGCCGCGGGCCGTCTGCCAGAAGAGGGGCGCGTCGAGCGCTTGGGCGGCGTGCAGGTAGGTGCTCAGCAGGCGGGCGTTGCCGTCGAGCATCTTCTCATAGTGTGGCTGGGTCCAGTCGGCGGTGGTGGAGTAGCGGAAAAACCCGCCGTCGACGGTGTCGTAGAGCCCCTTCTCGGCCATGGCCATGAGGCTCGTGCGGGCCATGTCGAGCAGCGCCTCATCCTGCGCCGCGGTGCCCGCAGCCAGCGCCAACTCGATGGTATCGGGCAGGGGGAATTTGGGCGCGGGGCCAAAGCCGCCGTGCTCGGCGTCGTAGGCCTGGCGCAGGGCCGTGACGACGGTGTCGACGATCTCGGGCGTCACGTTGCCGCGCAGCCGGTGGCGCAGCTCGCTGATGCGCGCGCGGCGGGTGCGCCGCCGCTGCAGGCGCTGCTCCAGCTCGCTGCGCCGTTCGCGGTAGTAGCCCATCACCTCGTCGAGCACCGACAGGAACTCTTCCACCGGCATGAACGTCTCGCCCGTGAGGATGTCGCCCTGCGCCGTCAGGAACGCCGTGGTCGGCCAGCCGCCCAGGTTGTAGCGGTTGTTGATATCGGGCCGGCGGTCGGTGTCGACGCGGATGGGCACGAGCTCCTCACTGACGCGGCGGATGACCTCCGGGTGTCGGAAGGTGCTCTCGTCCATCACGTGGCACCAATGGCACCACGTGGCGCTGATCGAGAGCAGAACCGGCCGGTCGCTCTCCTGCGCCTGGCGAAAGGCATCGGCCGTCCACTGCCGCCAGGGTATGCCGATCAAGACCTCGTCTTCTTGCGGATCAATCATCCTCTGTCTCTCCGTGCCGGTGCGCCTCTTCATAGATCTCGACCATGAACTGGCGCACCTGGTAGTCCAGGCCTTCGGTCGTCAGAAAAGCTTCGGTCGCGCCGTCGGTGATCTGTACGCGCAGCGACACGCGGCCGCGTGGCCCGGCCAGCTCCAGGCTATCGCGCCGGCGCGCCTGCACCTCGAGCCCCAGGCCGGCGGGCCCGAAGAAGCGCTCGGCCAGGCGCAGGGTCTCTTCGGGGCTGAAGTGGGTCGCCGTGCCATAGTTCATGAGCGCCCCCTTTAGCGCCGGATCACAACGCGCCGGAATCCCTCCGCATAGCGACGCGGCGCGTTGGGCGTGGCCTGGCGCGGATCGACGTTCTCGCGCAGCCGCTTCTCCAGGGCCGCCGGGTCCTTGATCTGCGTGGCATGGCAGCGCAGGGCGGCGATCCTCAGGTCCAAATAGTCCGTCGTATCGACCCAGGTGTCGGGCTTGTTGGTGACGCAGAGGTAGGCCTCGCTCACCCGGTGCGGCTCCAACCCCTCGGCCATATGCTCGGGATAGTAGAGGCGCGAGCCTGCGGCGGGGAAGAGGGCGTCGAGCGCCACATCGCCCACGATGCGGTGATCGGCATGGTTGGGGTAGATGCCGCGGCTGAAGCGGGTCGTGGGGTCGTTGGTGATGACCAGCTCGGGCCGCCAGCGGCGCACCTCACGCACAATATCTCCCCGCAGCTTGAGTGACGGCTCCAGCTCGCCGTCTCTGTAATCCAAGAAGACGACCCGGCTGACGCCCAGGATGCGTGCTGCGGCCTGCTGCTCGGCCTCGCGGATGGATGCCAGCCGCGCCGGCGTCATGGTGGGGTCGTCGCTCCCTTTGTCGCCGCGCGTGCAGATGAGGTAGGTCATCTCCACGCCCTCGTGCGTCCAGCGGGCGATGGTCCCGCCACAAAAGAACTCGGGGTCGTCGGGGTGGGCGACGATGATCATGGCTTTCTGGAACGAATTGGGCACGATGAGTTCTCCTCCGCACCAGGTCGTGCGTCCAGACCCGTAGCGTCGTCAACGGGTCAGCCAACGCGACCCGGCATCCGGCCCACTCCCACGGCGAGAAGGGGCAGCAATTCCTGTGCCAGTACGCCGGTGTCGCCGGCGCCAAGAGCGGAGTCTAGGCGAGACGTGCAAACCGTCAACTCGGCGAACCCGTTCAGGGTGTCATTGCGAGTAGCCCAGGGTTCGCAGAACCCTGGGCCCAGCACAGAACCTTGGCCTGTCATTGCGAGGAGGCGGCCGCAGCCGCCGACGAAGCAATCCCCAGGTTGCGAGCGAAGCGAGGCAACTCCACATCGGACATTGGAGGTTGCTTCGCTGCGCTCGCAACGACGGTGCCCGAGTTTCCGAGCAGCCGGCAGGACCAGCCAACCCGCCAAGACCCCTTTCCGGAGAGCCGGGCGCACGAGGGCACGTGCCTGCATAGGCTTATCCGCGCCCAAGAGTGGCGGCGATGCACATGGCCCAGCTGTCACCAGGATGCTGAGGACGATAGGCTCCTCTCTGAACGATGTCGGTAGGGCTGTGTATGTTTGGCTTCACACTGATTCCATGCTATGCTGGCGCTGTCGAATTCGCCGCCAGAGGAGGGCAGAGAGATGGGCGAGATCAGCGGCAGCCGCAGCCTGTACTTTGAGGAGCTGGCAGAGGGGCTGGAGATGGTCAGCCCCGCGCGCACGGTCACCGAGACCGATGTGGTCATGTTCGCCGGGCTTTCGGGCGACTATAACCCCCTGCACACCGATGCCGAGTTCGGGCGCCAGACGCGCTTCGGACAGCGCATCGCCCATGGCCTCCTGGGGCTCTCTATCGCCTCGGGGCTGGCCAATCGCCTCGGCTTTGTCGAGGGGACGGCCATCGCCTTCATGGGCCTGGAGTGGAAGTTCAAGGCGCCCATCCTCATCGGCGACACCATCGCCATGACGGCCCGCGTCGCGCGCCGCCGCGAGCTCCGGCGCCTGGGCGGCGGGGTCGTCGTCTTGGCGATTGCCGTCAAGAACCAACGCGGCGAGACGGTGCAGGAAGGCGAGTGGAGCATCCTCGTCAAGAGCCGGCCGCAGTAGCGGGCGGCGAAGGATTGCGGCCATGATGAACGACTATTCATCTGCAGGGAGGCCGCGTTCATCTTCCCTTCATGTTGAGTTACTATAATGTAACCAACCGTGGCTCGCAAGGTTTCCGTCCACGCGGTCATTACGAGTTCCACAGGGTTCCGGGAACCCTGTGCCAAGCGGATGACGTTGCACTGTAGCCGCGTAGTGGAGTCCCGCGGCAACAGCCGCGCCTACGGTCCGATGGCTTACGCCACGAGCAGTGCAGCGAGGCAACCCCCAGTTGTGCTCGCAATGACAGGCGAAAGCCGTGCTTGCACTGGCTGAGCACGTGCAGGCTATACAAGGGGTTCGCAGGAGAGCGGGCACCGTGAGGGTGCAGAGGGGGCTGCCCCAGGGCAGAGGAGCGTGGGCCAATGACTGCCAGGGTCCTCGTGGTCGATGACGAAGTTGATCTGGCGAACGTGCTGCACAGCGGGCTCAAGCGCGCCGGCTACGATGTGATCGTGGCCTACGACGGCAATACGGCGCTACGCCTGACCGCGGAACAGCCGCCCGACCTGGCCCTGCTCGACATCTCCATGGAGCCGATGGACGGCCTGCAGCTCTGCAGGGCACTGCGCGCTCGGCAGGGCGATGCCTTGCCCATCATCTTTCTCACCGCTCGCGACCAGCTCACCGATATTGTCGTGGGCCTCGACCAGGGCGCCGACGACTATGTGACCAAGCCTTTCGCCTTCCCCGAGCTCGAGGCCCGCATCCGCGGCGTGCTGCGCCGCTGCGCCTATCAGCGCCAGGCGACCGAGCCCGCGCTGCGCCCGCTGGTGGTGCGCGACTGGACCCTCGACCCGCGCACCTTCGAGCTCAACATGGCCGGCGAGTCGGTGCGGCTGACCCCGGTGGAGACCGACCTGATGGTGTACTTTATGCACCACCACGGCCAGGCCTTCTCGGCGCACAAGCTCCTCTGCGACGTCTGGGGCTACAAGCCGGGCACCGGCGGCCCGGCCCTGGTGCGCGTCACCATCCGCAATCTGCGGCAGAAGATCGAGCGCGACGCCCTCCAGCCCAGGTACCTGCGCACGCTGCGCCGCCGCGGCTACATGTTCAGTGTCGAGTGACTATCAGTAGGGCGGGCTTTCCAGCCCGCCCGGCTTGTGTGGGGCCGACGCTGGGGCGGGCTTTCCAGCCCGCCCTACTGATTCTTAGCTGGGCTCGACGATGGCGCCTACAAAGAGCACGGCGCCGGTCTCATTGTCGCGGATGGCGCAGAAGAAGGGCCGGTCGACGACCATGCTGAAGGGGTTCTGGGGCGGCGCCGAGCCGGCGCGCATCTCGACCACCGTCGCCCCGGCAGCCTCGGTGCCCTCCTCCGTCAACGCCAGGAAGGTCTTGTGCTTCACGCTGCCGATCCACACCGGCTGCGTGGTGTCGATCATGCCGTGGAAATCGGCCCGCGCCTGGTCGAAAGCGACGCCCATGCCCAGCGCGGTCAGCGCCTCCTGGAGCTCGGCCCCATACTCGGCCGTGAAGCGCGGCACGGTGAGCGACCCCTGCTCGCCGGCGAACTGCCCCAGCCACTGCTCCCAGCGCTCGGCGCTCAGGCCCGCGGCGAACTCGTCGAGGCTCGAGCCCTCGTCGGGCAAAAAGATGTAAAGGCTGACGCGCCCATCCCCGTAGGGCAGGCTGACCGCCTGAAAGCCCTCGCCCTGCAGGTACTGGAAATGGCCCCCCCGGCGCATCATCGGCAGCGTGACCTTCTCGCCGCTGCCCGTGGTAAAGGTGCCGGGCTTGGTGGCCTTGGCGTTGAAGGGCTCGCTCCAGGCGCCGTTGAAGTAGATGGCGTTGACCAGGAAGAGCACGGACTGTGGGTTGAGCTGGTCGACGATGCGCTCGATCTTGCCGTTCGTCTTCTCGCTGACCCACCTGTTGATGGTGTCGATGGTGCCGGGCACGAAGTCCAGGTTGGTGACCTCGGCCGCATAATAGGCGCGGTTGGCGGCGACGAACTCGGGCCGGAAGGGCACGCCCTGCTTGGCCCACAGCGAGTTGGCGATATTGAGCTGCACCTTGGGGTCGGGGTTGGCGAGTGCGACGCGCAGCTCGGCGTTGGCGTTGTTGACGTCGTCGAGGCTCAGGCCCTGCAGCTCGAGCGCCTGCGCCATTGCCTGCTGCGTCTCGCCGAGGGCGCCGTTGTAGGTCATCGCCAGCGCCATGGCCACGCTGGCCGGCGAGAGGAAGACGTTCTTACCCGCGTCCTGCTTGGCCAACTCGGCAAAGAGCCGCAAGCCGAAGCGGTTGTTGGCGCCGACGATCGACGCCTTCGCCTGTGCGCTCACCGGCTGCAATGCTGGCGTGGGTACGGCCGGGGCAGGTGTGGCTGCCTGGGGCGCGCAGCTCGCCGCGACGACGAGCAGCGCCAGGCACAAGCTGAGACACAAAGACCGATTCATGGGCTACCTCCTATGTGGAAGACCAATCACAGCCATCGACGGCGACACATTTCAGACGCCGCAGGGGCCGCTGAGGTTCCCCAATCCGGTTCATACGCAACGGTATGTCTCGGATTTGCCGATTCAGCAGGCATCTGCCTATACTGGCGCTGGCCCCCCTACCGTTCCCCCGTCGCGGGGGAATTGGGTTGGCTTCCGCCACCCCGCACCGCTCGTTTGCCGCCTCTTGGCCAGGCAGGCCACGGTTTTGCGACCCAATTCCCCCGCGACGGGGGAACGGTAGGGGGGCCCCAGCCGCTCCGCAATGGAGTCACCTGTCAGTCGCAGCATCAACTTGGGTGAGTAGTTGCTCTCCATCCGTTGAGAAACCTGGTTGTCATTGCTTCGCTCCGCTCGCAATGACAGGACGCAAGTTTCTGAGCAGCGGAGCCAAGCAACCAGGGGATTGCTTCGTCGGCGGCTGCGGCCCCCCTCCTCGCAATGACAGTCGCGGTTTCTGTGCCTGCACAGGCTGCACCGCGCCCTGGCATACTCAGAATGACAGTCCGACGGAAGTGCCGTTGCAGTATTGGAGCGCCCAACATAACCGGCAGAGGCGGCTTCCATAGCCCGCCCTGAGCGAAGCGAATGGGCCGCCGGACGGTGAGACGCGGGCGCAACCCTCGCGGGTGGTTTTGTCAGGCATTCTCAGTTGACGTCGCCCAGGTAGATCGGCACCCCCTGCGAGGGGAGTGCACGGAGCAACGGGCCCAGCGCGCATGGGTACAGGCGGTAGCGCTCGATGTGTTCCAGGTCCAGCCACTCCGCGCCGAGCTGGTTGTTGTCGGGGCAAGACCCCATCCTGACCTCGCAGCCCTTCACAAGCCGGCAGAGGAAGATGAACTCGACCTGGTGCACCTCGCCGTCTTGGGTGGCGAACTCGTGGTTGCGGCCGATGTACTCACGGATGAAGCGCAGCTCGCCGATGACGACCTCGGCGTTGGCCTCTTCGAGGCACTCGCGGCGCAGGGCTTCGTGGAGGGTTTCGCCGCGCTCCTGGCCACCGCCGGGCAGCAGATAGAAGGTGCCTTCGCAGCCCTGGCCCTTCATGGCCAGGAGCCTGCCGTCTTGAATGATGATCGCCTTAGCAGAGTTGCGGATTGGCTTCACTGTGCCCTCTTGTCATGTGGCAATGCACAACGCGGATCGTTGCGCGGCAGCCCGGGTCTGCCTCAGGTGGTCCAGTTGGTCAACTCGCGGAACTTGTGCACAAGTATCCACGTCTATATAAGAGATACTCACCCCCCGGAGACCAAATATGGCAACCCTTTGGTGCGTGAACCCGAGATCCTGGCTCGCCCTGACTCTGGCCCTGTTCCTCGCCGGCTGCAGTGTGGCGGCGCCGCTGCTGCCCGGTGGCCCTGGGCAGCCGACAGGCACCCCAACGGCGACGCCGATGCCCGGCCCCGGCGTGGCCGACATCCTGGCCAACCCGCCTGCGCCCGGCACGAGCTTGGAGATCGACGCCTACTATAGCGGCACCAACCCCTGGGTGCACCACGGTCCGCCGCCGCCCCCCGATGCGACCCAGGCGCTCTGCCCTGCGAGCTGGGGCTCGGCGCTCACCGACCAACCCTTCCAGGCGCTGCTCACGGTGCTCAACGGCAGCTGCTCCAATGACCTGCCCGAGGACGGCGCCTGGCTCGTGGCGGTGACGCCCGAGATGGCTACGCCGGGCGTGCGCGCAGGTGCTCAGCTCCCCTACCATGCCCGGCTGCGCGGCCACCTGGGCGACCCGGCCTTTGCCCACTGCGCCGACGCGGCGCGCATCTTTATGGTCGAAGCGGTGGTCACGGTCTACGAGCAGGACCCGCCCGCCGCCCCGCAGGGCTGGCCCGCAGGGTACGCGGGCTGGCCGTGGCACCACGACGAGCGCCTGGGCTACAGCCTGACCTTCCCGCCCGGCTGGGATATCGAGCGCCTGGCCGATGGCACCCTGGCCCTCACCGCGCCCGAATGGCCCGCCTACCCGGTCACCATAACGGCGCACGAGGGCGAGCTCGAGTATGACCCCTACGAGCCGGCGAGCGTGCCGCCGCTCTTGCAGGGCGATAGCTGGGGCGTCTTCGAGCAGGGGCTGTCGTTCGGCATGCCGGCCGCGGGCAGCCAGCGCCTGGCCGGTTACCGGGTGGAGCGCCCGGCGTCGCCCGGGGAGCGCGCGGTGTCGGTCCTCTTGAGCGGTGGTGGCCGCACTTACGAACTGAGCCTGCGCTACCCGCTGGGCTTTGCTGCGCCGCAGCCGCTGCTGGCCGCCTACAGCGCCATCGTCGAAGGCTTTCGCCTCGACGTGCCGCCCGGCCCCACGCCCACGCCGCCGGTGCGCCAGGCGCTCGGCCCCGGCCCCTTCCTCACTCAGGAGGAAGCGCTGGCCCGCGTGCGCGCGCAGTATGGCAACGACGTGGAGCTGTTGCTGGCCGACCTGGTGAGCGAGGCGGCGGCCCGGGGCCTGGGCGGTGCCTGTGCCACCTTTAGCGGCCACGCTGATGGCGTGTGGCTGCTGGCGGTGCGCGGCGCCTTTGAGGGCGCGACGCGGGTGATGCGGCTCTCCATCGACGCGGCGAGCGGCGCGCAGCTCTGCGGCGAAGAGATCGACCCCAGCACCCTGCCCACGCCGCCACCCACGGCCACGCCACCGCCCACGCCGACGCCTGTGCCCGCCCGCGGGCGGTCGTCGGGCGGCGGCTCTGGCGGCGAGCGCTGGCTCGAGGTGATCCTCAGCGCGCAGACCCTCATCGCCTGGGAGGGCGATACGCCCGTGCGGCGCATGATCGTCTCCACCGGCACGGCACAGACGCCGACAGTGACCGGCACCTTCCGCGTCTACTGCAAGCGGCTCAGCATGCGCATGACCGGCGCCGACTATGACCTGCCCAATGTGCCCCACGTCCTCCTGTTCTACTTGGGCTATGCCATCCACGGCGCCTACTGGCACACCAGCTTTGGCACGCCCATGAGCCATGGCTGTGTCAACCTCTCGCTGCCCGATGCGGAGTGGGTCTTCAACTGGGCCGGCCCGCGCCTGCCCCAGGGGGCCAATGAAGTGTGGAGCTCGGCCGCCAACCTGGGCACGCTTGTCGTCGTCCATCAGTAGGGCTTGAGCGCGCGAAGGACGCCAAGGGGAGTCTCTGAAAAGGAGTGTTCCATGTCTGGTCCCACGATCGATGTGCCCATGCTCTTGGCTCAGCTCTTCAACGGCCTGCTGCTCCAGTTGCCCCTCTACCTTGTGTGGCTCGCCGGCATCGGCCTGGCCCTGATCCGCCGGCAGCGGCACCCGCGGGCCTCGCTGTTGGCGCTGATCGGCATCGGCATGCTCCTGGCGAGCTCGGTGCTCAGCACCATCGTGAGCTTTGGGCTGCCGCTGCTGTACGAGGCGGGCGCTGTGCGCGGCGGTGTTGCCATGTTGGCCAACCTGCTCGGCGTCTGCCGCATCGTCTTTTCGGTGATTGAGGCGATCGGCTGTGGACTGCTTCTCGCGGCTGCATTCAGTGGCCGCGCGCTGCAGCCTGTGCCGGAAAAGGCCTCCGAACTCTGAGCCTGCGGTCCAGGCTGGCAGCCGGGCGTTTCGCTGCGCGCCCTTCCGGCCTCCCAAAACCCCTCCCTGAGGGTTCCGTACCGGGCTCGTGCCTCGTGCAGGGCACGGGGCGTGCAAGCCGGCCGCTGGCGCCGGATGCTTCAGACAGGCCGAGTGGCAGGTCAAGGCTCGCCGCTGCGACCCATGGGTTTGACAGATGGGCGCAATGGGGCGACACTGTCGGCGAGGATACGTGGCTCGTGAGGCGCGGCCGATGTGCGCCGCGCTTCACGCTGTGTTTGCACCGAGGGGGCAAGGGATGCCAACAGAGGCACAGGTTCGTGAGGCGCTGAGCCGGGTGATGGACCCCGAGCTAGGGCGCAATATCGTCGAGCTGGGCATGGTGCGCGCGATCACCATCGACGGGCCGCGGGTGGCCGTCACCCTGGCGCTGACCACCATGGGCTGCCCGCTCAAAGACCGCATCTCCGGCGATGCCCGTGCGGCGGTGGAGGCGCTGGAGCCGGGCTTGCAGGTGAACGTCGTGCTGGGCGAGATGACGGCGGAGGAGCGGCAGCGCGCCTTTGGCCGGCAGGCGCCCGAGGTGACGGCGGCGCAGCAGGCCAGCAACGTGCGGCGCGTATTGGCCGTGATGAGCGGCAAGGGCGGCGTGGGCAAGTCGTCGGTGTCGGCGCTCCTGGCCGTGGCGCTGCGGCGCAAGGGCCTCAACGTGGGTCTGCTCGATGCCGACATTACCGGCCCCAGCATCCCCCGCATGTTTGGCCTCCACGAGCCGCCCGAGATGGGCCCCGCGGGCATGATGCCGGTCGAGAGCCGCAGCGGCATCAAGGTGATCTCGATCAATCTGCTTTTGCCGACCGAGGAAGAGGCAGTCGTCTGGCGCGGGCCGCTGATCTCCAGCGCCATCAAGCAGTTCTGGAGCGAAGTGGTCTGGGGTGACCTCGACGTGCTCATCCTCGACCTGCCGCCCGGCACATCGGACCCGGCGCTGACAGTGATGCAGTCGATCCCGCTCAATGGCGTGCTCATGGTCACATCGCCGCAGGACCTGGCAGGCATGGTGGTGCGCAAGGCGGCGCAGTTGGCCAGCCAGCTCAAGGTGCCCATCGTCGGGCTGGTCGAGAACATGAGCTATGTGCTCTGCCCCGACTGCGCGCGCAAGGTGGAGGCCTTTGGCCCCAGCCAGGCCGGGCGCACCGCCGCCCATCTCGGTGTGCCGCTCTTGGGCAGCCTGCCGCTCGACCCCGAGCTGGCCCGCATGGCCGACGTGGGCGATATCGAGCGCTACGCCGCCGAGGCCTTCCGACCCCTGGCCGACGAGGTCTGGGCGCGCATTCCCGCCGCCAAGTGCACGCCAATGTTCGGGTGATGGAGGTAGGTGCATGAAGATTGCGGCCGCGACGAATGACGGCGCCAACATCGCCGCCGATTTCGGCGATGCGGCGTACTATGCCGTGTTGACCGTGGAGGCAGGGAGCATCGTCGTTCGTGAGCTGCGCCAGAAGCAGCCACAGGGCTGGTACCGGGTGGCGGGGCACGCCGAGCACCGTGGCCCCGCGGGCGCCGTGCCCGAGGCGGTGCACCGCCACGACGATCTGGCCGACCCTATCAACGACTGCCAGGCCGTGCTCGTCGCCGGCATCAGCGGCCGCGACCGCGAGCACCTGGAGACCGTCGGCATCTGGCCCATCGTCACCTACTCCGGCCCCATCGACGCCGCCGTGCAGGCCTTCCTCGCCGGCGAGCTGGTCGCAAGCTAGAGAACGAAAACCGCAAAGGCGCGAAGACGCAAAGGGGACGCAAAGACACTGGTAAGACTGGCCCTGCGGGCGAGAGGCGGCGAGCAGGCTGAGAGCCTCATCAGTCCTTCGCGCGCCCTTGGCGTCTTTGCGCCTTTGCGGTGAGCCCCGTCGTCTTCCCTGGCTGGCATGGGGATTGCTGCGCCCGCTGTACACGCAGACTGTGGGGAGGGAGTGCAGATGTCCACTGTGGCCATTACCCGCGATACCGAGTTTATCGGTCAGGCCATTTTCGACGCCCTCAACGCCCTCGACCTCGAAGACCTCTTTACCAACAGGCTGGTCGCCATCAAGCCCAACGACACCGCGGCCACGCCCGACGACATTTCGGGCGTCACCCATGCCGACTCGCTGCAGGCGGTGATCCGCTTTGTGAAGGGCTTCAACCCACGGCATATCGTCGTCTCGGGCGGCGCCGGCGCTTCGATCACCGAGGACGTCTTCAACTATACCGGCATGATGGAGGTCATCCGGCGCGAGGGGGTCGAGTTCTTTGACCACAACCAGGGGCCTTTCGAAGAGGTCACCCTCGCATCGGGGCCGCAGCGCCAGGTCATGATCAACCCGCGCATCCTCGAGTACGACAGCGTCGTCTCGCTGGCCCAGCTCAAGCTGCACGAGACGGCCACCGTCACCCTCAGCATGAAGAACGTCGCCATGAGCTTCCCCGCTGCCGACTACTACGGCCACCCGCGCGCTTCGGGAGAGCGCCACGAGAACGACTTTTTCGGCGACATGCAAGAGTTCATCGTGGCCATGGTCAAGCGCTTCCCGCCGAGCCTGGCGGTCATTGTGGGGCACCCGGCGATGGTGGGCACGGGGCCGCTGGGCGGCATTCCGGTGGAGACGGGCCTGGTCATTGCCAGCCGCGATTTCGTGGCCGCCGATGCCGCCGGCGCCGAGCTCTTTGGCTTCAACATGCAGGGCGTGCGGCACATCTTTGAGGCCTACCGTGCCGGCCTGGGCGAGGGGCGCACCAGCAGCATGACGTTCCCGCTCATGTCGCTCTCCGACGCCATCGGGGCGTTCACGCGCGTGGTCTACACCCAAGAGGCGGTCTGGGCGTAGGATGGAATCACCGCAGAGGCGCAGAGGGCGCGGAGGAATCTGGTCATTGCGAGTACGCCATGCCGCCGCGCGGCATGTGCAAGCACAGAGACTACTGCTGTCATTGCGAGGAGGCCGCAGCCGACGAAGCAATCTCCATGTCTGACGCGGAGATTGCTTCGCTCCGCTCGCAATGACAGGACCAAGTTTCTCAACAGTCCCCCATGCCCGATTGGGCACAACGTAGCACGAAAACGCCCACAAGGGGCTAGGCTACGGGTTGGCGCGCATTTTCAAGTCAGTTGTGGCGAAGCAATGGCAAGACTCCTCTGCGCCTCTGCGGTGATGCTACCGTTTGCTCTGCGCTCGGCGAACCATGTCAAGGGCCAGCTCGTTCTGCCGCGCGATCAGCCGCTCGAGGTCGAGGCCGGGGATGTGGCCATCCTCGACGACGATGCGGCCGTTGATGACCGAGAGGTCCACCTGCGGCGGGGTGCATAGGACGAGTGCGCCGGCGGGGTCGTGGCAACTGGCGCCGGCGAACTCGAGCCGCTCGAGCCGCACGCCGATGAAATCGGCCGCCTTGCCCGGTGCGAGGGTGCCGATATCGTCGCGCCCCAGCACGCGTGCGCCGCCGAGCGTGGCCATCTCCAGCGCCTCAGCGACGGTCAGCGCTGTGGCGCCCTTGGCTACCCGCTGCAAGAGGAGCGCCATGCGCGCCTCGGCCAGCATGTGCGACGAGTCGTTCGACGCCGAGCCATCGACGGCCAGCCCCACCGCGACCCCGGCGTCGAGCATCTCGCGGATGGGGGCGATACCAGAGCCCAGGCGCATGTTCGAGCTGGGGCAGTGGGCCACGCCGGTGCCCGTCTCGGCCAGGAGCTGCACCTCGGCGGGGTTGAGGAAGACGGCGTGGGCATACCACACATCGGGTCCCACCCAGCCCAGCCGCCGCATGTACTCCACGGGGCGGCAGCCGAACTTTTCCAGGCAGAACTCGTCCTCATCGGCCGTCTCGGCTACGTGGGTGTGCAGCATCACGCCGTGCGCGCGCGCCCACTCGGCCGAGCGGCGCAGCGATTCGCCGGTCACCGAGAAGGGCGAGCAGGGCGCGAGGGCAATGCGCAGCATGGCGTAGGGCTGCGGATCGTGGTAGGCGGCCACCAGGCGCTCGCAGTCGGCCAGGATCTCGTCCTCAGTCTGCACCACGCTGTCGGGCGGCAGCCCCCCCTGCGAGCGCCCCAGCGACATGCTGCCGCGGCAGGGGTGGAAGCGTACGCCCAGCTCGCGCGCGGCGCGGATTTCGTCGTCGTGGCGGGCGCCGTTGGGCACCAGGTACAGGTGATCGCTCGCCGTGGTGCAGCCCGAGAGCACGAGCTCGGCCAGGCCCACCAGGGCGCTGGTGTAGACCGCCTCGGGCGTCAGCTCGGCCCAGATGGGGTAGAGGTAGGTCAGCCAGTCGAACAGCTTGGCGTTCTGCACCGGGGGCAGGGCGCGGGTGAGCGTCTGGTAGAGGTGGTGATGGGTGTTGACCAGCCCCGGCAGCACCACCATGCCCGTGGCATCGATCACGAGGTCGGCCGCAGCGGGCAGCGCCGCGCTGGGCGCCACCGCCTCGATCACATTGTTGCGCACGAACAGCCCGCCGCCGGGGATGCGGCGCCGCTCGCCGTCCATCGTCACCAGCAGGTCGGCATTCATTAGTAGCAGAGTCGCCATTGACAGCTCCTCCGAGGCCGGTTACTTATCTTCCCGCATATACGCTTTGCCCAACGCTGCGGGCGCGCCGACGCGTTTGGAGAGCGCCTCCCACCAGGTTATGGCGACGAGCACGGCGATGGTGGCCACGTAGGGCAGCATGTTCAGGTACGCCGCCGGGATGTGCGCGCCCGCCGCCTGCAGGCGGAACTGCACGGCGTTGATGCCGCCAAAGAGCAGCGCGCCCAACACGGTGCGCGCCGGGTTCCACATAGCAAAGATGACCAGGGCGACGACGATCCAGCCGCGGCCGCCGGTGATGTTCTCGGCCCAGCCCGGCGTGTAGGCCAGCGAGAGATGGGCGCCGCCCAGGCCCGCCAAGGCCCCACCCAGGATGGTGTACACATAGCGCGTGCGCGCCACGCTGATGCCCATAGCGTCGGCCGTCTGCGGGTTCTCGCCCGTGGCGCGCAAGTTCAGGCCAAAGCGCGTCTTGTACAGGAAGAACCAGGCGAGCGGCACCAACAGGTAGACGGCATAGGTCAGGATATCCTGCCGGAAGAGCGCCTCCAGCACCGGGATGCGGCTCAGCACCGGGATGACGATGGGGTCGAACTTGGCGCCGGCCAGCCCCACCAGCGCGCCTCCCCCGGGCCCCAGGCGCTGGCCCAGGAAGCTGGCCAGCCCGGTGCCGAAGAGGGTCAGGCTCAGGCCGCTCACCACCTGGTTGGCGCGCATGGTCACGGTGAGAAAGGCGTGCATGGCCGCCATCACGGCGCCGACGGCGATGGCCACTGCCACGCCCAGCCAGGGGTTGCCCGTCCAGTAGGTGACGGCAAAGGCCGTCGCGGCGCCCATGAGCATCATGCCCTCGACGCCCAGGTTCAGGATGCCGGAGCGCTCGGTATACGTCTCGCCGATGGCCGCATAGACGAGCGACGTGCCGGCGCGCACGGTAATGGCGAGGATCGAGGTCAAGAGAGCAATCACGGCCGCACCTCCTCGAGCCGCGAGGCTGGGGCTGCGCCCGGTCGGCTGCGCACGATACGCAGCCGGTACTCGGTAAACAGCGCGCCGGCGAGCATCGGGATGAGGATCAGCCCCTGCAGTACCTGGCCCACGGCCGCGGGCAGGTGCATCATGATCTGTACTTGGTCGCCACCCACCAGGAGCGCGGCCATCAGCAGCGCCACAAAAGGCACGGCGATCGGGTTCAGTTGGGCCATCCAGGCCACGATGATGGCCGTAAAGCCATAGCCGATGGAGAGGCCCTGCTGCAGGCGGCGCGCGATGCCCGTCACCTCGCAGACGCCGGCCAGCCCGGCCAGTGCGCCCGAGAAGAGCAGCGCCAGCACGATATTGCGGGCAATGTTGATGCCCAGGTAGCGCGCGGCCGTCGGGTTCTCGCCGATGATGCGCAGCTCAAAGCCCCAGCGTGTGCGCTTGAGGATGAACCACAGCAGTGCGGCGGCGATCAGGGCGAAGACCAGCCCAAGGTGCGCCCGCCCCGCCAGCCGCGGCAGCCAGGCCGCCTCGGGGAAGGGTGCCGTGCCCGGGAAGCCGTAGCCCTTGGGGTCGCGCCAACTGCCATGGTAGAGATGCTGCGAGAAGAGGATGGCCACATAGTTCAGCATCAGCGTGGTCAGCGTCTCATCCACCCGCAGGTAGGCCTTGAGCAGGGCCGGGAGGCCTGCCCAGAGCGCCCCTGCCACCATGCCCACCACGATCACCGCCGGCAAGAGCAGCGCCGGCGGCACAAAGCCCGACCAGAAGAGTGCCACCCAGGCCGCGGCCACGCCGCCCATCACGAGTTGCCCCTCGGCGCCGATGTTCCAGAACTGCATGCGAAAGGCGATCGAGACGCCCAGGCCGGCCAACGCCAGCGGGATGGCCTTGACCAGGGTTTCGGTGAACACGGGCCAGGTGCCGAAGGCGCCCTTGGCCATGGCCGCATAGGTGACGAGCGGGCTTACGCCGCTGGCCACGAGCAGGATGGCCCCGAGGACGAGCGAGATCAGAAAGGAGACCACAGGCACCAGGATGCTGGCCGAGCGGGAGACCGCCTCGCGTTTCTCGAATACAATGCGCATGGTTGCCTCCTCAGGATGCGGCCTTGGCGCCGGCCATCATCAACCCCAGCGCTTCCACGTCGGCGCCGGCGGTGGGCACGATGCCCATGATCTGGCCCTCGAACAGCACCGCGATGCGGTCCGACACGGCCAGCAGCTCCTCCAGGTCCTCGGAGATGAGCAGCACGGCCATGCCCTTGGCGCGCTGCTCGAGGAGCATCTTGCGCACCGCCTCGGTGGCCCCCACGTCGAGGCCGCGTGTGGGGTGCACGGCCACCAGCAAGCCACCGCAGGACGTGATCTCGCGCGCCAGGATGGTCTTCTGCAGGTTGCCTCCCGAGAGGAACTTGACCCGTGTGTGCGGCCCAGGGGTCGAGATGCGGAAGGCGTCGATCATCTTTTGGGCAAAGGCGACGATATGCTGCGGTTGCAAGACGCCCCGCTTCGCCAGCGGCGCCTGGCGATAGCCCTTCATGGCCAGGTTCTCGGCCACGCCCATGTTGCCTACCAGGCCCATCTCCACCCGGTCTTCGGGGATGTGGCTGACCCCCGCCTGGATGATCTCGAGGGGCGAGCGGTTGGCCACATCGCGCCCGCGCAGCAGCACCTGGCCGCCCGAGGCTTTGCGCAGGCCGGTGATGACCTCGGCCAACTCGCGCTGGCCGTTGCCGGCCACCCCGGCGATGCCCAGGATCTCGCCCTGTCGGATGTCGAGCGTCACGCCGCGCAGCGCCGGCAGCCCCTTGTTGTTCTCGGCCCGCAGGCCCTGCACCTGCAGCACCTCTTGGCCTGCGGCGCAGCGCCCCTTGTCGAGGCGGAAGAGCACCTCGCGCCCCACCATGAGGCGCGCCAACTCCTGGGGGTTCGTTTCGGCTGTGCGCCTGGCCGCCGCCACGCGCCCCTGCCGCAACACCAGCACCCGCTGCGAAAAGGCCATGACCTCTTCCATCTTGTGGGTGATAAAAATGGCCGACTTGCCCTCGGCGGTCATACGCCTCAGGATGCCGGCCAGTTCCTCTGCCTCCTGCGGTGTGAGCACGGCAGTCGGCTCATCGAGGATGAGAATCTCGGCGCCGCGATAGATGAGCTTGAGGATTTCGACCCGCTGCTGCTCGCCCACGCTGAGCTGCCAGATATAGGCGAGCGGGTCCACCTGCAGGTTGTAGCGCTCCGAGAGCTCGCGGATGCGCGCGGCGACCTCGTCCATCCTGGGCACAAAGGGCAGCCCGGCGAGCCCCAGGATGATATTCTCTGCCACGGTCATGGTCTCGACGAGCATAAAGTTCTGGTGCACCATGCCGATGCCCAGCCCGGCGGCGTGGCGGGGCGAAGTGATCTCGGCGGGCCTGCCGTGCAGGCGCACCTGGCCTGCGTCGGGGCGGTAGAGTCCCACCAGGATGTTCATCAGCGTGCTCTTGCCGGCGCCGTTCTCACCCAACAGGGCCAGTACCTCGCTGGGGTAGAGTTCCAGGTCCACCCCGTCGTTGGCAACGACGCCAGGGAAACGCTTGCCGATGCCGCGCATCTCCAGCATCGGCACCTGGGCTGTATGCTCGTTGTCGCTCATCGCCCTCCTTTGGCAGGGGGGATTTTGCAGGCTGGCGCCGCCGGTCGCCCCGCGGGGCGACCGGCGACGCCAGCCTGCAAAATCCCCCTTGTTGAGGCTACTTGGTCGAGCCCTTCACGCCTTCGACGAACCAGTCCATGTTGACGATCTCTTCCTGGGTCATCTTTTGGCCAGCGGCCAACTTCTCGACGCTGGCATTGTCCTTGAGCGGGCCGGCGAAGATGTCGAACTCGGTCTTTTCACCGCTCTTGAACTTGGCCTCTTCAGCCTCGACCTTGGCCTTGACGTCGGCCGGCACCTTGGCGCTCAGCGGGGCCAACATCACAGAGTCTTCCTTCAGGCCGCCCCAGAAATCGTGCGGCTTCCAGGTGCCGTCCATGGCTGCCTTGACGGTCTGGATGTAGTAGGTGCCCCAGTTCCACACCGGGCCGGTGAGGACGGTATCGCCCACGAACTGGCCCATGTCGGAGTCGTAGCCGATGGAGAGCATGCCACGCTCCTGGGCGGCCTTCTGCGGCTCGGTGGTGTCTTGGTGCTGGGCGATGATATCGGCGCCCTGATCCAGCAGGCCCAGCGCAGCCTCGCGCTCCTTCACCGGGTCGTACCAGGTGTTGGTCCAGACCATGCGCACCTCGGCCTGGGGGTTCACGGCCTTGACGCCCAGGGTGAAGGCGTTGCAGCCACGAATGACCTCGGGGATCTGCATGGCGCCCACGTAGCCGATGATGTTGCTCTTGGTCATCAGGCCGGCGACCATGCCCGAGAGGTAGCGCGGGATCTCGATCTGGCCAAAGTAGGTGGAGACGTTGTCGGCCTGCTTGTAGCCGGAGCAATGCTCAAAGTATACGTTCGGGAACTCTTGCGCCACCTCGATGGTGGGATCCATGTAGCCGAAAGAGGTGGTGAAGATCATGTTGTTGCCCTTCTGGGCCAGGTCGCGGATGATGCGAGCGGCATCAGGGCCTTCGGGCACGTTCTCGACGGTCGTGGTCTCGATCTTGTCGCCGAATTCTTGCTCGAGCATCTTGCGGCCGCGGTCGTGCTCGTAGGTCCAGCCCAAGTCGCCCGGCGGGCCGATGTAGACGAAAGCGACCTTGAACTTGCCGGCGGCGGGTGCGGTGGTGGGTTCCGCCGGCTTGGCGGCCGGCGTGCAGGCGCCGAGCACCATGGCCAACGCCAGCAGGCAGGCCAGCGCGGCCCAGAGGCTGCGTTTCATCGTGTACCTCCTGTTTTCTCGGAAACGGTCAAGAAGCGGCGAAACACAATTACTCCTCTCCGACGCCCCGCGCGGGCGTCGGCGATGAGCCCGGGGAGAGAAGGCGGCCCAATGGTGAGGCCAGTCTATCGATGTCTCTTGACGGGGGCCCGACAATCGCGGATTGTCGGCGACAACTGGCGGAAGAATAACACAAGTCGTTCGGTTTGTCAACGTCTGGCGCAGTCGTATGGAATGACTTGGCGCCGTTCTTGGCCCGCGGCAGCCCCGGTGCTATAATGGCGCTTGTGAGGTCACTGCTCGGCCCTGTCGTAGCGGGCCGCCGCGATTGCCATTGCGAGTAACCCAGGATTCGCGGAACCCTGTGCCCAGCATTGAACCTTGACCTGTCATTGCGAGCCGCAGCGAAGCAATCCCCGCGTCCGGCATGGGAGATTGCTTCGCTACGCTCGCAATGACAGGACCAAGTTTCTGAGCAGGCGACATGCCCCCAGTGGCACCACAAGTGATGAAACGCCCACGAAGCCGCCTGCGGCGGCCAAGGGGGGCTAGGCTACGGCGCCCCGCCCCATTTTCAGATCAGCGGGGCGAAGCGATCTCCACCCGTGTGGGCGACGCCTTCCTGCGAGCTGGAGATTGCTTCGCTACGCTCGCAATGACAGAAGGAGTTCAACTTGGACCCCCAGGAACTGCACGCTGCTTCCATCGTCATCGACACCCACTGCGACACCCTGCTCTCGGTGCTCGGCGACAAGCGCTCGCTGCTCGAGCGCTCCGACGAGGGGCATAACGACCTGCCGCGCCTGAAGGAGGGCGGCGTCACCGCCCAGGTCTTTGCCCTTTTTGCGCGGCCGGCGGCGTTGGGTGGCGCAGTGCCCACCTGGGAGTCGCTGCGCCTGCTCGATGCTTTCTACCAGGCGATGGCGGCCTCACCTGAGCTCATCCTGGCCACCAAAGCCGGCGACGTGCGCCGCGCCAAGGCCGAGGGCCTGCTGGCCGGCATCATCGGCATGGAGGGCGCCGAAGCCCTGCGCGGCGACCTGGGCATTCTGCGCCTGTTCTACCGTTTGGGCCTGCGCAACCTCGGTCTGACGTGGAGCCTGCGCAACGAGGCCGCCGACGGCGTCTTCGAAGAGCGCACCGGCGGCGGGCTGACCGAGTTTGGCGTGCAGGTGGTGCGCGAGTGCAACCGCCTGGGCATCATGATCGACGTGGCCCACCTGGCTCCGGCCGGCGTGCGCGATGTGCTGGCCATGAGCGAGCTGCCGGTGATCGACTCGCACGCCAATGCCCGCGCCCTCTGCGACCACCGGCGTAACCTCACCGACCAGCAGCTCGAGGGCGTCGCCAAGACCGGCGGGGTCGTCTGCGTGGTATTCGTGCCCAGCTTTGTGGCCGGCCAGCCCGAGGAGCGCACGCTGGGCAAGGTGCTCGATCACATCGATCACATCGTTTCGGTCATCGGCGCCGACCATGTGGGCCTGGGCTCCGATTTCGACGGCTTTGACGACACGCCCATCGCCGGCCTCGAGAGCGGCGCCCACTTTCCCCACATCACTGCCGGCCTTCTCGCCCGCGGCTACAGTGAGGAGAACGTGCGCAAGATCCTCGGCGGCAACGTTCTGCGCGTCTTTGAGCAGGTCGCCGGCTAGCCAGACGGGAACGGTTCGCCGCAAAGGCGCGAAGGAGACGCCAAGGCAATGGGAGTCAGCCCGTGGAACCAGGGTTTCACCGCGGGCCACCCCACAAAAGCCTTCGTGCTTCCTTTGCGCCTTTGCGGTGAACCGCTCCCTCACGCCGGGCAGGCCGGCTCCTCGGCGGCGCCGGAGGGCACCGTCTCGTGGCCGCCGAACTCGTAGCGCAGCGCGCTGACGACCTTGCCCGCGAACGTGTCGGGCTGGCGCGAGCGCAGGCGCAGGGCGTAGGCCGCGGCGATAGCCAGCATGGGCACCCCCGCCTGCCAGCCTTCCTCGATGGCCCAGCTCCCCGTCGCCCCGCCGCCGACGCTGCCGGTGATGGCCTGCAGGCGGGGGTCGCGGGCAAAGGCATGCGCCGCCAGCTCCATCAGCCATGAGCGGATCACGCTGCCGTGCTGCCAGAGCTCGGCCACCTGTTGCAGGTCCAACCCAAAGGGGCTCACCTCGAGCAGCTCGAAACCCTCGCCGATGGCTTCGAGCATGCCGTATTCGATGCCGTTGTGCACCATTTTGACAAAGTGCCCGGCGCCGCTGGGGCCGACGTGGGCATAGCCGTCCTCGGTGGCCAGCAGGTGGAAGAGCGGCTCGGCCAGCTCGAACGCGGCCCGCTCGCCGCCGATCATCAGGCACATGCCGTGGCGCGCGCCCTCCAGGCCGCCGCTCGAGCCGCAGTCGAGCAGGTGGATGCGTCGCTCCTGCAGGTGCTCGGCGCGGCGCATGGAATCGCGATAGAACGAGTTGCCGCCGTCGATGATCACGTCGCCCGGCGCGAGGTGCTGGGCGAGGCCTTCGGGACCAAAGATCATCTCGTCGACCGGCTCGCCCGCGGCCACCATCAGCCAGACGATGCGCGGCCGCGAGAGCAGGCTCGCCAGTTCCTCCACCGAATGGGCGCCCACCGCGCCCTCGCGCACCATCTCGTCGATCTTGCCGTGCGTGCGGTTGTACACTACGACGCGCTGCCCCTGCGCCAACAGGCTGCGCACGGCGCTCATGCCCATCTGCCCCAGGCCGATAAAGCCGTACCCCGTGTTCATCGCGTGCACCGCTGCCTCCTCGCGCGCCGGGGACGGCCCCTGCGCGCCGCTGCCCCTATTGTACGGGAACGGCGGCCCGCTGCCAAGCAGGTTCTCGCTCGCTGGGGACTCCCGAGGCTCTTGGAGTCCCCAGCGAGCGCGCGTGCCGGCCACATCGCAACGGCGCCCGGGCGAGCACGACGTCGTGGCCGGCGACGGCCATCCCCCGAGTCCGCCAAGGGTCTGGGGACCGAGTAAGGATCAAGCACTAGACCCGGCCCAGCCGCGCATAGAGCTCCACCATGGCGGCCTGGTCGAGCAGCCAGCGCTGTGGGTTGGTGACTTCCGAGCGGCCGCTCCAGTCGGGGCTGAAGGCGCCGTCGGCGGCGCGGGCGTGTACCCAGGCATACTCCAGGTTGCGCCTCATGGCGTCGACGTAGGTGCGGTCATGGTCGGGGTCGGCGGCGTAGAGGGCCAGGTAGCCGCGCAGGAGCACGGCGTTGAACCACGGCGTATCGGGGAAAAGGCGCTCGCCGCTCGGAGCGTCGCCAGGCGCAAAGTGGGCATAGCTGGCTGCAGCCAACGCGCGAGCCTCTTCCAGGTAGTGCTGCTCAGCAGTGATGGCGAACAGCAATGCATTGGCGTGCAGCGGCGTGCCGGTATTGTAGGTAAAGGTGCGCTTGTCGATAGTGCCCTGTTGGAGGAGGCTGTCCCAGTATACGCCGCTGTCGGGCGACTTGAGCGGCGCCAACCACTCAAGGATGCGCACGGCCCAGTCGAGGTACTCCTGCCGGCCGGTCTCTTGGTGGAGCGCCAGGGCCAGCACCGCGGCAGGGCCGTTGGAGCAGGTGTTCTTGGTGCTGTCGTCGTGCTGGCGCCAGTAGATACCGCCGCCCATGGCGTCTGACCAGCCGCTGAGGGCAAAACTCAGCATTTCCTCGGCCTTGGCCAGGTAGCCTGGATCCTGCAGCGTGCGGTAGGCCTCTACGAACTCGAGTCCGAGCCATTCGTTGTCGTCGTAGAACTTGTCTCCGCCTCCGCCGGCTCTGATATAGCAGTCGTAGCCGGGTGGGGTGGCCTGGGCGTCGTAGTAGGCCGCCAGCCCCTGCAGCACGCTGCGCAAGGCTTCCTGATAGCGGCTGCGGGCCCCATGCGTTGCCGCCAGGGCGTTGAGCGCCGAGATCACGCCCGAGTAGGGCCACAGGTGCGAGCAGTAGCGGTCATCACTCTTGGCCTCGACATGCTCGTAGAAGAGGCTGCTGTTGGGGATGGCGAAGCGCTGCGCCAGCATGGCGTAGGTCGCTTCAGCCCGTGCCAGGTTATCCATGATCGGTGTTTCCTCTCCCGTTCCAGCCGGCTGGACGGGCGCCTGGCCCACGGCTGCGCCCAACCCCAGCCGACGAGCTGGCGCCGCGAATACATGGGCTATTTGGTCTCCTGGCGGCCCATCGCTGCTGCCAGGCTCACCCCCTCTCCAATCCGCCGGATCGCACCCAACGCACCACGAAATCGCCGAAGAGGCTGTTGGCCCAGGCGAACCAGGCCCGTGTGTAGCGCTCGGGGTGGTCCGGGTCAAAGCTCTCATGCATGAAATCGGTGCCGGCGGTGGTCGCGACCAGCACCTCCAGAAGCTGCCGCTGCTCCAGTGGATCGGCCGAAGTGAGGCCCTGCATGGCCAGGGCCAGCGGCCAGACATGCCTCGCCGGGGTGTGCGGGCTGCCGATGCCTCGAGCAAACGTGCCTTCCACATAGTATGGGTTATCATGGCTGAGCGCAAAAGCGCGGGTGCGCTTGTAGTCGGGGGCATCGGCCGGGCAATACCCCAGGTAGGGGATGGAAAGGAGGCTGGGCACATTGGCGTCGTCCATCAGTACGTGGTTGCCGTAGCCGTCCGTTTCATAGGCGTAGATGCGGCCGTAGCGCGGGTGATCGACGCGACCATAGGTGCGGATGCCCAAGTCGATCTCGCGTCGCAGTTGCAGCGCCCGTGCGGCCAGGTCTGGATCGGCATAGCACTCGGCGGCGAAATGAGCCACGTGGCCGAGGATGACGACGGCAAACATGTTGCTCGGGATGTGGTAGCCGAAGGTGCAGGCATCGTCGCTCGGCCGGAAGCCCGACCAGACCATGCCGGTATAGTTGGTGCGGGTGCCCCGGCCGCCAAACGGCAGGGTGTCGAGCGGGCGCTCGTCGTCGTCGCGCTCAAAGCAATAGGGAGAGCGACGGTCGTGCTCTTGCTCCACACGCATGACTTCGACGATGCGCCGCAGCATGCCATAGACGGCATCATCCAGGGCCAAGCGGTCGCCCGTCGCAGCCCAATAGTCCTGCAGGAGCTGCACGGGGTAACAGAGGGAGTCCAGTTCGAACTTGCGCTCCCAAATCCAGGGGCCCATCTCGGTGCGATCGGGCGAGTTGTGCAGTCCGTTGGCTTCGCGATTGAAGGCGTTGGCGTAGGCGTCGGTCAGAATGTACTGCGCCTGGCGGCGGATCAGCCCGCGGATCACTCGTGCCAAATCGGAGTCAACGGCAGTCAATGGCACGTAGGGCCGCACCTGGGCCGAAGAGTCGCGCAGCCACATCGCCGGGATATCGCCCGTAAAGACGAAAGTGGTGCCGTCGGGAAGAAGCTGGGTCGTGGTCTCAATGGCGTTGGGATAGCACTGGCGAAAGGTGCGTGCCAACCTGGGTTCGCTTTCCTCGAGTTTGCCAGCGACCTCCTCGATCGTGTGGTGAACCGATGGCACGTGTAGCGTGTCGCTGATTGCCATTCCCATATGTCTACCCCTCCAAATGCCTGCGGTTGAGAGAAGGCCGGGCGGCACAGCACCGCCCGGCCTTCGGGCCCTCGAGAGACGAAATGCGGCGGAATGCTCAATCCTTCGCTGCTCTGCACATGGCCAACACATTTTGGAACGGGACATTGGGCAGCAGCGACTCATGACTGGGGCTAACGATGTAGTTCTCACCGAAGACGGAACGCAAGCGGTGAACTTGATCAGCAACCTGCGCAGGGCTGCCGGTTACCAAAAGCTCTTGCGTATCTACGCCGCCGCAAAAGACCAAATCCCTTTTGAACTCCCGCGCGAGTGTATCGGCGTCCATGTTCCTGGCCCTTGCCTGAAGAGGATGCAGCGCGTCAATCCCTGCATCGATAAGCTTGGGAATGACCTTATAGATTGAGCCGCAGGAGTGCAGCATAACTCGCTTGCCATGCTTCTTGGCAATCGCAGTAATCCTCTTCACCCCCGGCAAGATAAACTGGGCAAAGCCTTCAGGGGAAACAAGCAAGTCAGCCTGTGTGCCAAAATCGTTGCCAAAGAACACAACATCAAACAAATCCCCAGCTTGTGGCAAGAATTCGTTCATCGATATCTCAAAATACGCCAGGACTCTCTCCGTGACCGCTTCGACAAGTGCTGGGTCTGTATACATTTTCACGAAATACTCTTCCATGCCAAACAAGTCGCAGAGGATATGGAAGTAGTGGCACCAGAAACCAGAGAATAGCGCTTTGTCTGGTTGGGCAGTGAGCTTGGCCAAAATCGCGTCATAGTTGTTGTATCCCGGGTCGGGCCATGGGAACTCGTCGAGCTTGCCAATGTCATCATCTGTATACTCGGCAAACGCATGGCGTGCCCCATAGGCTGTGTCAAACATGGGACTTCCTGACGGATGCTGATACGAACTGCATGCGGAGTACCAGCGGCAGTCACTGCCCAAATGCTGAGATAACTGCTCCATATCGCTGAGGCCTGTCTCAGAGAGATAGATCTCTTCTGTTTCGAGATGGGGCATCCCGAGCCAGAGAGCGTTTGCGCCCGAGTTCTTGTGAGAGAATATTGCCTGAACGAGTTGTCTGGAATTCATGGTTTCGCTCCAGTTCCTTCTTCCGAATTGTGCCTCTATTCCTCCATGCCCGTCAGTGCGATCCCTTGAACAAAGTACTTCTGCGCAAAGGCATAGATGATCAGGATAGGTACTGTTGCGATCAGCGACGCCGCCATCGTGGGGCCGTAATCCGTCGTATTATTGAAGGTAAACGCCGCGAGTCCCTGCGTGATAACTTTGATGTTTGAGCTCTGTAGAACGATCACAGGCCACAGGAACGAGTTCCATCCGCTCTGGAAACAAAAGACGGCCAGCGTGGCAATCGCTGGTGCGGCCAAAGGGACATACAGTCGGAGGAAGATCTGCAACTCTCCCGCGCCGTCTATGCGCGCGGACTCTGCGATATCGTTGGGGGTCGCAAGATAATACTGCCGGATGAAGAATACATTGAAAATGCTCACCGACGTCGGTGCGATCACCCCCCATATAGACCCAACCATGCCGCGCCCACCCTGCCCCAGTATGTTGTTGCCTCCGAGCAATGGGAATTTGGCAATGACAAGAAACTGCGGAACCACCAGTACTGCGGCGGGCAGCATCATGGACAGCATCATGATTCTGTATACAAGGTCTTTCCCAACGAAATCAATCTTGGCAAAGGCATAACCGGCAAGCGTACAGAAGACAATGTTGGTGGTCATCAGCAGCACCGTAATCATCGCAGTGTTGTTGATGTAGCTCCAAAAAGGGATCGTGGTAAACACCTTGCGATAATGCTCAATCGTAACGTTCGTCGGCAAGAAGTTGATCTGTTGCGTGAACATCTGATCGTTCGGCCGCAAGGACGTCAGAATGCTCCAGTAGAAGGGAAGTGAGAATATCAGGGCAAAGAGAATCAGCGCCGCATACACTGCAACCCTGTTGGCGAAATAGGCGGGGAGCTTGAACTCTCTCGCGCGCATCAGAAGAACCTCCCCTTATCGAAACGCCTCACGACTTGCGTGAAGACAAGAATCAGAAAGAACAGAACGACAGACTGCGCGGAGGCATACCCAACCTGCAACTCTGTGAAGGCGTTCGTATAGATGAGGAAGACCGGTACCATGGTGGCATTGGCGGGTCCTCCCCTTGTGAGCACATAGGTCTGATCAAAGAGCTGAAACGCCCCGATGAGCCCAATGGTGATCAGGAAACAGGTCGTTCGCAGTGACAGAGGTGCGGTAATGCGCATCATCTTGTAGAACCAGTTCGCTCCGTCGATCTCGGCCGCCTCATACAGGTTTTGGGGAATCGACTGGAGGGTGGCCAGGTAGATCAGAATATTCCCTCCCAGGGTCATCCACAGACAAATGATAACGATAGAGGGCATGGCCCACGTGCTGTGGGCCAGCCACAACGGCCCCTTGATGCCAAACAGCCCCAAGACCTGGTTGACAAGGCCGAAATTCGGATTCAGAAGCCAAGACCAGACGATAGAGGAGGCGACGACGGAGGTCAACCCGGGGAGATAGTACATCGTCCGGAAGACCTTTATGCTGCGAATCTTGTTGTTCAAGAGGTTTGCAAACAAAAAGGAGAGTGCAATCAGCGGAGGCACATACAGAACAACATAGTAGCAGATGTTGACAAGGGAGCGCCGGAACACCTTGTCTCTGAATACCCTGGCAAAGTTCAGCAGGCCAACAAAGCGCACGGCGGAAAACATGTCATAGTTGGTAAGGCTCGTTATCACAACCGTAATCGTGGGGATCAGGATGAACAACATGAAGCACAAGAGCGCCGGCGATATGAACAGCCAACCGTAGAGATTGTTGCGCGCTCTGATTGTATGCCCCTTGTTCCTCAATTCAGCTTCCCCCCGGGTAGTTGAGAAAGATCAAACCGGATGCCTGAGCGGCATCCGGTTTGACACTCGCTTCAGTATGACGCTTGGCGTGAATTGGTCGTGTTCACCAGCCGATGAGACCGGCAAAGGGCAACTTGGGTCGCTGCAATGGCTCGTTCAGTCACATGCAAAGGTTAGCTCCTGTCCTTCGGGATTCGGTGTACAAGCTAACCATACCTCAGGGCACCTTCCAAGTCACGGATTGGCCGATTCACACCAAGCGTTCTACTCGTTCCGATATTGGGCGAGCATGGTGTCGCCGTCTGTCTGCATGTTCTTCAGGCAGTCGTCAATCGACAGCGTGCCTTCAAAGAGCTCCTGGATGTTCGGCGCAAACACACTGCCCTCGACCTGAATAAAGCCAGGCGCTTTGGGACGAATCTTCAGACCGTTGATTCCTGACAAAACGTTCGCATAGTATTTGTTGTTTGCGAAGAACGGATCATTCTGCGCCGCTATCAGCGGGGACAGGCCACCAACAATCTGGCACCAGGAGATGCTGTTGCTGACATCATGCAGGCTGAATTTCATGAAGTCGAACGCAGCATCAATGTTCTTGGACTTGGCGGGAATGACGAAGCAGAAACTCGTCTGAATACCACCAATACGTGCGCCAGGGTCTGGGCCGGCGGGGATAGGTGCGAACGTAAAGTCCATCTTGTCCCCATAGGTCTGATAGGTGCGCAGCATGGACGTCGGCCACACAACCATCGCGCTTCGCCCGGTCAGGAAGGCATCTTCGCCTTGGGAAAGGCCACTCTCGAATCCAATATCGTAGACCCCTGCGTCAAGCAGACCCTTGAATAGGGAGAGTACCTTGCGGCCAGTATCGTTGTTGACAGTCGTTGTTTTCCCATCATCCGACAGGACACTGGCACCGTCCGCAACCATGAAGGAAGTGAATTCGTAAGGGAACCATTGCATCGACAGTCCTGCACGGATCAGTTTCCCGCTGCTGTCGCGCTGCGTCGCCTGTATCGCATCCTCCTTCAGCTCATCCCATGTGGTCGGCGCCGACAGGCCTAGGGACTTTATGATATCCAAATTGACATAGATACCCCAAATGTCAATGTTGAGAGGAAGCCCATACAACTTGTCGTCCAGAGTCAGTTCGCGTATGCACTCGGAGTTGTAGTCGCCCTTGTTGATGCTAGCACCGGCAAGCTTGTCATTGATGGGCGCGAGGACGCCTTTCTGAGCGTACTTGCTGACTTCGGAAGCATCCCACAGCATGATATCCGGCACATCACCAGTGGCGTTTGCCGTGGCGAAAGTCGTCATGATATCCGATTGTACGACATACTTGACCTTTGTGGCGCTTGTTGCGTTGTATTTGTCCAGGATTACGTTGATGCTCTTTTCAACGTCGCCACCCCAAGAACCCCAGAAGGTGATCTCGGCCGGGGCCGCAGGACTGGCGGTTTCCGCAGGCTTCTCGGTGGCCTGGGCGGGGGCTGGGCTGGGGGCCTTGGTGGCTGGCTCGGGGGCCTGGACTGGGGCGCAACCGGCCAGCAACCCGGGGATGAGCGATACTACAACGATGAGCGCGATCCACCTAGACACGCGTGCCTTCATCTCCTGCCCTCCTTTTTGGGTTGGTATACCACACTCCTGCTTGTATTATACAGCATACTAGCTCATATGTCAATATCCTATCTATACGAACTCAGAGGGAATCTCACGGCGGAGAGAACGATTCGTTGCATAGGGGGCCGGGCAGGCCGCCGTGAGGCGGCCCGGCCCGTTGAGCTAGAGTGGTTCAGAAGACACCGCGAACGACGCGGGTGGAGCCGCCTTCGACCAACTGGTGCTCGATGACTGTGTGAAGAGGCACTTCCTGACCTGCGATCTGAGCCATCAGCAAGTCCACCGCCTGGCAGCCCATGCGCTCCTCGTCCTGGCGAACGTGCGTGAACTGCGGCGCTCCGATCGGATACTCGACCGAGTCGAAGCAGACGATGGCATGGTCCTCGGGCACCCGCCGCCCCATGCCGGCGAGGGTATGTTGCAGCACCAGGGCGATGTTGTATTCACAGGCCACGAGCGCAGTCACCTGCGGGTGCGCCTCGAGGAAGCGGCGAATGGTCTCAGCGTCCTTGGCTACGTTCTCGGCCGTGAAGGCGCCGGGCAGCGTGCTGTACATATCCGTCAGGCAATCCTCTGGACCGAAGGATAACCCGCGAGTGGCCAGGGCAGCAGTCACGCCCTGGATGCGATCCTCGATCGCGGAGGTCCCCTGAGCAGGGGGCGAGATGAAGGCAATGTGCATGTGGCCCTGGTCGATCAGATAGCTCGTGAGGTCTTCAGCCGCCCTGCGGTTGTCGGTGAATACGCTGCAGGCGGGGATGCCCTTCAGGTAGCGGTCGACCAGCACCAGCGGATAGTGATCAAGCACCAGGCGCAGCAGGCGCTCGCTATAGTACTCGCCGTGCACAGGGAAGACAATCAAGCCATCGACGCCAATCTCAACGCTGGCCTCTATGGCGCGTTCCTCTTCCTCGCGCTGGCCGCCGGTGCGGCAAAGGAGCAGGTAGTAGCCCTGCCTGCGCAGGTACGAATCGACCGACCGCACCAGACGCAGGCCGTAGGAATCGGCCAGGTCTGGCAGCAACAGGGCTGCTACCCTGCGTGGACTGCCGGCTGTCTGCGCCGCCGGCCGGGCGGCCAGACCCTGCAGCCTTGTGACGTCCATATTGCCCGAGACGAATGAGCCTCGGCCCCGCATGCGCTCGATCACCCCATCCTGGCTCAAGCGCTCCAGCGCCTTCCTCGAAGTGATGCGGCTGACATCGAACTGCCCGGCCAGCTCCTTCTCCGAGGGTACACGGTCGCCAGGCCGCAGGCGGCCGGCGGTGATCTCGCCAATCACATAGTTGTAGAGTCGCTCGTAAAGCGGCATCTTCATGGCATCCCCACCCGCGTCGAACGCTTTCACTGAATGATATACATAGTATACCATTAATGTTGATTCTAGACAAGAGCTGGCCATGCCTTCTCCCACACCACAAGCAGCTTTTGCGCTCTGAGCAGATTCCACTAGAATCAATGTGGTGGCCCGTCTGTGCGGGCCCGTTCGAGCGCTGTAGCTGCACACGTGTGCGGCGAGCGAGCAAGGTCGAGTCGGCGGCCCATTCGCTCCGCTCAGGGCAGGCTATGGGAGCCGCCTCTGCTTCGGTGAAAGAGAGGGATGCAGCGGTGTTCAGATCACTCGAAGTCAGCTCTATCAACGTGCGGGCCGATTTCGCCCGCACGGTCGAGCTCGCGGCCAGGCACGGCTTTGAGGGCGTGCATGTGGATATCGACGAGGTCGCCGCCGTGGGCGTGGCGCGGGCCAGGGAGACGCTGGCGCGGCACGGCGTGCGCGCCTCGGCCTTCCGCTTCCCCGTCGACTATACCCGACCCGAGCCCGAGTTCGCGGCCATGCTCGAGCGCTTCCCCGCCCAGTGCGCGGCGGCCCAGGCGCTGGGCATTACGCGCACCGCCTACTGGGTGCGCCCGTTCCACGATGAGCTGGATTTCGAGCGCAACTATGCCTTCCACCTCGACCGCATGGGCCGCCTGGGCACGGTGATGAAACAGCACGGCATCCGCATCGGCCTGGAGTTCATCGGCCCCAAGACGCTGCTGCCGGGCCACCCCTACACCTTTATCCGCTCCATGGACGGCATGCTCAAGCTCTGCCACGATATCGGCACCGGTAACATCGGCCTGCTGCTCGACGCCTACCACCTCTACACCGCCCATGGCACCATCGACGATGTGAAGCGGCTGCGCGATGAGGATATCGTCGAAGTGCACGTCAACGACGCGCCCGCCGGCATCGCGGTCGACGAGCAGCTCGACCTGGTGCGCGCGCTGCCCGGCGAGACCGGGGTCATCGACCTGGTGGGCTTTATGCAGGCGCTGGCCGGCATCGGCTACACCGGCCCGGTGATGGTCGAGCCGTTCAGCGAGCGGGTCAACGCCATGGCGCTCGACGACGCCGTGCGCACGACCGCCGAGGCGCTGCATGGCGTGTGGCGGAAGGCGGGGCTGGGGAACTGAGGCAACTCGCCAGGACACCTGACAGGTCTTCGGAGACCTGTCAGGTGTCCTGGCGGGCGGAATCGCCGATGGTCGTGGGATCCCCCGTCCGCGATTGGTTGCTTCGGGCTTGGGGTTATGTTATAATCGTGGGTGCCGCGTCCCCCGGGGCAGAGCACTGCATCGTGGGCCACGCTCCGCAGGGGCAAGGACAAACCAAGGAAGAGGAGTCTACTCAAGCGGATGGCAAGCGCTGTCGAAGAGATGCGTGTGGGGCCGTACCCCAACTATGCGCGGCCGCGCCGTGCAGCCGGGCAACCCGCCTTTGCCCATCCCAGCGAAGCCGAGTTCGCATCGCTCTTGACCTTCTACCAGATCGACTGGCTCTATGAACCCACCACCTTCCCGCTGGCGTGGGACGAGGCGGGCCGCGTGACGCTGGCCTTCTCGCCCGATTTCTACCTCCCCGAGTACGAGCTCTATATCGAGCTGGCCACGCGCAAGCAGGGGGAGATGACCCGCAAGCACCGCAAGATGCGCCGCCTGCAGCAGCTGTACCCCGACGTGCGCATCAAGCTGGTGAACCGGCGCGCCTTTGAGGCGCTGCTGCTCAAGTTCGACCTCCGCGAGCGGGCCGGCCAGTTGGTCGGCCAGGTGGGGCATGCCTGAGCCCTGCCCGGCTACCCCCTGGCCTGTGGAGATGCAGGACCTGGCGCGGGTGCTGATCGGCGCCGAGGAGCTGCGTGAACGGGTGTGTGCCCTGGGCACGCAGATCTCCGGCGACTATGCGGGTCAGGACTTGCTGCTGGTGGGGGTGCTGCGTGGGGTCACCATTTTTATCGCCGACCTGCTGCGCGCGATCACCATCCCCGTGACGGTGGATTTCATCGCCATCTCGAGCTATGGCCCCAGCCTGCAGACCGGCGGTGTGGTGCGCCTGACCAAGGACCTGGAGGAGCCGATCGAGGGCCGGCATGTGCTCTTTGTGGAAGACGTGATCGATACCGGCCTGACCCTCTCGTACCTGCTGCGCACGCTGCGCGCCCGCGGCCCCGCCAGCCTGCGGACCTGCGTCTTGCTCGACAAGCGCGCCCACCGGCTGATCGATGTGGACATTGCCTACCACGGCTTTGCTCTGCACGACGAGTATGTGGTGGGCTATGGGCTGGACCATCGGCAGCGCTACCGCAACCTGCCGGTGGTGGGGGTGCTCAAGCCCGAATGCTACTGAGGGGACCAGAAGGCGCGAAAGGTGCGAAAAGGCACGAAAGGGAGTGGCCCCTTTTCGTGGCCCTTTCGCGCCCTTTCGTGCCTTTCGCGCCGTACAAAAAAGGGGTCCCCAGGTAACCTTTCGACACTTCTGGGTTTCCACTGGCGTACTGCTCATCCCCTTTCGGGGATAAGACGCCTTGGGCTGGCTCACCGGGTTTCCCGGCTTTCGCCAGGATCCGGATTGTGGGCTTCCAGGTTCATCGCCTTTACACCCACTTACGGTCACCACCCCTTTCGGGCGATGCCGCTGGCCAGCTTACGGTTGGCTTCGGCCAGTTTCCCCTAACCAGAAGCTCTTATGGCTTCCTGGAGGCCCCTTGGTGTAAGGGCCCCAGGTAACCTCTCATCGTCTTTCCAGCGTTTCCACTGGCTTACTGCTCATCCCCTTTCGGAGATAAGACGCCTTGGGCTGGCTCGCCGGGTTTCCCAGCTTTCGCTGGAATCCGGTTTGCGGGCCTCCAGGTTCATCGCCTTTACACCCACTTACGGTCACTCCCCCGGCATAACCGAGGGAATGCCGCTGGCCAACGTACGGTTGGCTTCAGCCAGTTTCCCCGCCAGAACCGTGATTGGCTTCCCAGGACCCTTACGAGCGTGAGTATAGCACGCGCGAAGCGCCGGGTCAAGGGTGCGCGCGCCGGGCTGGTGGGGAGGCATGCCGGGCCACAACGGCTAGGGGGTGGGGCGGGCGGTGGCGGGCTACCGCTTGTGGCATAGGCCGGCGGCAGCTTTAAGGTGGCCGGTGCCGGGTTTTTAAGGCCGGGCGTGGCGGCCAAACAGCAGGGCGGGCTCGCTGCAATCCCAGCGGCGTGAGAGCCGGCTCTGCTATTCGCGTGGGCTTCAGGGCCTGGCGCGGCGGGCGCCCTGCAGCCAGCGAGTGAGGAACAGGGCGGCGATGCAGGCAGCCGAGCCTTCGAGGACGTGCACTTGGCCGACGACGAGGGCCTGCCAGGGGATGGCGAGGCCCACGAGCGCGCCGACGGCAAAGCCGCCAATGGCCACTGCCCAGTAGCGCACAACCTCTGCGGCGCGGCGGGCGAAGGCAAAGTGGAACAGGCCTGCGTACAGGCTGGCGATGGCGAAAGACAGCACGATACCGGGCAGTGACAACGATCAGCCTCCTGGGGCATGGTACATCATAGATGCACATGCTCCCTGACACGCATCATCGGCAACGAAGACGATGCACCGCAGAGACGCGGAGGGCGCAGGGTCTCTATGGTTATCGCCCTCTGTGTTCTCTGCGCCTCTGCGGTGATCCCCGTTTTCAGCGGGCGATAATGCCACCGCCGAGGACGAGGTCTCCTTGGTAAAAGACCGCCGCCTGGCCGGGGGTGACGTCGCGCTGCGGCTGCGCCAAGGCGACGTGCGCCCTGCCCTCGGCGAGCGGGGTGACGGTGGCGGGCGTCTCGCGGCCGTGCAGGCGGATCTTGACGGTGGCGGCGACGGGTCCGGGCGGCGGGGCGCCGGCGACCCAATTGACCTCTTCGGCCACGAGCGCCTGCCGGCCCAGTTCGCGCTCTGGCCCCACCACGAGCGTGTTGCGCGCGGCGTCGATCTCGAGCACGTAGAGCGCCTCGGCGGCGGCAATCCCCAGGCCCTTGCGCTGGCCGATGGTGTAGCAGGGCAGGCCCTGGTGCTGCCCGAGGACGTGCCCGGCGCGGTCGACGATGGGGCCGGGCCGGAAGGCCTCGGGGATGCGCGACTGCAGGAAGCGGCGATAGTCGTCGTCGGGTATAAAGCAGATCTCCTGGCTCTCGGGCTTGCCGGCGACTGGCAGGCTCAGGTCGTGCGCGGCCTGGCGCACCTGCCCCTTGCGCAGCTCGCCCACCGGAAAGAGCACGTGTCGCAGCTCGCGAGGCCCCAGCATGTACAGCGCGTACGTTTGGTCCTTGTCGCGATCTCGGCTGCGGCGCAGCTCGCAGCGGCCATCGGTGCAGGCGACGCGGGCATAGTGCCCTGTGGCCAGGTAGCGGGCGTCGAGGGCCAGGGCGCGCTCGAGCAGCACGCCGAACTTGAGATGGCGGTTGCACGCCAGGCATGGGTTCGGCGTCAGGCCGCGCGAATAATCGACCACAAAGGGCTCGACCACGCGCTGCACAAAGGGCATTTCATAGTTGAGCACGTAGAAGGGAATGCCCAGGTGGCGGCAGACAGCGCGGGCATCGTCGACCGCCTCGAGCGAGCAGCAGCGGTTGAGCGGCGAGCGATCCACGGCGCTCTCAGCCCACAGGCGCATCATGAGGCCGATGACCTCGTAACCTTGCTCGACGAGCAGGGCGCAGGCCACGGCGCTATCGACGCCGCCTGAGAGGGCGACGACGACACGGCCGGTGGGGGTAGGCGTGCTCTGGGATGGTTGCTCGTCGGAGCTGGGCTGGGCGGGCTGGAAAGCCCGCCCCCACAAGGCGCTCGACACTACCAGATCACCTCCCGAATGTCGCCCCACTCGCCCACGCGAGCATAGATAATGCCCCTGCTAAAGCCCTGCCCCCGGTATTGCTGTCCGGCGATGCCAAAGTCGAACTCGGGTGTTTCGGGGTTGCCCAGGCCGTGCTCGCGGGCGTAGCGCGGAAAGGCCGCCTCGCGGTTGAAGGGAATGCCGCCGGCGTTCCAGGCCGCATTGCGCAGCGTGTCGGCCAGGGCGTCGTCGATGCCATGGTAGACGCGGGCGACAAAGTCCTGCCAGGGAAAACTGCGGGGGTCGCTGCGGTTTTTGGGGTCCACCTCGGCGTGGCGCAGCATGTTGGCGCGCGGGACCTGGTAGATCTGCACCAGGCCACGGACGTGGGCCACGGCGGCGTCGAGCTGCACCTGTGGCCAGGGGGGCGAGGCCGGGGCGGCAGGGTACTCGAGTTCGATGCCGATGGAGGCCAGGTTGGCATTGGGTTCGCAGCGGCCCGTGGCCGGGTCGGGCTGGTTGAAGCCGGGGATGTGCGAGCCCCCGGCGTGGTGCGCTGCCTTTTCGTAGGGCACACAGTGATGGATGACGCCCGCCGAGTCGATCAGGTCGTGCGCGCTCGACTGGCTGGGGTTGTTGGGGCTGCACCACCAGGCCAGGGCCGCATCGCGCGGCCCCTCCGTATCGTGGATGATGATGTAGCGGATGCTGTACTGTATGCCGCCGGCCTCGCGGTCGGACCAGTTCTGCGTGCCGTACCAGTCGCGGTACTCGAGCACGACTGCACCTCCTTTGTCGGACGTGATGCGTGATACGTGATGCGTAACAACCTTACGCAATACGCATTGCGTTTTACGCATTACGCTTTACTAACCACGCCTCACCACGTCATGATCTGCATGTCGTCCCAGCGGCCCACCTCGGCGTAGACGATGCCCTCGCTGTAGCCCTGGCCGCGGTAGAGGCGGCCGCCGAGGGTAAAGTCGAACTCGGCGGTCTCGGGGTTGCCGAGGTTGTGCTCGCGGGCAAAGCGCGGGAACGCGGCGTCGGCGCTGTAGCGCAACTGCAGCGACGCCCAGGCCGCCGTGCGGACCTCTTCGTCGCTGGGCCAGCCGGGCTCAGTCCCGCCCAGCCGTGTCCGAAACGCCTCGAGGTCAAAGACGCCGGGGCCGATCGGCGTCTGGCCACGGATGATATACGAAGTGACGACATCGGGCAAGGCTACCGTGTGCTTGTCCATGAGGTAGCGTACCAGGGCAGCAGCGGCTATGAGCTGGGCTGCCGGGTAGGGGTCGCTCTCGCCGTCGCGGTTGATCAGGCCGACGGCGATGGCGCAGTCGTTGACGCGCCGCTCCTGCCAGCGGGCATCGCCGGCGTGCCAGGCGCGGTCGGCCTCGGGCACGAGCTGGTAGACGGCCCCGCTGCGCGAGACGACATAGTGGTACGAGGCTTTCGCGGCCGGATCACGTAGCTGCTTCATGGTGGCGTCGAAATCTGCACCGCTGGGGTAGAGCACCACCAGGCTGGGCAGCGTGCCGGCGGGCCGCGGGTCCGAGTTGGGTGAGCCGCGCCAGGTGGCCTCGACATAATCGGGGCGCCGGTTCTCCCACGACCAGGTGCGCTGGAAGGGGCGGGCCTGCCACTCGCGGCGCAGCAGGGCGACCGCCGGCAGGTCAGCCCCGCCGCCGAACCTGGAGTTCTTATGCCAGGCAGCCTCCGAGAAATCCTGATGGCCAAAGGCTTCGGCCAGCCACATGCACTGGCAGAACAGGGCATCGCGCCAGCGCCGGCTGCCGTTGGGGCCGAAGCAGCGCAGGATCTCGACGTTATACTCGGCGTGGCGCGTGACGTCGATGGGGGGGAGGGTGGGGTCTTGGTCCCACCCCGGCTCGTAGCCGGCCTCGGTGCCCAAGAGCGGCAGGCTGCGGCCCACATAGGCGCGCACGAGATTGTCGAGCCACTCGTATTCGAGGAAGCAGCAGCCGCCTGGGTCCAGGTGGCTCAGGGCACGGTTCAGGGGCCGGTTGTGGACGGCGAGCGCCGCGCCGTCGAGCGCGCCCAGGTGCCCGTGCAGGCGCAGCCATTCGAAGGTGGTGCGATACCAGTCGCGGTGCGGGTAGTGGCCGCCTGGCGTGAGCGCAGCCAGCAGCGGGATGCCGCCGCCCTGGCGGATGGCGTCGGCGTTGCGCAGGAACTGGTTGCAGACCTTGTCGACCCGTGCCCCCTCGTGCCACGAGGCCACGTCCCACTCGTCGAGCAGGTTTGGCTCGTTGCCCCACTCGAAATAGCGGGCGCCGGCCTGCACGTAGGCGCGAACCTCGGCCGGTGCGACCACAAAGTGCGGGTGCGGCCGGTAGCTGTAGAGGCGAACGATGACCTCGATCCCCTGGCGAACAAAGGCCTGCACGAGGTCGACTTTGTTGGTGCCTGCGACGAGGGCCTTGAACCAGGTGATGCCCAGCTCCTGGCGCAGGTAGCGCGCATAGCCCGCCGGGTCCGCCGGCCGCGCGGCGGTGCCCGCCGAATCGTGAAAGCCCCAGCCGTTATCGGCCGGGGGCCGAGGGTACTGGCTCAGTGCCATGGGCATGGACGTGCTCCTTGGCGTACTGCGTGATGCGTGATGCGTACAGTCGCCTCTTCCAACCTGCTCTGCCAAGACCGAACTTGTGTATTACGCATTACGCATTACGAGTCCCCGGCAATGGGCAGCTCCACGACGAACGTCGCCCCTTCGCCGGGCCGGTTCTCGGCCCAGATGCGGCCGCTGTGCTCTTTGACGATGCCATAGGCTGTGGAGAGCCCGAGCCCGGCGCCGGTGCCCACCGGCTTGGTGGTGAAGAAGGGGTCGAAGATGCGAGCCATGTGCTCGGGGCGGATGCCGGGCCCGCTGTCGGTGACCTCAAAGCGGATGTGGTTGCCGCCGTGCGCCAGGCTCGAGTGGATGGTAATCTGGCCCTCTTCGGCGGCGCCCAGGATGGCCTGCTCGGCGTTAAAGATCAGGGCCAGGATGACCTGCTGGAGGCGGTGCGGATCGGCCTGGATTACCGGCAGACAGGGGTCCAACGCCCACTGCACAGCCACTGAACGCACGCGCAGCTCGTAGGAGCGCAGGGCCACGGTGCGCTGCAGGAGCTCGTTCACATCGGTATCGCTGCACTCGGGCTCGTAGCGACGCGCAAACGTCAAGAGGTCGCGCACGATGCGGCGGCAGCGGTCGGCGGCCTCTTCAACCTTCTTGAGGTCTTCGACGACTGCCGGTGAGACCTGCTCGCCCTGGAGCAACTGCGCGTAGCCCTTGATGGTGGTCAGTGGGTTGTTCAGCTCGTGGGCCACGCCCGAGACGAGTTCGCCCACCGCCGAGAGCTTTTCGGCCTGCACGAGTTGCGCCTCGAGCCGTGCCTGGCGCGAGACGTCGCGGCAGAGCACGGCCAGCGCGGGCTGTCCCTCGTACTCGATGTGGCTCAGGGTCAGCTCCACCGGCAGCTCGCTGCCGTCGCGCCGTGTCAGCCGCGTGCGGTGGTGCACCGTCTCGGCGGTGGCCGGTGTGGCCAGCCGGCCCAGCGATTCGGCCAGGAGCTCTCCCGGCGTGCTGCCCAGCATCTGGCCCAGGCGGGTGTTGGCAAACACAACCTGGCCGCTCTCGACGACTGCATAGCCATCGTCGAGGGCTTCGAGCAGTGCGTGGTAGCGCCGTTCGAGGGCCAGCGTCTGCTGGTAGAGGCGGGCGTTTTCGAGTGCGGCGGCGGCCTGCTGCGCGGCCAGGCTCAGCAGGCGCTGATCATCCTCATCGAAGGCGCCCGGTGTATAGCTCTGCACGCTCATCACGCCGATGGCCCGGCCCTTGACCACTAGCGGCACCCCCAACCAGGCGCGCGAGATCTCGCCGATGACCACCGGGGTGGCCGGCAGGCCTGGGGGCGGCGCCAGCAGGTCGGCCACGAGCAGCGGTTGCGCGGTGCGCAGCACATAGTGGGTCAGGGCGCCTTCTTCGCTCAGGGGCACGGTGAAGGGTGGCACTATCTGGCCGCGATCGACGAAATGGGCAAAGTGCAGCGCGTCGTGCTCCTCGTCGACCAGGGCGACAAAGAACGCCGCTGCGCCAAAGAGGCGGCTGATCTGCTCGCCGATCAACTGGAGGATGCTGCCCGGGTCGAGCGACGCTGCGGCCAGGCTGAGATCGTACAGGGCGCGCAGCTCCTGCAGGCGCCGCTCCGCTCCATCAGGGATGGCCTCGGCCCGCATCGTTGTGCCTCCGCTTTCATGCACACAGTAGAGATCGCTTAGCATTGTACATACTTCGCAGGCCGGGTGCAAGGCCTCGGCCTTCAGGATCTCGCGCAACTGCTCAGCCTGTCATTGCGAGTATCCCATGCCGCCGCGCGGCATGTGCAAGCACAGAAACTACTGCTGTCATTGCGAGGAGGCGGTTCGTGCGGGGCACGGACCGCCGACGAAGCAATCTCCTATGCCCGACGTGGAGATTGCTTCGTCGGCTGCGGCCTCCTCGCAATGACAAACGGGAAGTTTCTCGATAGCCGCAGCGAAGCAATCTCCAACGTGGCCGTGACGCGCATGGCTGGGGATTGCTTCGCTGCGGCTCGCAATGACAGGCTGAGCAGTGACGATCTCGCTACATAGGTCGCAATTTGCGGTGGTTTTCCTGTTCGCACGCCCGAACGACGGCATGTGGAGAATGCCTCTCTTGACAGAGCTACAAACGTACCGTATAATGCGACTATAGAGAATACTCCCGTTGTGTCGACGGCCGAATCGTTCAACCAAGGTGTCTCAGGGTTGAGGAGTCCAGCTTGTCTGGCGAATTCGCGCGTCGGAATGTGGCGGGAGTTTTCTTTATCTCCAGAACTCCTCGCCCTTTCGCAGGGTCCTCGCCTGCAGGAAAGGAGGTGCTCCACAGCCCACACTCTTGGGTCCGTGATGCGACCCCTCCTCGTTGTAGCGGAATGCGGGGCTGGCCGCCCCAACGTCGGTTGAGCCTTGGAGCAGCGCTCGGCGCTGTTCCGCCGTCGTGCATGCCGTTTGTTTCACCTGGAGGAGAGGAACTACTATGCGGACCAGACTCTTCGGCATTCTTCTCATCGTGGCGCTGGTGCTGCCCCTGGCCGCCTGCGGTGGTGGTGGTGGTGGCGGCAAGACTATCAGGATCGGCGTCATTGCACCCATGACCGGCGATGTCAAGACCTTTGGCGACTCGACCAAGGCCGGTGCCGAGATGGCGGTGGCCGAGTGGAACGCCAAGGGCGGCGTGTTGAACAAGCAGGTGGAGATCGTGCTGGGCGACGACAAGAACGACCCGGCCGAGGCCTCGAACGCAGCCACCAAGCTCATCACGCAAGACAAGATCAAGTTCATCGTCGGCTCGGTGGCCTCCAAGTGCTCCATCCCCATCTCGGAGCTGGCCGAGAAGCACAAGGTGGTGCAGATCAGCCCCACCTCCACCAATGCCAAGGTGACCGTCGATCCCTGGCCGGGCGGCACGCGCAAGCAGTACGTCTTCCGCGCCTGCTTCATCGACGACTTTCAGGGCCCGGCCATGGCCCGCTTTGCCTTTGAGACGCTAAAGGCCAAGAAGGCTGCGGCGCTCTATGACAACGGCAACGACTATGTCAAGGGCCTGGCCGAGACCTTCAAGGCAGGCTTTGAGAAGCTCGGCGGCAGCGTCCACGTCTTCGAGGCCTATAGCATCAGCGATACCGACTTTTCGGCGCTCCTGACCAAGGTGCTGGCCGACGAGCCCGAGTTCCTCTACCTGCCTGACTACTACAACAAGGTCAACCTGATCGCCAAGCAGGCGCGCGACAAGGGCTTCAAGGGCGTGATGGGCGGCGGCGACGGCTGGGATTCGGCCGACCTGGTGGTGGGTCCGGTGGAGGGCTGCTACTTTACCAACCACTACTCGCCCGAGGACCCGCGGCCCCAGGTGCAGAGCTTTGTGGCCGCCTACAAGGCCAAGTACGGCAGCGAGCCCGATGCCCTGGCCACCCTGGCCTACGACGCCATGAACCTGATGCTGAACGCCATCCAAACGGCGGGCTCGGAAGACACGGCCAAGGTCAAGGATGCCATGCAGAACACCAACAACTATCCGGTCGTGTCGGGCGACATCAGCTTTGACGCCAACGGCAACCCGCTGAAGAACATCCCCATGATCATGATCAAGGACGGCGGCTACCACTTTGGTGGCTTTGCTAAGCCGTAGCGTCTGTCAACCGAAGCGAGGAGGGCGACGCGAGTCGCTCTCCTCGCATCCTCTATCACAGCCTCAAGAGGGGAGAGCATGACCTACTGGCTGCAGCAGTTGCTCAACGGCATCGCCCTGGGCTTTGTCTATGCCTTGATCGCGCTCGGCTATACCATGGTCTACGGCATCGTGCGCCTGATCAACTTTGCCCACGGCGATGTCTTCATGGTCGGTGCCTTCGTCAGCCTCTTTGTCCTCAGGGCGATCGGCAGCCTGACCGTGACGGGCGCGCCCTGGGCCGATGGCCTGATCCTGTTCCTGATCACCGTGGTGGCCTCGATGGTCGTCTGCGCCGCGCTCAACGTGGTCATCGAGCGCCTGGCCTACAAGCCGTTGCGCAACGCGCCGCGCATCGCGGCGCTGATCACGGCCATCGGCGTCTCGCTCTCTATCGAGTTCTTTACCAGCCTGCGCTTTCTCTTTGGTCCCGATTTTGTGCGCTATCCCACCCCGCTGCCCTCCACGAGCTGGACGATAGCCGGCCTGCAGGTGAGCGCCATCCAGGTGCTCATCGCCGGGGTGGCGATCGTGCTGCTCTTGGGCTTGAACTATGTGGTGCGCTACACCAAGATGGGCAAGGCCATGCGCGCCACGGCCTTTGACCGCGATACCGCCCGCCTGATGGGCATCGACGTGGACCTGACGATCTCCTTCACCTTCGGCCTGGGCGCGGCGCTGGCCGGCGCGGCCGGGGTGCTCTACGCGACTTCGTACCCACAGTTATACACCTTCATGGGCATCGTGCCGGGGCTCAAGGCCTTTACCGCGGCCGTGATGGGCGGCATCGGCAGCATCCCGGGCGCCTTTGTGGGGGCGCTGATCATGGGCGTCGCCGAAGTCGCAGCCAAGGCGACTTACTCGACGATGGCCGATGGGGTGGCCTTTCTGATCCTCATTGTTGTGCTGCTCGTCAAGCCGTCGGGCATCTTTGGCGAAGCAGCGGTCGAAAAGGTGTAGGCACCATGAAGGTCAAGCTACCTCAGTGGGCTGTGCTCGTGATTGCACTGGTGGTGGGAATCCTGATCCAGGTCGCCATCCAACTGGAGCTGCTGAACGCCTACCTGGCGCTGATCCTCACCTACATGTGCATCATGATCGTCTCCTCGCTGGGGCTCTCGATTATCTATGGCTTTACCGGCCAGTTCTCGCTGGGCCATGCTGCGTTCATGGGCCTGGGCGCCTATGCAGGCGCCGTCTTCACCCACTATGTGGGCTCGGGAGACGGAGTAGTGGCGCCCTGGGCCTTCCTGCTGGCCCTCATCGTCGGCGGGGTGTTTGCCGCCCTGGTTGGCTACCTGGCCGGCTTGCCGATCCTGCGCCTCAGCTCCGACTATCTGGGCATCGCCACCCTCGGCCTGGGCATCATCGTGCGCGTGACGCTGGAGAACTCGGACAAGATCATCCCCATCACCGCCGGCGCGCGGGGCATGACGGGGATCGATGCGCCGCCACTGATCTTTCTGTGGGCTTTTGCCATCCTGCTCTTGGCAGTGATCGTGGCCCGCAACCTGCGCTTCTCGAGCGTCGGCCGCGCCTGCTTCTCCATCCGTGAGGATGAGACGGCTGCCAACCTGATGGGCATCGACGTGGTGCGCTACAAGACCATCGCCTTTGTGCTGGGCTGCTTCTATGCCGGCGTGGCGGGGGTGCTCTACGCCCACACCTACGTCTTCCTGCACCCCATGAGCTTTGACTTTCTCAAGTCGTTCGATCCGCTCTTGATCGTCGTGCTCGGCGGCCTGGGCTCGCTCAGCGGCACGGTGCTGGCCGGCGCGGGCTGGGTGGCCGTCCTGGAAGGTCTGCGCATGCTGCTCTCTGGCGACCTGGCGCGCTTCCTCGAGTGGCGCTATGTGATCTACCCGGTGGTGCTGATCATCATGATGCTCCTGCGCCCGCAGGGCATCTTTGGCACGCGCGAGTTTGCTTTCCTGACGCCGCGGGAGGTCGAGGCGCCCGAGCCGGCGCTTGCAGATGGGGTGGTGACCGATGGCGCCCATTCTTGAGATCAAGGGGCTCTCAAAGCAGTTCGGCGGCCTGCGCGCCGTTTCCGATTTTGACCTGACTCTGCAGGAAGGGGAGTTGGCTGGGCTGATCGGGCCCAACGGGGCGGGCAAGACGACGGTCTTTAACCTGGTCACGGGCGTGTACCCCGTCTCTGGCGGCGATATCCTCTTTCAGGGCCGCTCGCTCTTGGGAATGCACCCCTATCGCATCACGGCGGGCGGCATCGCGCGCACCTTCCAGAACATTCGCCCCTTCCCGGCGCTCTCGGTGCTCGACAATGTGCGCATCGCCTGCCACTGCCACGATGGTTACTCGACCCTCGACGCGGTGCTGCGCAGCAGGCGCTTTTGGGCGCGCGAGCGCGAGATGACGGGGCATGCGCGCGAGCTGTTGCAGGTCTTTGGCCTGCTGGGCCGGCAGTACGAGGTGGCGAAGAACCTGCCCTACGGTGAGCAGCGGCGCATGGAAATCTGCCGCGCCCTGGCCGCCCGGCCCAAGCTGCTCCTGCTCGACGAGCCGGCCGCGGGCATGAACCCCTCGGAAGTGGGCGCACTGATGGATCGCATCCATTTTGTGCGCGAGCGATTCCAGCTCACCATACTCTTGATTGAACACCAGATGCGCGTGGTGATGGGCATCTGCGAACACATCACGGTGATGGATTTCGGCCAGGTGATCGCCAGGGGCAAGCCTCACGAGATCCAGAACAACCCGCAGGTTGTCGAGGCGTACCTCGGGCGTGGCGCGGCAAGGATGGCATCCTGATGCTACTGCAAGTCGAAAACCTCCACGTCTACTATGGCGCCATCCACGCCCTGCAGGGTATCTCCTTCTCGGTGGAGCAGGGGGAGATCGTGACCCTCATCGGGGCCAACGGCGCGGGCAAGAGCACGACGCTGAAGAGCATCTGCGGCCTGCTGCGGCCGCGCGAGGGCACGGTGCGCTTCCGCGATCAAGAGATCACGCGGCTGCCGGTGCACAAAATCGTGCCCCTGGGCATCTCGCAGGTGCCCGAAGGGCGGCGCATCTTTGCCCCGCTCACCGTGCGCGAGAACCTGGAGATGGGCGCCTTTACCCGCTCGGACCCGAAAGAGATCGCGGCCAGCATGGAGCGGGTGTTCACGAGCTTTCCACGCCTGAAGGAACGCCTGAACCAGGCCGGCGGCACGCTCTCGGGCGGCGAGCAGCAGATGCTGGCCATGGGCCGCGGGCTGATGTCGAGGCCGGAGCTGCTCCTCCTCGACGAGCCCTCTATGGGCCTCTCGCCGATCCTGGTGGAAGAGATCTTTCGCATCATCCAGGAGATCAACCAGCAGGGCACGAGCATCCTGCTGGTGGAGCAGAACGCGCACATGGCCCTCTCGGTGGCCAGCCGCGGCTACGTCCTCGAGACGGGGCGCATCGTGCTCGAGGGCAGCGCGGCCGAGCTCCGCGAGAACGCACAGGTGCGGGCAGCATATCTCGGCGGCTGAGGAGCCGGTGCTGGACGGGGCACGTTTTGCGTGTTGCGTGTTTCGTCTCGCACTCGTCCGGCTATGGCGATCCGGACGGCGGTCGCACTGGGCACAGGAGCCTGGTGGCCGGCTCTGCGAATGGGCCTGGTCAGGCGATGGCGCCTTTCCTTCCGTAGGATGTACCATGGGAACGAAACACGCAACACGCAACATGGAACGGAGGAGAAGCCCTATGAAACGCGCACTGTTCCTATCGCTCGCCGTCGTCATGGTGCTCAGCCTGGCGCTGGCCGGCTGCACCCAGCCTGCGCCGCCGCAGGCGCCGACGCAGGTGCCTGCGGGGCCCACCGAGGTGCCGCCGCTGGACATCAGCGTCGTCACCGACGCCACCTGGCCGCCTTTCGAGATGGTCAACGAGACCACGAAGGGCCTCGAAGGCTTTGACATCGACCTCATGAACGCCATCGCCAAGGAAGCCAATCTCAAGATCAACTGGGTCAATATCGGCTGGGACGCTCTGCTGGCAGGCATGGCCACCGGCCAGTACGACGCGTCGATCTCGGTCATCACCATCACCGAGGATCGCAAGAAGGACATGCTCTTCTCCGATCCATACTATGATGCCGGCCAGCTCATCGCCGTGCGCATCGACAATAACGACATCAAGGGTCCTGCGGACCTCAAGGGCAAGGTGGCCGGAGCGCAACTCGATACTACAGGCGACATCGAGATCGGCAAGATCGACGGCGCCAAGCGCAAGCCCTACGACGACGTCGGCCAGGCCATCCTCGACCTCATCAACGGCCAGATCGACGCCGTGGTGGCCGATAGCCCCCTCATCCGAGGCTACGTGGCCAAGAACGCGAGCAAGATCAAGTCGGTGGGCGAGCCCTTCACCGAGGAGTACTATGGCATCGCAGTGAGGAAGGGCGGCGAGGCCATCCTGGCCAGGATCAATGCCGGCCTCAAGGCCGTCAAGGATCAGGGACTTATCGAACAGCTCAGCGACACGTGGGTCAAGACGGCCGAGTAGGCGCAGGCGCCGCAGTAGAGCACGCTTGACCAAGTCAAGACAGAGGGCGCAGAGGACACAGACACTCTCCCTTGTCCTCTGCGCCCTCTGTCTTGACTTAAATGAGGCGCTCATTCACCACAGAGGGCACAGAGAACGCAGAGACCCCTTCTTATCCTCTGTGCCCTCTGTGTTCTCTGTGGTGAGCACCCGTAGCCTAGCCCCCATTGGCCGCCGCAGGCGGCTTCGTGGGCGTCGCAGCCTGGCCCCCCTCGGCCGCCACAGGCGGCTCGTGAGCGTCGTAGCCTAGCCCCTTGTGGGCGTCGTAGGGTGCCTGGTTCCGCCATCTGCGAGGCTCCTCAGGAATACAATGAAAGGACCCAGACCCATGCCCGATGTGGAGAAACCAGAAGCAATCCCCCGGCCGGCCACGAACGGACGCTTGACTGGCTTTGATCGCTGGTGGGGTTTGTTCGCCGCTGTGGCCGTCATCATCGTCGTGCTGGCCGTCAGCCAGCCAGACCCCTACTGGCGGATCATCAAGTTCCTCGGCGACGGCATCAAGATCACGGTCACGGTCACCCTCGTCTCGTACGTGTGCATCCTCGTCGTTGGCCTGATCGCCGGCCTGGGACGTGTCGCCAAGAGCGGCCTGATCCGCGGCATCGCGTCGGTCTATGTCGAAGTGATCCGCGGCATCCCGCTCTTGGTGCAGTTGTACATCATCTACTTTGCCTCGCCCAAGCTGTTGCAGGACCTGGGCAACGGCCTGCTGGCCCACGGCCTCACGCTGGGCGGCCTTGCCGCCGGGTTAGCCTCGTTCAGGATGAACGCCGAGTTGGGCGCCATCGCCGGCCTGACAGTCTGCTACGGCGCCTACGTCGGCGAGATCTACCGGGCGGGCATCCAGTCGATCCCGCGCGGCCAGATGGAGGCGGCGCGTTCGCTGGGCATGAGCCAGATGCAGGCCATGCGTTACGTCGTGCTGCCCCAGGCCATCCGGGTGATCCTGCCGCCGCTGGGCAACGAGTTCGTGTCGCTGTTGAAGGACTCGTCCTTGGTATCGACCGTGGCCGTGACCGACATGACGCGGCGCGGTCGCGAGTTCATGGGCCGCGAGTTCATCCCGCTCGAGGTGTTGACGCTGGTGGCCCTGTTCTACCTGCTGATGACGGTGTTCTCGGCGCGCATCGTCTCGTACATCGAAAGGAAGACTTCGTATGTCCGCTGAGCCGATCATCCAGATACGCGGCGTGCACAAGTGGTTCGGCCGCGTGCACGCCGTGCGCGGCGTGGACCTCGACGTGCGGCGCGGCGAGGTGGTCGTCATCATCGGGCCCAGCGGCTCGGGCAAGTCGACGCTCTTGCGCTGCATCAACCACCTGGAGACGCCTGACGAGGGCACCATCGTCGTCGACGGCATTCCGCTCACCGAGTCCAAGAACATCAACAAGGTGCGCGAAGAGGTGGGCATGGTCTTCCAGCAGTTCAACCTCTTTCCGCACTTGTCGGCGCTGGAGAACATCTGCCTGGCGCAGCGCATCGTCAGGAAGCGCGACGCCAAGCAGGCCGAACAACTGGCCCACGAATTGCTCGCCAAGGTCGGCATTCCCGAAAAGGCCGACAGCTTCCCCGGCCAGCTCTCGGGCGGTCAGCAGCAGCGTGTGGCCATCGCCCGCGCGCTGGCCATGCAGCCCAAGATCATGCTCTTCGACGAGCCCACCTCGGCCCTCGACCCTGAGATGATCACCGAGGTGCTCGACGTCATGCTCGACCTGGCGCGCGAGGGCATGACCATGGTCGTCGTCTCGCACGAGATGGGCTTTGTGCGCGCCGCTGCCAGGCGCATCGTCTTTATGGACGAAGGCGCGATCGTCGAAGAGACCACGCCCGAGGAGCTCTTCACCAACCCCAAGCATGAGCGCACCAAGCTGTTCCTCAGCAAGATCCTCCACTGAGGCGAGGCGAGGCGTGATGCGTGATGCGTAAGGTGTGTCTATGACGCGAGTCGCTCACAGGCGAACCTTACGCATTACGCATCACGCATCGTTTCTTCCTTGACGTCCCCTTCCCTCCTCGCTACAATCGGCAGACTTTCGGGGCAACTGTCAACGGATTAGTACTACAACCGTACTTGTCTGGGAAGGCTCACGATCCGGGCACAACGCTTCGCGCAGAGCCGGAACGGAGCCCTTTTGGGGGTCTTTTTCCGGGCCAGGGCCGGGAGGCTGCGGAGCGTGTCAGCCGGCAACTACCCGGATGGCCAGCGGTGGCAGCGCCAAGTACGGTTGTAGTATTAGGGGAACGGATTGAACGGATTGTCGTCGCCGCGGCGACTTTAAGGTTGCTCCGCGCCGAGCTGGGAAGGTGGAGGAACGGATTGAACGGATTGCTTGTCGCCACAGCGATGGTAATCCGTTCGATCCGTTCCCCTAATCCGCTGACAGCCCCCCTGTGAGGTGCAGCGCATGCTTGCTCCCGACCAGGTGCGTCTCTGGTATGGCTGGGCCGAGCTTTCGCCCGCGGACCCCATCGTCGCCGGCAGCCTGGGGCGCTGGCGGGTCATCTACCACGTGGGCCGCCACGGCGTGGCCGCGGGCGGCTCGCTCAAGCTGCTCTGGCGTGCGGCGAGCGATTGGCCGCCGCTGCAGGGCCGGGACCCCTACGAGGAGAGCTTTTGCACGGTCGCCACCACGGGCCGGGCGCGCCTCGCCTGGCGCTATGACCCCCGCGGCCATGCGCAGCCCTGGCCGCGGGCGCTTGTCGTTGACGTGGCGCAGTGGGGGCTCGCCGAGGGCGACGAGGTGACCATCGACCTGGGCGACCCCGAGGGCGGCTCGCCGGGCGTGCGTGCGCAGACCTTTGTCGAGCGCAACCACGAGTTCCGCGTGGTGGTCGATGCCATGGGCCGCGGGCAGCACGTCGCCATCCCCTCGCCCACGGTCGAGATCGTCGCCGGCCCGCCCGAGCGGCTGGCCGTCGTCGCGCCTTCACAGGTGGCCGTGGGCGAGCCCTTTGCTCTCACCCTGCGCCTCGAGGACCGCTGGGGCAACGTGGCCCGGGGCTACACCGGCCGCGTGGCGCTGCAGGGGTTGGATGGCCTCGCCGCGGTGGAGTTGGCGCGCGGCGACGGCGGCGTGCGGCGCATTGGCGGCCTGCGCCTGAACGCGCCCGGCCTCTACCGCGTGCGCGGCCGCGAGGCTGTGCTGGGGCTGGAGGGCGAGAGCAACCCGCTGCGGGTGATGCCGGCGGGCGAGCAGGCTCCCGCGTTGCTGTGGGGCGACCTGGCCGGCGAGAGCGAGGAGACCGGCGGCACCGGCACGGCAGCCGAGTATTTCTCCTTTGCCCGCGACGCGGCGGCGCTCGATTTCTGCGCCCTCCAGGCCGGCGCCTGCCACGTCAGTCCCTCCTTCTGGTCGCAGTTGCAGGAGGCGGTGAGCGCAAACGATGAGCCGGGTCGTTTTGCTGCCTTCCTGGGCTATCACTGGGCGGGCAATACCTGCGGCGGCGGCACGCGCCACGTGCTCTTTGCCGGCGACGCCGGCGAGTTCTACAGCGCCAGCCCCGAGTCTGGCGACAACTGCCGCTTTCCGTTGGCGAACCTCTATGAGGCGCTGCGCCGCCACGACGCGCTCCTGATCGTGGGCGCGGCGAGCCCTGCGGCCAACCTCGACTGCTATGATGAGGGCCTGGAGCCGCTCGTCGAGGTCTGTTCCGGCTGGGGCGAGTTCCCCTGGCTGGTCGAGGAGGCGCTGCGCCGCGGCCGTCGCGTGGGGCTGACGGCGTCGAGCGGCGAGTTGCAGGGCCGGCCTGGGGCCTCGTGGCCGGGCGCGGGCGACCGGGTGGCGCGGGGCGGGTTGACTTGCGTCTTGGCGCCGGAGCGCACACGCCAGGCCATCTGGGAGGCGCTGCGCGCACGCCACTGCTATGCGACCAGCGGCCCGCGCATTCTGCTCGACGTGCAGGCCGATGGACACACCATGGGCGAGGTCTACCAGGCGGCGGCGCCGCCGGAGCTGCGCCTCCACGTGGCCGGGACGGCCGAGATCGAAGCGTTGGAGATCCGGCGCGGCGCCGAGGTCGCCTACCGCTGCCCCGAGCAGGACCCGGGCCGGCCTGGCTGGGTGCGCGTGGCCTGGGGCGGCGCCATGGCCAGAGACTGGCCACGCCACGTGCCGTGGGATGGCACGCTGCGCTGTCAGGGGGCGCGCATCAAGCGCGCCTGCGCCTATGGCGGCGACTCCCCGGCGCGCGGCATCGTCCTGAGCGACGAGAGCGCCGTGAGCTGGCGCTCGGTCACAGCCGGCAACGAGAACGGCGTCGAGCTCGAGCTGGAGGCCGCGCCCGACGCCCGGCTCGAGTTGGCGCTGCCGTTGGTGAACCTCACGGTGCCGCTGAGTGAGCTGCCCTTTGAGCGAGCGCTGGGGGGCGAGGGGCTTGTGGTGCGCATCGGCCCGCGGCCCCGCGGCACAGGCACGCGCGAGCTCGAGCTGCGCTGGGCCGAGCAGACCCTGCGGCCGGGCGCCACGCCCTACTACGTGGCCGTGCACCAGACCGACGGGGCGCGCGCCTGGAGCAGCCCCATCTACGTCCTTGGCTGAGTGCCCCGATTGTCATTGCGAGTGCCCCAGGGTTCGGCGAAGCCTGGGGTACTCGCAATGATAATCCAGAGTCTTGGCTGAATCTGACAAAGTGTAGTATAATGGAGGCTGACCTACAAGGTAACGTTGTAGCGACCAAGAACCTATCCGAAAACCCGTCGCATAGCCCCTTGTGGGCGTTGCTCATGGCGTAATTCGGCGTCGTAGCGCGGCGAAAGGGGCACAAGGCCCCAGGCTACGCGACTTTTCGGATAGGCTCCAAGCACCGGTGCGCATGCCCCCGAAGGAGAGCAGCCGTGAAAGCATGGCGATTGGCCGTAGGCGTTCTCCTGGTCACCCTCTTCTTGTGGCCAGCCCTCCCCGCCTACGCCGCAACCCCGGTGCAGGTGTGGGTTGACGATGGGTATTGCAGCGCGTGCGGCAACGATGGGCACGTGTGGAATAGCGACGCTTTTGCCACCATCTCGGCCGCGCTGCGCGCCGTGGCCGCCGGCGGCACCGTGCACGTCTACCCTGGCACCTACCGTGAGGACGTGTCGATCGCCAAGCCGGTGCGCCTGGTGGCCGAAGGGCCGGGCGTGCAGCTCGCGCCGCGCCTCGCCGAGGTGACAGTGCTGGTGGCCGCCAACGACGTCAGCATCGAGGGCCTCGAGGTCACCGGCGGCAAGCAGGCGGCCATCCTCGCCGTGGGTCCCGATTTCCAGCGCCAGCCGATGCGCAATATCACGGTGCGCGGCACCATCGTGCGCGGCGGGCTTTTCGGCATCGCCATGAACATTGACGCTGCCTGGAACTATGGCACGTTGGCCGCGAGCGGCATCGAGATCAGTGGCAACGCCGTCTCGGGCTGCACGCGCGCCATCTATGTCTACAACGCTCAGGCCGCGATCAGCGGCAACAGCGTCTCGGGCCTGGCGCCTGAGGGCATCGGCATCTACTCTTCGCAGGGCGCAGTCTCGCAGATCAAGGGCAACACGGTGCTGGTCAACTCGCCGAATGGGCGGGCCATCTACATCCTCGACAACCAGGGGACCCTGATCGACGGCAATTCGCTCGTCGGGGCGACCGATGTGCTGACGCCCACGACGGCCATCGCGCTCTATGGCTTTGGCGACCTGGTACTGAGCAACAACGCCATCCTCGGCTTCTACTGGGGCACCAACGCCTACACGGGCGGCACGGCGCGCATCGAGCGCAATTCCTTCCAGAACACGGCTGCCTGGGCCATCAGCTTTGGCTCGGCCATCACCACCACTCAGGTGAGCATCCTCGACAACACCATCCGCGGCTCCTACTGGGGGCTGCGGCTCGACGATGACGGTGGCAACGGCTTGCAGGCCACAGTGCGCGGCAACGATCTCAGCGACAATGTCGTGGGCGTGCAACTGGCCTCGTCGGTGCGCAGCCAGCAGGTGCGGCTGGCAGGCAATGCCATCAGCGGCAACCTGAGCGCGGGGTTGCGCAACGAATCGGAGGCGCCGATCATCGCCGGCGACAACTGGTGGGGCACCAACGACGGCCCGCAGCCGGCCGGCTCTGGCGACCGCATCGAAAGCGTGGGCAGCGTGACCGCGAGCCCCTGGGTCCGTCTGCAAGCCTCGACCGGCAGCGACGGCAGCGGCCAGACGACGGTCACGGCCACCCTCGCGAGCCTGCTCTACCGTCTGAGCGGCCGTTCCCTCACCTTCAGCACGACCAGGGGCACCTTCGCCAATTCGAGCACCACGTGGACGGCCACAACCGACAGCAACGGCGAGGCCAGGGCCGTGCTCACGCTGCCCGCCGGCCAGGCAGGCAGCGTGACGATCAGCTCAGCCCGCGGCCCGGTCCTCACCATCAGCGTGCCGGCGCCGAAGAGGGCGAATTCGGGGAACTGAGAGGGCAGGGCGCGAAAGAACGCGAAAGGGCGCGAAATGGGCGCGAAAACCACTTGCCCCATTTCGCGCCCTTTTTCGTGCCTCTTTCGCGCCCCTTCGCGCCCCGCCCTCTCACCGTGGCAGCAGGAACAGGATCAGGTTATAAGTTGCGTGCACCAGGATGCATGCGGTGGTGTTGAGGCGCTGGCGGTAGAGGCCGAGGACCAGGCCGATGACGCCGATGCTGAGGAGCGCCCAGGTCACGCCGTACTGCAGGTGCAGCACGCCGAAGGTCAGCGCTGTCAGCACCAGGCCCAGGCGGGGCTGCAGGGCGCCGCGGAAGAGGAGCTCCTCTGCCGTGCCGGAGGCGAGGGCGACCAGCGCGGCCGCCAGCGGCGTGTCGATGCCGCGGTAGAGCTCGAGGGTGGCCCGGTCGAGCTCGTTGAAGGCCTGCGGCGCCACCCGGCTGCCGACGGCGTTGAGCGCGACCTCGAAGGCGAGCAGCCCTGCCACCCCTGCCAGGCTCAGGCCCACATCCCGCCAACTGAGGCCGCCCAGGCCCAGGCGCTGCCACGTTTCGGCGGCGCTGCGCCGGGTCAGCAGGCCGGCGCCCGCCAGGGCCAACGCCGCCAGCGGCAGCTCGCTGAGCAGCACCTGGCCCAGGCCGAGCGAGCCCGACAGCGCGAGGAACCCCTCGGGCCCCATGCCGCTCAGGCCGATGCTCTGCGCCCACAGCAGCGCCAACAGCGCCAGGGCGACGGCATTCACTGTCGAATCGGGCCGCACCGGGATGATGCGCGCCAGGGCGCGGCGCACCGGCGGCGCAAGGGCGAGCCATGAGGCAACGCCGCCCACCAGCAGCCCCAGGCCCAGGCGCAGCGGGCGCATGTTCGCCAGGTTCGCCGCCAGGTCGGGCGCGAGCGAGGCGGGCGCGGCCTGCTGCGCCGCGGCCAGCACCAGGTAGACTACCCCCAAGAGAAGTGCGCCCAGCCCCACCAGGGCCATTGACACGTAGGCCGCGATGCGCCACCCCGGGCGCTTCTCGCCTAGCGAGGCCATGGCGACCACGGCGACGATGGCGACGAGTAGGATCAAGTTCTCCATGGCCTACCCCATCCTTGCAGCAGAAGCATACGCGGCCCCACACGGCCGACGCCGGCTGCATTCTAGCATAGAGAACAGCGACACGCAACAGCAAAAGGCCCGGACTCCCCAACTTGTTGGGGCGTTCCTCACGTCCCGAACAAGTTCGGGACTCGGGGCAGGCGTTCCTGACGTCCCGAACAAGTTCGGGACTCCGGACGGCGCCGCTCCCGGACTCCCCAACTTGTTGGGGCGTTCCTCACGTCCCGAACAAGTTCGGGACTCCGGACGGCGCCGCTCCCGGACTCCCCAACTTGTTGGGGCGTTCCTCACATCCCGAACAAGTTCGGGACTCCGGACGGCGCCGCTCCCGGACTCCCCAACTTGTTGGGGCGTTCCTCACATCCCGAACAAGTTCGGGACTCCGGGCGGGCGTTCCTCACGTCCCGAACAAGTTCGGGACTCGGAGCAGGCGTTCCTCACGTCCCGAACAAGTTCGGGACTCCGGACGGCGCCGCTCCCGGACTCCCCAACTTGTTGGGGCGTTCCTCACATCCCGAACGAGTTCGGGACTCCGGGCAGGCGTTCCTCACATCCCGAACAAGTTCGGCACCCCGGGGTGGGCTGGGTTGACTTGGCCCTCCTGCCTCCCTACAATGGGTGCAATCCCCGGAGATGTGCGTGACGGAGGAGACGCCGGTGTTGCTTGCGGTGCAGGATAGCCTGCTCTCGGGTGCGGACCTGGTGGAGAAGATGCGCACGGCGGCGATCATGGGCTTTGATGCCGTCGAGTTGCGCAGCGGGGAGCTGCTGAACGGCGGGCGGCTGCTGCTGCGCGAGATCGGCCGGCTGCCGCTTGCGGTGAGCAGCATCTGCACCAGCCCGCAGCAGGACCCGGTGGTGCAGGAGCGCGAGGTGCGCGAGGCGCGTCTGGCTACCTGGCGTGAGCTGCTGCACATGGCCGCCGAGCTGCAGGCGCGGGGTATCATCATGGTGCCCATCCGCCGGCCGCATCGCCTGCCCGACCTCTCGCCGCTCTACACTTCAGCAGAGCTAGAGTTGGCGCTGCTCTACCGCGTCCTCGACGGCCTCGCGCCCGAGGCGGAGCGCCTGGGCGTGGGTCTGTGGATCGAGCCGCTGAACTTTTACGAGGCCATGCTCGTAACCAGCATCGGCAGGGCCGTGGAGATCTGCCAGCGCTTTGGCTCCCCTGCCGTGCGGCTGATGGCCGACACCTTTCACATGAATATCATGGAGCCTGATCCGCTGGGCAGCCTGCGCGCCGCTGCGCCGTACCTGGCGCATGTGCACCTCTCCGACTCGAACCGGCAGTTGCCGGGCCGGGGCCACATCGCCTTCCGCGACGTCATGGCCACGCTGGCGGGCATCGGCTTCGCCGGCTCTATGGCCATCGAGGCCTTTCCTCCCGCGGATCTCGAAACCGCAACCGCCGAGAGCCTGCGTTACCTGCGCGGCGCGCTGGCCGAGGCCGGCGGCGAGTATTGAGGCTCCCTTCTTCTTCTTCTGCTTGACGGCCCCACTGCCGTGTGCTACTATTCGCCCGGCCTGGGGCGGGCAGGCGAGGACGCCTGCCCCACAGGCTCCGAGAAGCTCCGTGCCGCGAGTGTGCCGGTGATGTGTGGGGCGGCCAGCCGGTGCGGGGCGCCGTGAGGCGATATGCGACAGCAGGGGCAATTTCATTCTTTGGGGTTGCTCTGCGGTTTGGTTGTGGCGGCCACACTGGTCGCCTTTCAGCTGTTGATCTGGCCCGTGGCGCTGGGGTCGGGTGGCGGGGGGGCGACCGTGGAGCCATCGCCGCTGCCCGCGACGCCCACCGCCACGCCGTTGCCGGCCACACCCACCGCCACACCGGTGCCGCCGCTGGCGCGAGTCCTGCGGACCTATCCCATCGACCGCGAACGCGATATCGCGGCCGATGTGCCGCTCTGCATCGTCTTCGACCAGCCGATGGACACGACGCCGGGCAGCGTGCGCTTTAGTTTGTCGCCCGAGCAGCCGCTGCGGGCCGCGTGGCCCGCGCCCGATCGCCTCGAGCTGCGTGGCGGTCACTGGCAGCCGGGGATTGTGTACCAGCTCACGCTGCAGGCGGCGCGCAGCCGGCGCGGCGGCCGCCTGGCCGGGGCGTTGTCGCTCACCTTTACCCGGGGCGGCTCTGGCGCGCCCATCCCCATCCTGATGTACCACTATGTGCAGCGCATACAGGGCGACCCCGGGCGCTACGGCAAAGACTGCAGCGTGAGCCCTGAAGAGTTCGCGGCGCAGCTCGACCTCATCGGTGAGCTTGGCGGCCATGTCGTGCCGCTGGGCAGCGCGGTCGAGTATCTGGCGCACGGCGCGCCGCTGCCGCCGCGCCCGCTCGTCCTCACCTTTGATGACACGGGCACCAACGTGTACCGGGTCGTCGCGCCCATCCTGCGCGAGCGAGGCCTCACAGCCACTCTGTTCGTCATTGCGGGCTTTGTCGGCTCGGGTTCACGCCACTACACCGGCTGGGAGGAGCTGCGTGCCCTCGCCGGCCAGGGCTTTACCCTGGGTTCGCACAGCTACAGCCACCCCTACTGCAACAGCCTCTCGCCGGGCACCGCGGCGCAGGAGCTGGCCGGCTCGCGGCAGATGATCGCCGCCGAGACCGGGAGCGAGCCGCAGTTCTTTGCCTACCCCTACGGCGTCTACAGCGCGGCGACGATTGCGCAGTTGGCCGAGTGCGGCTACCAGGCCGCGCTCGCCATCGGGCCGAGCGTGTACCAGAGCCGCTCGCGCCTGATGGGGCTCTCGCGCATCTTTATGGCCTACGGCGACCCGCTCGACAAGCTGCGCCGCTACCTCCTCGCGTGGGAGGCGCCCCTATCCGGCCAGTAGCGCCGGTAAGCCTTGCCCCACAGGGCATGTTGTCTGCTCAGAAGCCTGGCACGGCCTTTGCTTGCGCCAGTCGCACGGATGAGGACGCGTCTGCGGCATGGATGGTCATCTCTACGCGAGGAGGCGAGGTCGGTGGGCGAGACGGAAGCGGGCACCAGGGCCGAGAGACCCCGGTCGCTGACTGCGCTCCTCAGGCAGTTCGCCAAGGTCGTCTTCCTGTCGGACGTGGCGCAGGCGATCAACGAACGGGTCGAAGGGCCGCGGCAGGCGCTGGCGCTGCGCCACTGGGAGCGAAGCGGCCGCGCGCTGCCGCCGCCGCACCTGGTGAAGCAGCGGACGGTCGTGGCCTATGCCCATCGCTTCGGCACGCGCGCCCTGGTCGAGACCGGCACCTACCTGGGCGCCATGATACGCGCCACCCGCAGTACCTTTGACCGGATCATCTCCGTCGAGCTGGACCACGACCTCTACGAGCGGGCGCGGCAAAAGCTCGCCGAGGCCGGCCGCGTCACCATCCTCAACGGCGACAGCGCCCAGGTGCTGCCCGGTATCCTTGCCCAGCTCCACGAGCCCGCGCTCTTTTGGCTCGACGCCCACCACTCTGGCGTGCTCACGGCGCATGGCAGGCTGGCGAGCCCGGTGATGCTCGAGCTGCAGCACATCCTCGGCCACACTGAGCACGACCATGTGGTGCTCATCGACGATGCGCACGAGTTCGTGGGGCAAGGCGGCTACCCCACGATCCCCGAGCTGCGGGCTTTTGTCGCTGGGCGCCGTCCGAGTTGGCTGGTGGAGATGGAGGACGATATTATCCGCGTCCACAGAGAGTGGCTCAGCGGCTCGCAATGACAGTGCCCAAGTCTCTGCGCAGACACCATGCCCCCTGGGGCACCACAAGCGATGAAGACGGGGTCCTTCACCACAGAGGGCACAGAGGGCACAGAGGATAAGGAATCCTCTGCGTTCTCTGCGGTGAATCGGCCCCGTTTTCAAGGCAGTACCCCAAGGCATCGGAGCCCTGGGGTACTCGTTATGACAGTCCGAACACGTTCAGCGAGGTCAGCGATCGGGCAGGCCGAGCGCGCTGCGCAGGTTGCCGAGGGCGCGCCGCAGCGGGATGTGGATGGTGATCGGCGTGCTCAGCACCTGCAGCGTCCTCGACTCATAGGGCAGGTAGCCCGGCGCTGTGACCCGGATACGGTAACTGCCGGGCGGCACCAGGAACGAGAAGTAACCCGGCCGCAGCACCCTGTCGGGATACTTGACATCGGTGAACTGGGGGTTCACCTGGTCATACTCCAGCGCGTTCCACGGCTCGAACGTGCCCTCCGCCGTCTGGCGCGCGCAGGTGACCCAGGCGTTGGTAATGATCGCCTGCGCCATCTGGGCGCCGGCCTTGACCTTGGCCTCATCGTACACCAGGCCGTCGGGGTCGGTTGGCTTAGGCCGGCTCTTGGGGCGCTCGATGGGCGTGCACCCCGGGCAAGCCGGCGGTTTCGGGGGCGGTTCCGGGTCCGAGTTGCCGCAGCCGCCGAACCAGCATCCGGGTTTGTAGATGTCTGTCCAGCCCTTCTGCAGCGGCGCTGCCAGGCCCGGCGAACGGCCGATGACGCCCGTCTGCACCTCTTCACGACAGTAGCAGCCCAGCTCGAGCTGCCATTGGACGCCCTCGTCTTCACTCGGCACCGTAAAGTCGAACTCGACGTAACCATCGGGGCCGGTGCGCTTGGGCTGGATCTTTTTGTGGTTGACCATCAGCCCCTGCGCGTTGTAGTAGCGCACCTGCAGCGTGGGCGTCAGCGGGTTCTCGCAGGCGATGATGCGCGCGCCAAGAGTCAGCTCGCTGTTGCCGATCCATTCGATGGTCTGATCGATGCCGCCCACCCGCTCGCCGTTGACCGTCAGGCTGTTGGTGTCGATAGTAATGTCGTCGCTGTAGTAGTTGCCCACGCCGGTCACTGGGCTGACCAGGCCGTTCAGCTCCTGCGTGGCGGTGAACCAGTACCAGCCGGGCTGCGGCAGCTTGGCGGTGGGGGTGATCTCCCAGCGGCCATCCTCGTCGACGAGTGTGTTGCCCAGCAGACGCGCTGGCTGGGCACTGTCGCCCGCCAGGTAGAGCTTGACGGTCGCTTCGGGCTTGCCCAGGCCAAAGAACACCGGCTGTACGCCCACGCGGGCCTCACTGGGCCCAACGATGGCGGGCATATGGATGGTGACAATCTCGTCTGAGACCTCGGCAACGTTGTTCCGCGTGTTGACGTCCTTGCTGGTGGTGCTGACCGTGGCCTTGGCTGTGGCCTGGCCCGTGCGGGCGATGGTGCCTTCGACGTCGATGGACCCGCCCGAATAGGCCTCCAGCCTGCCGATCTGCCAGGTGGCGATGCCGTTCGCAAAGGTGTTCGGCTCGACGGCAAAGGTGACGTCATCGAGCAGCGCGGGGATGGTGAGCGAGACGGAGATGCCCTCGGCGTCTTGGGTGCCGCCGTTGCCACAGTAGAGATAGTAAGACTGGTAGCCGCCGAGTTCGCCGTCGCTCTGCGATTCCAGCGCGATCCACACATCGGGTCCCTCGACTTGGGCGTACTCGACATCCTCGGCCCAGTTGTCCTCCTCGTCCAGCTCGATCGATGTGGTGCTGATGCGCAGCGTGCAGGTCAGCGGCTGGTCGGGGTAGAGCCCCTGGCCCAAGTCGAGCTCCAGTGCGATTTCGCCGTAGGCGCCGGGCTCCAGGGTGCCGAGGTCGAACGACAGGTCGCTGCCCTGCACCTGGGGGGTGATGGCCTGGCGCCGCTCCTGCTCCTCCTCTTCTTCCCAGGTCACCAGGTGGGCGCTGCGGAAGCTCATGCCCGAGGCCAGCGTGCCGGTGAGCTGCACCGATTTGGCCTCGACCGGCGCTGCGTTGCCGTAGGAGACGCGGTAGCTGACGGCGCGGCCGGGCACAAAGGGCCCGCAGTCCTCGGCGAGGCCCACGCCGACCCACACGTTGGGCGCCGGGATTTCGGCAACGTCCTCGGCATAGTTGGTCTCCTCGTCGGGGTCAGGCGCCGAGCCGGCGATGCGTGCCGTGAGCGCCACGGTGCTACCGGGCCGCAGCTCGGCCGGCATCTGCACCTGCAGCACGATCTCGGCCCCCTCGCCTGCGGCCACGGTGCCCAGGGCGTACTCCAGGCGCTGGCCTGCCGCCTTGCTGGGCGGCAACGTTTCGCCATCCCTCGTGGAGGCCGCCAGGGTGGCCCCTTCGGGCAAGGCGACGGCAAGCAGCACCCCCGTGGCATCAAGCTCGGCATCATAGTTTGCATAGTAGACGGAGTAGTTGGCGCTGCCGCCCGCCACGAGCTCCTCGTCGTGCCAGACCGACACGGCGAGGTCGATGGCGCCGGGCTGCGGCGTCGGCCGTGGCTCCTCTGCCGGCTCATCCTCGCCGGCGGGCTCGGGGGCCTCTGCCAGCTCGCCCGGTTCTGCCTCGCTCTGCGCAGTTGCCGGCTCGGCCTGCGGCGGGGGCGCCGAGCGTGCCAGGCACGCCGAGAGCAGCAGCGCCGCGGCGAGCGCCACAGCGGTGACCAGGCATACCCGGATGAGTGGGTGGCGTTCGAGGAATCTCATCACCTGCTCCTTTCCCTGCAGGGGCGCCAGCGCGGCCGTGCGCGGCGAGGCCAAGGTTTGTGGCCCATGTGCGAGGATAGCACGATGAGCGTTTATCAATCGTTTCGTCTGCAGACTGTCATTGCGAGTACCCGAGTTCGCCGAACCCTGTGCCCAGCACAGAACCTTGGCCTGTCATTGCGAGGAGGCGCCCGCAGCCGACGAAGCAATCCCCAGGTTGCGAGCGAAGCGATGCAACTCCACGTCGGGCATTGGCGATTGCTTCGCTGCGGCTCGCAATGACAGTGCCCAAGTTTCTGAGCAGACGACATGCCCCCAGTGGCACCACAAGCGATGAGAACGCCCACAAGGGGCTAGGCTACGGCGCCCCGCCCTATTTTCAGATCAGTGCGCCCGGGTACTCGCAATGACAGCCGGAGGGCCTACGGCGCGGTCGGCGTGGCCGTGCCCTCGGCGGGTGCGGCGCTGGTCGCGCTGGGGGTGGCCGTGTCCTCGGCGGGTGTGGCGCCGGTCGGGCTGGGCGTGGGCGTGCGTGTCGGCGGGACGTTGGGCGTGCCCAACGGGGTGGGCGTGGGCGTGGCCGGCAGCGCCGCGCCGAGGCGCGTGAGCGCGGCGACGGCGGGCGCCCAATTGGTGTGGTACTCGAAGGCCAAAAGGTACTCTTCGATGGCCTGCTCTTCCTCGCCTAAGGCTTCATGGGCCTGGCCGCGCAGCAGGCGCAACTCCTCGATGCACGGCATCTTGTCGAGCACCACTTGGCTGGTTGTCAAGAGTTCTCGGTAGTGTCTGGCGGCGAGGCGCGCCTCGAACGGCCCAAAGCGATACCAGAACGTGCGCGGCGGCAGGCCGATCGCCACGGCCTTGTCGTAGGCCTCGAGCGCCGCGACCGGCTCGCCGAGGGCCAGCAGATTGTCGCCGAGGTTGAGCCAGGCGTAGGGGTCGTCGGGCGCTTCGCGCGTCCACGACTGCGCGGCCTGGCCGGCCCGGCGGTACATCGCCTTCTCGTCGTCGTCCTCACCCAGGATGTGGCGGACCTCACCCGCCTGCGCGGGCCGGTAGACGGGGATGTAGGAATGGTTGAAGGGCGCCCAGATCTTGGCGAAATGCGCCTCGGGGATCACATGCTCTGGGCCAAAGTACGAGTCGTTGGCGATCAGGGTGTGCGCGGCGCTGTCGTAGCCGCGGATGACCACATAGTGGCCGATGTCGTCTCCGGGCTCGAGGATGGTGCGCACAATCACCGGCACGCCCGCCGCGACGAGCTCGTGCAGGCGCGCCACGCTGCCGTTGACCAGCAGCCGGCCCTCGAGGCCCTGGCTCCGGAAATAGTCGAGCAACTCGTCGCTGCCGACGTGTTTGTCGTCTTTGTAGGGCCGTACGGCAGCGGCGATTTCGTACTGGCCGCGCTCGATGCCATAGTAGCTGAGCACCATCCCGGCCGAGACGACGCCGCAGTTGTTCCAGCCCTGGTATTCGTGGCTCATGGGCAAAAGCAGCTCGCGCTCGGCTGGCGGCGTCGGCGTGGCCGTTGCCGTGGGGGTACGTGTGGCGGTCGCCGTCCGCGTGGCGGTCGGCGTGGCCGTGGCGGATGGCGTCGCTGTCGGCGCAGGCGTCTGCGTCGCGGCGATGGCTCGGGCCGTGGGCGCGGCTGTTGGCCGGGACGGCCCGCAGGCGGAGGCCGCCAGCGCCAGGAAGGCAGCGCCGGCGAGGCCGGCGGCGCGCAGGCGCGCGGCAAGCAGCGGGCGAGTCAGCACGTGGGCGTTCCTCTTCTGACGTGTAGGTGAGGCGGTGCGCCAGTGGAGCCGGCGCGGCAGCCAGGTGCTGATTATACTGCATGTGCCAAGAGCTGTCACAATTGGCTGCGGGGCGGGGAGACACCTGACAGGTCTCCGGAGACCTGTCAGGTGTCTCCCCGCCACCCGCTCTCCGGCACTACGAACGGGGCCACCGGCGACATTGGGATAGACCCTTCAGGGCGCGGCGATGGGGCCGGAGGGCAGGGGGCCGCTGCGGGCGCGGTCGATGCGTAGGCCCGCGCCGGCGACGTGATAGACGTAGGGCTCGCGTTCGTACTGCTGGGTGACGATGCAGCCGCTCGTCAGCACCTGCGCGCATGACTGGCCCGGCTCGGGCAGGCCCAGGCTGGTGTCGGGCCAGGTGTGCGGCTCGAAAACGCTGTTGCCCTGCCCCCAGCACGGGCAGCGCCAGTGGATGCAACCTCGCTCTTGCGCATTCCTTGACAAGGTCTGCCTTTTCGGCTAAGATGGTGTTTAGCACAATAAGCAAGATAGACCCCTTGAACTGCGGGCATAGGAGCCCGCTCTGCTGTTTTTCGGATGGGCTGAAAGAAGATCACGGCCTCGTTGTCACGCCAGCACCACTCCTTGGCCCCAATTCCGAGTACCGGTCCCGGCAACCAGCGCATCATGTGTATGCACCAGAACGCGCATCAAGGCGATGCACGCATGCTGAGTGAACAGCACCTGGAAGGCACGTCACAGGTGGGCCTTCTATCACCTCCAGCCCAGTACTCGCACGCACAGAAGGGGGGTGATGCCGCGCTGCCACTGCGCTGATATCGTGCTCGTTGGGTTTCCGTCGCATTAGGACTAGGGAGGAGAGTCACATGACACGGGTACGGAATATCCTGTTGTTGGTCGTTGTGCTCAGCCTGGCGCTTGCTGGCTGCACGCCCAAGGCGGGGCCACAGCAGCCCGCGCCGACTCAGGCGCAGGCCCAGCCCGAGCCCACCCAGCCGCAGGTCGCCCAGAGCAAGCTGACCTTCGGCCTGGCCGTGCACTCGAACCCGGCCGAGGATGCCTTCTGGGCCGTGGTGGAAAAGGGCGCCAAGGACGCAGCGGCGACCTATGGCGTCACGCTCAAGTCGGGTGGCAACCCTGACCCCGCCGCCCAGGCGCAGTTGGTCGAGGACTATGTCGCAGCCAAGGTCGACGGCATCATCGTGTCGCTGTCGCACCCCGATGCGATGAAGGACGCCCTCAAGAAGGCTACTGACGCCGGTATCCCGATCATCACCATCAACTCGGGCGTTGGTGTCTACAAGGAACTGGGCGCTATCGCTCACGTTGGGCAGACCGAGCTCATCGCCGGTGAGGGCGCAGGAGAAAAGTTCAACGAGGCCGGCGCCAAGAAGGTGCTCATCGTCTTCCACGAGGAGGGCAACGTCGGCCTTGAGGAGCGCGCCCAGGGCGTCGGCAACACCTTCAAGGGCACGGTGGACCGCCTCAACGCGGCCAGCACCGGCGTCCGCGATCTCGCCGGCTCGCTGGCGGCCATCCAGAACAAGCTCATCGCGACGCCTGACATCGACGCCATCCTGACGCTCAACGCCACCATGGCCATGGCTGCCAAGGATGCGGTCAAGGCGGCCGGCGGCAAGCAGATGGTCGCGACCTTTGACGTTGGCCCCGACGCGTTGGCGGCCATCGAGAAGGGCGAGATGCTGTTCGCCATCGACCAGCAGCAGTACCTGCAGGGCTACCTGCCGATCATCGCTCTCTACCTGTACAAGACCAACCTGAACACGATCGGCGGCGGCCTGCCGGTGCTCACCGGCCCGGGCTTTATCACCAAGGATAATGCCTCGGCGGTGAAGGCGCTGGCCGAAAAGGGGACCCGCTAGCCCTCACATAGTACTCCAGGTCGTGTTTGCAAACCGTCGTAGCCTAGGGCCTTGTGCCCGTCTTGCCGCTCCATGGCGCCGGTTTCGCCGCCCAAGACGCCCACGAAGCCGCCTACGGCGGCAAAGGGGGCTATGCTACGGGTTTGCAGACACGACCTAGGTGCGGGATGGGACGGAGACGAGCTCCAGCTCCCATCCCGCGTCTCTGCTTGGCGCGGAAAACGGGCCTATTTGCGTCTCAGAAGAAGGGGGAGGCCCCGCCCACAGCCATCTGTTGTGGGCGGGCTCCGACCAGGAAGGTGGAGCAATGACAGGTCAGACGACGACTGCCGCTTCGCGGCGCGACGAGCGACTGGCCGAGGTTGGCTTTATCAGGGGGCTCTTCCGGCGAGTAGAGATTGGGGCGTTGATCGGCGCTGCTGTCGTCTGGCTCCTCTTTGCCCTCATCGCGCCCCAGAACTGGGTCTCGCTCACGGGCATCGCCCGCATTCTCGACCCGGCCTCCACGATCGGCATCATGGCTATCGCCGTCGCGTTGTTGATGATCGGCGGCGAGTTTGACCTCTCGACCGGCGTCATGACCGGGTCGTGCGGCCTGATCGCCGGCCTGCTGGCAACCCGGGCGGGCTGGCCATTGTGGGCCGGCATCCTGGCGGCCCTTGCCTTTGCCCTGGCTGTCGGCTACCTCAACGGTTTGATGGTGGTCAAGACCGGCCTGCCCAGCTTTATTGTCACCCTGGCGACCTTTTTTGTGCTCCGCGGGGCCAACGTGGGCGTCACCCGCCTCGTGACGGAGCAAGTGTACGTCGGCAGCATCGACAAAGCGGTGGGCTTTGACGGCGCCCGCCAGTTGTTCAACACCGGCATCACAGCGTTCGGCGTCGAGTGGCGCAGTTCGATCATCTGGTGGGTCGCGCTCACGATCATTGCCAGTTGGATCCTGTTGCGCACCAAGTATGGGAGCTGGGTCTTTGCCGTCGGCGGCGATGCCAACGCGGCGCGCAACGCCGGCGTGCCGGCCAACCGGGTCAAGATCGCTCTCTTCATGGTCACGGCGCTGGCCGCGTGGCTGGTGGGCACGATGAACATCGTGCGCCTGCGCTCGGCCGTCGCCAGCCAGGGCATTGGCCAGGAGTTCGTCTACATCATCGCCGCGTCCATCGGCGGCTGCCTCATGACCGGCGGCTATGGCTCGGTCATCGGGGCCTCGCTCGGCGCCATCATCTTTGGCATGGCCCAGGTGGGCATCGTGTTTGCCGGCTGGGATACCGACTGGTTCTACAGCTTCCTGGGCGTGATGCTGCTCGCGGCCGTGCTGGTAAACAACTATACTCGCAAGCATGCCGAGCAGATCAGCGTGGCCGCGGCCAAGGCGCGGACGGAGGAGGAGTGACCCGATGCGAGAGCCAATACTCGAAGTCCGCAACGTCACCAAGCTCTTTGGCAGCGTTATTGCCCTGAGTGGGGTCTCGGCCTGCGTCTACCCTGGCGAGGTCACCTGCCTGCTGGGTGACAACGGCGCCGGCAAGTCCACGCTGATCAAGGTCCTCTGTGGTGTGTACCAGCCCGATGAGGGCCAACTGCTCTTTGAGGGGCAGCCGGTCACCCTCAACTCGCCGCGCGAGGCCCTGGAGCGCGGCATCGCCACGGTGTACCAGGACCTGTCGCTCATCCCGCTCATGCCCGTCTGGCGCAACTTTTTCCTCGGCATCGAGCCCGAGAGGCGCTTGGGCCCGATCAAGCAGTACGATATCGCTACGGCCAAGCGCATCGTGCGCGAAGAGCTCGGCCGCATGGGGATCGACGTGCGCGACCCCGATCAGCCGGTGGGCACCATGTCGGGCGGCGAGCGCCAGTGCATCGCCATCAGCCGCGCGGTCTACTTTGGGGCCAAAGTCCTCATCCTCGACGAGCCGACGGCCTCGCTGGGCGTCAAGCAGGCCGGCATCGTGCTGCACTATATCGTGCAGGCCAAGCGCCGTGGCCTGGGGGTCATCTTTATCACTCACAACCCGAACCACGCCTACCCGGTGGGCGACCACTTTATCATCCTGCGCCGCGGCCACGTCCTCGGCGATTATCACAAGGACGAAGTGCCGCAGCAGGACCTGATCAACCTCATGGCCGGCGGCGAGGACCTGATCAAGCTTCAGCAAGAGCTGGCGGACCTGCTCGATGACCAGCCGGTCGAGTCGCAGTAGGCGGCAGCAAACCTGACAGGTCTCCGCAGACCTGTCAGGTTTGCTGCCGGGGTCCGCACATGAGCAGACGAAGCGTTGTGGACACTATCCTGCGCCTGGCCGTGCTGCTGGCCATCGCGTTGGTGGTGCAATCATCTCTGCCGGCGCGGCGCCCGCCCCGCCTCATCGTAGAGAGCTCGGTCGATGCCGGTTTCGCCGCCCTGGCACAGGGGACCTGGCAGCAGTTCCTGGCCGTCTTCGGTGCCAGGCAGGGCTGCTTTGGTGACGTCCGGCTGCGGGCGGCCTGGGCGCTCGACAGCCGGGCGGGCTACGACCCCGATACGGCTACCGTCACCGTCGAGGTGCCGGGCACGCCGGCCATGCTGCAGAGCGCCCTGGTGCACGAGTGGGCGCACCATGTCGAGTTCCAATGCCCCGAGCAGCAGGCGCTGCGGCCGGCCTTCCTCGCGGCGCAGCGCCTGCCGGCCGATACGCCCTGGCGGCCCGACCTGCAGGCTGAAAGCGCCTCTGAGCAGTATGCCGAGGCGACGGTCGAGCTCGTGCTGGGCCGGCGCCCCATCCCCACCAAGGCCCACGTCAGCAACGAGGCGGTGGCTGTCATCGCGCGCTGGGCCGCTGGCGAATGATGGCGGCAGACCTGACAGGTCTCCGAAGACCTGTCGGGTTTGCCGCGCAACAGGAGGATCGTAGTGTCCAAAGTCAAGGCTGTCGTCTTTGTCGGGCCGGGGCAGATGGAGGTCCGCGAATACCCCATCCCCCGCCTCGAAGATGGGGCGATGCTGCTCAAGGTCGAGATGTCGGGCATCTGCGGCACCGACAAGCACACCTTCCGGGGCGAGGTGCTGCAGTATGCCGGCACGGCGGCGGAGATGCGCACCCCCTTCCCCATCATCCCTGGCCATGAGAATGTCGGCATCGTCGCCGGCATCAGCCCCAGCGCGCGCAAGCGGCTCGAGTTCGACGGCCAGCCGCTCGCCGAGGGCGACCGGGTGGTCATGTGCCCCGATATCGTCTGCGGCCGCTGCTACCCCTGCCGCTATGGGGCGGGCTATCTGTGGTGCGATAACATGCGCAGCTATGGCAACAGCTTTTCCTGCGCCGAGCCACCGCATCTCATGGGTGGCTGGGCCGAGTACATGTACATCCGCCCCGATACCTTTGTCTACAAGGTGCCCGATGGCATTCCGCCGCGCATCGCCGTGCTTGCCGAGCTGTTTGCCTGCGCCTGGAGCCTCGAAAAGGCCAAAGAGTTCTATGCCATGGACGGCGAGGGCTTTCAGGCGGGCGGCACCGTCGTTGTGCAGGGCGTCGGCCCACTCGGCATTCTGCACGTGATCAAAGCGCGCCTGATGGGGGCCGGCGAGATCATCGCCATCGACAGGTCCGACCTGCGCCTGGGCCTGGCCGCCAAATGCGGCGCCGGCGTCTGCATCAACGCCGCCAACACGACGGCCGAGCAGCGCATCGAGCAGGTGCGCAGCCTGACCCGCGGGCGCGGGGCCAACGTCGTCGCCGAATGTGTCGGCCTGGCCGATGCGGTGCTCGAAGGGCTCGAAATGGTGCAGAAGGGCGGGGTGTACATCGAGGCGGGCAATTTCGTCGAGACCGGCACCGTCGAGATCAGCCCACACCGGCACCTGTGCGCCAAGAACATCCGCCTCGTGGGCGCCGCCAACCACCCGGTGACGGCCTATGCCCCGGCGCTCAGGCTGATGCAGGCGTACAAGGATCTCATTCCCTTTGGCGAGATCGTAACCCACGAGTATCCGCTCGACAAGGCCGCCGAGGCGATGCGGAAATCGCTGAGCGGCGATTCCATGAAAGTCGTCTTCGCCCCCGGCCGGTGACGCCACGCCCAACGTAACCCTCAGGGAGGGGTTTTGGGAGGCTGACGCCGTTGCCCGGCCCGCAGGCCGGGCAACGGCGTCAGCCTCCCAAAACCCCTCCCTGCCCCCCGAGCACACCCTTTCACATACCCTTTATGCTCCCTTTACGCTGCAGCCCGCAGAGCATTGTATAATGCTCTCAAGGTATATATTTGTATACCTTTGCCACCCGGCCGCGGTTGCGCATGTAGAAGGGAGGGACGACATGAGGCGAGCCATTGCCGTGCTGATCATCACAGCCATGCTTTTGGCGGTGCGTGGCCTCGCCGTTCAGGCGCGCCCGAGCGCCGCCGGCACTGTCACCCTGGGCGCCTCGGGCTGGAGCGACCCCTCGGCCGGCGACTGGGACCAGAGCACGCTCACCGCCACGCTGACGCACGACCTGGCGGCCGGCATTGTCATCGCCGCCGACGGCGTGGTGCTCGACGGTGCGGGCCTGGCGCTCAAAGGCAGCGGCTCGGGCTGCGGCGTCTGCCTCAGCGGGCGGACGGGCGTCACCGTCAAGGACCTGACGGTGCGCGGCTTTGGCGACGGCATCAGTCTCAGCGGCTCCCACCGCAACACCCTGGCCGGCAACACTGTGAGCGGCAATGCCTACAACGGCATCTACCTCGACAGCTCCACCGGCAATGTGCTCACGGGCAACCGGGTCGACGGCAACCGCTTTGACGGCATTTGGCTGGTCTACGCCAGCGGCAACACGCTGCGCGACAACCGGGCCGGCGGGAACTCGCAGCACGGGCTCTACATGGTCAGCTCGAACGAGAATGTGCTCACCGGCAACGTCATGGCCGGCAACGGCACCGACTTTCGCGTCGATGGCTGGACCAGCGCCGAGTACCGCCACACCATCGATACCAGCAACCTGGCCGGCGGCCGGCCCATCCTCTACGTCTATGGCGCGACCGGTGGCACCTACGATGCGTCGAGCGGCGCCGGCAGCGTCTACCTGGTCGACTGTTCCGGCGTCACGGTGCGCGGGCTGGACCTTTCGGGCCATCACGTGGGCATACTGCTCTGGGGCAGCTCCAACTCGCGCCTGGAAAACCTCCAGGCCACGGGCAACTCGACCGGCATCTGGCTGCGCTACGCCAACGATAACGCTATCGTGGCCTGTACTGTGAGGGGCAATACCTACGCTGGCATCCATGTGGAGGCCTCGAGTGGCAACTCGCTGACCGGCAACACCATCCAGGCCAACGCGCCCTACGGCCTCTACCTCGACCAGGCGAGCAACAGCCGCATCTACGGCAATCGCCTGCTCGGCAACGCCACCCAGGCCTACGCCTACGGTGGCAGTGGCAATGTCTATGACCTGGCTGCGCCGATCGGCGGCAACTATTGGGACAACTGGACCACCCCGAACATCAAGGATGACGATGGCGACGGGTTCGTCGACAGCCCCTACACCTTTGACTATGGCCAAGACAACCTGCCCCTGGCCGGCGAAGGCCCGCGCGATACGGTGCCCCCGCTCACCTCGCTGACCCTCTCGGGCGAGTTGGGCGGCGATGGTTGGTATCGTTCCGAGGTGCGCGCGACGCTGGCTGCCGTCGATCCACAGGGCGGCTCGGGGGTGGCCTGCATCGAGTACAGCCCAGACGGCGCGAGCTGGACCACCTATGCCGGCCCCGTGACCCTGGGCGACGAGGGCGTGACAACGTTCTTCTACCGCTCGACTGATCATGCCGGCAACGTGGCCGGCGCCCAGAGCCGCGAAATCCGCATCGACAGGACGGCGCCCACGATCGGCATTGCTGCACCGCAGCCGGGCGCCCTGGTGGAGCCCGGCACTGTGCTGAGCTATGGCGCCACCGATGCGCTGAGCGGCCTGGCGAGCCTGACGGGCACGCTGTCAGACGGTGCCACCGCGCGCCCCATCGCTAGTGGCGAGGCTGTCAATGAGCCCGGCCAGTATACCCTCACCGTCACCGCGGCGGATGTGGCCGGCAACACGGCCGGCGAAGCGCGCAGCTTTTCCGTCGCCAGCACCCCAGGCTCCGGCTGGATCACCGGCGGCGGCTGGGTCAGCGTAGACCCTGGCGCGCGCGGCGCAGCAGGGCGGGCCTTCATAAGCATCGTCTGCAAGCCCGACAAGTCTGCGAGAAACTGTCACGTCTGCCCGCCGATCGGCGAGGCCACGCTGCAGGCCGCCGGCCTCAAGCTGAAAGCCAAGAACTTTTGCTGGCTGGCCATCGAGGGCAACCGCGCCTGGTGTGAGGGCGTGGCCACAACGCACGACGGCTCTGCCTACGGCTTTCTGGTCGCCGTCGCTGCAGGCCAGACCGACCGGGTGCGCCTCAAGATCTGGGAGCAGGCCGGCGGCACCGTCGTGTTCGACACCCAGCCTGGCGCCAGCGACCTGGCTGCCCCCAGCGTCGAGTTGGGTGGTGGCCGGCTCGTGGTGCACCAGCGCTGACCGGTCCCATCTCGGCCGGCGCAGGCGAAGGGAGGCGGCACCCACACCTGCGCCGGCCGTTTGGGTATTTGGGCGGCAGGGGAGCCTGGCGAGGGTCCACCGGACCCTCGCCAGGTTCGCCCACGAATGCCCAGGAGATGGGCGCTATGCGGGAAGGAGCATTGACATGTCGAACCGCGCCTGGCAATGGTGGCTGACGCTGCGGCGTGAGGATGGCCAGGACCTAGTCGAGTATGCCATGCTCCTCGCCTTCATCGTCGTGGCTGCGATCATCGGCATCAGGGCGTTGGGCAACGCTATCGGCGAGACCCTCTACAACCGCCTCATCCTCAACGTTTTCCAGCACCTCTAGCAACCACCCCCGGGATTCCCCAACTTGTTGGGGCACGTCCCGAACAAGTTCGGGACTCCGGGCGCGCATAGTCTCGAACAAGTTCGGGACTCCGGGCGCGCATAGTCTCGAACAAGTTCGGGACTCCGGGCGCGCATTCGGGACTCCGGGCGCGCATAGGGGCACGTCCCGAACAAGTTCGGGACTCCGGGCGCGCTTCCTGGCATGGCGCTTGCTGGCCAGCCTGCCAAGGAGGTGCAGGACATGGCCAGGCCGATTGCCGAGCAGATTGTCGTCATCACCGGGGCCTCATCGGGCATTGGGCGTGAGGCGGCGCTGCGCTTTGCCCGCGCGGGGGCGCGCGTGGTCCTTGCCGCGCGCAACGGGCAGGCGCTGCAGGAGGTCGCCCGGCAGATCACTGCCACGGGCGGCCGCGCCCTCGCCGTCGTCACCGACATGGCCGACTGGGCGCAGGTGCAGCAGGTGGCGCGCGCCGCGTTCGACAATTTCGGCGGCATCGACACCTGGATCAACAATGCCGCCGTCACCCTCTACGGCACCTTTGAGCAACTGCCCATCGACGAATTCCAGCGTGTGATCGATGTGGTCCTGATGGGCCAGGTGCGCGGCGCCAAAGCGGCGCTGCCCTACCTGAAGGGCTCGGCGGGCACGCTGATCGGCGTCACGTCGGTCATCTCGGAGGTGCCGATGCCGCTGCAGAGCGCCTACACCGCCGCCAAGTGGGCGCTCAAGGGCTTTTACGACACGCTGCGCCTCGAGCAGGAGCACGCCTGCGACGGTGTGCAGGTCAGCGTGATCATGCCCTCATCCATCGATACGCCGCTCTTCCAGAACGCCAAGTCGCACCTGGGCGTCGAGCCTGGACCCATCCCGCCGGTCTACGAGCCGGGTGTCGTCGCCGAGGCCATCCTCTACGCGGCCACACACCCCCTGCGCGACCTCACCGTCGGCGCGGGCGGCCTGCTGGCGCCGCTCAAGCGCATCTGGCCCCTCGTAGGCGAGGCGGCCGTGCGCCGACTTGCGTTCACCTGGCAGCTCACCCGCGAGCCCGAGCTGCCGAGCGCGCCCAACAACCTGTGGCAGCCGGTGCCGGGCAAGGGCGCCATCCACGGCGGCTTCAATGCCCTGCCGTTCGATCCCTTTACTTGGCTGCGCCTGCACCCCGCCGCCCGCGGCGCTGCTGCCGCGCTCGCCCTGGCCGCGGTGGCCCTGCCCTGCGCCGCGCTCCTGGCCCGCCGCAGCATCGAGCCCCGGGCTCACCGCCGAGGCTAATATGCCCCTGCGCCCTCTGCGGTGCATCCATTCCCTGCACCTGGCTGGTCCAAGTCTTGCTGATAATCGGGGAGCACTCCGAGTCCAGAGGAGGGTTATTCCGTGGGCAAGCCGATTTCTGACCAAGTTGTCGTCATTACGGGCGCGTCGTCGGGCGTTGGCCGCGAGACGGCGCTGCGCTGTGCCCGCAAGGGTGCGACGGTAGTGATCACGGCGCGCAACGAAGAGGCGCTGCGCGCCGTCAACAACGAAATCGCGCACGACGGCAGCCACGTGATGGCCATCCCGGCCGACATGGCCGACTGGCACCAGGTGCAGCGAGTGGCGCAACAGGTGGTAGAGCGCTTTGGCCGCATCGACACCTGGGTGAACAATGCGGCGGTGGGCGTCTACGGCACTTTCAGCCAGGTACCGGTCGACGAGTTCCGGCGCGTCATGGACGTGAACCTGCTGGGCCAGGTCTACGGCGCCAAAGCGGCGTTGCCGCACCTGAAGAAGGAAGGCGGCACCCTGATCGGCATCGGCGCCTCGTCGTCGCTATTGCCGACGCCGTTGCAGAGCGCCTACACCGCCTCGGCCTTTGCGCTGAAGGGGCTCTACGACACGCTGCGCCTCGAGCAGCAGCACGAGCGCTCGGGCGTGAACGTCAGCCTCATCCTGCCCTCGATGGTCGACACCCCCTTCTTCGAGCACGCCAAGACCTACCTTGGGGTCAAGCCGGCGCCGTTCTCGCCCGTCTACGAGGCTGGCGCGGTGGCCGACGCCATCCTGCACGCCGCGCAGCGCCCGGTGCGCGATCTGAACGTGGGCGCCGGCGGTCTGTTGGCCCTGGCCGAGCGCATCTGGCCGCGGCTCACCGATGCCTACATCCGCCGCGTGTCGTTCACCGGGCAGCTCAGCGACCAGCCCAAGTCGCCCAGCGGCCCGAACAACCTATGGAGGCCGGTGCCGGGGCCGGGGGCCATCGGCGGCGGCTATCGCTCGCTGCCGGTGGAGCCCTATAGCTGGATTCAGACGCACCCGGCGGTCAGGAACGCTGTCGCCGGCGTGGCCCTCTCGGCCGTTGTGCTGCCCGCCATCGGCCTGGGCCTGGCGGCGCTCGTCCTCCCCGCGGCCGGATTCGCCATCCGGCGCCGGGGTGCGGCGCGGTTCGCCCTGCCGTTCGCAGCATTTGCCGTCAGGCGGGCGCAGCGCCGCGCCTGTGTGGCCGAAACGGCGGCGCCAGGGCGTGGCGGTAGGTTGCTCTCGCGCATCCTGGTGCGCTGAACCCGTCTTCGGCGTAGAGCAGAGGCGGCCCGAAGAGCTTGCCTGAGCGCAGCGAACGGGCCGCCGGCCCTGTCGCTCGCGCTCGTCCCTCTGTGTGGCCTGCTCCGACAGCGCCACCAATTGCCGGGGAGGTTGTGGGGGCCAAGTCGCCTTGTCCCTACAACCTCCGCGCCCTCCGTAGTAGCCCCGACGGTTCGGACACACCTCCCGGCCGCGGGCGCATCCAAGACCCGTATTCCCCGCCCCGGCAACAGCCGGCCATTCCGCTACGCCGCTGCCCGGCACCAGCCCGGGAGGGGGTTGGCGAGTTCGGCGACGCGGCCAGCCGCGTCGCCGAACTCGCCAACCCCCCACCAAGAGGCGCGCACCGCGCTAATGCGGAGCGTGAGGCCGGTCGTGGCGGAGGGGCTGCCTGCCGGCCCGCGCCAAACTTGGTTGAGCCTGCAAGATGTGGTATAATCAACCGGTTACCTTACAGGCATCGTGCGAGGAGGAACGTTGTGCCAGATAGCTCTGTAGCGCGTTTGCGCAATATTGTTCTGGTTTCCCATGGCGGCGCCGGCAAGACCTCGCTGTCGGAAGCCATGCTCTTCAACTCGGGCGCCATCAACCGCCTGGGGCGTGTGGACGAGGGCACTACCGTCTCGGACTATGACCCCGAGGAGGTGCGCCGCAAGTTCTCGGTCAACACTGCCATCCTGCCCTGCGAATGGGCCGGCCACAAGATCAACGTGCTGGATACGCCGGGCTATATGGATTTTCAAGGCGAGGTCAAAGCGGCGTGCCGCGTGGCCGATGCTGCTGTCGTGGTCGTCGAGGCGGCCGCCGGCGTCGAAGTCGGCACCGAGCTTGACTGGGCCTACCTCGACGAGCAGGGCCTGCCGCGCCTCGTCTTTGTGAACAAGATGGATCGCGAGAACGCTAACTGGCAGCAGGCGCTCGACCAGTTGCGCGACAAGTTCAGCACCACCTTTGTCGCGGTGCAGATTCCCATCGGCGCCCAGGCCTCCTTCGCCGGCTATGTGGACTTGGTGACGATGCAGGCGCACATGGGTCCCGAGGGCACGCCGGCCGATATCCCGGCCGATGTGGCAGCCCAGGCGGCCGAGTTGCGCCAGTCGATGATGGAGACGGCAGCCGAGTCGGACGACGAGCTGGTGATGAAGTACCTCGACGGCCAGGAGCTGACCGCCGAGGAGGTGCAGCGCGGCCTGGCGGCAGCGGCGCGCTCGGGGCGCATCGTGCCGGTGCTGTGCGGGTCGGCTGCACAGAATATCGGCGTCCGGGCGCTGCTGGATGCGCTCGTGGCCTACGAGCCCGACCCGGCGGGGCGTCCTGCGGTGGCGCAGAACCCGGCCACCGGCGAGGAAGAGACGCTCACGCCCGGCCCCGATCAGCCCTTCGCCGCGCTAGTCTACAAGACGATGGCTGACCCCTTTGTGGGCAAGCTCACCTATTTCCGCGTCTACTCGGGCTCGCTGCACTCCGATAGCCGCGTCTACAACCCCGGCCGCTCCACCGAAGAGCGCGTCGGCCAGCTCTACATGATCCGCGGCAAGGAGCAGGTGCCGGTCGACCAAGTGCGGGCGGGCGATATGGGCGCTGTGGCCAAGCTGCAGGTGACCAACACCGGCGATACACTGTGCGATCGCGGCCACCCGCTGCTGCTCGCGGGCATCGAGTTCCCCAAGCCGGTCTTCTCGGCGGCGGTCTTCCCCAAGACCAAGACCGACCTCGACAAGATGGGCCCTGGCCTTGGCCGGCTGACCGAAGAGGACCCGACGTTGCGCGTGCACCGCGACGCTGATACCAACGAGACCATCCTCTCGGGCATGGGCGAGTCGCACGTCGAGATCGCGGTGCGCCGTCTGCATGCCAAGTTTGGCGTCGAGATCGCGACCGATGTGCCCAAGATCCCCTACCGCGAGACGATCACCAAGACTGCCTCGGCGCAGGGCCGGCACAAGAAGCAGACCGGCGGCCGCGGCCAGTTTGGCGATGTGTTCGTGCGCTTTGAGCCGCTGCCGCGCGGCGCGGGGTTCGAGTTCGCCGACGAGGTCTTTGGTGGCGCTGTGCCCAAGAACTTTATCCCGGCGGTGGAGAAGGGCCTGCGCGAGGCCATCCTCAAGGGCGTGGTAGCTGGCTATCCGACGGTCGACATCAAGGCGGCGCTCTACGACGGCTCGTACCACCCGGTCGACTCGTCGGAAATCGCCTTCAAGTTGGCGGCGCACCTGGCCTTCGAGAAGGGCATCGCCGAGGCCGGCCCGGTGCTGCTCGAGCCGGTGATGAGCGTGACCATCACCGTGCCCGACCAGTTCATGGGCGATATCCTGGGCGACCTGAACACGCGACGGGCGCGCGTCCAGGGCATGGGGCAGGAGCGCGGCAAGAGCGTGGTGACGGCAGAAGTGCCGCTGGCCGAGATGCAGCGCTACGCCACCAGCCTGCGCGCCATCACGCAGGGCCGTGGCCTCTTCACCATGGAGTTCTCGCACTATGAAGAGGTGCCCAGCCACACGGCCCAGGGCGTGATCGAAGCCGCGCGCAAGGCCAAGGAGGCCGAGAAGGCCTAAACAGCCCCGCTCCACATGCGAGGGATGGATGAACCACGAAGGACACGAAGGGGCAGATGATCGGCGCCTTGGTGTCCTTTGTGGTTCCCGTTTCCTCCGCGTCTTTTGAGGCCGCCGACTCGGGTGTAGTGGCGGCCGGAGGTGAGTTCTCGTGGGTATTATCGACACCCTGACGGCAGGGTATGACTTGGTGCGCCGGCGGCTCTGGCTCCTCGTACTGCCGCTCGTGCTCGACATCGGCCTGTGGCTTGCCCCCAAGCTCTCGGTCTTTACGCTGCTGCGCGGCCTGTGGCGTACGCTGCTGGCCAACGCTGCGGCGAGCGGTGTGGCCACGTCGACGCTCTTGGGCAACGCCAACGAGATATTGCCCGACCTGGCCGCAATGGCGCGCGAGCTCGACCTGGCTGTGCTCTTGCCGTTGAGCTCGCTCGGCGTGCCCGTCTTGCCCATGACCGGCACGACGAGCTTTTTCGGCCTGACCAAGCAGGCCATCGAGCTGCAGGGGGGGCTGGCGCTGCTGCTGGTGATGGCCAGCCTGGTACTCGGCGGCCTGTTTATCGGTGCCGCCTACATGGCGCTGATCGCCCACATCGTGCGCGACGGCCAGGTGCACTGGCGCGAGCTCGTGCGCCAGGTGCCGCGTTACTGGCTGCGGCTCATCGGCGCCGGACTGCTGCTGCTCGCGGGCATCATGATCGTGGCGCTGCCAGCGAGCATGATCATCAGCCTTTTTGGCCTGTTCAGCCCCACGCTGGCGTCGCTGCTCATGGGCCTGCTCTCCTTCTTTGTGTTCTGGATGATGATCTACATGGTCTTTGTGCCCCAGGCTATCGTCTTTAGCCACGACGGTGCGCTCAAGTCCATCTGGCGCAGTGCCATCATGGTGCGCACCAGTTTCTGGCCGGCACTGGGCCTGTTCCTGCTCAGCTATGTCATCACCACCGGGCTCGCCTTTGTGTGGGATTTCCTGACCGTCTCCGCGCCCGGCGCGCTCGTGGCCATGGTCGCCAGCGCCTTTGTCGGCACCGGCCTCACCGCGGCCCTCTTTGTCTTCTACCGCGAGCGCCTGCGCGCCCTGGCCGGCGTCGCGCCGCATGCATGACCCACGGGAACGGAGATCACCGCAGAGCCCGTAGGGGGCGAGGTCACCTCGCCCCCAACAGCCTCTGTGCCCTCTGTGGTGAGCGTTGTTTTCCAGAGGAGTAGACTGCACCTATGGCTGACACCCAGCCCGGCGCCTATACCGCATCCGATATCCAGGTCCTCGAGGGGTTGGAGGCTGTGCGCCGCCGCCCCGGCATGTACATCGGCTCTACCGACGTCCGTGGCCTGCACCACCTGATCCTCGAGGTCGTCGACAACTCGGTCGATGAGGCGCTGGCCGGCATCTGCACGCGCATCAGCATCACCATCCACAAGGATTGCGCCGTCACCGTCGCCGACAACGGCCGCGGCATCCCGGTGGAGGTACATCCGCAGACGGGCAAGTCGGCGCTGGAGGTGGTGCACACCATCCTGCACGCCGGCGGCAAGTTCGGCGGTGCCGGCTACAAGGTGGCCAGCGGCCTGCACGGCGTCGGCGTCTCGGCGGTCAACGCGCTCTGCGAGTACCTCGAGGTCACCGTGTGCCGCGACGGCAAGCGCTACCGCCAGCGCTACGAGCAGGGCAAGCCGGTGACGGCGGTCGAGGAAATCGGCGTGGCCGAGGCGACCGGCACGAGCACCATCTTTCGCCCCGACGGCACGATCTTCAAGAGTCTCGACTACAGGTTCGACACCCTGGTCGAACGCTTCCGCGAGATGGCTTTCCTCACGGCCGGGCTCGAGATCGTCCTGATCGACGAGCGCTCGGGCCGCGCGATGACCTTCTACTTTGAGGGCGGCGTGACTTCGTTCGTGCGCTATCTGAACCGCGGGCGCAAGGTGCTGCACGAGCCTTTCCACGTCGAGAAGCAGGTCGACGACACCCTGGTGGAGGTGGCGCTGCAGTACACCGATGGCTATAGCGAGTCGACCTATGCCTTTGCCAACAACATCAACACCGTCGATGGCGGCACGCACCTCACCGGCTTTCGCAGCGCGCTGACGCGCACGCTCAACGACTATGGCCGCAAGGCCGGCCTGCTCAAAGACTCCGACGCCAACTTTTCGGGCGACGATGTGCGCGAGGGGTTGACCGCCGTGCTCTCGGTCAAACTCAAGGAGCCCCAGTTCGAGAGCCAGACCAAGAGCAAGCTGGGCAATGCCGAGGTCAAAGGTCAGGTGGAGGCCGTCGTCGCCGAGGCGCTGGCCGCCTTCCTCGAGGAGCACTCGCGGGAGTGCAAAGCGATCGTCGACAAGGTGCTCACCGCGGCGCGGGCGCGGCAGGCGGCGCGCCAGGCACGCGACCTGGTCATCCGCAAGAGCGCGCTGGAGAGCCTCGCGCTGCCCGGCAAACTGGCCGACTGCTCGGAGCGTGATTCGACCCAGGCGGAACTGTACATAGTGGAAGGCGACTCAGCCGGCGGCTCGGCCAAACAAGGCCGCGACCGGCGCTTCCAGGCCATCCTGCCGCTGCGCGGCAAGATCCTCAACGTCGAAAAGTCGCGGCTCGACAAGATCCTCGACTCGAAAGAGATCCGCGCGCTCATCACCGCGCTTGGCTGCGGCGTCGGCGACGCCTTCGACCTGGCCAACCTGCGCTATGGCCGCGTCATTATCATGACCGACGCCGACGTCGACGGCGCGCACATCACCACGCTGCTCTTGACCTTCTTCTTCCGCTACATGCCCATGCTCGTCGAGCGCGGCCACCTCTTCCTGGCCCAGCCGCCGCTCTACCGCATCCAAGACGGCAAGCAGTTGCACTACGTCTACAGCGACGAGGAGAAGGACGCCCTGGTGCGCAAGCTGCACGGCCGCAACCTCGGCATACAGCGCTACAAGGGCTTGGGCGAGATGGATCCCGAGCAGCTTTGGGAGACCACCATGGACCCCGCGACGCGCACCATCCTCCAGGTCACCATCGAAGATGCCGCCGCCGCCGACCGCACCTTCGAGATGCTGATGGGTTCCGCCGTGCCCCCGCGCACCCGCTTCATCCAGAGCCACGCCAAGGACGTCAAGAACCTGGACCTGATTGCATAGGTGAGGCAGGCCTCCTGGCCTGCCCGATCCGTGCTCGTGGGGCGGGCTTTCCAGCCCGCCAGGTGCCCGCCCGTGCAGGGCTGACGGGCTAGAAAGCCCGTCCCACAGGCTGGTGGGGTGGGCTTTCCAGCCCGCCAAACGCCTCCGTTGCCAACGCCGGCCAGGCGAGGACGCCTGCCGCACAGGTTGTTTCTCATGAGGTCCACCATGGCCGATGCCACCATCCTGGTCGTCGACGACGAGCCCGCCGTCGTCTCCACCGTGCGCGCCTACCTCGAGCGCGAAGGCTACACCGTGCACACCGCCGCCGACGGCCCCGCCGCGCTGCGGGCCGCCCACGCCTGCCGGCCCGACCTCATCGTGCTTGACATCATGCTCCCCGGCCTCGACGGGCTGGAGGTGCTCAGGTGCCTGCGCCAGGAGTCGCCGGTCTACGTCCTCCTGCTCACCGCGAGGAGCGACGAGACCGACAAGATCGTCGGCCTCACGGTCGGCGCCGACGACTATCTCACCAAGCCCTTCAGCCCGCGCGAGCTGGTGGCGCGCGTCAAAGCGGTGCTGCGCCGCGGCCGGGGCGGCAGCCTGGAGGAGCCAGCACTGACCTGCGGCGACCTGCGCATCGATTCGAGCGCGCGCCAGGCCTGGAAGGGCGAAGCACCCCTCGACCTCACCCCCATCGAGTTCTCCATCCTCCACGTCCTCGCCCGCCACGCCAGCCGTGTGCTCAGCCGCGAGCAGATTATCGAGCAGGTGTGGGGCAACGATTATTACGGCGACGATCGCGTGGTCGACGTGCACATCGGCCGCATCCGCAAAAAGATCGAGGACGACCCCGAGCGCCCCGAGCGCCTGGTGACGGTGCGCGGTGCCGGCTACCGGCTGGAGGCCGGGCATCCATGAAGGGGTTCACGCGTCTGCGGCGGCAACTGGCCTGGAAGCTCTTCCTCTCCTACCTGCTCGTGGCAGCGGCCGGGGCGCTCGTGCTCGCCGGCACGGCCGGGCTGCACGCCCTGCTGCGGACCCAGGTGGCGCGCTTGGCGGGTGCTGGCGGCGCCAATCTGCCCTGGCTCGACGACCTCCTGCAGGCCATGGCCGATGCCCGCCTGGCCGCGGCCCTCGCCGCCGCGGCCGCCGTGGGCGCATCCCTTGCCGCCAGCGCCTTCACCGCCTCGCGCATCGTCGGCCCCATCCGCACCATGATGCGCGCCAGCCAGGCCGTCGCTGCAGGCGACTATGCCCAGCGCGTGGCGGTGGCCGGCGACGACGAGCTCGCCGCGCTCGCACACGCCTTCAATCGTATGGCCGAGGCGCTGCAGCGCGCCGAGGCGCGGCGCCTGGAGCTCGTCGGCAACGTGGCCCACGAGCTGCGCACGCCGCTCGCCGGGGTCAAGGCGACCGCCGAGGGGCTGGTCGACGGCGTGCTGCCGGCGGCGCCCGAGACCTATCTCAACGTACAGCGTGAGGCGGCGCGCCTCGAGCGCCTGGTGTGCGACCTCGAAGAGCTTTCTCGCGTCGAATCCGGCGCCATGGCGCTGGACGTGCAGCCCGTCGCTCTGCCCGGCCTGGTGTGCGCCGCGGCCGCGCGCCTGGCGCTGCAGTACGCCGACAAGGGCGTCACGCTGCAGGTCGACGTGCCCGACCGTCTGCCCCCCGTGCGCGCCGATAGCGGCCGCCTGCTCCAGGTGCTGACCAACCTGCTGGGCAACGCCCTGCAGTATACCCCGGAGGGTGGCGCGGTCACGCTCAGCGCCCGGCTTGCGGGCAGCGCGGTGAGCATCGCCGTCGCCGACTCCGGCATCGGCATCGCCCCCGAGCACCTGCCCCACCTCTTTGAGCGCTTTTACCGCGTCGACAAATCACGCTCGCGCGCGGGCGGCGGCAGCGGCATCGGCCTCACCATCGCCCGCCACCTCGTCGAGGCGCATGGAGGCCGCATCGAGGCGGCCAGCGCCGGCCCTGGCCTCGGCAGCACCTTCACCTTCACGCTTCCCCTCGCCTGAAGACCTTCACCAAACCTTCATACAATCGCCAAACGCCCGTCATGTGGCGCGGCTATGCTACAGGTAGATGGATGCGCGAAGGCCGGCGCTGGCCCGGAAGGGGTTTTCCTGGTGGTCTGGCCGGAGCGTGGCCGCCCGCGGGCGGCCACGCTCCGGCCAGACCACCAGGAAAACCCCCCCCAAATGGGTCCGTTCCGGTGAGGCGCGAAGCCCTATGCCCGGACGACGCACCCTCGCCGGCAAGCACGACCGATCCTGCCCTGGCCTCATCAGGCCGGGTGCCACCAACCCGAAACGGAGTCGGACATGAAGACACGCAACATACTCGTCATCGCCGCCGTCGCGTGTGCGCTGGTGCTGGGGGGGCTGTGGCTGCTCCAGTTTCGCATGCTGCGCAGCCACACAGTAGAGGAGCATACCATCGCAACGTTCAGCACCGGCAGCAACGAGGCGTCGACCCGGCGGGGCGTGGGCGTCGACCTCGTCGTGGCTGGCCAGGGGGCGCTGGCCCAACAGCTCCGCCGGGCGCTGGTGGCGCAACTGGAGGCAACGCCCGCTTTCGGCCAGGTCACGCTCCTCGACTCGGCCCCAGAGCGCGCCGCCGGCTTTGGCCTGATCGTGGAGCTCGCCGAGCCGCAGTTGCTGTGGACTCCGGTCTACGCCAGGGCGACGAGCACCGCCAAGGTCACCTTCTCAATGGACGGCAACCTGTCGTGGTGCGACCAAGCGGCCGTCGCCATGCAGCCGGGCGACGGGCCATGGGTGCGCGGCGAGGTTCGCCTCACCGACACCTCCTGGGGCCTGTCGACGCTGCCCGGCTACCGGCGCCTGCTCGCCGAGAGCCTGGCCGCAGGCATCGTCAAGGGCCTGACCGGCGTCGTCAACGGCTCGTAGTGCCTGGTCAGTCGTCGCCATGCGCCATGGGTTTGTGGTCGGCGCTTCAGCGCCTTGACCCTCCAGCGTGGCGCCACGTACGAAAGGCGCACCGGCCCGCCGGGGTCAAGGCGCTGAAGCGCCCACTACGAACCTGGCTGACCGCCTCGTAAGGTGTAGTGACAAGACACAGCCGAGTGTAGAGTCGCAGCAGGGGGGAGCACGTCTTGAAGCGGCGTTGCATCATCTATCTCGCAATCGGGGCCCTGTTCGGGGTTCTGGACTTTTTCTACCTTGGCTTCATCTATGGAGTGCCGTGGCAGCGCGTCTTTGGCAGCAGCGCCGTCGGGGCGCTGGCCGCGAGGTGGGTGCCGTTCGTGATTCTGAACATCGGGGTGTGGCTGCTGCCGGTGATCCCCATCGCCCTGTGCGAGGCGCGACGTTCCCGGTCGCGGCGGCGAGCTGCTCTCGCCAGCCTCGGCACCTGGTGCGCAGCCATCGTGGCCTACTACCTGGCCAATGCGGCCCAGCTCGCCTTCCTCGGCGTGCCCGGCCGGGCGGGACTGCACATCTCCAACTGTGGTTCCGCGCACTTTTGGACGAACTGGCTGAGCGTGCTGCAGGGCGACATCCTTGGCGGTATCGTGGAATGGACCCCGGTTGCCGTAGTTGGCGGGGCCGTGGTCGGGTTCCTGACCGGCTTCATCTACCTTGGCCTGAGCACGTCGCGCCGCGCCCGGCAGGGCGCATAGGGGGCCTGTGCAGGCGATCATCGTGCGGATGCTCGCCGCGGGCGCCGCTGCGTGGCCGGGCAGAGCCCGAAGAAGGAGGCGGGCTGCGGCATGCAAATCTCTAGAGGGCTCTTCATTGTGCCCTGGCTGGTGCTGTGGTTCGTCAGCATCACGGTCTTCTGGCTCGTCGTGGTTGGCGGCGTGCTGTGGGCGCTGAGCCTGCTCTTCCCCAAGGCGGGCAACGGCGCACAGGCCCCGGCGCTGCCGCCCATCGAAATCCTCAAGCGCCGCTACGCCCGCGGCGAGATCACCCGCGCCGAGTACGAAGAAATCCGCCGTGAACTGGAGCGTTGACCGCCCCGTACGGACATAGGGAGGAGACTCGTGAGCTACAGCATGTTGCTCATTGTCGTGCTGCTCTGTATCCTGCCGCTCCTCGTCGCGGTGGCCGTCGTCGCCGCCGTCGTCTATGCCCGCAAGCGGCAGGCGCCGGGCGCGGCCCAGGCCGCTGAACCCGCGGCGCTCGATATCCTCAAGGAGCGTCTCGCGCGGGGAGAGATCTCGCCGGCGCAGTATGAGGAGATGCGCCAAGACCTACAGTAGCAGCCTTGGTACCGGTGGCCTCACGATGAGGCTTGATGCAGGACCCATCAGGAGGGAAGCAAGATGCCAGTCAGGACGGCATGGCCGCTCACGCTCGCGTTCCTTTGCATCATCCCCTTCGTCGTCGCACTCGTCGTCTCGCTGGTCACCAGTTACCTGGTCAGCCGTCGTAGCGCACCCCGGGCGAGCGCCGACACCGATGCGTTTGGCATCCTCAAGGAGCGCTACGCCCGGGGCGAGATCACCCGCGACCAGTACGAAGTGATGCGCCGCGACCTGGACTGAGGCAGGGTGCCATAGCCCACCGCAGAGGACGCAGAGGAAGGATAACCTCTCAGGCGGGCCGGGTCGGCGCGGCCACAAACCGGGCGTCGCCATAGGCCAGCACGAGTTGGCAGGCTGGCGCCAGGGCGAACAGGCCCAGGCCAAAGGCGGCGCTGCGGCCAAAGGCGCGCGCCAGGTCGAGGCAGACGAAGAGGAACACGACCACGTTGACAACGGGCACGAGCATGAACAGGAGCCACCACCACGGCCGGCCGACCGCCCTGAGCAGCACGATGATGTCGTAGACCGGCACGAACGCTGCCCAGCCCGGCTGCCCGGCCTTGACCAGGATCTCGCGCAGGGCGATGAGCGACAGCACGGCGACGACGAGGCTGAGCAACTGGGTTGCCAGGGCACCCCTGCCGGCGCCCGCCTCCACCTGGAGCAGGAACGTGCAGGCCGGCGCGAAAAGAAGCGTGGACATGGTATGCCCTCCTGATGATGGTTGCGGACGAGAGGGCGCTGTGTGCCCCATCATATGTCGCCCATGCCCTGCCCGAACCCGCTCGGGCAGCCAATCGGCTTCACCGCAGAGGGCGCAGAGAACCAGAGTGTTCTCTGCGCCCTCTGCGCCTCTGCGGTGATGTCTCACTCTGCACGAAACGCTTCCGAAACGCCGGGCATGCTACACTGGGCACAGCACAATCGACTGGAGCCGGCCGCATGCCTCGTGGCTGGGCCAGGCCCCACAGTAAAGGAGAAACCCGTGTCTAGAGCAACCCGCACCATCTCCGTCCTCCTGCTCGCTGCGCTCATGGCGGCGCTGCTGGCCGCCTGCGGTGGCGGCCCTGCGCAGCCTGCGGCCAAACCCACGACCAAGCCAGCCGGCCAGCCCGCCGCCCAGCCTACCGCGGCGCCGGCCCAGCCCGTCACCGGAGGCGACCCCTCCAAGCGCGTGACCGAGTCGCTCGGCCTGCTCACCGGCAGCGGTGACAAGACGAGCGTTCTGCCCTCGTACCACATCGAGATCAACATGGCCGGGCCGATTTTTGACAGGCGGGACAAGGCGGTCAAGACCGACACCACCAAGATCAAGGCCGACGTGCAGGGCGCGAACGTGCACGTCTGGATTGAAGACGAGGACGGCACCACGACCGAGGGCTATGTCATCGGCAATGACGACTATGTCGTCAAGGATGGCAAGGTGGAGGAGGGTGGCCTGAGCGGCGTCGGCCTGACCTGGGCCATGTGGCAGCTAGACCCGGTCATCATCCTCTCGCTGGCCGGCCAGGGCGCCCAGGCGGCCGGCGGCGAAGACACTGGCGGCCGCACGGCGGAGGCCTACACCGTCGATATGGCCAAGGGCAACCCGGCCGTGCTCGCCGGCATCCAGGCCTTTATCGGCCACGGCATCAGCAACGCCAGGGGCCAGGTGTGGATCGACCAGCAGACCGGCGCTTTGCTCAAGACCGTGCTCGACTATGAGCAGGACGTCTACGACCATACCAGCAGCGAAAAGGACGCCCCACCGGTCGGCCATGGCAGCGGCCATATCGAGATCAGCGTCACCCAGGTAGGCAAGGTCTCCGTCAACCTGCCGCAGTGAGGCCGCGCCGACGGTCGTTGCGATCAGATTTTGCAGAGGAGAATGGGGCTGGCCATGGAAAAGGACCGTCCGCTCACGCGTTCGCAGCTCTTCACGGTCCGCCTGTGGCTCGAAGATCTGGGCGACGGCCGCCAGGAGTTGCGGGGCAAAGTGCAGCACGCCCTCAGCGGCGAGGCGCGCTACTTTCGCGACTGGCCCGCACTCCTCGCCTTCTTCAGCAACCGTGTGGCGCCGTCGTCCGACGACGATGCGTTCAAGGCCGGCAGGCTGCCCGACGCGCCAGATGAATCTGGGGCGCCTGGCTAGCAGTCTGTCGGAGTGAGATGCCCCATGGTGGCGACCGGCTTGCACGTTACGCGCTGCCCCGGTGCGGGCTCCTGAGGGGGGTTTTGGCGGGTTGGTTGGCCTGTTGGCTGCCCCTGGCGCGCCAGGGGCAGCCAACAGGCCAACCAACCCGCCAAAACCCCCCCTGCCTTCTTGTCTCTACCCTTGACGCTTCCCCAGGGTTGTGGTACCCTCAGCAGGTGTTCTGTTTCTTGAGGATTTCGGGAGGTTCCTGTTGACGTTGCTGAAGCGCCTGCTGGCGGTGCTGGTCGCCGGCACGCTTGCCGCAGGCTGCATACCGCATCCCTCGCCCACCCCTGCCCCGCCCGCCACGCTCGCCGCGGCTGCGACTCCATCGTCCACAGCGCTGCCCACAGCCACCACTACCGCGACGGCGACCGCCACGGCCGTCCCCTCGCCCACGGCGACGGCGACGCCAAGCCCAAGCTTCACGCCGGACCCGGTGGCGGGCTTGCTCGCCGGCCTGTCGCTCGAAGAGAAGGTCGGCCAGATGCTGCTCGTGGGCATCCCCGGCCTCTCCTTCGACGAGGGCGCGCGCCATGCCGTCAGCGACCTGCACGCCGGCGGGGTTACGCTGCTCGAGCGCAACGCCGAGAGCCCCGAGCAGCTCGTGGGCCTGCTGCGCCAACTGCAGGGCGTGGCGCGGCTGCCCCTCTTTGTGGCCATCAACCATGAGGGCGGCTCGATCGTGCGCGTGCAGACGGGCGTGACCGATTTCCCGAATGCCATGGCGCTCGGCGCCACCGGCGATCCCAACCTGGCCTACGAAGTGGGCCGCGCCGGCGCCGACGAGCTCGCCGCCATGGGGGTCAACATGAACCTGGCGCCGGTGCTCGACGTCAACACCGAGGCGGCCAACCCCGTCATCGGCTGGCGCGCCTTTGGCGGCCTGCCCGAGGAGGTGGCCCAATTCGGCGCCTACTTTGTCCACGGCACGCAGGATGCCGGCGTGATTGCGGTGGCCAAGCACTTCCCGGGCCACGGTGGGGTGAGCGTCGATTCGCACCTGGCCCTGCCGCTGGTCGCAGCTCCGGCCGAGCAGCTCTGGGCCGTGGACCTCGTGCCCTTCCGCCGTGCCATCGCGGCCGGGGTCAGTGCCATCATGAGCGCGCACCTGGCCGTGCCCGCCCTCACCGGCGACCCGGCGCTGCCGGCAACCCTCGCGCCCGCCGTAATGACCGGCCTGCTGCGCGAGCAGCTCGGTTTCCGCGGCCTCGTCATCACCGACGATCTCGATATGAAGGGCATCACCAGTCAGATGAGCCAGGCCGAGGCGGCCGTGCGCGCGGTCGAGGCGGGCAGCGACGTGGTGCTGGTCATGGGCGCCGGGGCGAGCGAGGATGCGACCTACGCGGCCCTGCTCGACGCGGCGCGCAGCGGCCGGCTCAGCCGGGCGCGCATCGACGACTCGGTGCGCCGCATCCTCGCCCTCAAGGTGCGCTATGGCCTGTTCGGCCCGCCCGAGCGCTCGCTCGCCGTCGCCGGCTCTCCCGCGCACCAGGCGCTGGCACAGCGCGTCGCCGAGGCTGCCGTCACAGCCGTCAACGCGCAGGGGCTGCCCCTGGCCGCCGGCCGGCGCACCCTGGTCATCAGTCCGCAGACGCTGCCGGCAGGCTCGGCCGCCGGCGATGGCTGGACTCTCTGTGGCGAGGAGGTCCGCAGCCGTTCTGCCGAATGCCGCGAGCTGCTCTACAACCCGGCGAGCCCGGCTGACCAGGCGCGGCTGCTGGCGCAGGCAGTGGCCCTCGCCACTGAGTACGACCAGGTCGTGCTGGGGTTGTGGGATGCGGACCTGCAGCGCTCGCAGCGCGGCGACGATACCCAGTTCCGGCTGGCCGAGGCTTTGGCGGCCGCGGGCACGCCGCTCGCCGTCGTCGCCTGGCATCTGCCCTACGACCTGGCCGGCGCGCCCGCGGGCGCCGCCGCGCTCGCCGCCTATGGCGAGACGGAGGCGCAGGTGCGGGCGACGGTGCGCGTGCTCTTTGGCGAGATCCCGGCGCAGGGCCGGCTCCCCGTGCCGCTGGGCTAGAGCGTGTCTGCAAACCGTCGTAGCCTTGTGCCCGTTTTGCCGTTCTGTGGCACCAGTCTCGCCGCCCAAGACGCCCACGAAGCCGCCTGCGGCGGCCAAGGGGGGCTATGCTACGGGTCTGCAAACACGCCCTAGCGCGCCGAGAGGCTGTCGGCGGCAAACCTGACAGGTCTCCGGAGACCTGTCAGGTTTCTGCAAGATACGTCTATTCGCAAGAAGTGCGGCAACAATGTAGAATAGGGGTCACGATCACACTCATGGAGTCCGACCCTTGGCCGCACGTAGCCCTTACCTCCGTCTGAAGCGCGAGCTTCGCGCCGCCCTCGTGGGCGGCCTGCCCAGTGAAGAAGACCACAACATCCTCAACTGGTACGCCTCGACCTCCCTCTTTGGCGTCGTTGATGGCAGCATGTGGGTTTTCCTGCCGGTCTTTCTGGCCCGCCTGGGTGCCTCGCCGGCCGTCGTTGGGTTGCACACCTCGCTGCCGGCGTTGCTGGCCATGGCCTGTGCCATCCCGACCGGGATGCTGGTTGACCGCGCCGCCAACCAGATGGCCGCCTGGAAGCGCATTGCCTTTTGCATGCGCATGTTCTACCCGCTGGTGATCCTGGCGCCATTCTTCGTGCCGCGCGACGTGCTGCCCATCTTTATCGTCGTGGTCTGGGCGCTGCGCACGATCCCCGACACGGCAGGGACCTCATTGTGGACCGCCATTGCCGGCCGCGCCGTCTCGCCGGCGCGGCGAGGGCACGTCAACGGCACGCGCTGGGCGCTGCTCAGCCTGACCGCTGCCGCCTGTCAGGCGCTGGCCGGCCGCTGGCTCGACGTGGGCCCCTTCCCCGGCGCCTACCAGGCCATGTTCATCGTCGCCTTTATGGCGACGATGGGCGAGTGGTACTTTTTTGGCCGCCTGCGCGTGCCCAATGTGCCGCCTCCCGAGCGGGCCGGCGCCACGCTGAGGGAACGCGTGCGTGACTATCTGCGGCCGCTGGCCGGGCACCGGCCCTTTGTGCGCTTTGTCGCCGGCACCTTTGCCTTCCGTGTGGCCTATAACATGCCTGCGGCGCTCTTTACCCTGCTCTGGGTGCGCGAGCTCGGCGCCTCCAACGCCCTGATCGGCCTGCGGGGCACGGTGGCCTATGCGGCGCTGGTGGTGGGCTACCTCTTCTGGGGGCGCAACGCCAACCGCCTGGGTCACCGCCGCGTGCTCGCCGCCGGTGCGCTGGGCGTCGCCATCTACGCCATCACGAGTGCCCTGCTGCCTGCGCCGGTGTGGCTGGTACCGGTGGCCCTGCTCTGGGGCATCTTTGTCGCCGGCACCGATATCGGCCTGTTCGACCTCCTGCTGCACACCTGCCCGCGCGGCATGGAGGCGCGCTTTGTCTCGGTCAGTCAGTTCGCCGCCAACCTGGCCATCTTTGTCGGCCCGCTCCTCGGCGTGGCTCTCGCCGGGGTCACCTCGGTGCGCACCGCCATGCTCGTGGCCGGCGCACTGCAACTGGCGAGCATTGCGGCTTTTGCGTTGCTGCCGAAGGACGTGTGACAAGGGGGCACGCTTCTTGCTCGCATCCGGCGGAGGTGGCCATGGGCCGCGGCCAGCCGCAACTCGGGCGCCACCTGGGCTTTTTCGACACCATTGCCGTTGCCCTGGGCGCCATCATCGGAGCGGGCATCTTTGTCGTCTTGGGCGAGGTCGCCAGTGCGGCGGGTGCGGCTGTGTCGCCGGGCGTCCTGCTCGCGGGGTTGGTTGCTATCCTCAACGGCCTCAGCGCGGCACAGCTGGGCGTGGCCTTCCCGCGGATCGGCGGCACCTACGAGTTTGGCTATGTGGTGCTCTGGCCGTGGGTGGGCTTTGGGGCTGGCCTGCTCTACCTGTTCGGCAACCTGGCCGGAAGCGCGGCGCTGAGCCTGACATTTGCCAGCTATTTGCAGCCCGTCGTGCCCGGCGTGCCGCCGCGCGCGGTCGCCATCGGCATGGTCGTGGCCGCCGCGGCGGTGAACCTGGCGGGCGCGCAGCAGTCGCGCCGGGTGAACAACGTCTTGGTAGTGTTCAAGGTGGCCGTGCTGGCTGCCCTGGTGGGCGTGGGCCTGGCGTTCGTGAACCGCTGGCAACCGCTCGCCGCGCAGCCGTTCCGTCTGGCGGGCATTCCGACGGTTGCCGCGCTGTTCTTCTTTGCCTACTCGGGCTTTGCGCGGCCGGTGACGATTGTCGAGGAGGTCCGCGACCCTGCCCGCAACCTGCCCCGCTCGATTGTGCTGGCCATCGCCATCACTGCCATCCTCTATCTTGCTGTGAGCACCGTGAGCTTGGGTCTGGCCGGCGTCGCGGGCCTGGCCGGCCAGCCGGCGCCGCTGCGGGCCGCGTTGCTGCCCACCGGCCAGGGCTGGGCCGTGTTCCTGGTGTCGCTGGGGGCCGTCGTCGCCACGGCCGACGTCCTACTGACCGGCATCTGGGCGCTCTCTCGGGTCGTGCTCGCCATGGTGCGCCGTGGCGACCTGCCGGCGGCCCTGGGACGCATGAACGGGCGCGGGGTGCCATGGGTGGCGGTGTTGGCGACGGGCGGCATCACCATCGTGATCAGCGCCGCGGTGGGCTTTGGCGCGGTGTTGGCCGCCGCCAGCCTGGGCACGCTGGTGTACTATGCCGTCACCAATTGGGCCGCCCTGCGCCTCGCCCGCGGGCAGCGCCTCTACCCACGGGTCGTGCCCATCGCCGGCCTCATCGGTACGGTGGCCCTGGCGGGCTCATTGCCGCTGCAGCCGCTGATTGTGCTGGCGGCGGTGCTGGCCATCGGCCTCGCCTACTTTTTCCTCTGGCACCGCTGGCGGCGCCATCGGCGCTGAGGGGCGCGGCGGGTGTATCCCAAAATCGTCGGTAACCGAGGAGGCCGTTCACCACGAAGGACACAAAGGGGGCAAGAGGGCAGCCAAAGCCCTTTGTGGTCTTGGTGGTTCAAGAGCCCCCGACGGTTGTGGGATACACCCGGGCGTGGCTGCGATGTTGACGGGCAGGGCCGCGGGCAGTATCATGCCTGGGGAACCCTGCCAGGTTCGCCACGAGTCCCCGCAGGTCTGGCGGAAGGAGGCTTGCTCCATGATCTTTCCCGGCCACGTGGCGGCGCCTGTGCTCGCCTCGCGCTATCTTGACATCGACCGCCGGCTGGCCGTGCTGGCCGGGGTGATGCCGGATCTGATCGACAAGGCCGCGTTCTATGTGCTCCACGCCTCGCACTGGACGCGCCTGCCCGCACACTCGCCGCTCTTCTTTGTCGCGACGAGCCTGGCCGTGGCGCTCGCCGGGCGCCTGCTGCGGCGCGACTGGCGCTGGGGCCTCACCTGGGCGGTGGGCTATGCCCTGCACCTCCTCTGCGACCTCATCCCGCCGGACGGCATCTTGCCCTGGGCGTGGCCGTGGCACGCCTACGGCGAGATCGTCAGCCGTGGCCGGCCCTGGTTCCTGGGCGGTGGGCCGGTGCCCTGGCTCTCGGTTAGCATCGAGGCCGCGCTCGTGGCCGCGGCGCTGCTTGTCGAGTTGCTCCATCGCCGGCGCGCGCGCCTCGCAGTAGACTCATAGCAAAGCCGTGCCGCGAACCGACGAGGATATCTCCCGCGGAGGCGCAGAGGACGCGGAGGGAATGGAGCAAGAAGACCTCTGCGCCCCTCGCGCTTGCACGCGGCGTCTCTGCGGTGTGATGCGCCCGTTTTGCCAGATTGCCCTCATCTGTCATACAATCCTCTTTCGGCTTGCGGGCAGTGGGCCCGCACCGACGAAGGAGTGTCGCGCATGACTCTGCGCCCCTACAACCCGGCGAAGGACAGGGAGGCCGCCCAGCGCATCTTTTGCGAGGTGGGCTGGTCGGACCGCAAGGCGGAGCAGGAGGAGGCCATCGACCTCGCCCTCAGCGCCGGGCCAACGTTCGTTGCCGAACTGGCAGGCGCCGCCGAGAGCCTGGTCGCCACCGCTCCGGCGACCTACCGTTACCTGGAAGAGGACCTGCCGCTGTGCGCGGTGACTGACGTGGTCACGAGCCACGTCGCCCGCAAGGAGGGGTTGGCCTCGCGGCTCACCGCGCTGTCGCTGGCGCGGGCCGCCGGCGGCGGGTCGCTGGTAGCGATGCTGGGCGTGTTCGAGCACGGCTACTATGACCGCCTCGGCTTTGGCGCCGGCGCCTACGGCCACTACTTGAGCTTCGACCCGGCGCTGCTCAGGGTGAAGGTGCCGCACCGCCCGCCGCAGCGCATCACCATTGGCGATTGGGAGGTGGTGCACGCGCTGCGCCTTGGCCGGCCGCGCGGGCACGGCGCCGTCAGCCTGCACCCGGCCGCCCTCACCCGTGCCGAGATGCTCGACACCAGCCACGGCTTTGGCCTGGGCTACCACGATGGCCCCGGCGGCGCCCTGTCGCACTATGTGTGGTTGGGCACACGCGCCATGGAGCATGGGCCGATTCGGGTGCGCTGGCTCGTCTACCACAGCCGCGGGCAGTTCCTCGAGCTGATGGCCATCCTCAAGAGCCTGGGCGATCAGATACACCTGGCCGGCATGGTCGAGCCGCCCGGCATGCAGTTGCATGACCTGCTGGAGACGCCGTTCAAGCAGCGGCAGGTCACCGAAAAGTCGCCCTACGAGGCGGTGGCGCGGGCCACCCCCTGGTGGCAGATGCGCCTGCTGGACGTCGCGGGCGCTCTGGCGCGCACGCACCTGGCGGGGCCGGCATTGCGCTTCAACCTGCGCCTGGCCGACCCCATCGCGCGCTATCTGTCTGACGACGAGCCGTGGCGAGGTGTGACCGGCGACTATGTGGTTACCCTGGGGCCCAACTCGGCCGGCGAGCGCGGCGTGGACCCGGGCCTGCCGACGCTCGCGGCCAGCGTCAACGCCTTCACCAGGCTGTGGATTGGCGCCGTGCCCGCCAGCGGCCTGGCCTATACCGACGAAATCGCCGGCCCGCCCGAGCTGCTGGCCGCGCTCGACCGCGCCTTGTGCCTGCCCCGGCCCATCCCCGGCTGGGAGTTCTAGTTGAGGGTTTGTGGAGGTTGTGCAGCGGCCTGGCCCGCCCCGCGGGCGGGCCAGGCCGCTGCACAACCTCCACAAACCCTACAGAAGGATCCCTAGCTCTCCACTGGGCAGGGGTTTGCTTCCGGCACGGGGTAGCGCTTGCTCAGCCAGCGCGTGCCCAGCCAGCCGGCGATGCCGAACACGGCGACCGCGGCCTCGAGCGTCCATATCTCGCCGAGCCCACCGAGGCCGAGCGTCTGGCCGGCGGCGGCGATGGTGTCGATGGCCGTCTTGTAGGCGAAGGCCAGCCAGAACCAGCGCGGCCGGCGCATGGCCAGCGCGTAGAAGATGAGCACGTTGGCCAGGATGTGCACCCACACGACAAAGAAGCGCTCCCACACCGGCGCCAGGCCGTAGAGCACGTTGTTCAGCGGCCCCAGCCCCGCCACGGCCTCAGGCGGCAAGAGGTTCGGGCTGAGCAGCGCGATGAGCACGCTCACGAGCGGGCTGAGGGCCAGGAGCGCCGCCTCGACGGCGCCGAAGCCGATGCCGAAGGCCAGGGCGCTCTGCCAGGGGGCGCGCTCCTCGTGCCGTCGCCATAGGATCAGGTAGGTAATGCCGACCTCAAAGACGCCGGTCAGCGCGCCGACGTAGACGCAAAAGGCCGGCGTCGCCAGCCATGGCGGCAGTGCGGCCTCAAGGGCCCTGGCCAGCGGTGGGTTCAGGGGGATGGCCCAGGCGAATTTGAGCGCCACAGTGAGCAGCCACGCCAGCGCGCCGCCCAGCAGGTAGCGCCCGCCCAGCCGCCGCGCCAGCGCATAGGCCACGAAGCCCAGCGCCACCGCCAGCATGCCCACGCCAGGCACGAGCGCCAGCGGCGTGATCGTGGGCGCCTCGATGGCGTGCGGCTTCCAGGTGAGGTTGTACTGCGCCTGCACCGGGCCATCCCAGGCCACGCCCAGCAGGTACTGGCCCGGCTCGGGGTGCAGGGTGGTATTGAACTGGAAGGCGCCGGTGCTGGCTGCCTCCTGCCACACCGTCTGGTCTGCGGCGTCGAGCAACTGCGCGCGCAGGCTGCCCGCGCTCACCGAGCCGCGATAGTCGATGCCGATGGGGTCGCCCGCCTGGGCCACCGTCACGCCGAACATCATGCGCTCGCCGGCCGCCTGCTCGTCGAGCGTGGCGCCGGTGACGCTGGCGCCCTCGAACGGCGCCGGCTGGCCGCCAAGCGCGCAGCCGGCCATGAGCAGCGCGAGCAAGGCGAGAACGACCAGTGCGATCGGCTTCTTCATGCCCACCTCCAGTGAGCGGCCTGTCGCAGAACCAACTCATCCACCCCAGCATCCTGGCAATGGCCGGGTGCTCGCTTTGCCATCGCCCGGCTCTGGGCCAGGGGGTGTTTGCGGGTTGGCTGGCGCCGCTGGCTGCCCCGGCGCGCCCGCGGGCGCGCCGGGGCAGCCAGCGGCGCCAGCCAACCCGCAAACACCCCCTAACAGGGCCCATACCGGTCCCGTGCTTCGTGCAGGGCACGGAGCATCCAAGCCGATCGCCAGCCCGGGAGGTTGCAGTCCGACAGGCTGCTAGTGGAACGCCTCGACGAACGCTGCGCCGACCAGACAGACGATGCCGGCGAGCGCCGCGACCTTTTCTGCGGTGGAGAAGGAGAGGTCGCTGAGCTTTTTCGTCTCAACCCAACGCCTGGCCGGGAAGGAATCGGCGACGTACAACGATTTCGTCAGCGTCACCGCGCAGACCAGGGCGTAGGCGGTCGTCTCCCACAGGCCGACGCGCAAAAAGGCCGCGTTGGCCGCGGCGACGCTGGCAAAGGGCGGCGTGAAACCGTTGGTGCCGGCCAGCCAACCGATCTGCAGCGCCTTGAGGAAGAGGATCAGCAACCCGGGCGTCACGCTGCCAAAGCGCACGAAGAGGTTGCCGCCGGCCATGAGCAGCGCGATGAACCCGTTGGAGGCCAGGATGAAGAGCAGGAAGCGCCAGCCTGCGTCGCCCTGGGCCGGGGCCACGCCCTGCCAGGCCTGGGGATGGGTCAGCAGGCCGATGCCGAAGACGGCCCACAACACGGCCATGTAGGCCGTCCAGATCACGGCCGTGCGCTTGAGCACGCCCATGCCGTACAGACGCTGCAACATGAATGTCTCCCTTCGGACGTTGGACTGTGGAAAAAGGCGTCGATGGTATGGGCCTCGAGGGCCGGCTAGCGCTGGGCGCCCTCGGCGCGCCAGCGGAGGCCGCGCAGCATACCGCGCTCCATGACAAAGCTGATGGGCTCGACGGTGCGCCACATGACAGCGTTCATCAGGCCCGGCTGATAGTCGCCCCGGGAACGCACGATGAGCCGCGTGGCGCCCGGTGCCGCATCCTGCAGGATGAACGCCCAGCTCGAATGAGCGATCTCGGCGGGCCCGCCGTTCTCGAGGATCAGCGCCCGAGCGGGATCGACGGCCACCACGGTCCACGGCGGCGGCATCGGCGAGCTTTCGGGCGTCATGCGCACCTTGTCGCCCGCCTCGAGGCCCTGCAGCTCGGGCACGATGCGGTCGACGCTGTGGATGTCGCAGCCCGCCAGGTTCTCGAGCCAGTCGTAGCTGTAGAACCCGCCGCGGCCCTGGCCGATCTGCACGAGCCAAGCCCACACTTGGGCGGGCGGTGCCTGGATGCTGATGGCCCGCGTGGCGACCATCTTGGGCTGCGGCACCAGTTCATCGCCGGGCAGCGATTGGCTCAGCTCGGCGGCGGTGGCGCCCCAGCGCGTGTGCCAGGGGAGGATGAGGAGCGGGTAGGCCACGGCGACGGCGGCGCTGGCCGCGAGCACGACAACGACGATCCACTTGATGGCCTGCATGGCTTATCCTTTGGCCTGAGAATAGAGTCTCGATTCACTGCCGAGACGTAGAGGGCGCAGAGGTTGTTAGCGAGGTCATCTCGCCTCTACTCTGCGCTTTGCCTATGCGGCAGCGCTCCCTCGCGGCGCCCGCTCGGCCCGAGTCTTGAGGCCCAGGAGCATCCTGCGCTCCATGACAAACACTGCCGGCTCGAGCAGCAGGCGCGCCATGAGCGCGTTCGCCGGCCGCGGCAGGTAATCGGCGCGGAAGCGGGCTGCCAGCCGTGTGCAGCCGGCGCCGAGGTCCCTGAGGGTAAACACCCAGCTCGTGTTGAACTGCGCGCCCGCGAGCGGTGCGTCGAGGGGGGCCAGGCGGCCGCTGAAGGCATCGATATTGGCCTGCAGCGCGAGGAGGCGCGGCGGCTCGGCGGCGATGACGGTCAGGCCCTGGCCCTGGTGCACCGGCACGGTGTCGCCCGCCTCGAGCTGCTGCAGCTCGGGCACGATGCGCGTGGCGCTGTGGATCTCGAGGCCGGCCAGGTTCTCGAGCCAGTCGTAGCTGTAGAACCCGCCGCGGCCCTGGCCGATCTGCACCAGCCAGGCCCACACGCGCGCGGCCGGCGCGTGGATGGTGACGGCGTGCGTTGACTGGAGCCGGGCGCGGCGCACGAGCGTGTCGCCGGGCATGCCGCGGGCCGCCTCGTCGCGCGTCGCGCCCCAGCGCAGCAGCCAAGGCCGCAGCAGCAGCACATAGGCCGCGGCCGCTGCGGCGAGCCCGCCGGCCACGCCGCCCGCCCACCGCAGCGATTGCCGGCAACAGCAATTCGGTCTCTTTGCCATGGCGTCACTCCTCCATCGTTGAGCAGAGAAGCCCTGACGGTGTGCAGCATAGCAAATCCGGACGAAGCGTACAAGAGCCGCTCCGGCGACCGGCTTTCACGCTCCGCGCCCACCCGGTGCGGACCCTTTCTACGGGGTTTTTGGGGGTGCCGTGGGTCGTTGGCCCGCCCGCGGGCGGGCCAACGACCCACGGCACCCCCAAAAACCCTACCCTGAGGAGGGCACGTACCCGGCCTCGTGCCCAGGCAAGGGGATTTGGGGTGTTGGTTGGCGTTGGCGGCTGCCCCCGCAGGGGCAGCCGCCAACGCCAACCAACACCCCAAATCCCCCACGAGGGCTCCGTACCGGGCGGGCGCGAAGCACGAAACCCGGTCAGTCACGCCAGGTCCAGCAAGGCCTCCAGCCAGCGCGCACCCTGCAACCTCCGCTGCACCTTCTCCATGAAGGCACAGCGGCAGGGCGCGTGTGCCTCGAGCGCGCGGCGGAAGCTGGGGCTGTGCAGCCGGCGGGCGCGGCCTGCGGTGGCGGCGAGCGTGGGGCCGATAGCGCGCTGCATCAGGTCGCAGAGTGGCGCTGCGGACTTGGCGCTGGCGGCCGCCATGCAGCGGAGCATCTGCGCTGCCAGGTACAGGGTGCGCGTGGTCACGCCGTCGAGCGGCGCGCGGCCGGCGAGGGATGAGAAGACCGTCGCCAGGCCGGCGCGGCGGTCCTGCTCCACGTCCTCCAGGTCGTCGATGAGCTGGGTGAGGGCGCCATAGCCGTAGAGGAAATCGACCTGGGCAGTGGTGAGCGTGCCGGCCACCAGGTAGCCGTCGGCCACGACCGAGGCGCCGCCCTTGGCAAAGGTCAGCGCCAGCACGTCGACCTGGCCGCGGCCGAGCAGCGCCACGCTCTCGGCCTGCGCCCGATGGATGGCGAGCAGGGCAGCATAGACCTCGGGGTGCGCGGCGCGTGGGAACTGGCCCTCGATCATGGCCACCAGGCTGTCGATGAGCGCCTCGATGGCGCCCCGCGGCTGCAACGCCTCGCCCGCCAGGCGGCGCCCAAAGCGTTCGCCAAAGGCCGCCTTTTCGGCGGCGGTGATTGCCGGGTCGTCGAGATAGTTGTCGGTGTAGGGGTAGAGCAGGCTGTAGGCGAGGATCGCGGGGGTCAGGCGCACCGGCCGGCCCAGCACGAGCTGCATGGCGTTCATCGTCCACACGTTGCGGCTGGCCTGGTAGATGTCCTCGGCGGTGAGCGCCGGGTCGAAGCGCCGCGCCTCGCGCACAAACTCGGCCGCGGCGTCGGCGAGGCCGGTGGCCGCGAGGGCGTCGAGCGTGTGCGCCTCCACGCCCAGCAGCGCGCCGGCCAGGGGGGCGGCGGCAGCCATCAGCCGCGCCCGCGCCGCTCTGCGCTCTGCCTCGTCGCGCGGCGCGCGCTGCAGCTCGGCCGCCGTGGCCCGCAGCAGATGCTCGAGCTGCTCTTCGCAGGCGCGCTGCTCGGCGGGGGTATAGGCGCGGCCCCATGTGGGCTGCGCGGCCGCTTCGTCCCACCACGTTGCCGTCCAGCGCGCCAGGTGCTCGTGCAGCGGCAGCGCGACGATTGTTTGCGAGTGCGTGGCTGTGTCCATCATCCCTCGGCTCCATACGAGACAGTGCCGTCGGCGGCACATGCTCTATACGAGTCGAGGGGGACGGAGGTTGCGGGGGTCCTCACCCCCGGCCCCTCTCCCACCGCAGTGGGAGAGGGGAGGTGTGCGCGGGGAGGGTGGGCTCGCTGGTTGCGGGGGTGAGGGCTCCCAGTAGCCTGTCGGAGAAGGCCAATCCCGGCCGGTGACCGGGTCACAGGCTCCGCACGTGCCCGGTATGGGCCCTTTGGGGGGTTTTGGCGGGGTGGTTGGCCCCGCTGGCTGCCCCTGGCACGCCCGCAGGCGTGCCAGGGGCAGCCAGCGGGGCCAACCAACCCGCCAAAACCCCTCCTGGCTCAGGGCCGGGCGCACGAGGGCATGTGCCTGCACAGGCTTATCTGCGCCCAAGGGGTGGTAGCAACGCACATAGCCCGGCTATCACCAGGACGCTGAGGGCGACAGACTCTCCGACAGGCTGCTAGCCGAAGAACCTCGGCATGCCCCTGAGCACATCCTCGGCCTGGCGCACGATGCGTGCGACGAGCGCCTTGCAGGGGACAATGTCGTCGACCAACCCCGCCACCTGTCCGGCCATGACCGAACCGTGGACCATGTCGCCCTCGACCGCTGCGAGGCGCAGCCGGCCGGTGCCGAATTCGATGATCTCTTGCTCGGTGACGCCGCGGCGCTCGAGCTCCTCGAAATCGCGCGCCAGGGGGTTCCTCAGGGTGCGCACCGGGTGGCCCAGCGAATGGCCGGTGGTCATGGTGGCGCGGTCGCCGGCGCGGACGATCTTTTCCTTATAGTTGGGGTGCACCTCGCACTCGTCAGTGCAGATAAAGCGCGTGCCCATCTGGATGCCCACGGCGCCCAGCGCCAGCGCCGCCGCCAGGCCACGGCCGTCGGCAAAGCCGCCTGCGGCCACCACCGGGATGCGCACCGCGTCGACCACCTGCGGCACCAGGGGCAGGGTCGTCACCTCGCCGATGTGCCCGCCCGACTCCATGCCCTCGGCCACCAGGAGGTCGGCACCCGCGCGCTCGAGCCGCTTGGCCAGCGCCACCGAGGCGATCACCGGCATTACCAGGATGCCCGCCTCCTTGAGCCGCGGGATGATGGGCGCGGGGTTGCCGGCGCCGGTGGCCACCACGCGCACCCGCTCTTCGATGCAGATGCTGACCACGTCGTCGACAAAGGGCGAGAAGAGGGGGATGTTGACGCCAAAGGGCCGCGAGGTGCGCTGCTTGACCTCACGCACCTGCGCGCGTACCCAGTCGGGCGGGGCGTTGCCGCCGCCCAGGATGCCGATGGCCCCTGCCTCCGACACGGCCGCCGTCAGCGCCGCCGTGCCCACCCAGGCCATGCCGCCCTGCACGATGGGATGCTCGATGCCCAACAGATCGCACAATGGAGTCCGGATCACGCTCACCTCCACGCGTTGTGTGAAAATGCGAGTCGCTTGCCCTGGTAATAACGCCGCTGGGCCGCGAGAGTTGCTCGGAGAGCGGTCAGCGGATAGCCGTCAGGTGGGTGCCTGCAGCATCCATTATACCTGCAAGCGGCTGCACGGTCGAAAGGGAAGGAACGATTCACCGCAAAGGCGCAAAGACGCCAAGGAAACGCTAAGGAGATGTGAATCACCTCCGTTCCTTCGTCCCCCTTTGTGGTCCGCTCCGAAAATGCGGCGGGGCGTCGTAGCCTAGCCCCTTGTGGGCGTCGTTCCTCCCTGCGCGCAGGCGGCGTGTTGCGCACCAGAACCAGGCTGAACCGTCTTTGACGGCGATGATCGCGATAGTTGGCAGGCACTTGGCCGAACACGGGTGAGGAACGATGCCCACAAGGGGCTAGGCTATGCCGTCTTCGTAATGCAGGGAGTCGTCGCGATCGCGCCGATGCGAAGCCCTGGACGCGAGAATCCTTACACGTGCAGACCGTAGCCTAGCCCCCTTGGCCGCCACAGGCGGCTTGTGGGCGCTTTCCTGCGCGGATGACTCGGGCCAGAAATACACAGATGGTTTTGAGCCATACCCGCCGCACAGTGGACAAGCAGTGCGCCTGGGGGCATAATGGCGTGAGAAGATTGCCCTCCTCGAGCCGCAGCAGCGCACTGCAGGAGAACGCTCATGGACGAACGCACGCACGCCTACTATGCCTCCCACGCCGCCGAGATCGCCGAGCGCTATGCGGCCGTCAGCGGCGGCATCGACGCCTACTTCGGCGTTGCCTTTGCGCCGGGCAAGCGCGTGCTCGACGTGGGCGCCGGACCGAGCTGCAACATGGCGCGGCTCATGCGCCTGGGCGTCGACGTCTACGGCGTGGAGCCCTGCGCCGAGCTGCGTGCCGCGGGTTTGCAGCGCTGCCCCGAGCTCGCGGGCCGGCTCGTGGCGGGGTCTCTGCCCGACCTTGGCCGGCCGTTCGGCGGTGAGTTTGACGGTGTGCTCTGCTCCGCTGTGCTGATGCACCTGCCGCGCGAGGAGGTCGGCGATGCGGCCTTGGCACTGCGCGGTGTGCTGCGGCCGGGTGGCGTGCTGCTGCTCTCGGTGCCGCTGGCCAGGCCGGGCATCAGCGAGGACGGGCGCGACGACAAGGGCCGCCTCTTCACCCCGCTGCCGGAGGAGTGGCTGGAGGAGGTCTTTGGGGCCGTGGGCCTGGCGCTGGTGGAGCAGTGGCACGCGGAGGATGCGGTGGGGCGGGAGGGTGTGCGCTGGTGCACGCTGCTGTGGCGGCGGCCGGGCTGAGGGCGGGGCGAGGGAACCACAAAGGGTGCGAAGGCTGGGAAGCACTGTAAGTGCGCAGAGGGTGTGGAGGTTGTAGGGGCGTAGGGGCGAGGTAACCTCGCCCCTACAAACTCCGTGTGTCTGCGGTGGAACCGGTGCCCATCATTTGCGCGAAAGGCCCTCGCCTACGGGTGCGGCCGCCGCACGTAGTGACACCTGGGAGAGTTGCTGCAGCCAGAGTCAGTGTGTCAGTCAGCGCACAGGGCCGGGTTGCCGGGCATTATGGGGCGCACATCCCAACACGGCTTGGCAGTTCATCCCATGTTCGCCCGGCAAGAAGACGGCCAGCTCGCTTTTTCGCTGTGCCACCCCACTGCTTGAAGAAGAACGGCACTCTGCACCGAACACACTGATCCCTGATGCCGGCTACCCAGCTCTCCTTCATCGGCCTGGCTCCAGGACCGGATTCGCCACCAACGATTACCCAGTGAATGCCTCCAAGATCCAGGGAGGGTATGGGACCAAGTAGAGGCTCGAGCGACAAGAACTTGACGCGGGCATGGGTACGTCTCAGGTGCCCGACCCGAAAGGCAAACCTCTCATCCTCGACACTGACTCCCATCCATACATTCGATGGCCAATCGATTTCTGCGTCCAGTTGCTCGAGCCGCTCGGCACGCTTCGTCAGCACCTGGAACGTGTGCCAAGATGCTCGCCTCATGGCATCGAACACCCTCAGTACGAATTCAACAGGTACATCCTTGTGGAAGAGGTCGCTCATCGAGTTGACAAATATCATCTGCGGCTTCTTCCAACGAAGTGGGAGATCCAGCGCCTGCTCGTGCAGGGCCAACTCGAACCCCTGTCGATAGTTGGGTTGTCCCATTGCCTGCAGCCTCAAGGCCATGCGCTCTGCATAGCAGTGCTCGCAGCCTGCACTGATCTTGGTGCAGCCCGTCAGCGGATTCCAGGTCGACTCCGTCCACTCAATGGCTGATCGCGCGGCCATCGCTACGACCTCCTGTCTGCTGGAAATGTGACCCTGACGTCGTCGGCAAAGGTGGTCTTGGCGCCACGCTTCTGCCGCTGCTCAGCGGGAGGATCTGCCCTGATCCTCCCTTCTTCCTCAAGCTTCAGCAGAGCATCTTTGTAGTTGGCCTTGACGTAGCGCTTTCCGACATGATGCTTATTGTAGACATCGGCCATGGTCATCGTCTGGCCCGCAAACTCGCGCAGTAGCGAATCGGCGAGATCATGCAAGGGCTGAGAGAGCGCGAACAGCGCTGGCTGGATGGCTACGGTCGGGTTGTATTCCAGCGTGGGGACGCCCTCTACCGTACCGGAGCCTACTCTGGCCATGATCTCTTTCATGATGTCGTAGCCTCGCACATGCTTAGTGACAAAGATCAGGTAGTGGCTGGCACGTCCGCCGCTCGGAGACGTGAACCGAAATTGAAGGACATACTGGCCACCCATACCCCTGAGAGCTTCAGCGATGGCTTCGACGATGTGCGCCTCACGCTCGTCTGGCTGCATAGGTTCGAGGCGTGCTCGCAGGTCTTCTGCGCGCTTGACACCGAAGAGAGTGTCCATGTGATCTCTGACAGCGTTGTTGTTCAGGCCCATGTTGATGCGGTTGTAGTTGAAAAAGAGGATGCAGTCGCAGCCCCAATCCTTCAAGACAGAACTGAACAGTTCGAGAGAAAGCCCCTTGTAGCCCCACGGGTCAATAAAGAACAGGGTGGGCACAAAACGCCATCGCTGGAACCTCTTGGCGATCTCCGTTCCCACCTGCTCGTTCAGGACTTGAGGCTTGTATCGCAAGATGGCGAGGCCTGGAATCGAGGCGATGGCGCTTTCCAGAGAGCGACTGAAGCAGGGATTGACATCGTTGAAGAGGGCGACCAGCATGTCGCGCATATCTGGATCCTGGATAGCATGTTCGAGGATGAGGATGGGCGTAGACTTGGAGCCATCCTCATAGTGACCCGGGCCAGCGAAGAGATCGACGTAACCGATCTTGCCACCGCGGGTGCGGGCATGGCGCATGACCACCTTGGTCCATGCCTTGAAGTAGTTGACCACGATCGTGGCCTTGACCAGAGACTGCTCGGTCTGCTCGTCAAAGAACGGTCTTGGACTCATGCGGCCCCCTATTCTGCATTGCCCCAGGCGCTCCTGTTGCATGAGCCAAGAGCACCCTGGGTGACGGACCGAGGTCGTGCGTCATGAGTTGGGGATCGCCTAGATCAGTTGTTCTACATTATAGCGCACTCCAGAGTACTGGTCAAGCCCATTTCGATGTCTCTCACGACAACTCCTCCGCCGAGCTGACGACCTCATAATCCACCCCCAACGCGCCCTCGAAGTGCCGCCGGCCGCAGCGGATGCGGCGCGCCTCGTCGGGCCGCAGGTCGCCGGGCTTGGTCGAGCCCTTGGTCTCGCGCACCAGGTAGAGCAGCGGCTTGCCTAGGGCGCCCTCGGGGTTGTCCATGACGATGGCCCAGTCGGGGTTGTAGGCGCCGATGGGGGTGTCGACCGTGAACCAGCGCGGCAGCTTGATGTAGAGGCGCACGTCCTGGCGCTGCTCGAGCCCCTCGACGAAGCGGCGCTCGATGTCGGACTCGCAGGGCACCTGATCGTAGAGCGATGCGCCGTCCGTGCCGTCGGGCCGGCGGCTGGGCACGAGGTAGCCCTGCCAGCTCTCGACCTCGGCGTCGAACTGGGCCATTTCGTACCACTCGCCGATCTTGTCGTACTTGATGCCGTCGATCAGTTGGCCGGCGAGCCTGTCTTTGATGATGGCCACCGCAGCCTGGGCGAACTCGGTGGGGTTGCTGACCATGGCCTGCTGCGCGGCCGGCGGCGCCTGGCGGATGATGGCGAGCAGCGTGCGCCGCGTGAGCCGCACCGGGGGCGTGGTCTGCTCGAGCAGGTTGCCCATGACGTCGAGCAGGTTGGGCAGGGGGTAGCGCCCGGCGAGGTCGATCAGCGTCTTGGCGCCGCTCATAGTGAGGGCGACAAAGGCGCCCTCATCCGTGACGTCGACGACGGCCTTGCGCAGCGTGATGCGCGGCGGGCGGATCTGCACCTCGGCGAGCCCGGCCACCACCTCGCGCACGAGCCGGTCGCTGTCGATGGCGACGTGGTAGCGGGTCTTCTGGCGGATCTTGTCCCACAGCTCTTGGAACTCGGGGCGGAGCTGGTAGGCCTTGCGCAGGTGCGACACGGCGCGCTGGTGGGCGTTGGCCGGCCGGGGCGGCAGGATGTCGTGGCCGTACTCTTGCTCGACGCGTGCCCGCTCTTCGGCGCTCAGCGCGTCGAGCGGCTTGCCGTAGCGCGCTGCGATCTCGGCCTGGTACTCGAAGGCGATCTCGCTCTGCAGTTGGCGCACAAAGTGGTCATAGCTCTCGTTGGCCACCACGGTCAAGACGTTCACCCGCTCGTCGCGCACGCGCACGCCGGCCTGGTTGACCGCCAGGCGCACGCCGCGGCCCACCTCCTGGCGCTTGCGCACTTCTGAGGCGGTCTGGCTGAGGGTGCAGATTTGGAAGACGTTGGGGTTATCCCAGCCCTCGCGCAGCGCCGAGTGCGAGAAGATAAAGGCCACCGGCTCGTCGAACGAGAGCAGGCGCTCCTTGTCCTTCATGATGAGGTCATAGACCTCGCGGTCCTTCTCGGCCTCGCCGCTGGTGCTGTCTTCGAGGATGACCTCGCCTGAGCGCGTGCGTCGCTGGGCGAAATAGGCGGCCTGCACCTCGGCCGCCGAGCGCGCGCGCCAGTCGGGGTAGGCGCGCTTGAGGTCGTCAAAGGCGCGCGCGAACAGCCGGCGGATGAGGCTGCCCTGGGGCGCATAATTGTCGACGCGGTCGATGAAGAAGAGCGAGAGCACCTTGATGCCCTGGGCGCGGAGCCGCTGTTGGCGCTCGAGGTGCTGCGCCACCGTCGTGCGGATCTGTGCCTCGAACACCGCCTCCTTGTCGGCGCCGAGTTCTTCGCCCACGTGCAGCTCTGCCTTGTTGGCAAAGCGTACCAAGCGGCCGCTGAGGCTGATCTCGTCGACCTCATAGCCGGCGTACTCGCTGCGCCGCGCCTTGTCATGCAGCGAGTCGCCCGGGCGCAGCGTCAGCGTCTGCGGGGCGATGCTGCCGCTGCGCATGAGGGCGTGGACGGTGACGCGCGCGGTGAGCGTCCTCTTGCGCGCCTCGATGCCCTCCAGGCGGATGTACGGCTGGGCGAAGCTGTCTTCGCGCACGACCGAGTCGACCTCGATGCGCTTGACCAGCCCCTGGCGGTAGGCCTCGTAGGGCGTCAGCCGGTAGACGATGTTGTAGGGGTTGCGGTGCGTGGCCGAGTAGCGCAGGGCGAAGAGCGGGTGCAGCGCGGCCAGTGCGGCGATGCTCTTCTCGCTCTCCATGTTCTGCGGTTCGTCGAGGATCAGGATGGGCCGCGTCGCCTGCACCAGGTGGATGGGTGTCGCGCCCTGCAGGCGGTCGGTGCTCTGGCGAATGACGTTGGCCGCCCTGTTGAAGGCGGCGATGGTCATCACCATCACCTCGACGCCGTCGGCCAAGGCGAACTGGCGTACCTGCGAGATGCTCGCCGAGTCGTAGGCGTAAAAGCGATAGGGGACGTTGCCGTACAGCGCTTGCAGGTGGCCGCGCGTGATGGCGAGGGTTTTGAGCACGCCCTCGCGGATGGCCAGCGAGGGCACCACGACAATGAATTTGCGCAGGCCGTAGCGGCGGTAGAGCTCGAGCAGCGTGCGTAGGTAGACGTAGGTCTTGCCGGTGCCGGTCTCCATCTCCACCGAAAAGTTGTAGAAGCGCACGGCCTGGGCGCTGCCGTTGCTCTCCACCTCTTGCTCGATGCAGGCCAGCGCCGCGTCGGGCGCGATGTGGCCGCGCTGCTGCACTGCCTGCAGGTTGGCCAAGAGCTCGGCCTCGCCCAAGTCGAGCCGGTTGGCCACGGCGGCGGCGAAGGAGGCGCCGTCGCCGAAGGTCAACGCGGTGGCGATGCGCGGCTGGCCCGCGAAGAGGTCGGCGACCGCCGCGATGGCCTGCAACTGGAATTCCTGGTTGGCATCAAACTGGAGCTGCACTATGCCTCCGATTGCCAGCAGAATGGCGGTAACATCAAAGCACAGGGCGGCCCGTAGTAACGACTCTGGTCGTCGCCGGAATAGCGGCCAAGCTGGCATTCCGGCAGCACATCCGAAGCCCGTCGCTGCGCCAGGGCAGAACCGGCCTGCCGCAGCCCGGACTCGGCTGGCTACCGTTCTGGGGACGACTAGAGTCGTTGCTACGGCGCGGGCCGGCGATGAGCACAAGGTCCTGAGAGTCAGTGCCGTTGGGCTGGCAGCCGGCGCTCCACGGGTGCCGCTGGTACGCACATGGCCGGGCCTCGCCAGGCGACGCTCAAGGGGTGGGCGGGAGCCACTCCCGCAGCCGGTCGATCAACTCGGGCACGTGTACGGTCGCTACGTTCCATATGCGGTCTTGCTTGATCGCACCGTACTCGTGCGCCAACACGTTGCGCTGGGCGATGATGCTGCGCCAGCGGATCTCGGGATGAGCCCGCCTGAAGGCCTCCGAAACGTGGTGTGCAGCCTCGCCGATGATCTCCAGCGCCCTTTCCACAGCGAGCTGGACCTTGCGATCGGCAATGTAGGCCTCGAAGGTGAGGCCGGCCGTGAAGGTACGGACTGCCAGCGCCGCGTCTAGCATGTCCCACAGGTAGGCCGCGTCGCGCTCCTCAGGCTGCATAGACGACCTCCTTCGTGCTGAGGATGGCCCGGCGGCGGAAGGGGTTGCGCAAGGCGCTTTCCTCAACCAGGTCGACATCTCGGCCAAAGAGTGCCTTGAGCTCCTCGGCCATATCGACGAGGTCCAGCAGGCTCCAGGGGGCGCCGGGGGCAAAGGTCACGAGGACGTCGACGTCGCTCTCGGGGCCGAAATCCTCACGCAGGACAGAGCCAAAGAGGGCGAGTTCCGTGATCTGCCAGCGACGGCAAAAGGCAGCGATCTTGTCGCGTGGCACAGCAACCCTGACCTGGGCCATGGGCGCACCCTCCTTTTTCAGATGACTTTGAGGCGGCACTGCAGCGCCAGGTTGGCAGCCTGGGCGTCGTCGAGCGCCGCGTCGCGGCAGACGAAGAGGTCGTCCTTGCCCAGATGCAAGGCGCGCAACGCCGCCACGTCAAGCCGCGCGTCGAGGCAGATGGTGAACGACTGGCCCCTGGCCGGGTCGCTGACGCGGTAGACGGTGTTGGCGGCCAGGCCCGGCAGCCGCTCGACGCGCGAGTCGAGGCCATAGCCCTCCTTGAGCGCCACCTCCCAGATCACGCCTTCAGGCTGCCAGCCATCGACGAGGGGGTCAGTGAAGAGCGCCATCTGCTCGGCATAGGCGTCGGGCGCTGCGCCGGCCACCCCGGGCCACGGCCGGTAGTTGGAGGGCGCCAGCTTGAAGACGCGGCAACCCAGGTCCTCGGGCGTGTCGCGCGTCGAGAGCGGCAGCTTGCCTTCGTCCTCGGCCTTCATGCGCGCCACCACGCGGCGGATGCGCTCTTTGCCGATGTCGGCGATGGTGGGGTAATCCGTGCGCCCTGTCGGCTCGGGGAGTTGCACCATGATGAAGCGGCGGTTGCCGCCGTCCTCGCGGTTCTGCGCCAGAACGGCGTGGGCAGTGGTGCTCGAACCAGCGAAAAAGTCTATGATCAGATCACCCTCGTCGGGCGTGCTGGCGAGTTCCAGCATTCTGCGGATGAGCAGCGTGGGTTTTGGCGTGTCGAATCCTCTGCCCCCCTCAAAGAGCGCCTTCATTTCGGCTCGGGCTCGCCTAGTGCTGCCAGCGAACCTGTAGTCCCACCAGGTTATGGGAACCACCCCTTCTTTCATCTCACTGAGGAAAGTCTTGACGAAGGGGAAGCGGGATGTTCCATCCCTGCCCCACCAAAGGCGGCCTTCCCGCTGATAGCGTTCTATGGTCGCCTTTGGCCTTCGCCAAGAGTTGCCTGGGGGCGGAAGAACCTCCTCGCCTGCCGGATTGAGAAGGGCGTAGTAATCACGCGGGCGGTATTCGCCGCGCGTCAGTGGCGTCCCAAGCCAGGGGCCACGGGGATCGTTGTCCGGGTTCTTGTAGTTGGCGAGTTGGCTCTCGGTTCGAGCGAGCAGGCGCACCTTGAAGGCATCCGAGCGTTTGTAGCAGACAACATAGTTGTGCGTTAACGCCACCTCACTTGAGGCGTTTCCCGGCGTGTCTTTCGCCTGCCATACAATCGCGGCCACAAAGTTCTCTTCGCCAAAGATCTCGTTCATGAGCATCCGCAGATTGTGGACCTCGGAATCGTCGATACTGACAAAGATCACGCCATCCTCGCGCAGCAGTTGTCGCGCCAGGAAGAGGCGCGGGTACATCATCGACAGCCACGCCGAGTGGTAGCGGCCGCTCGTCTCGGGGTTGGAGGTCAGCAGGTTGCCCGCCGCGTCGGCCTGGCCGGTGAGGCGCAGATAGGTGTCGAGCGGGTCGGCATAGTTGTCGGGGTAGACAAAGTCGTTGCCGGTGTTGTAGGGCGGGTCGATGTAGATCATCTTGACGCGGCCGAAATAGGCCTTGTAGAGCAGCTTGAGCACCTCGAGGTTATCGCCCTCGATAAAGACGTTCTGCGTGCTGTCGAAATCGAGCGACTCCTCGGGGCAGGGGGCGAGGGTGGCGGCGCTGGGGGTCTGCAGCAGGCGGATGGCATCGCGCTTGCCGGCCCAGGAAAAGCTGTAGCGCTCGGGGCGGTCGTCGACGGCGTCGCCCAGCGTGGCGCGCAAGGCGTCCCAATCGACGCGGCCCTCGCTGAACGCCTCGGGGAAGAGCGCCCGCAGCCGTTCCACCTGCTCGGCTGTGAGGTCCGGCGACTTGCGCTGTACAGGCTCCCGCGCCATGGCACCACCTTTCATTGCAGTGCTGGCCAACATACGGTGCCCCATTCTACCGCCAGGCGAGGGCTATGTCAATGTCCTTGTGTAAGTGAAGCACCGTACGGCAGGGCCGGAAGCAACGCGAGGCGGCCGGCTGTCTGGGCGCGGTCGCCGCGCCCTGGCGCCGCAGGGGCGGCCGCGTTGGTCTGTGCGGCAGGGTGGGGCGGGGAGACCCCGCCCCTACGGTGCGTGCGCGCGGACTGCCGACTCGCGGGGTTTCCTTGACAATACTGGACTACCCTTTGAATGGATCGGCAGATCGGCGTTTGCAGCAAAGGAGCATGCACATGGGTGGAGCACGACGTTCGACCAAGGAACGGCAGCCGAAGGAGCTTGGCCTTGCCTTTGGCCTCACGCTTATGTGGGGCGCCATCGCTTTCCTCAGCTTCTTTCCCAGGCGCTCGGCCAACCTCATGCCCTTCTTCGTGGCCACCCTCTTCTTAATCGTCGTCTGGGTGGTGGCCATCGCTCTCCTGCGCCTGCGCCTGGCGCGCAACAAGACCATCGACGAGCTGCGCAGCCTCTCGCCCACCGAGTTCGAGGACTGGGTGGCGGCGCGCTTCCGAGAGCTGGGCTACCGCGTGCGGCTGACCGGCATGGGCGGCGACCACGGCGCGGACCTGGTGCTCGAGAAGCCGGGTGAGCTGGCCATCGTGCAGTGCAAGCGCTACCGCGCGCGCTCGGCCGGCGAGCCGATGTTGCGCGACCTCTACGGCGCGATGCACGATTTCGGCGCCCAGCGTGGCTATTTCGTGACCACCGGCTACTTTACTGACGCCGCCCGCGACTGGGCCAGGGGCAAGCCGCTGGCGCTGTGGGATGGCGATGACCTGACGAGCCTGGCCCAGGCCGGCTCCCCTGCGCAGCCGGCGCCTCAGCCTGCGCAGCCACAGCGCGTGCGTCCTGCTACGCTCGCTGCTGCAGCACCCGGTACCACGGCGACACCGTCGCAATCCCCCCGCGACGGGGCGACGGTGGGGGGGCACCCCATCGCGCCAGTCTCCGCAGCGCCCGACATTGCAGCGCCCAACCAATCCCCCCGCGACGGGGGGACGGTGGGGGGGGCACCCCACCTGCCCGCGCTGCGGCGCTGCGCTTGTCGTCCGCCACCAGCGCCAGACCGGCGAGGCCTTTCTCGGCTGCAGCAGCTTTCCCCGCTGCCGGCACACGCAGCGCCTGCCTTCGTAGCCCCCGTGAGGGGGAAACCGGGTCTGACGCTGCGCGCGAGCCCGGTATGGACCACGGTAGGCGATGTGGCCAGCGGTGTGGCGCCACCGGCCGCCCCGCCGGGGCGGCCGGTGGCGCCACACCGCTGGCCACATCGCCTTGCCAATGCAGGCGCCGTCCCTGCGGCTGCCGCGGCTTCGCGCCCCTTTCGCGTCTTTCGCGCTCCAGACACCTCCTCCCCCAAATGCACCAACTGTGCTACAATGCCGGCACCAACTACTGCGAGGTGCATTCCCCATGACTGACGGCCGGCGGCGGGCGAAGGCCCGCGCGCCTTTGGAGGTGGCGGTGGCGCGCGCGCTGACGGCGCCGCTGCTTTGCGTGGCGGCGATGCTGTACGCCGTGTACGCCCTTGGCGGCCCCGATACCCGCGCCTACCTGGCGGGCACGTTGCTGCTGCTCGCGGCGGCCTGGGCGCTGGCGGTGCGCCGGCTGATCGTGCGCCGGGCAGCGGGCAAGACGTTGGCGCAGTTGCAGGCGCTGGAGCCCGCCGATTTCGAGGCCTGGACGGCGGCGCGCTTTCGCGAGTTGGGCTACCGTGTGCGTATTACGGGCGCGGCGGGCGACCATGGCGTAGACCTGGTGCTGGAGGCGCCGGGCGAGCTGGCGATTGTGCAGTGTAAGCGCTACCGCTCCAGGGTGGTGGGCGAGGCGGCGCTGCGCGACCTCTACGGCGCGATGCACGACTCTGGCGCGACGCGCGCCTTCCTGGTGACGACCGGCCGGCTGACGCGCGCGGCGTTGGCCTGGGCCGCGGGCAAGCCGATTGTGGTGTGGGATGGTGCTGTGCTGGCGCGCCCGGCGGCCCCCTTCCCCCGCGACGGGGGGACGGCGGGGGGGCAGCCGCTCTGCCCCCGCTGCGGAGCACCCCTGGTGGAGCGGCGTATGCCCGGCGTCGACGGGCCTTTCCTGGGCTGCTCGCGACATCCCCGCTGCCGGCATACCCAGCCCGTGGAGGCGGACAGGACGCTGTAGCCCTGTCGCTTCATACGGCAGCCGCATGGCCGGCCGGCTCAAAGCTTCGCGTGAGCCCGGCATAGGACCCCCAAACCCTACCCTCAGGGCAGGTCGATAAAGCCTTCGAGGTCGGCGAGCAATCGGCGCACCTCGTCGGAGGCAATCTCGTGGCGCACGAGGCGGCCCTCCTGGCGCGAGCGGATGAGCCCGGCCTCGCGCAGGATCTTGACGTGCACGCTGACTGTGGGCTGGGCCAGGCCGAGGTAGGCAGCGATCTCGCTGTTGACCATGCCGAAATGGCGGATGATGCGCAGGATGGTGAGGCGCGTGGGGTCCGAGAGCGCTTTGAGGCGGTTGGCGACGTCGCCCGCCCACTGCTGGAAGGCTTGCAGCGATTCGCCGCTGGGCGCGAAGGAGGTGATGAGCAGGCCGGGGCGCAGCTCCCACAGGTCGACCAGGTGAAAGGGCTCGGCCAGGAAGAAGACCGAGAGGCGGCCCTGCTGCACGGCCCGGTGCAGCGGCTCGTTGCGCAACAGCCGGCTCTGCGAGGGCAGCCAGGCCAGGTCGGGCGGCGGGCCGACGCCCGAGCGGCCGCCTAGCGCGGTCTCGGCGTGGCGTTCGAGGCGCTGCAGCAGGCCGGCGCGCGTCTCGCGCCAGGGGCGGTAGAGCTCATAGTAGAAGCGGTCGAGCCACTGCCAAAAGCGCGCGTGCAGGTCGCCGTCGCGCAGGATGCGCAGCGCCCGCGCGGTGTCGGCCACCAGCCAGTGGCGGTGCGCCTCGGGCAGATCGAAGCCGAGGCCGGTGTAGGCGGCGAGCTTGAAGCGGGTGGCCAGGCCGGCCAGGCGTTTGGGCAGGGGCAGCGCCGGGTCGGGCTCGAGGCCCTGTGCCGCCGCCTCTGGGGCCAGCCGCTGCAGCGCCTGCGCCGCCGTCAGCTCGCGGATGGCCAGGGTGGCCTGCGGGTAATCGCCCACGGTCAGCGTGCCGGCCAGCGCCGCCGCATCTTCGAGGAGGGTCACGTTGCGTCGCGGCTCGCCCAAGAGCTCGGGCCACTGGGCGCGCCACTCGGCGGGGACGCCCGCGAGGGCCGTGGTGCCGGCGGCGTCGAGCTTGATGGGCAGCGGCAGCCCGCTGGCCAGGCCGAGCGCATAGTCGAGCTCGATGGCGGCTGACTGGCCGATGCGCCAGCCGATGGCAGTCTCTCTCATCATCGCTCCTCGTAGGGCTTGTCGAGTTGGCCACGAATGACACGGATCGGCACGAACGGAGTTCGCCGCAAGCATTCGTATCGATGCGTGCGATTCGTGGCCTCATCCCGTTCAGACAGTCTGGCTGCTCCCTGAAACATCGGTCAAGTAACTCTGCGACGGCCCCCAGACGGCCGAATCATCGCCCTCCGACGCCCACGAAGCCGCCTGCGGCGGCCAAGGGGGGCTAGGCTCAATACAGTTCAAATAATGGTACTTACGCGGTCGACCTGCCTCCAGCATCAAGCCCCCCCACCCCTAGCCCCGCCCCCGGCGCGGGGGCGGGGAAACTGGAGGTTAGGGGGTTCAGCGGGCGCTTCGCGCGACGCGCGAAGCGCCCGCTGAACCCCTATTTAAGGGCTCCCCCTTCCCGCCGCAGCGGGAAGGGGGCCGGGGGGATGGGCTCTATACGATGGCTCTGCAGCGCCCTGCACGACCGCGTAAGTACTGTTATTTGAACTGTATTGGGGCTAGGCTACGTCGTCTATACGAATACTTGACCGATGTTCTAGCCGGCCCAGGCCGCGCTGTCGTGCCACCCAACAGGCTGCACCCAGCAGGCAGACGGCCGGCGCGGCGAGGGCGAAGAAGCGGCCCACCGTCAGCAGTTGCGGCACCACGAGCGGCACGGCCAGCACCGCCAACAGTTGGGCGGCCATGATAGTGCTCTGCAGGGCGCCGCTCAACCGGCCCAGCAGCGCGGGCGGCGCCAGGAGCTGCAGCAGCGTGCTCATCTGCACCACCAGCAGGCCGTTGCCCAGCCCGCCGAGCAGGCAGCCGGCTGCGGCCAGCCAGCGCGCGTAGGCGGGCAGCGCCGCGCCCAGGGCCAGCCCCGCCGGGACGCAGGCGATAAGAAAGATGCCCAGCATCAGGTCGTGCAGAGGGTCGGGCTGGCCGCGGCGCAGCAACAGCGCCAGCGTCGCCCCCACCATGCCCAGGCCGATCAGCCCCACGAGCAGGCCGAACAGGCTCTCGTTGCCCTGCAGCACGTCGCGGGTGTAGATCGCGCTCAGGACGTCGTAGCTCATGATGAGCACGATGGTCAGGAAGGTAGCCACGAACAGGAACGCCAGCAGCGGCGTCTGGCGCAGGGTGGCCAGCACGCCCGGACCGCTCGACCGCGCTGCGCCTGCCCCGGCTGCCGGCTGTGCCGCGGCCGCGGGGAGCGCGGGCAGCCGGCTGAGAATGAGCGCCGAGAGGAGGAAGGAGATGACGTCAACGATCATCGCCTGGTGCGGCGCCACTGCTGCCAGCAGCAGCCCGGCCACAAACGGCCCGCCGATCTTGATCATGCCGGCCAGTTGTTGCAGCAGGGCGTTGGCCTGCGTCAGCTCGGTGCGGGCCACGAGCTGCGGCACCGCGGCCTGCCGCGCCGGGGTGAGGAGCGAGCCGAACGCCGCCTGGACGGCCAGCAGCGCGTAGATCAGCGCTGGCTGCCGGGCAAAGATCAGCCCCAGCACCGCCAGCCCCTGGAGCAATTCGCCGGCGATCATCAGCCGCTTGCGGTCGTAGCGGTCGCACAGCCAGCCGGCCAGGGGGCTGCAGAGCAGGCCGGGCAGCAGGCCGGCCATGAGGATGGCGCTCGACTCCGCCGGCCCGCCGCCGCCGCGGAAGATGAGCAGCGCATAGACGGCCAGCGCCGTGATCCAGTTGCCCAGGCCACTCACCGTCTCGGCCAGGCCCACCACCAGCAGCGCGCGGTTGCGGAGCAGTGCTCTCATAGGTCACCACCTATTGCAGATGCTTAGCCAAACGCCTATGTATATAATAGCATACTTTGTTACTGCTGTCAATATGTCGCAATCTGGAACGTGTTCAGATTGTCATTGCGAGTATCCCAGGGTCCCCGAACCCTATGACCAGCAGAGAACCTTGGCCTGTCATTGCGAGGAGGCCGCAGCCGACGAAGCAATGACAGGACGCAAGTTGCTGGGCGGACATCATGCCCCCTGGGGCACCACAAGCGACGAAAACGCCCACAGGGGTTAGGCTACGGGTTGCCGCACATCCTCGAGTCGGTACCCCAGGGTGCCGGGGACTCGGGGTACTCGCAATGACAACTCGGGGCGAAGGTTTGCCTCTGTTACCGGCTACCAATAGATGGGGCGCGCCATCGCTCGCGCCCGACTCAACCTGGGATGGATGTGGCCATGCCGCCAGCTCGTGCACCCTACCCGCCGCGCCGCGGCTCGCCCGCCCCGGCCGCCCCTTCGGACGATGCCGGGGAGGCGGGGGGCGCCTATGGCGGGCTTGACGACTATTTCCTGGCCCACGGGCTCACAGCGGGCTACCGCAGCGAGCCGCTGCCGGCGCGCGCCCTCGCCGAGCTGCGCGCCGAGACGCGCGGGCCGCGCGCCCGCGCCGATGCGCCCCGCGAGACGCGCGCCCTCTGGGTGAGCCGCTTCGACCTGCCGCTCAACCCGCGGGCCGACACCATCCAGGCCATCGTCGACAAGGCGGCCTACGCGCACCTGAACACCATCCTCTTCCAGGTGCGCGGCGCGGCCGACGCTCTCTATCCCTCGGACCTCGAGCCCTGGTCGGTCTACCTCACAGGCACGCTGGGCCGCGACCCCGGCTGGGACCCGCTGGCCGAGATGGTGCTGCGCGGCCACGCCCAGGGGTTGGAGGTGCATGCCTGGCTGAACGCCTATCCCGCATGGCTGGGCCGCACGCCACCCGCTGAGGTGCGCCCCAAGCCCATGTATCACGAGTTCAACGAGCTCTATGGTGATTGGTGGGTGCAGTGGAAGCAGGCCACGCCGCCCGTGCCCATGGGCCTCAACGACAACTATCTCTGCGCCTGCCCGGCGCACCCGGCGGTGATCGACCGCATCGTCGCCGTCTCGCAGGACCTGCTCGCGCGCTATCCGCTGGACGGGCTGCACTTTGACTATATCCGCTACGACGACCGGCCCTATTCCTACGACCCGGCGAGCCTGATCGCCTACGCCAACATGGCCGGCTCGACCCCCGGCCTGACCTATGCCGACTGGCAGCGCGCCACCGTCACCGGCCTGTTGCAGCGCGTGCGCGACGAGGCGCTGCCGCTGCGCGCCCGCGCGCGCCTCTCGGCCTCGGCCTGGCCCTGCTACAAGGACCGCTGGAACTGGTTCAAGGGCTATGACGGCTACAGCGCCCGCTACCAGGATTCGCAGGGCTGGGCGGCCAACGGCGTCGTTTCGGCGATCATGCCCATGATGTACGGTGCCTCGTTCACCACCTACCGCGACCGCTTCCAGACCATGACGCAGGATTTCGTCGGCGGCTCGCGGCCCGGCGCCGTCTATATGGGCATCTATGGCGACTATGCCAATTTCGACGACATTGCCTGGCGCATCGACAACGCCCGCGCCAACGGCGCCCGCGGCCAGACCTTCTTCTCCTACCGCCTCGTCGACCAGCACGGCTATTGGCCGGCGCTGCGCAACGGTCCCTACCGCGAGCTCGCCGCGCCCGACTGGCCGGCTGTCAGTGCGCCCGGCGACGCCCCCGGCACGTGAGACGGGAGCATTGGGCCACAGAGCGAGGCCTCGCGGGTGACGTTGTTTCGCGCCTTTTGCTTGTGGCGGCCGTCAATTCCTCCGGCTCTACTCCCCGATACGGATCGGCCCCAGGCGCACGGCATCGCCCAGCGGCCGGCCGGCCTCGTCGATCACCTGGGCGCCGGTCATGTCGCGCCAGGAGTACATGCCCGTGCGCAGCCAATAGTCGCCCGGCGGCATATCGGGCGGCAGGCCGAGCTCGAACCACTGGATCAGCGTCTCGCCCGGGTGCCACTGCGAACTGCTGAGGGCAAAGCCGTCGTACTGTGCCCAGCGGCGTTCGTCGTTGCCCAGCAAGTGGTAGAAAGCCATGTCGGTATTGGGGGCGCCGCCGGCCTGGCCACCATAGGCCCAATAGGTCACCACCGAGAGTACCCGGCCACGCTGCGCCTCGCGCGGCAGGCGTGCGCCCAAGAGGCACATGCCGTTATCAAGGCGCGTGGGTAGCGGATGGGTCATCGCGTGGGCCACGTCTTCGGCGCTGCTGTGGCGCAGGGCAAAGAGGCGGATGCCCCAACTGCCATGGGGCCCCGGCCAGCGCAGGCGCTCGCTGCCGAACTGGGCCAGCAGCTCGAGAATGCGCGGGTCATCGCGGATGATGAGTGCTCCCGCATCGCGCGCGGCGGGTACGAGCACGCCCGGCCGCCCGCCCTGACCTACATAGCGCAGACGCACTTGCCGCCGCAGCAAATAGTCCAACGTCTGGCGCTCGCCCGACCACGGCGCATCGTCGATGCCCAGCACGTATAGGTGTTGCCAGCCCGCGGCGGTTGCCTGGGCGTGCACCTCGCGTTGCACCTGCAGCCAGTAGCCGAGCGGCCGCCCAAAGCCGCCCTCGGTCGAATAGTGTGCCACCCCATTGTAGACTGCGAACACCGCGCCCGCCTGCACGGCCAGCACCGTCGCCAACGCCAGCAGCCCACCCCAGGCCAGCGGGCGCAACCGCACGGCCACCAGGAGTTCCCAGCCCAGCGCCGCCAGCACGAACAGCGCCGGCACCACGAGCAGCAGATAGTGAATGCCCTGGGCGCCGCGCACCAGGACGAGCGGCAGGAGCGGCCCGGCCAACCAGATCAGCAAGAGCGCCTCGCACGCTTGCAGACGGCGCCGGCGCAGCACATGCCAGCCGATGCGCCCCAGCCCCGCCGCCAACGCGGCCGCGGTGGCTACCCGCACCACGCCCAGCGCCTGCTCCCAGCCCTGCAGCGCACTGGCCGAATGCCCCAAGAGTGCGCTCAGCGTGGCCCCTGAGGCCAGCCAGAGGGCGTAGGTCAGCGCCCGGTGGTCAAAGATCAAGCCCGCCTGCGTGTTCTGCTGCAGCGCGCCTTTGGTCACCCCCCAGGCACGCGCGAGCACCACTCCATAGGGCAGCAGGATGAGCAGGCCCAGGGCGATGGCCAGGAGACTGTAACGCTGCCACCAGCGCCGCGGGAAGAGGGCGACGGTTAGCAGCGCGGCCGGCAAGAAGAGGAAGCCCATCACGTGGGCCTGCACCTGCAGCGCCAGCAAGGGGAAGAAAACGATCGCCCAGGCCGGCTTGCGGCTCACGATGACCTCGCAGGCCGACCAGAGGATGAGCACGGTGAAGAGGGGCAGGATCTCGGCCCAGGTTTTGCGCGCCAAGAGCGTCGCCCAGGGGTTGGCGGCGTAGAGCGCCGCGGCGAGCAGGGCCAGGCGCAGCCCTGCAAAACGTCGCAGCCAGGCATAGGTTGCCAGCACGCCGAGGGTGTCGAGCAGGGCGATGAAGGCCACGCCCCAGCGCGGGTCGGCCGAGAGGGCGCGCGGCAGCACCAGCAGGTAGCCGATGAGCGGCGTCTCGGGCAGGCCGGTGGAAGAGACGCCGTAGGAGAGCGAGAAGCGGTGGTCGAGCCATAGCTCGTCGGCCAGCGCCAGGGGCTGCACCTCGTCGGCTTTGAACTCGACCAGGTCGAGCCGGGCCAGCCGCAGCAGCAACGCCAACAGCACGATCGCCGCCAGCGCCACGGCCGGCCAGCGTACCTGCACAGCGCGCCGCAGCCAAGCGGCTTGCGGCACGGCCGGCGCCTCTCGCCGGCCCACACTCCCTTGCATCGCCATCCTGGCCAGCCCTCCAGAGGATCATGTCAGCAGCGTTGTCGGGCAGGAGTCATGATATGCGGAAGCGCGAGCAAGTCAAAAACCCGTGCAACGTCCGGCATTTGGTGTTCGGACGGATTTGAGGCACAATAGGCCCACTCCACATTGCACACACTCTGACGCTGCAGCCGCGCGTGTTCTCCTGTGAGGAAGCATCCATGCCCAAGGTCAGGAGCATCTCGGCTTTCTTTCCCGCCTACAACGACGGCGGCACCATTGCCAGCATGGCCGTCTCGGCGCTGCTGACGCTGCAGGAGCTCGTCGACGATTATGAGGTCATCATCATCGACGACGGCTCCAGCGACTATACCGGATGGGTCATCGACGAGCTGGCGCGGCGCTACGAGCGACTGCGCGTGATTCATCATGGTAAGAACTGCGGCTATGGCGGTGCGCTGCGGACCGGCTTTGCCAGCGCCCAGAAGGATTGGGTGTTCTACACCGATGGCGACGCGCAGTACGATCCGCGCGAGCTCAAACACCTGGTAGCCGCGCTAGAGCGGGAGGGCGCGCCGGTTGACGCGGTCAACGGCTACAAGATCAGCCGCAACGACCCCCTGGCGCGCATCATCATCGGCCGGCTGTATCACCACATCGTCAGGCTCGCCTTCGGCTTTCGCCTGCGTGATGTCGACTGCGACTTTCGCCTCATCCGCCGCGCGGCCTTGGATCGCGTGACGCTCTGCTCCGACTCGGGCTCCATCTGCCTGGAGCTGGTGAAGAAGCTGCAGGATGCCCGCATGCGCTTCATCGAGGTGCCGGTGCATCACTACCACCGCGCCTACGGCCGCTCGCAGTTCTTCAACCTGCCCCGGCTGTGGCGCACTGCGCTGCAGCTCATGGACCTCTGGTGGCGGTTGGTGATCAAGAAGGAGCACCTGCAGGCCGCGCCCGTTGTGCCCCAGGCGCTGCCCGTGAGGGGAGCTCCGGGGCCGGCGAAGGGAGATGGCGCTTGACCGGCGAGGTTCCTGCCGTGCAGGAAGAGCTGTTCCGCGGCCGCCGTGTGATGATCACCGGCGGGTTGGGTTTTATCGGCAGCAACCTGGCGCGGCGCCTGGTGGCGCTGGGCGCCGATGTGCTGCTGGCCGACTCGCTCATCCCCGAGTATGGCGGCAACCTGTTCAATGTTGACGGCATTGAGGATCGCGTGCGCGTCAACATCGCCGATGTGCGCGATCCACACAGCATGGATTACCTGGTGCGCCGGCAGGGTATTATCTTCAACCTGGCCGGCCAGGTGAGCCACACCGACAGCATGCGCGACCCGCACACCGACCTCGAAGTCAACTGCCGCGCGCAGTTGGCGATCCTCGAGGCCTGCCGGCGGCACAACCCGGCCGTCGCCATCGTCTACGCCAGCACGCGCCAGGTCTATGGCCGGCCGCACTACTTGCCGGTCGACGAGCAGCATCCCATCGAGCCGACCGACATCAACGGCGTGAACAAGATGGCCGGCGAATGGTACCATATCGTCTACCACCGCGCCTATGGGCTGCGCACGACCTCGCTGCGGCTGACCAACACCTACGGCCCGCGCATGCGCGTCAAAGACGCCCGCCAGACGTTCGTGGGCTGGTGGTTCAGGCAGTTGATCGAGGGCCACGAGCTGCAGGTGTTCGGCGATGGCCGGCAGATCCGCGACCTGAACTATGTCGACGATGTGGTGGATGCGCTGCTCTTGGCCGCCTCGCGCGCTGAGGCCGGCGGCGAGATCTATAACTTGGGCGCGCCCCAGGCCGTCAGCCTGCAGGACCTAGCCGCCATGATGGTGCGCATCAACGGCAGCGGCAGCTACCGCCTGGTGCCCTTTCCGCCGGAGCGCAAGCGCATCGACATCGGCGACTACCAGGGCGACTATCGCAAGATCCAGGCGCAGCTTGGCTGGCAGCCGCGCGTCGCCCTGGCCGAGGGCCTGGAGCGCACGCTGCGCTTCTATCACGAGCACTATGCTCACTATTGGTGAGGCGGGATGACGATTCCTTGGGCTAACCCGCAGGCCGCCTACGTGGCGTACCAGGTCGAGATCGATGCGGCGCTGCGACGGGTGCTGCAGAGCGGCTGCTACATCCTCGGCCCCGAGGTCGAGGCCTTTGAGGCCGAGTTCGCGGCATACTGCGGCGCCGCCGCGGCGGCCGGCGTCGGCTCGGGCACCGAGGCGCTGCACCTGGCGCTGGCTGCGCTGGGCATCGGCCCGGGCGACGAAGTGGTGACGGTGGCGCACACCGCAGTGGCCACGGTCTCTGCCATCGAGATGTGTGGCGCTCGGCCTGTGCTCGTCGACGTCGATCCGGCGAGCTACACCCTCGACCCGCAGGCGCTGCGCGCGGGGATCACGCCGCGCACGCGGGCCGTGATCCCCGTCCATCTCTACGGGCAGGCAGCCGACCTCGATCCCATCCTCGACGTGGCGCGTCGCCAGGGCATCGCCGTGGTGGAGGATTGCGCCCAGGCACATGGCGCCACTTACCGCGGCCGTCGCGTCGGCACCTGGGGCGACGTGGGCTGCTTTAGCTTTTACCCCACCAAGAACCTGGGCGCCTTTGGCGACGGCGGCGCGGTGGTATCGTGCGATGCGGCGCTGGCCGAGCGCGTGCGGCTGCTGCGGCAATACGGCTGGCGCGAGCGCTATACGAGTAGCATCGCCGGCTGGAACAGCCGCCTCGACGAGCTGCAGGCGGCGCTCTTGCGCGTGCGCCTGGCGCACCTCGAGGAGGATAATGCCCGGCGCCGTCGCCTGGCCGGCCTCTACGGTGGGCGGCTCGCCGGCGGGCCGGTCGCTCTGCCCGCCGAGATGCCCTACGGTGAGCACGTCTACCACCTCTATGTTGTCCGCAGCGCCTGGCGCGATGAGCTGCAGCGCTTCCTCGCCGCCCGCGGCGTGCAGACGGGCATTCACTACCCCGTGCCGGTGCACCTCCAGCCGGCCTACAGTCGCCTGGGCTGCGGCCCCGGTGCGCTGCCCGTCACCGAGCGTCTGGCCGCAGAGATCCTCTCGCTGCCCATGTTCCCCGAGCTGAGCGCTGATGATGCCGGGCGCGTCGCCGCGGCGGTCTGCGAGTTCGCCTGAACGCTTCCGGCCTGACTGTGCGCTATGCGCGCGCTTTGGGGGAGTCTGCCTTGCCGGAGATGATGGTCGACGAATACTACCACCTGTATGCCGTGGAGCGCGAACTGTGGCTGCTGCGCGGGTTGCGCAGGACGGCACTTGATGCCCTGGCGCCGCGCTTGCCGGGCGACGGCCGGGGGCAGGTGCTGGAAGTCGCTTGCGGCACCGGGGCCATGCTCGACGCGCTGCGCGCCTGCAGCCGCCCCGCCGGCATCGACCTCTCGGCGGTCGCTACCGGCTACGGCCATGAGCGCCGCGGCCACAGCGTGGCCCGCGCTTCGATGACGGTGCTGCCTTTTGCCGATGGGGCCTTTGACGCCGTGCTCTGCCTCGATGCACTCGGTGCGGTGCCGCCGAGCGATGATGCCGTCGCCCTGGGCGAGATGGCGCGCGTGTTGCGTCCCGGCGGGGCGCTGGTGCTCTGGGCGGCAGCGCACCCCGCCCTCTACGGCGCCCACGATCGGGCCACCGGCATGGCACAGCGCCATTGCCGGCAGGGTCTGTGGGCCATTGTGCAGCGGGCGGGCCTGACCGTGGACAAGCTGAGCTATGCCAACATGTGTTGCTTTCCCGGCATCGCTGCGATTCGCCTGCTGCGGCGACTGTGGCCCGCTGCCAACGCTGCCGGCTCAGACGTGGCCCTGCCGCCTCGTCCAGTGAACGTTCTGCTCAGCAGGGTCATGGAGCTCGAGGCGGCCCTGTTGCGCCGCCGCAATCTGCCCTTTGGCCTCTCGCTCTTTGTCGTCGCGCGGCGAGAAGGGTAGCGGGCCCCGAGCGGGCCGGGGCTGGGCGGGTGGGGGGCGCAGGTGGCAGCTACCTGGGTGGCTGGTGAAGCGCCAGGGCGAGGCCTTTGTGCGCAAGGTGTAGCCGCGCCGTGCGGCGGGACAGCGAGGTCATGCACCGCAGAGGCGCAGAGGGCGCGGCGGGATCAGGGCGAGGATACCTGGCCCCTGCTCTGCGCCTCTGCGTCTCTGCGGTGCAATCTTGCCGGCCAAGGCACCTGGAGGCAATGGGGAGTACCAACATGGTTCACATCGAAGCGCATGGCCCTGTCGTGTGCTACCGGGTGGCCCGGCCCATCTTCGGCCGCCCCTACTATCACACCGCAGCCTACTGGGCCGATGGGCTGATGGTCGACTCTGGCTGCGTGCACACCGCTGCCGGACTGGTGCAGGCGACGGCGGCGCTGCCGGTGGCGCAGATCGTGAACACGCACAGCCACGAGGACCACATTGGCGGCAACGGGCCGCTGCAGCGGGCGCGCGGCTGCCGCGTGCTGGCGCCTGAGGAGGCGCTCGCCATTTTGGCCGACCCGCGCCGGCAGTACCTGCAGCCCTATCGGCGCTTCTTTTGGGGTTGGCCCGAACCCTCGCAGGGCGAGCCGCTGGGCGAGTGGGTCGAGACGGAGCACCACCGCTTCCGCGTTATCTCTACGCCCGGCCACACCGCGCACCACATCGCGCTCTACGAGCCCGAGCAGGGCTGGCTCTTTTCGGGCGATGCCTACATTGGCGGCCGCGACGTGGCGGCGCGGCTCGACTATGACGTGAGCGCCATCATCGCCTCGCTGCGGCGGCTGGCTGCGCTGCCGGTGAGCCTGCTCTTCCCCGGCAGCGGCACCGTGCGCGAGGACCCGGCCGCGGAGCTTGCGCGCAAGGCCGACCAGATGGAAGAGTTTGGCGCCGAGGTGCGCCGCCTGCACGCCGATGGCGTCGGCATCGGCGAGATCACGCGCCGCCTTGTCGGCCGCGAGACGATGCTCACCTACCTCACCGCGGGGCACTTCCGGGGCGCGAACCTCGTCCGGCTGTACCTGGCCGGCCATGACCGCTGCTTGTAGTGAGGGAGCGTGGGGGGCGTGTCGTGCTGCCGGCGGCGACAGCTCCCCACGCTCGCTCACTACGAACAAGGCCCGCGCTTTGGCGCAGACTGCAAGCGATGCTATAATGGCATACTGTCTGTCTACTGGAGCTTGTTTCTGGCTCGTGACTGCACACGTGTGCGGGGAACGAGCAGCGTATCGGATGGAGGGAGCGGCGTGTCGGTGGAGCAGAGAACGGGCGAGTGTTTTGACGCTATCGTCATCGGCGACCTGGCGGTGGATGAGCTCGTCGTGCACGGCGAGACGACGGTGGCGACCGGCGGCTCGGTCTACTATGGGGCGGTGGCCATGGCACGACTGGGCATGCGCACGGCGGTGGTGACGCGCCTGGCCGAGCGGGATTTTGGCCGCCTCGACGAGCTGCGCGCCGCCGGCATCACCGTCTATGCCCACGCCGCGCCCGAGTCGTCGGGCATTCGCAATGTCTACCTCACCGCCGATCAGGACCGGCGCATCTGCACGCCGCTGGGGTATGCCGGGCCTTTTTCGCTTGCCGAGATGCCGGCCGCCAGTGCGCGCTATACGGTGATCGGCCCGCTCATGGCCGGCCTGGTGGACCTGGACCTGGTGCGGGCGCTGGCGGCGCGCGGTGCGCTGGCGCTCGATGCGCAGGGGTTCCTGCGCCAGCGCGAGGGCGGTGGCCTGGCGCTGCGCGACTGGCCCGAGAAGGCGCTCGGGCTGCCGCTGGTCAGCGTGCTCAAGGTCGATCAGGCCGAGGCCGAGGTGCTCACCGGCGAGCTCGACGCCCGTACGGCGGCGATGCTGCTGGCCGGCTGGGGCGCGCGCGAGGTGCTGCTGACGCATGCGACCGGCGTGACCGTGTGCGCCGAGGGGCGCGTGTGGTGGGCGCCGTTCGTGCCGCGTGGCCTCAACGGGCGCACCGGCCGCGGCGATACCTGCCTGGCCGCCTACCTGGCGCGCCGCCTGACCGCGGGGCCGGCCGAGGCCTGCCGCTTCGCCGCCGCGGTGACCTCGCTCAAGCTCGAGGTGCCTGGGCCGCTGCAGGCGAGCGCTGAGGAGATCGCCAGGCTCTACGCGGAGCTTGAGGTCAAGGCTATCTAGCAGGTCGTCGGAGAACCAGCCCGCTACCCTCTGCATCCGGTAGCAGCGGGGGCAACCAACCCGCAGACAACCCCCCAAAACGGCTTCCGCCTGTCGCAAACTGGAGGTATAGTGTGTCGGCCGTCCTCATCATCTTGATTGCCCTGGCGCTGGCCTTTGACTTTCTCAACGGCTTTCACGACTCGTCGAATATCGTGGCGACGATGATCTCGTCGCGGGCGTTGGCGCCGCGGGTGGCCCTGACGATGACGGCCATTGCCGAGTTCTTGGGACCGTTCCTCTTTGGCGTGGCGGTCGCCAAGACCATCGGCGATGAGGTGGTCGCCGCAGAGGCGATCAACATGGCGGTCCTCTATGCAGCGCTCATGGCGGCGATCATCTGGAACCTGTTCACCTGGTTCTTTGGCATTCCCTCCAGCTCTTCGCACGCGCTCATTGGCGGCATCGTCGGGGCTGTGGGCGTGCATGCCGGGTTGGGGACGATTCGCCTGGACGGGCTCGAGAAGATCCTCATTGCCCTCTTCACCTCGCCGCTCATTGGCCTGGCGGCCGGCTGGCTGCTGACCAAGGCGATCTTTGCCCTTGCGGCTGCTGCCACGCCCAAGATCAATCTGTTCTTCAAGCGTTTTCAGATACTCACCGGCATTGCGCTGGCGCTGAGCCATGGCGCCAACGACGGCCAGAAGACGATGGGCATTATCACGCTGTCGCTGGTCACAGGGGGCTTTCTGCAGTCGTTTGCCGTGCCCACCTGGGTGATCGCGCTCAGTGCGGGCGCAATCGCCTGCGGCACGGCGTTCGGCGGCTGGCGCCTGATCAGGACGCTGGGCGCCAAGTTCTACCGCATCCGCCCCGTCGACGGCTTTGCGGCGCAGGTTTCGTCGGCGGCGGTCATCCTTGGCGCGGCGCTTTTGGGCGGGCCGGTCAGTACGACCCAAGTCGTCAGTTCGGCGATCATGGGCGTGGGTGCGGCCGAGCGGGTGAGCAAGGTGCGCTGGGGCGTGGCCGGCAGCATCGCCACGGCCTGGCTTCTCACCATCCCGGCGACGGCGGCGCTGGGAGCACTGCTCTATTTGGGGCTGATGGCGATCGCGCCGGTGCGCCAGGCGCTGCTGGCGGCGTACTGACGGCCGAGGACTAGTGGCACAGTCCTTGCTCCTCATCCTGCAACTGGGGCGTGTCGGCAGACTCGCGTAGCCTGGTAGTACGCTGTCAGTTCCGTTGCCTGGTGCCGGGTCGATGCCCTGGCATGCCGAGAAGAGGACGCTCAAGCGCCTCCTACGAACCTTCAGCGTGCGCAAGGTGTGCTTGCTGACACAGTACACCCGGGGCCTTGTGCCCGTTTGGCTTCGACATGGCGCCAGATCCGCCGCCAACAACGCCCACAAGCTGCCTGCGGCGGCCAAGGGGGGCTATGCTACGGGTTTGCAGGCACGCCCTGGAATGAGAGGATGGCTACGCATGGACACGGCGCGCGTCGGACAGGTGAAGGCGTACCACAGCAGCGGATCGACCGCGCACATCCTGCTGCGCTCGGGCAAGTTCGATGCCCGCAACCTGCTCATCACGTGGACGGTGCTCACGCCCCGCGGCCAGCAGCGCGGGCACAGTCACGTCGGGAGCGAGCAGGCCTACATCTTTGTTTCGGGCAGTGGGCGCATCCAGGTGGGCGACGAGCGGGCGTTCGTTGGCCAGGGCGAGATGGTGTACGTGCCGCCCGGCACGCCGCACGCCATCGCCAACACCGGCGACGACAATCTAGTCTTCATCACCGTGGCCTCGCCGCCATTCGCTGTCGAGCGGCTGTTTGCCGAGCGGGAGAGGCGAGAGGTGCGGCACGAGCCGGAGGAGGCCGAACTGGCGTTGTAGGGGCAGCGCGGTGCGGCACGCGAAGGCGGCCCTCATGCTCGCGGTTGGGCGAGCATGAGGGCCGCTACGATTCTCTACGCGTGCGCCGCGTTGAGGCTGATGGGCATGTGGAATGCCGGCCAGCCTGCGAGGGGCAGGCCCGGCTCTGGCTGGAACGGCGAGGCGTTCAGATCGACGCCGGCCCAGGGCCCCTTGGCGATGTCGCTGAAAGGGCGGTTGGGGGTCCACTGCTGCACCGTGAACGGCCGCGCAAAGCCCGCTGCGCGCAGGAGAGCGGCCATATCGACACCCGGCTTGGCAGGTGCCCGGTCAGCGGGCGCCGGGTTGGCCGGCGCTGCGGGCTGGCCTTGCGGCTGGTCTGTCGCGGGCGCCTGGTCAGCGGGTGCCGGGTGGGCTGCGGGTGCCTCGTCTTGTGGCTGGTCTGCCGGGGGCGCCTGGTCAGAGGGCGCCGGGTTGGCCGGCGCCCCGGTCTGAGGCTGTGCCTGGTCGGCCGGCGGCGTGGGCTGCGGATTGTCGCAGACGATGAACGAGATGCCTTCCTGCCACGTCACCCAGCGCTCGTCGTCGGTAGCTGGGATCCAGTTGCGGTCCTTCACCAGGAAGCGGTCACCATCCACCTTCTCTACCCAGCCCACGTGGCCGACCCCCGAAGCTCCACCGACGCCCGGCTGCCACACGGCGACCGCGTTGGCCACGCTGGGGTCGATGGTGTCGACGACCTTGAGGCCGTGCTCGATGGCCCCCTGCCGCCAGTCCATGGCGTTGCCGGCGAACCAGGGCAGCTTGTGGCCGGCTTCGGCGGCAAAATCCCAGGCGCCGGCGACGCACTGGGTCAGGTCGGCGTAGGGGTTACTTTCAGGGATTGCGGATGTATCGGCTGGCGACGCCTGCGTCGTTTCGTTGGCCGGCTCCTCGGCGAGGACCGGGGCCACGGCGGGCACAACGCTCGCCGACAAGAGCATGGTGCTCGAGATTGCCGCGACCGACAGCAGGCGAACCAATGACTGATTGCGCAAGTTTGGCATAGTACTCCTTACAAGTCTAGAGTGCTCTGTACAACCTTTCAGCAGCGTCAGTCGGCTGGGTTGCAGGCAATGAAGCCCTGATTATACCACGCCTATGGTCAGATGCAAATGGATCGTCACATAACGGCTGTGTCCCAGAACCGTCGGCAACCGACCGGGGCCGATCACCACGAAGGACACAAAGGGAGCCGGGGAGACACCTGACAGGTCTCCGAAGACCTGTCAGGTGTCTCCCCGGCATTAGTGGCTCTGGGCCACGCTGCTCGTGGGGAGTACGGGCGCGGCGACGAGGCTGCCTGGCTTGGCGGTGAGGAGTGAGCGGTCGGGCGGGGCGGGCACGCGGAGTGAGCCGATGCAGATGAATGGGGTGGTGAAGAGGTTGGCGATGCTCGCGCCGCACGCTGTACCGGCCGGCGATGCCAGGCGCGCGACAAGGGGGCGGCCCTGATCGGGCGCAGCGGCGGCGGGGCGCTGCGCGCGGTCGGAGGCTGAGGCGGTGCTGCGGCGGCTCAGCAGGTTGACCGCCGGCTCGGTTGGGCTGGGCTGTGGCCTGGCGGTGGGGAGCGCCGGGGCGCGCGTTGGGCTGGCGGTGGGGGTGGCGGCGGCGGTGGGCTCGGGCTGAGCTGCCTCGATGCCGCCCAGCCTGATGAACGAGATGCCCGGCACCCATTCGACCCAGTGCTCATAGTCGGTGGCGGGGATCCAGTTCCGGTCTTGCACGAGGACGCGGTTGCCGTCGACGGCGACGACCCAGCCCACGTGGCCGAGCGAGCTGACACCGCCGACGCTGGGACCCCAGACGATGACCGAGTAGATGCAACTGGGGTCGACGCGGTCGATGACGTCGTAGCCGGCGTCGATCGCCCCCTGGCGCCAGTTCATAGCGTTGCCGAAATAGGGTAGCTTGTAACCCGCCGCGGCGGCGAGCTCCCACGCACGGTAGACGCACTGTGTCGGGTTGTGGTAGGGGTTGGTCTCGGGAATGACGGCGGCGATGGCCGGCGCTGCGCCTGGTGACGCTGCAGCGACAAGGAGGAGGCTTGCTGTGACCGCGGCAGTCGTGAGCAGGCGGATGGCGGACTGATAGAGCTTGTTCATGCCGCGCCCTTTCAGGGGTCGTTCTGAACAATCCTTCAGTACACTCCGTTGGCTACGCTGCCTTGTGAATAGAGCCATTATACAATAGAAATTAATTGAAGCAAAACCACACTCATAGCTTGGAACTGGAGTGAGCGTGAGGAGGGGGCCATGCGCCGCCCGCGGGCGGCGCATGGCCCCCTCCTCACGCTCACTCCAGTTCCAAGCTATGAGTGTGGGATCGAGGCGACGGCGCGCGGCGGGACGGGCTCTGCGGCGGCGGCGAGCTCGCGTTGTTCGAGCCCGCAGAGCAGGCCGAGCAGGGCGAAGGGCAGCGGGGAGACGAGCTGGTGCATGGCGCCGGCGGTGCGCCAGATGAAGAGGGTGTTGGTCTCAAAGAGGCCCTGGACGAGGAAGGCGACGAAGGCGCCGTAGAGGCCGGCGATGGCCCAGGTCGGCGCGCTGCGCTGTGCGGCGGGCGCGAGCATGGAACGGCCCAGGCGCAGGAGCGCCCACGCCCAGGCGGCGAGGCCGAGGAGGCCGGCATCGGCCCAGAGCTGGAGCAGAGCGTTGTGGGTGGCCTCGAGGCGCGCCTGGCCAAAGGCGCCGGAGACGATGACCCCCGCCTGGGCCACGCGGCCGAGGCCGATGCCGGTGATGGCATGGTCGCGCACCATTGCGATGGTGGCCTGCCACAGGCTATGGCGGATGGTCAGGTCGATGGCCGAGCCGAGGGCGGGCGACGCGCCCAGCAGCGCGGCCATGGCCAGGCCCGAGAGGGCGAGGGCGACAGTGGCCTGGCGGCGCCCACGGCCGGCGGCGACGACAAAGAGCGCCGCGGCACCGGCGCACCAGCCGGTGCGCGAGGCGGTGAGCAGGAGCGACCCCGCGGTGAGGATGACGCCGGCCGCCGCGAGCAGGCGGCGCCGGCCGTGGTTGTGCAGGGCGACAGCGACCGCCAGCGCGAGGGCGATGGCGAGCAGCCCGGCCACGGCGTTGGGGTTGGGCGCCGGCAGAATGATGGCCGGCAGGTGCTCGCCGAGCCGGTAGGCCCAGGCGTTGAAGGTTGTGACCTTGCGGTGGTCCACAGGGTCGGGGCCGAAGGCCAGCGGCACGCCGGCGAGGGAGATGGCCACGAGCAGCGCGGCGATGCCGCCCGCACGGCCGGCGGCCGCGGCGCGCGAGCACAGGCTGTAGACGAGCGCACCCAGAGCGAGGCTGGCGAAGGTCGCCCAGCCGGGCCAGGGGCCGGGCAGGGCGACAAGCCCCACGAGCAGCCCGGCGAGCAGCAGGTAGAAGGGGCCGGCAAAGCTGAGCGCCGGCGCCTCGCAGGCGCAGACGAGGGGCTCGCCGGCGGGGGCCTGCCGCCACACCCAGGGCAGCCGGCGCCAGCCGCCGAGGAACAGCAGCAGCAGCCGCAGGGTGCCGCCCCGGGCGACGACGAGCGCGCGCGGCTTGAGGCGCACCTCCTGGGCAAAGCGGGCCGTGCGCACGAGGCCAGTGAGGACGGCGGGCCCACCCGAGAGCTGCTGCAGGCCGCTGTGCACCACAGGCCGCAGCCCCAGGCGCGCGGCCAGGGCCGACGAGGCCCGGCGCGTGCCGTGCTCGGGGCCGGTGTAGAGCACGTCGAAGCGGGCGGCGGCGAGCTCGCTCGCCAGGAATTCGACCTGTCGCGCGCCGTCCAGGCCGATGAGCACCGGCCCCGGGCGAGCTTGCTCTGCAGTCATGGTTGATGACAGCCGATCACGAGCGAGTGCGGTTTCCAAACGAAGATGATACTCCTTGGTTCTCCAACCGTACTTGGCGCGGGCAGTCACAGCAATCCGGCTGGCTGCCGGCTGATCTGCTGCGCTTCAGCCCGGCCCTGGCCTGGAGGGGGGAATTCTCGACGGGCTGGGCGACCCGTGGCCGCCCGCCGGCGGCCACGGGTCGCCCAGCCCGTCGAGAATTCCCCCCTTTAGGGGTTTCGTTCCGGGCTCGTGCGAAGCATGACGCCCGGATGGCCAGGGCTGGTGACGCTCAGCCGGCCAGCCGCACTTTGACGGTACGGATCTGGTAGGGCGCGATGTCGAGGGTGAGCGCGTCGCCGCCAAAGGGCAACGGCTCGGCGCCGTCTTCGATGAAATTGCAGGCCGCGGCCGAGGCGATGGGCGCGCCGAAGCGCAGGGTGACCGGGCCGCGCTGGTTGTAACATTCGTAGAGGCGGATGACCAACTCATCCGTGTCTTCGGCGACCTTGACCGTCTCGACGACGACGTTCTCGCGGCTCGACTCGACCAGTGACCAGCGCCGTGGCAGGCGCCCGGCGTGGGGCTCAGCGACCACGGCGCCGAGCGGCGCGTTGAGGGCGTAGGCCTGCTGCACCGTGCCCAGCCGCCAGTCGCCGCCATGCAGGTAGAGCGCGTAGGTGAGGCGCTGCGGCCCCTCGTCGGCGTGCGCATCGGGGTAGGCCGGCGAGCGCAAGACGGTGAGGCGCAGCACGTCGTCGTGCACGTCGCAGCCGTACTTGCAGTCGTTGAGCAGCGAGACGCCATAGTCGCCCTCGGAGAGGTCGGCCCACTTGTGCGCGGGCACCTCAAAGCGCGCCGCGTCCCAACTGGTGTTGCGGTGCGTGGGGCGCTCGAGGTTGCCGAATTGGATGTCGAACGTCGCGCGCTCGGCGTGCACGTGCACCGGGAAGGCCACCTTGAGCAGCACGTGCTTCTCGCGCCACTCGATCTCGGTTTCGAAATCGATGCGCGGTATCCTCTCATAGATATAGATGCGCTGCACGAGCGCCGAGCTGAGGAGCGGCCGGCGCACCTCGACACCGGCGCGCACCGGGCCGCACTCGATGACGCGCACCGATGCCGCGCCCTCGATGGGGTAGCGCGTCTCTTCATAGTCGTGGTTCAGGTCCCAGGCGTCGAACACCGTGCGCGGCCGGTCGTCGAAGGCCTGCCACTCGTTGGCCACCCGGCCCGGGGCCAGCACCTCGCGCCGGCGCAGCGTGTCGTACAGCCCCGCAATCTCGCCGCGCTCGTTGAGTGTGAGGCGGAAGAAGCCGTTCTCCAGCTCGCGCTCGCTGGCGCGGAGCGAAGTGGCCCCATCGCATCGGCCTTCGTGGATGCTGTAGCTGGCATAGCCATACGCGGGCACGCCCTGTACGTCGACGAGCCAGCGACCATCCCCCAGGGGCTGGGCCGGCGCCTCGCGGCCGGCGTCGTCGAGCAGGCGGTAGGGGCCGCCTGCGCCGAGGTCGACCACGGCCACATCGTCGCGCGCCCAGGAGAGCGGGTTGTAGATCAGCACGGCGCGCTCGGGGCCGGGCACGTCGACGGCGGCGGCGATGGCCGTGAGGGCGTGACTGCGCACGCCCTGGCCTAGCTCGCGGATGCGGGCGTACTGCTGGGCGCAGTCGGCATAGACCGGCGCGATCGACGAGCCGGGCAGGATGTCGTGGAACTGGTTGAGCAGGATCAGCTCCCAGCCGGCGTTGAGCGCCGCGTGCGGGTAGGGCTCGCCCAGGCGGTGCGCCAGCGCGGCCAGGAACTCGGCCTCGTGGTAGAGGAACTCGCTCTTGCGGTTGGCGCGCTTGTTGCGTGCCTGCGTGGTGTAGGTGCCGCGGTGGAACTCGAGGTAGAGCTCGCCCGACCAGCGCGGCCAGGCGGCGCCGCGCGCCTCCAGACGTTGGAAGAACTCGTGCACCGTGCCCAGGCGGCAGTGCGGGATGCCGGGGAAATCGGCCATGCGCGACGCCGACTCGAGCATCTCCTTGGTGGGACCGCCGCCGCCGTCGCCGTGGCCGAAGGAGATGAGCAACTCGTCGTTGAGCCCCTTCTGGGCATAGTGCTTCCAGGCGCCGAGCAGGCTCTTGGGGTCGGTATCGCCGTTGTAGGTGTACGACCAGAGGCCGCCGCCGGGGCCGGTGACGTAGTGGGTGAGCAGGCGCGTGCCGTCGATGCCCTGCCACCAGAAGGTATCGTAGGGGAAGCGGTTGACCTCGTTCCAGCTCATCTTGGTGGTGGAGAAATAGCGGATGCCGCATCCGGCCATGATCTGGGGCAGGGCGGCGCTGTAGCCAAAGACGTCGGGCAGCCAGAGGATGTCGTTGTCGACGCCGAACTCGCGGCGGAAGAAGCGCTTGCCGAAGAGGAACTGGCGCACCAGCGACTCGCCCGAGGGCACGTTGGTGTCGGCCTCTACCCACATGCCGCCGGTGGGCTCCCAGCGCCCCTGGCGCACGCGCTCGGCGATGCGCGCATAGAGGCTGGGATGGTCCTCTTGCACAAAGCGGTAGAGCTGGGGCTGGCTCTGGGTAAAGCGGTACTCGGGGTACTGCTCCATGAGCTTGAGCACGGTGGCGAAGGTGCGCGCCGCCTTGCCGCGGGTGACGGAGAGCGGCCAGAGCCAGGCGACGTCGATGTGGGCGTGGCCGGCGGCGACGATGCTGGGCTGCGCGCCATCGTCGTAGGCGGCGAGGCGCGCGCGCAGGTGGTCGCGGGCGCGGGTCAGCGAGGCGCGCCAGGCGCTGCCGCGGGGCTGGCGCGGCTCGAGCTGCAGAAAGGCCTCGTTGAGGGCGTTGAGCAGCGCCGGCTGGGCCGGGTTGTTCTCGTCGAGCAGGCGGGCGGCCTCGAAGGCGGCGCGGGCGTCAAAGTAGAGGGCCTCGGTGTCGCGGTCGATGCCGGCAAGGTCGGCGACGGCAAAAGTGCGCAGGCCGGGGTTCATGCCGGCAAAGGCCTCGATGGCGACGAGGAATTCTTCGCCGCCGCGGGCGCAGTCGGTGAGCAGCACCTCACGGTGGTGGCGGTCGATGCCCTGCACCGGCACGCCGTCGATGTAGACCAGGGATTCGGAGGTGAGCAGGGCGTCTTCCACGACGTGGGGCACGTAGGCGTGCAGGCTGAGGAAGAGGCACACCGGCCGCCCCGCCCACTCGGTGGGGATACGCACGCGACGGCGGAACCAGGCGTAGCGCCCAGCCTCGCCCCAGCGGTCGCCCAGGCGAATCTCGGGCCAGGCCGAGTCGTCGAGGTCCACGGCAGCACCGCCGTCGAGCCGGCCGTTGTGGAAGCGCCAATCGGCCAGGGCCAGGCGGGGCTCGTATACCGCGGCCTGCAGCTCGCGGATGCGGCGATCCAGCTTTTCGAAGAGGAATTGGAGCACAGGATTCTCCTCGAGGCAGGGGGGACTCCACAGCGGGACCTGCGGCCCAACGCGCGGGGGTCCGGGCTTGTACCAGACACCACGCAGGGCGGCTGCGGCCGCCCTGCTGTGCACATAACGTTGTTTGCGGGAGTTGATTGTACCACAGGTGCGCAAGGTCGCCAAAAGTGACGCCCCGGCCCGAACAAGCCCGGACTCCCCAACTTGTTGGGGGTGGGGTACGGCCCGAACAAGTTCGGGAGTCCGGGGGCTAGGATATGGCCTCTGCCACGCCCAGGCGCTCGGCGAGGGCCTGGTGTTCGTGAGAGACCTCGTCGGGCAGGCGGCGGCCGAACTGGCTGAAGAACTGGGCCTGCTCGGTGAGCTCGGCTTCCCAGGCCTCGCGGTCGACGCTAAGGAGGTCCGCGAGCGCCCCGGCGGGCAGGTCGAGGCCTGCGAGGTCGAGCGAGCCGGGGGCGGGGACGTAGCCGATGGGCGTCTCGACCGCGGCGGCGTGGCCCTGCACGCGCTCGATGATCCACTTGAGTACGCGCACGTTGTCGCCAAAGCCGGGCCAGAGGAAGCGGCCGTCGGCGCCGGTGCGGAACCAGTTGACGTGGAAAATGGCCGGCGGGCACGGCATGAGGCCGCCCAGGCGCAGCCAATGGGCGAAATAGTTGCCCATGTTGTAGCCGCAGAAGGGCCGCATGGCCATGGGGTCGCGGCGGGTGACGCCCACGGCGCCGGTGGCCGCAGCGGTGGTCTCGGAGGCCATGCCGGCGCCGACGTAGACGCCGTGTTGCCAGTCGAACGACTGGAAGACCAGTGGCGCGACGCGGGCGCGGCGCCCGCCAAAGACGATGGCCGAGATAGGCACGCCCTGCGGGTCTTCCCAGTGAGGCGACATGCTCGGGCAGTTGGCGGCGCGCACGGTAAAGCGCGAGTTGGGGTGGGCTGCCTTGTCGCCATTGCGTCCCCAGAGTTGGCCGCGCCAGTCGATCAGCCCGGCCGGGCCGGCGCCGTTGATGCCCTCCCACCAGGGCACGCCGGAGGGCGTCAGGGCCACGTTGGTGAAGAGGGTGTCGCGCCGGATGGCCGCCATCATGTTGGGGTTGGTCTGGTCGCTCGTCCCTGGGGCCACGCCAAAGAAGCCGGCCTCGGGGTTCACCGCCCACAGGCGGCCGTCGGCGCCGATGCGCAGCCAGGCGATGTCGTCGCCCACCGTCCGCACCCGGTAGCCTGGGAGGGCAGAGACGAGCATGGCCAGGTTGGTCTTGCCGCAGGCGCTGGGGAAGGCGGCGGCGATGTAGGACACGTTGCCCTGTGGGTCTTCGAGGCCGAGGACGAGCATATGCTCGGCGAGCCAGCCCTGCTCGCGGCCCATAGCGCTCGCCAGGCGCAGCGAGAAGCACTTTTTGCCCAGCAGGGCGTTGCCGCCGTAGCCGGAGCCGATGCTCCAGATGGCGCGGCGCTGAGGAAAGTGCATGATGAAGCGGCGGCTGGGGCTCAGGTCGCCGATGGAGTGCAGGCCGGGCACGAAATCATCGGAGCCGCCCAGTTGCTCGAGCGCGGCGCGGCCCATGCGGGTCATGATGCGCATGCTGGTGGCCACGTAGACGCTGTCGGTCACCTCGACGCCCACCTTACTAAAGGGCGAGCCGAGCGGCCCCATGACGTAGGGCAAGACGTACATGGTGCGCCCCTTCATGGCGCCGCGGAAGAGGGGCAGGATCTGCTCATCGGCATCGCGTGGTGACATCCAGTTGTTGGTAGGGCCGGCGTCGTCGCGGCGGTCGCTGCAGATGAAGGTAAGGTGTTCCGTCCGGGCCACATCGCTCGGATGGCTGCGGTGCAGGTAGCAGCCGGGATAGGCCGTATGGTTGAGGCGATGGTAGACGTGCTCGCGCAGCCCCAGCTCGATGAGCGACTGGTACTCCTCTTCGGAGCCGTCACACCACACAATGCGATCGGGCTGGGTGAGCGCTGCGGCCTGGTTGACCCATCTTTCGAGCGCGGTCTCTGCCATGGTCTCCTCCCTGGTCGGTGCACAAAACCTTTGCCAAAAAAAACGCCGGCACCCGCCTCACGTTTCGTGAGACGAATGCCGGCCTACCATGCGGCCAATCTCCTGCTTGCTGGAAAGGCAGGGTATTGTCCGCCCCGTCTGCCGGGGGATGTCATGCAGCGCTGAAGACTATGACTGGGGATGCGGCGCCGTCAGAGCCATTTGCTCACGTCGCTATCCATGATGAGGACGATGATACGCTCGCCGGTGGCGGTGCTGACGTCGGTGAACAGGCTCAGCACCTTGCTGCCGGTGATGTCTTCGATCATGGATTCGAGAACGGGGCGCGAGGCCTCCACGAGCTCTCGACGCAGGTCCTTGAGCAGCGTACGGCCCTCTTCGCTCTGCGCCAACTGGCGCTCGGCCGGGGTCAGAAGGCCCTTGAGGCGTACGAAAACGGCATCGCCGATCACATAGGTGCGCACGTCGGCGGGGCCACGCCCCATCTGCTCAACTTCGAATTGGACCACCGCCTTGCTGATGGCCGCCTCGATCTGCCCTCTGGTCCGCCTCCCCATGAAGGTGAGCTTTCTCCTCGAATGCCGATGGCCGATTGATTCCCGGCCTATTATAGCGTTGGTTGCCGTGGGATGCAAATTCCGTGAGCCGCCCGGGCATGCCGCAGAACCGCCGGCGAGAATCGTTCGTAGTGCCGGAGAGCGGTGCTGGGGAGACACCTGACAGGTCTCCGGAGACCTGTCAGGTGTCTCCCCAGCACCCGCTCTGCTGCGAGGCGAGCTCGAGGCGTGGCAGGACGAGGGCCTGGAGCGGCAGCCAGGCGAGCAGGATGGCGATGCCCCAGGCGGTGAGGACGAGCCAGCAGCCGGCGCCGAGCACGGCCGGTTGCTGGGCGAGCGCGTTCTGCAGCACGGCGAGGCGCAGCGAGAGGGGGAGGTAGTCGCGCTGGGCGAGGACGAGCAGCGGCCAGAGGAGCGACTGCCCCTGGAAGAGGAGCGACATGGCGCCACCCAGCGCGGCGATGCCGAGCGAAGGCCGGAAGGCGAGTTGCAGGAAGGCGCCGGCGGCGGGCTGGCCGGCGAGGCGCGCTTTGTCGAGGAGCGGCGCGATGCCGTCAAAGTAGAGCGTGAGGATGTAGAACGCTGCCGGGCAGGCGAGGTAGGGGAGGGCGGGGGTCAGTGGACTGTCGTAGAGGCTGCCGGCGCGCACGGCCTCGAACAGGCCGGTGGCGACGGCGACGGGTGGCACGAAGCCGAGGGCGAGAAGCGCCAGGCTGGCGGCCCGGCTGCCGCGCCGGCCGAAGGGCTGCACGAGCGAGAGCGACAGGGCGGCCAGGTAGGCCGACGGCAGGCCGACGCCGAGGGTGGCGAGCAGCGGCGCCAGGGTGCCGTTGAGCAGCGAGAGCCCCGGCAGGAGCTCGGCAGCCGCCTGCGCCAGCGGTGCGCCACTGGGGTGGCAGGCCAGTCCGCTGCACCAGAGGTAGGCGAGCAGGAAGGGCAGGATGATCAGCGCGAGCGCGAGAACGACTGCCAGGCGTGCGAGGGAGCGATGGAGGATGCCACCAGGAAGGGGAGAGGTTCCCTCACCCCCGGCCCCTCTCCCACGTGCGCGGGGAGAGGGGAGCAGTGACCGCAGGGCCACCATCACGTGGCTCCCTCTCTCATGTGCGCGGGGTTCAGGGGCCGACAGGCGGACCTGTTCCCTCTCCCCCCTTGCCGCCGCAGCTGCGGCAAGGGGGGAGAGGGCTAGGGTGAGGGGGGATGCCACGGCGTGGCGAGCTTTTGGGCGGGCAGGAAGCGGCTCGCTGCTGTCCCCAGTCGGCCGCCGATGCGACGTTTCACCCTCACCCCTGCCCTCTCCCTCCGAGGGAGAGGGGGTAGTTGTCGCCCTATCTGGCTCTGGACGTGCGCGGGCCGGGGCACCCTCACCCCTGCCCTCTCCCTCCGAGGGAGAGGGGGTAGTTGTCGCCCTATCGGCCGCTGAACCCTGCGAGGGAGAGGGAAAGACTGCTGCAGTTGCCCCGGCGGCGACCAGGCGCAGGCCGAGGCGCTCGCTCACGAGGCCAAAGGCGAGGCCGAGCCCGAGTGAGGCAGCGAGGAGCAGCGTGGCCTGGGCAGCGGCCGGCCCGAGCTGGCGCGCCTGGAAGGCGGTGCGAAAGGCGAGCAAGGGCGGTGTGAGCGTGGCGCCGTTGGGCCCGCCGCCGGTGGCGACGAAGGGCAGGGTGAAGGAGGCGAGGCCCGAGGCCGCTGTCAGCAGCGCCGCGAGCCCGAGCACGCCCATTCTGGCGCGCCTGCCGCGGGCCACGAGCAGCGCGGCCGCAGTGAGCGCCCCGCCCAAGCCGAGGAAGGCCAGTGCCTCGAGCCCCAGGTAGACGCAGAGGGCGCGGCTGCCGGTGCCGAAGGCGAGCGCCTGCAGCCAGGGCACGCGTTTGGCGGCGAGTGGCCAGAGGAGCGCCCATGCGGCCGGCGCCGAGAGGGCCAGGGGCAGGCCCAGCGCCAGGCCCGCTGCGAGGCGCGCCGCGGGATGCGCGCGCGAGAGCAGCCAGCCGGCCAGCGCGGGCAGAGCCAGGCCCGCCAGGCGCGCGGCGATGACGAGCAGGCTGTGGCCGAGCGCTGCGCCCAGGACGGGGTCGGCCGCCAGCCGGGCATAGTTGGCCAGGTCGGCCCACTGCCCCGGCCGGCCCAGCACGGCGGTTTGCAGGCTGAGCGCCAGGGTGCGCAGGGCGGGGTAGCCGAGGGCGAGCCCGAAGCCAAGCACGGCGGGCAGGAGCAGGAGGCTGCCCACCGCCAGGCGGGCGATCCGGCTCACCTTCTCTCGGGCGAGACGCAGCATGGCACGCTCCACATCGGCGAGTTGCCGCGCCCCGCGCGGCTTGCATGAGTATAAACTCCTCTTCCTGGCAGGCAAGCCGATTCTGCATCACGAAGATGACCGGGTCTGATGCTCCGCACACGCCCGGTTCGGACCCCTAACAAAGGGGGAAATGCTGGGCTGGCCGGTCTGCGCCGCCGGCTGCCCCGCCGGGCAGCCGGCGGCGCAGACCGGCCAGCCCAGCATTTCCCCCTTTGGGTTTTGAGCTGGGTGGCGGCGAAGCGGGCAACCCGGCAGCGCTGCTCAAAATGGACATCTTGAGGAGAGGGGCCTGCTCCTGCAAATGTTTGACGCGGCCCGGCTTATCGGCTACACTATGAGCAAGAACCAACAAAGGTAACCAGGAATGGCAGAAAAGCGCGACTATTACGAGGTCCTCGGTGTGGGCCGGCAGGCCACGGACGAGGAACTGAAGAAGGCGTTTCGCCGTTTGGCGCGCCAGTACCATCCGGATGTCAACAAGAGTCCGGACGCCGAAGCTCGCTTCAAAGAGGTCAACGAGGCCTATGAGGTGCTGCGTGACCCCGACAGGCGCGCCGCGTACGACCGCTATGGGCACGCGGGGGTACAGGGCAACGGGGCCGGCTTTGGCGATTTCGGCGGCTTTGGCTTTGGCGGGCTGGGCGACATATTCGAGGAATTCTTTGGCTTTGGCTCGCGGGCCGGCGCATCGCGGCAGGGGCCAGGGCGCGGCGGCGACGTGCGCGCGCAGGTGACGCTCACCTTCGAGGAGGCGGTGTTCGGCGCCGAGAAGGAGATCGAGGTCACGCGGCTGGAGGCATGCTCGAACTGTGGCGGCTCGGGCGCCGAGCCGGGCACGCAGCCGCGCCGCTGCCCCGAGTGCAACGGCCGCGGCGAGGTGCGCCGGGTGCAGCAGTCGCTCTTCGGCTCGTTTGTCAACGTCACCCTCTGCCCGCGCTGCGGCGGGCGCGGCGAGGTGGTGGGCACACCATGTAGCCGCTGCCGCGGCGAGCAGCGGGTGCCGGTGACCAAGCGGCTGGTGGTGACCGTGCCGGCTGGGGTCGATGACGGCAACCAGGTGCGCCTGGCCGGTGAGGGCGAGGCCGGCTTGTTTGGCGGGCCGCCGGGGAACCTGTTCGTGAGCCTGCGCGTGCAGCCGCACCGCTACTTCCGGCGCCGCGACAACGATGTGCTGCTCGACCTGAACATCAGCTTTGTGCAGGCGGCGCTGGGCGACAAGATCAAGGTGCCGACGCTGAAGGGCGAGGAGGAACTGACCATCCCTGCGGGGACGCAGACCGGCACGTCGTTCCACCTGCGGGGCAAGGGGGTGCCGTATCTGCGCCAGAATGGCCAGGGCGACCAGGTGGTGACCGTCCACATCCAGACGCCGACCAAGCTGACGGCCAAGCAACGCGAACTGCTGAAGCAGTTGGGCGAGGCGCTCGGCTATGAGGTCACCCCTCAGGAGTCGAAGAGTTTCTTCGATAGGGTGAAAGATGCATTCGGAGTCTGACGAACAACCTCCTGCCGGGGTGGCCGCAGGTGCGGGCGATGCTGACGCCCGCGAGGGGCCGCTGAACTGGGTCGAAGTGAGTGTGGTGGTGGATGCCGAGACCGCCGAGGCTGTGAACGCTCTCTTCGAGCAGCATGGAGACGGCGGCGCAGTTGTTGAGGAGGTGCCGCTGCAGCCCGGGCTGGTCGACGAGCGCGAGCTGCGCGATGCGCCAGCGCCGGAGGGAGGCCTCGCCGTTCGCCGCGTGATCAAGGCATTCCTGCCGGCCGGCGACGAGGCGCGGCTGGAGGCGCTGCGGCAGGCGCTGTGGCACCTCAGCCAGTTGCGGCCGCTGCCCGAGCCGGAGATCCGCGAGCTGGGCCCGGCCGACTGGGCGGAGGCCTGGAAGTCGGGCTACCAGGTGCTCACGGTCGGGCCTCGCATGCGCATTGTGCCCTCGTGGATCCCCTACGAGCCGGCACCGGGCGAGGTGACGATCACGCTCGACCCAGGCATGGCCTTTGGCACCGGGCTACACCCCACGACGCAGCTCTGCCTGCAGGCGCTCGAGGACCTGATCGTGCCGGGCATGCGCGTGCTCGATGTGGGCACCGGCTCGGGCATCCTCGCCATCGCCGCGGCCAAGCTGGGCGCGGCGGAGGTGCTGGGGCTCGATATCGACATGATCGCCGTGCGCACCGCCCGCGAGAACATGCAGTTGAACGGCGTAGACAGCGTGGTGCGCGTGGAACGGGGCTCGGTCGACACGGCCGACCACGGCGCCTACGACCTGGTGCTGGCCAATATCCTGGCCGAGATCAACGCGCGCCTGGCGCCCGACCTGGCCAGGCACACCGCGCCGCAGGGCTGGCTCGTGGCTTCGGGGATCCTCGACACGCGCGAGCCGGTCGTCACGCAGGCGTTCGCTGCGGCCGGGCTCGAGGTCGCGCGCTGCTGGCAGCAGGAGGACTGGCTGGCCCTGGGGGCCCGGCATACCGAATAGGAGGGGGTTTGGGTGGGGTTGGGGCTGCCCTGGCCCGCCCGCGGGCGGGCCAGGGCAGCCCCAACCCCACCCAAACCCCCTCCTATGGGCAGGAGCATGACGTGTATCGTTTCTTTGTGCCGCCCGAAAGCTTGCAGCGCGACCCGGTGGTCCTGACGGGCCAGCCGGCGCACCGCATCGGCCGGGTGCTGCGCATGCAGCCGGGCGACCATGTGCTGCTCCTCGACAACAGCGGCTGGGCCTACGAGACGGAGCTGACCGGATTCGGGGCCGATCAGGTAGAGGGGCACGTGGAGCGCAAGGTGCTCGCCAGCGGCGAGCCGCGAGCCAAGATCACCCTCTACCAGGCCATGCTCAAGGGCCACGGCTTTGAGACGGTGCTGGAAAAGTGCACCGAGGTGGGCGTGGTCGAGTTTGTGCCGCTCCTCTGTGAGCGCTGCGTGGTGGGCAGCCTGATGGACGTGGAGGGCCACCGCCAGGAGCGCTGGGAGCGCATCGTGCGCGGCGCCGCCGAGCAATCGCGGCGCGGCCGCCTGCCCCGGCTGGCGCCGGTGACGATGTGGCCCGTGGCCTGCCAGCGGGCGCAGCGCAGCGACGTGAGCGTCCTCCCCTGGGAAGAGGCCAAGGGGCCGGCGCTGCGCAACGTGCTCGAGGGCCAGGCTGCCGGCGATGGGGGCGCGAAGCACGCGCGGCCCTATTCGATCAGCGTCCTGATTGGGCCCGAGGGGGGCCTGACGCCCGAGGAAGCGCAGATGGCAGAGAGCAGCGGCATCCAGGTCGTCACGCTGGGGCCGCGCATCCTGCGCGCCGAGACGGCGGGGCTGGTGGTGGCAGCGGCGATCTTGTACGCGCTGGGGGATTTGGAGTGAGGCGTGAAACGTAATGCGTACTACGTACTACGTGACCTCCGTCACAACGCCATGCCTCGCTCTAGACGACATTACGCATCACGCATCACACTCGCAGACGGTTCGAAGGAGTTGCTCTCATGGCCAACGTGTACGACATTCTGGCCGAACGGGGCTTTATCTACCAGGTGACCGACGAGGCGGCGCTGCGGCAGGCGCTGGAGCGGCCGCTGACGCTGTACTGCGGCTACGATATGACCGCGACGAGCCTGCACATCGGCAACCTGACGACGATCATGCTGCTCCTGCACCTGCAGCGGGCCGGCCATCGCATCATCGCCGTGGTGGGCGCGGGCACGAGCATGGTGGGCGACCCCAGCGGCAAGACGACGGCGCGGCCGATCCTGAGCCGCGAGGAGATCGCTGCCAACCAGGGCTGCATCAAGGCGCAGCTCGCGCGCTTTCTCGATTTTGAGGGCGGCCGCGCGCTGATGGTCAACAACGCCGACTGGCTGCTGGAGCTGAACTATGTCCAGTTCCTGCGCGAGATCGGGCGCCATTTCAGCATCGCCGAGATGCTGGCCGCCGAGACCTACCGCCAGCGGCTGGAGACGGGGCTGACCTACCTCGAGTTCAGCTATCGTCTGCTGCAGGCGTACGATTTCCTGCACCTCTTCCGCAGCTACGACTGCCTGCTGCAGGTGGGCGGCTCGGACCAGTGGGGCAATATCACGGCGGGGGTGGACCTGATCCGCCGGGTGGAGGCCAGGCAGGCGTTCGGGCTGGTGATCCCGCTGCTCACGACCTCGTCGGGCGCCAAGATGGGCAAGACGGAGGCGGGCGCGATCTACCTTTCGGCGGAGCGCACGTCGCCCTATGACTTTTACCAGTATTGGATCAACACCGAGGACGCCGACGTGGGCCGCTTCCTGGCCATCTATACCTTCCTGCCGATGGACGAGGTGCGCGCGCTCGCGGCGCTCGAGGGCGCGGAGCTGCGGCGGGCCAAGGAAACCCTGGCCTTCGAAGTGACCACGCTGGTGCATGGCCGGCAGGCGGCTGAGGAGGCGCGGGAGGCCTCGCGGGCGCTCTTTGGCCCGGGCCGGCCCACAGGCGCGGCGCTGGAGGCGGTGCCCACGACGCACATCCCGCGGGCGCGGCTGGCGGCGGGCATCGCGGCGACGCAGCTCTTTGCCGAGACGGGCCTGGCGGTGTCGGCGAGCGCGGCGCGGCGGCTCATCCAGCAGGGCGGTGCCTATGTCGGCGAGCGCCGCGTGGACGACGTCAATGCCGCGATTACCGACGAGGCGCTGGAGGACGGCGAGATCCTGCTGCGCGCCGGGAAGAAGAGCTACCACCGCGTCGTGGCCGACTAGGTCGTGTTCGCAAACCCGTAGCATAGCCCCCCTTGGCCGCCGCAGGCGGCTTCGTGGGCGTCTTGGGCGGCGAGACTGGCGCCACAGAACGGCAAAACGGGCACAAGGCCCTAGGCTACGACGGTTTGCGAACACGACCTAGAGCTCGTCACCGAGGGGATGGTATTCACCGCAGAGGACGCGGAGGACGACGAGGCATCGTGTCATTGCGAGCGGAGCGAAGCAATCTCCACCTCGGACATGGAGTTGCTTCGCTCCGCTCGCAACCTGGGGCTGCTGCGCTGCGCTTGCAGCTACGAGATTGCTTCGTCGGCTGCGGCCTCCTCGCAATGACAGTCGCAGTTTCTGTGCCTGCACATGCTGCGCGGCGGCATGGGATACTCGCAATGACACGATGCCTCCGCGTCCTCTGCGCCTCTGCGGTGAGTTCTATTCTCGTTGGTATCGTGAGTGATGGGAGACCCCGTGACCAACCCCGACAAGGCGGCGGCTGTGGCCCGCCTTTTTGCCGCCATCGCGCCACGCTATGACCTGATGAACCGCCTGATGACGGCGCGCATGGACGTGGCCTGGCGTCGCCGCGCCTGTGACCTGCTGGGGCGGTTGCCCGAGGGTGCGATGGTGCTCGACGTGGGCACGGGCACGGCCGACCTGGCGCTGACGATGGCGCAGCGCCAGCCGGGGCTGCGCGTGCTGGGGGTGGACCTCTCGCCCGAGATGCTGGCGCTAGGCCGGCAGAAAGTGGCGCGCGCCGGGCTCGACGGCCGCATCGCCCTGGTGCGCGGCGACGCGCTGGCGCTGCCCTGCCCCGAGGGCGCGGGAGCGGCGGTGGTCTCGGCGTTTACGCTGCGCAACGTGGCCGACGTGCCGCGGGCGCTGGGTGAAATGCGCCGCGCCGTGCAGCCCGGCGGCGTGGTGCTCTGCCTGGAGCTCTCGCAGCCGCGCCTGCCCGGATTCCGCCCCCTGTTCCGCCTCTACTTTACCCGGCTCGTGCCTGTGCTCGGCGCCCTCGTGGCGCGCAGCCGCGCCGCCTACACCTACCTGCCGCAGTCAGTCGACGCCTTTCTCTCGCCGGCGGGCCTGGCGCGCGCCATGGAAAACGCGGGCCTCGACGTCGAGCACGTCGAGCCCCTCGCCCTCGGCGCCGCCGCCATCCACGTCGCCCGGAGAATGCGATAGGACATCTCACCGCAGAGGCGCAGAGGACGCAGAGATGATCCAAGATACCTCCGTCCTCTGCGCCTCTGCGGTGTATCTATCATGTGGGCGTGATAGGATTCCCCGCCTCGCGCTGTTACTTTTTCGCTCGTTCTGCGATAACATAGTCGAGCGGTGACTGCTCGGCCTGCCATGCTATGGCCTCTGAACCGCGAAGGACGCCAAGGGCGCGAAGGGGACGCCAAGGTTCACAGCCAGGATTCACCAGTTCCCCTTGGCGTCCTTCGCGTTCTTGGCGCCCTTCGCGGTTCATGGTTCGTGCCTGCAGTGACGGGCTGAGTAGCAGCGTCGAGCGATGATCGCGCGATCGGTTCGCTGGTGAGGTGCATCGATGACAAGTCTACCCCTGGCGAGGGAGGCCGCGGCGGCGCCATGCGAGGATGATGCCGCGTTGGTGCAGGCGGCGCGGCGCGACGTGGCCGCGTTCGCCGCGCTGTACCACCGCTACGTCGGCGCGGTGTACCGCTACCTGTACAGCCGCATGGGCAGTGTGGCCGAGGCCGAGGACCTGACGGCGCAGGTGTTCACCGAAGCGCTGCAGGGCCTCGGCGGCTACCGCGAACGGCAGCGCTTTGCCGCCTGGCTCTTTGCCATCGCGCGCCGCAAGGCAGCCGACCACCACCGCCGCCGGCGGCCAGAGCTGCCGCTCGACGAGCGCCTGCACAGCGCGAGGAAAGAGTCGGACCCGCTGGCGCAGGTGCTGCGGGCGGAGGCGCTCGAGCGGCTGGCCGGGCTGGTGGCCGGGCTCGACGAGGCGCAGCAGGAGCTGCTCAGGCTGCGCTTTGCGGCGTCACTGAGCTATGGCGAGATCGGCGTGCTCGTGGGCAAGAGCGAGGCGGCGGCCAAGATGGCCGTGCATCGCCTGCTGCACCGCCTGCAGCAGGGTTGGGAGGACTGCGATGGGTCAGCATAACGATCTGACAACGGCGCTGCCGGTGGAGGGGGCACTGCGGGAGCTCTACGCCGCCGCGCCCGAGCCGGCGTTCGTCGCCGGGCTCGAGCAGCGGCTGATCGCGCAGGCGCGCAGCCTGCCCGCGTACAACGAGGATCTGCACCGCGAAGGACGCGAAGGGCGCCAAGGGATGGAAGGAAGCCTCTTGTCGTGTCTGCGCGCTCTGCTTGGGCCGGCACATAGAACCTTGGCGCCCTTCGCGTCCTTCGCGGTTCAAACCTCCCGTCGTCGTTGGGCCGTGGGTGCCGCGGGGCTGGTGCTGGCGCTGGCGGTGGCGCTGCTTGCCGCCGGGCCGGCCGAGGTATTGGCGCAGGTGCAGCGGCTGCTGGGCTACGTGCCGGGCATCGGTTTTGTGGACCTCGACCAGGCGCGCGTGCTGGCGGCGCCCGAGGCGCTGACGCGCGAGGGGGTCACGCTCACCGTCGAGCAGGTGGTCGCCCGGCCCAACGGCACCACGATGGCCATCCGCGCCGCGGGCCTGCCGCCGCTGGTGCCTGTGGAGGCGGGCGAGGCGCCGGCGCTGCGCCTGGCCGACGGCACGGTGCTGGCGCATACGGGTTACCAGTTACGCTACGGCGCGGGCACCATCCAGTTCCCGGCGCTGCCCGAGGAGGTCTACCGGGCGACGCTGGTGCTGCCGCGGCTGCCGCTCGTGCCCGCGGGCGCGGCGCCGGAGGGCTGGGAGGTGCCGCTGGTGCTGCGCGCGGCGACCGGCGAGCTGGCAGCAGCGCTCTTCCCGCAGCCCTACCGGCCGGCGGCGGCGAGCGACAGCCACGAGGGCGTGGCGCTGCGCGTGCTCGATGTGGCGCAGGGCGCCGAGGAGACGGCCGTGCGCCTGGCGCTGGAATGGCAGGACGCGCGCGCCTATGCCTCCGCCATCGGCGGCAGCGCCTACCTGCGCGATGACCTGGGGCACGTCTACGGCGTGGCCACGCGGCCGGGCAACGGCTCGTTCGTCGAGACCGAGGTTATCGCCATCGACCCCGCCGCGCCGCGCCCGACGCCGGCGCCGGCGACGCGCGAGGAGACGTTGGCGTTCACGCCTGTGTCGCCGCAGGCGCGCGAGCTCACGCTGCTCTTGAACGAGATACACTCCACCGTGCCGGCCGCGGCAAGCATCACCGTGGACCTGGGCGCCGCGCCCAGGGTGGGCGACTCCTGGCCGCTGGACGTCGACCTCGACGTGGTCGGCGTGCCGGTGCACGTCAGCGGCGCGCGGCTGGTGGAGGAGGTCGCCGGCCCGCGCGAGGCGCCCGAGCGGCGCAGGGCGCTCGAGTTCGACTTGGTGCTGCCGCCGGGTGAGGGCAGCAGGGCATTGACTAGCCTGAGCCTCGACGGCGGCGCGGCCGGATTCGGCGGCGCCGGCTGTAGCGGCGGCATGGGGCGCATGACGGCCGCGGTGTACGTGGGCGAGGGCGAGCCGCTGCCGCAGGGCCGGGCGCAGGTGCTGGTGCGCGAGGCCATGCTGAGCCTGCGCGGGCCGTGGACGGTGAGCTGGCCGGTGCCGGGCGCGGAGCCGGTGGGGGTGTCGCCCGCCGTGCTGCGCCCCATGGTGAGCCAGCGCCGCGGCGAGATTGTGCTGCGGCTCGACGAAGCGGTGCTCAGCGACCGGCTGACGAGCCTGCACCTGTCGCTGGCCGAAGCGCCGGCCGGGGTGACGCTCAGCGGCAGGGACAGCTTTGCCGCCGCTCCCGGCGAGGGGGCCACGCTGACGGACGACCGCGGCCGCGACTATGGCCGGCCCAACGCCGTGGGCGTGCGCTGGCTGCCGGCGGGCGCCACGGGGCCGGAGCTGGACACGCTCACCTTTGCGCCGCTCCAGCCCCTGGCGCGGCGGCTGACGCTGAAGCTGCCCGCGCTGCGCCTCGCCTGGCCGGGCGCGGCGGCGTTCGACGTCGATGTGCCAGCGGGCGACGGCCGGCGTGGGCGGGGGAGTGCGCCGTGGGCGGTCGACATCCCGCTGGAGGTGGCAGGCTACCGGCTGCGCTTCGCCGAGGCGCGGCTGGTGGAGAACGGCAACACCACGGCGCTGCAGCTCACCAGTGCGCCCTATACCTCCGCGCGCGAGCGCCAACTCACCGGACTGCGCCTGGCGGCGATCACCGCCCCCGGCGGCCGTGTGGTCGACGTGACGAGCATGCTGAGCGCGGCCGGGCCACTGGGCCAGCGCGAGCAGACGGCGCTGCTGCTCTTCGACGTCACCGAGCCCGAGAGCGGCGCCGTGCAGCCCGGCTGCTACCATGTCGAGCTCAGCGGGGCGACGGCGGCGGTGCGCGGGCCGTGGGAGCTGAGCTGGGAGGTGGGGCAGTAACTCGTGACGCATGATGTGTGAGAGCGCTGCTGGGAGTGCCGAGCGAGCTCGGGCGTCTCCCACGCCAGGGACACCCCAACTCGCTTGGTCGAGTACGGGTGCAAGGCAGCCCCTCTTGCGCTCGCTACAGACTTTGGAATAGCGCTCGGGGCTCCTGAGGAGCAAAACGCCGGCAGATAGCGTGGCGGAGCGACCTCAGCTACGCCTCCGAGATGGGCGTGCCCGAAGTGGGAACGCTGAGCATCCTGATAATATGTCTGGCCAGGGCGTCCTTGATCTCACGGTGCCGAGGCACGGGCTGGGAGATGCCGGTCATCGGGTTTCGGTACCAATCGTGTTTCCCGCCGTGTCGCACCAGCACGCAGCCAAGCCCCTCGATGGTGCTGATCAGATCTACCCGTGTCATGGCACGACCAGCTCATCGACCCGGCGAACCCCGGTCAGCTCTCCGCTCGTCAGATCCCGGTACAGATCGCGCAGATGCTCTTTTAGGTCGTCGAGGGTCTCGCCTTGAGTCCAATAGTCGGGGTACTCCTGAAGATAGCCGATCCACGCGCCGTCCTCTTCCCAGTAGACGAACCCGACGGTGTGCGCCATCCAAACCCTCCACTCGAGCATATGGCTGGACGAACTGTCCTCACATAGTGTGCCTGCATTGTACCTCGTTCGCTATGCGGGCGCAAAGGGCGTCGAGGTCAATCCCCTCGTCTGCTCATCCCCCTCTTGACAACGCTCGCTTCTCATGGTACAATATATCCACCATGCATATAAGTCGGATGGATACATCCGTGGGGGAGGTGGCCATGGGCGATGTGAGCCTGGATGGCGGCGGCATGCTGCCGCTGACGCCGGCGGCCTTTCAGATTCTGCTGGTGCTGACGGATGGCGAGCGCCACGGCTATGTGATTATGAAGGAAGTGGAGGCCAACACGCAGGGTCGCATGCAGCTGGGGCCGGGGACGCTCTACCGCTCGATCAAGCGCATGCTGGCCGATGGGCTGATCGAAGAGTCGGACGAGCGGCCCGACCCCGCGCTCGACGACGAGCGGCGGCGCTACTACCGGCTGACGGCGTTGGGGCGGCGCGTGGCGGCGGCCGAGGCCGAGCGCCTGGCGGGCTTGGTGCGGCTGGCGCAGAGCAAGCGCCTGCTGCCGGCGCCGTCGGCCGGCGGTGCCTGATGGCTGGCGACCGGGCTCCACGCGCTGCACAGACCCGGTGCTGACCCTTTTGAAGGGGTTTGGAGTTCCGGTTGGCGTTGCCGGTCGCCCCGCGGGGCGACCGGCAACGCCAACCGGAACTCCAAACCCCAATCCCGAGTGGAGATGTGCGATGGCCACGACCAGGTTGCCGCTGGTTGTTTGGGTCTCCAGAAGGCTCTATGGCCTCTTGCTGTGGCTCTGCCCGGCTCAGTATCGCCGCGAGTATGGGCCGTCGATGCGGCAGGCCTTTAGCGACCTGGCGCGTGAGGCCTACGCGCGGCATGGCGCCTGCGGCGTGCTGGCGCTATGGCTGCGCGCCTTCCCGGATCTCGTGGCGACCGCGACCCGCGAGCACCTCGCGGCGTTCTCGTATGGAGGTGGCATCATGCTGGAGGATCGGCCCTGTACCCCGCGCCCGTGGTGGCAGGTGGGTCTGGCCGTGCTGCCCGGTCTGCTGGTTATTGTGGGCGACTGGCGGCAGCCCCGGCTGCTGGCCGGGCTCGCCAGCAGCCGGGGCCACAGCCTGCCGCTCCTCGCCCTCGCCGTCCTCCTGGTGGCGGCCGGCCTCGTATGGCGCCGCCGCGTCCCGCCGTGGGCCCTGCCGGCGCTGGGCCTGCTCTTCGGCGTGGCGGTGGCGGGGCCGTACTTTCTGCTGCTCGGCCTGCCCGGCGCACTGGCCGCGGTGGCCTATCTGGCCGCCCACGGGCTGCGGCGGCGCGGTCTGCCGGCGCGGGCCTGGGCGCTGCTGGCCGCCTGTCTCTGCCTCTCCCTGCTGCCGGCGCTGGGCGCTGCCCTGGGCCTGCCCTTTCTGGCGCGCTCGTTCGGCTGGCTGGGTTGGCTGAGCCCGTGGTCGACCCTCGGCGTCGGCGCCACCCTCCTGGTGGCATTCGTGGCCCTGCCCCTCGCCCGGCCGCACGGCCTGCCCGCCGGCCTGTTGCTGCTGGCGACCGGCTTTGCTTTGTGGGAGCAGACCTTTGACCTGATGTATGGCCTGGCACGCACCCTCTGGGGCAACACCATGCTGGCCGTCCTGGCGGCGCTGCTGCTCGTCGTGGCGCCGCTGTGGGTGCTGCGTGCCCGCTCTCTCCACGGCCAGGCGCGCGGGCTGCTCGTTCCGGCGGCAGCGGCGCTGGCCGGCGTGGTCGCCATCGACACCATCGTGCGCACCGATCCGGCCATCCTCGAGGGGCTGCTGCACCGCGCGGTCGCCCTGGACGAAGTCCTGGGCATCAGCTACGGATCGAGTGGGCCGGCGCTGCTCGCCCCCTTCCTGCTGCGCAACGGCCTGGCTGTGCTGCAGCTCCTGCTGGCGCTGCTGCTGGCCGTGGTGCTGTTCGCGAGGGCGCAGGCTGCCGGGGCGCTGCGCGAAGAGGAGGCATGATGGCCGGTGGCAGGCGAGCGCCCATCCTTGCGGTTTCGCATACGGTCTACGACCTGCTGCTCTGGCTGTGCCCGGCTCGGTATCGTCGCGAGTACGGGCCGTTGATGCGGCAGGCCTTCGCCGACCTGGCGCGTGAGGCCTACGCGCGGCATGGCGCCTGCGGCGTGCTGGCGCTGTGGCTGCGCCTGCTGCCCGACGCCTGCGCCACGGCCCTCGCTGAGCACATCGTGGCGCTCAAGGAGCGGCGCGTCGCCGCGCCGGCGCTCGCCGCGGCGGGCGGGCAGGGAGGATACAGCATGCGTTCGAGGCTGGCAACTGATGTGGGCTACGTCGCCGGCATGGGCACGCTGCTCGCCGGCGCCTTCTCTGTCTGGCCGGTGTACGCCATGGGCGGCGTGGCACTCGTCATGCGCCTGCTGGGGCCGGGCGCGCTCAACAGCCCGCTGAGCAACGTGCTCGCCATCTCGGTGGGCATGGGCGCCTTCTGGGTCACCACGCTGCTCAGCGAGCTGGGCTTCTACCTGGGGGTCAGCGCCGCCGGCATCGCCCTGGCCGTGGCGGGGCTGCTCTTCGGCCCCCGCAGGCGCCTGCTGCTGGCCGTGGAGGCGCTGACGCTGCTGGGCATCTTGGCTTTCCCCTGGTTCTTCCGCTACCGCGCGCCGGTGGTGGCCGCGCCGGGCGTCACCCTACACGTGGCCACGCAGCCGGGCCTGCTCCACGGCGTGGTCAAGTCGGCGCAGGCGTTCGCGGAGATAGTCCCCAGCAGCTACGAGATCCTGGGCTGGAGCGCGGACGGCGTGCTCTACTACCGCGAGACGGTGCGGGCGACGCAGGAGCTGCGCACCTGGGCCTACACGCCGGGCGCAGCCGCGCAGCTCGTGGCGGCCGCCGGCGACCTCGCGCCCACCGTACCGGTCAGGCGGGTGGCGTTGCAGGAGCGGGTGCGCGGGGAGGTGTGGCCTGAGAACGCCGAGGAGAGCACGCGCGCGCTCAAGATGCGCCACGACGGCGTGGCCTCGCCCGATGGCCGCTGGGCGGCAGCGGTGGCGCAGCACATCTATGGGCCGCAGGATGTCATTGTCGTGGCGCTGCCGTAGGGGCGGGGTTTCCCCGCCCTTGGCCGGCCGGCGAACCGGGTTTTGCGCGTTGCGCGAGCCCGGTACGAGCCTGGTGTAGGGAGTTTGGGGTGCAGTCGGACGCTGCGGGTCGCCCCGCGGGGCGACCCGCAGCGTCCGACTGCACCCCAAACCCCTGCCCTGGGATAGGGCCGGGTGGTCGCGAGGCGAGATGGCCGGCCGATTCAGGAGATGGATGATGTCACCCACGAAACCTGCGACAACGCTCATGATCTGTGGGAGGCTCTACAGCCTCTTGCTGTGGCTGTGCCCGGCTGCGTACCGGCGCGCGTATGGGCCGTTGATGCGGCAGGCCTTCGCCGACCTGGCGCGTGAGGCGTACGAGCGGCGCGGGGCGGGGGCGTGGCGACGCTGTGGCGGCGCATTCTCCCCGACACGTGCGCCACGGCGCTGGCGGAGTGGTGGCCGGCCCTGCGTGCGGAGGGCGGGGTGCGGCTGCGGGCGCTGCCCATGATGCTCGTGGCGGCCTCTCTCTGCGCCCCCTGGTTCCGCTTCCACGACGGCGGCACTTTCACGGGCTGGCAGACGGTCTGGATGTCGCTTCTGCCTGGCGACTGGACGGCGCTCCACGTGACGCTGCTCCTCATGACCCTGTCCCTCGTCGCAGCAACCCTCGTCGCTCTCGGCGTCGAGCCGCTGGCGGCCAGGCTTTCTCGCGGGCAAGCAGCGCTCCTGCTCGTCACCCTGGCCGGCATCGCCATCTTTGCCATTGCCTGGGGGCCGTGGCCGGGTGTCGGGGGAGCGCCGGGGGTGCTATGGGGCGCGTGGTTGACGGCGGCCTGCATCGGCGTGGCGCTGGCTGTGGAGGCGGCGCTGTGGGTGGGCGCGCGGCGGCCTGCGGGGTGCCATTGACATGGGCGCCATCTGGGCGCGAGCCACCGTCGCCGCAGCCTGAGGAGATCGCGGAGTGAGACGATGTGCTGGCGGCATCCTTCTGCAGGGCAAGGGGATTCTCCTGGGGAGGCGCGCCTCCAATCGCGGGTTCTACCCCAATGTGTGGGATATTATCGGCGGGCACTGTGAAACCGGCGAAGAGCCGGAGGAAACGCTCGTGCGCGAGATGAAGGAAGAGATCGATGTCACGCCGTGCACGTTCACCAAATGTGCAGTACTCTGGGAGCCAGCCCCTGAGTGTCATGGCGAAGCCGAGTATCACGTTTTCGTCGTGACGGCATGGGTGGGCCGGCCTGTGGCGCTTGGCGATGAGCATGCCGAGATCCGCTGGTTCCGGCTGGAGGAAGCGATGGAACTCGACCTGGCCCATCCTGCATACAGGGATATCTTTGTGGCTATCAGGGATGGGAGGACGGGGGCAACGTCGTGAGTGGCAGGCGTGGGGTGTTACGCCACCTGGTAGATCGCCGGCCGGTAGCGTGGCGAGGGAATGGGCTTGCCGGCGGCGCGAGCGGCTTCGAGCCAGGCCTCTATGGAGGCTGTCACGGCAAGAAGCTTTGGCCAAGACCACATCGCCCAAGAACCTCTGCGGTCTTGGTGATTCAGCAGCCTCCGACGGTTCTGGGGTGCACCCTCCGGCGTGCCGGGTATATCCCACAGTCGTGGGGCACCCGTGTGCTGGCCGGGTTCTCCGCTCCGCTGCCACCCTTTGGGCGCGGACAAGCCTGCACAGGCTCATGTTCTCGTGCGCCCGGCCCTGACCCGGGTTAGGGGTTTGGCGGGCTGGCTGGCGTTGCTGGCCGCCCCGCGGGGCGGCCAGCAACGCCAGCCAGCCCGCCAAACCCCTGCCTCAAAGGCCAGCACCGGGTTCGTGCGAAGCTCAAGAGCCGGTCACCAACGATGATGGGATATACCCCCGGCGTGCCAGAGTTGTTTCCCTAATACGCAGAGTGTGGTATAATCGCGTGGCAGGATTGGCAAGAGGGATGGACCGATTATGGCAGGCACGTGCAGGCGCCGCCGCACACGGCCAAAGCCAGCCGAGGCCACGGCGCAGGCACTGCCTGGCCAACGTGCAAGGAAACGAATGAGATACTTCCGTATTCTGTCTGTACTCCTGATCCTCTCGCTCGCTGCCGGCGCCTGCGCTGCGCCCGCCGGCCCGGCAGCCGCCGCAGCCCCGCCCGGCATCTCTGCACTCGGTGAAGCGGCAGCACCGGGCGCGCCGCTCTCCGTCGGCTGCAGCGACACCGCGCCCGCGGCGGCCTGCGTGCGCCTGCGCGAGTTCATCGCCCCCGCCGCCGACCGCCTGGCCTGGAGCGACGACGCGGCGACCGCCGATGTGCTGCTCGACGCGGGCGCGGCTCAGGGCTCCCTGGCGGGCACCTGGACCTACGCCCTGGTCGCCCCCTTCCGCACCGTCGACGATGGCGTGGCCCTGGCCGACCTGCAGGCCGCCTGGCAGGGCCGGCCCAGCGGCGCACTGGCGGCGCACCCGCTCTTGGCCAGCCCCGGTACCCTACGCGTCTTCACGGCGCTGTGGGGGCCGGCCGCTTCTACGGTGCGCGCCGTCGCCGCGGCCACGCTGCTCGCCGAGGCCGAGCGCGCCTCGGGCTGGGCCATCATCCCCTTTGACGAGCTGGAGATGCGCTGGAAGGTGCTGCAGGTCGACGGCCTCTCGCCGCTGGCCAGGGGCCTGGACCAGCCGTACGCCCTGCAGGTGCCGCTCACGCTGCGCGGCAGCCGCGCCCAGGAAGTGTTGGCGCAGGCGCCCGCTGCGTTGAGCAACCGCCAGGAGGGGCGCATGACGATTGTGGCCATGACCGGGGTGACGGCCCTGGTGCGCGCCACGGCCACGATCATGGAGGCCTACGGCGTCACCTACCCGGCGCGGGACATTGCGGACTGGCTGACCTCCGCCGACCTGACACACATCTCCAACGAGGTCCCCTTCGACAGCAACTATGAAGTGCAGACCGACCCGGAGAGCCTGCGCTTCAATTCCAAGGATAGCTACATCGAGCTGCTGGAAGCGGTTGGCACCGACATTGTCGAGATGACCGGCAACCACATGCTCGACTATGGCCCCGAGCCGCTACTGCACACCTTCGACCTGTACCGTCAGCGCGGCTGGCAGTGGTACGCCGCCGGCGAGGACCTGGCCGCGGCGACGGCGCCGCTCAAGATCGAGCACAACGGCAATCGCATCGCCTTCTTGGGCTGCAACTACTGGGGCCCGCCCTCCGCCTGGGCCACCGCAGACAGCCCCGGCACCGCGCCCCCCGACCTCGAGGGCATGCAGGCGCAGATCCGCGCCCTGCGCAGCGAAGGCTACCTGCCCATCGTCACCTTCCAGTACGTCGAGACCTACGACTCTGCGCCCCTGCCGCGGCAGGTCGTCGACTTTCGCGCCATGGCCGAAGCCGGGGCGGTGGTCGTCCAGGGCAGCCAGGCGCACCAGCCGCAGGCACTCGAGTTCCAGGGCGATGCCTTTATCCACTATGGCCTGGGCAACCTCTTCTTCGATCAGATGGAGGTCCTGGCCACGCGGCAAGAGTTCATCGATTGCCTCGTCTTCTACGACAACCGCCTGCTCTCCGTCGAGCTGCGCACGGCCATGCTCGAGGACTGGGCGCGCCCGCGGCCCATGACCCCCGAAGAGCGCGCCGAGCTGCTCGGGCAGGTCTTTGCTATCCAGCCGTGACCTGAAGGGGCTGGGCATGCTGTCACGCGCAGCTCGTTCCTGATCAGGGAGGGGGATTTTGAGGTTCTCCAGCGCCGACTGGCCCGCCCGCAGGCGGGCCAGTCGGCGCTGGAGAACCTCAAAATCCCCCAGAAAAGGGCTCCGTACCGGGTGGCTGCGGAGCGTGCAGGCCGGTTATCCGACATTCGGACGCGAGCGCGGCCTTTACGGCGCGCTCCAGTCCTCTACCTGTAGACCTTCGATGCGGTCGAAATGCTTGCGATTGTGTGTCACCAGGGTCCAGCCGCTGGCTAGCGCGACGCCCGCGATGAGCAGATCAATGTCGTCAATCGGCATGCCCCGCGCTCTGAGCGCCGCGTAGAGGTCAGCCGACAGCATGACGGACGCTTCCGTGAGGGGAACGATGTTGTTCTGCGCGGCGAACTCGAGGAAGGCAGCCATCTGTTTCTGCGCGCCGCGGTGCTTGAGGCCGCTCACGATCTCATAGTAGGTGATGATGGTGGTGTTGATGGTGCCATGCAGGGTGGCGTAGGTATCGAAGCGTGCAACGACGTTGGGATCACCGTGGAAGAACATGGAGAGGATGTCGGTATCAATCAGCGCCTGTTTCATCGCTACGCCTCCCCGAGAACGCGCGCCGGCGACGCTCCCCTACCTCGTGGAGAAAGGAGTCGAATGACTCGCTGGGCATGTCTTCCCAGCATCCAGCGAACTGCATCACCGACCGGCCCTGCTTCTCCGCGCTCTGCAAGCCTATGCGGAAGTAGTGTAGAAGCGTATAGACGTCAGCCAGCCTGTCTTCCGGAATAAGCTCGACTTCCCGGATCACCTTGGTTCTCGCGGTAGATGGACTCATCTCGCACCCCTCCATGAGAGCGAATCTTGCATCGTCCACAGTGTACCAGGAAACGGCAGCAGGCACAAGCAAAGATGCCAGAGAGCCTGCAAGTCTGTCCCAATTCTCGCATCCCGATTGTCATACTCTATAGATAAGGAGTGCCGCAGTGGGCGGCGCCGGCGCCGGCGCCGGCATGCATCCCAAGGAGCCTGCCCATGCCAGCATCGTGCACAGATCGCGGGCGAGCCGAGCCCCAGGCCTCGGGTGGCACCGCCGCCGAGGCGGGGACGGCGCTGGCGGTGGACCTCTTTGAGCGCTACCACGAGGAGGTCTACGGCTACCTCTGCGGCATGGTGCGCGACCCGGCCTGGGCCGAGGACCTGGCGCAGGAGACGTTCCTGCGCGTGCTGCGGGCGCGCCGGCAGTTGCCCGGGGTGCAGAACTGCCGCGCCTGGCTGTACCGCGTGGCCACCAACGTGGCGCTGAATGCGCTCAAGCGGCGGCGGCGCTTTGCCTGGCTGCCGTGGCGCGCGGGCGACCGCGAAGTGAGCGCGCCCGACGTGGCCGAGCAGGTGGCCGAGCGTAATGCGCTGGAGGCGGCGCTGGCGAGCCTGCCCGCGGAGAGCCGCGCGCCGCTCCTGCTCTACGCCCAGTACGGCCTGAGCCCTGCCGAGGTGGCCGCGGCGCTGGGCCTGAGCGAGGCCGCGGCCCGCAAGCGCATCTACCGGGCGACGGCGCTCTTCCGCCAGGCCTTTGGCAAGGGGGACGCGCGATGATGAGCCACGCGCAGCACGAGGAACGGCTGGCCGTATACCCCGACCTGGCCCCGGCGGAGCGCACCGAGGTCGACGCCCACCTCGCCACGTGTGCGGCCTGCGCGGCGCTCTTGGGCGACTATCGGCGCCTGCACCAGGCGCTGCGCAGCCGCCCTGCCCCCAGGCCCAGCCCACGGCTGCGCCAGGGGTTTGCGGCCGCCGTGGCGCAGCCGCAGGCCAGGGGCGCCGGTCTGTGGGCCGAGCTCTCGCGGGCGGCGCTGGCGCTGGGCAACGCCGCGGTGTGGACGGCGGTGGCGGCGGTGGCGCTGCTGCTCGTGGTGGGCGTGATCGTGGCCGGGCGGCCGCTGGTCGAGCGGGCATGGCCGGCGGGGCAGCCAACAGGGACGGCAGGCGACCGTTGGGTCACCGGGCACCTCAGCGTCGAGGGCCAGGTCAGCTACGCCTGCCGCCTGCTCATCCCCGCAGATTGGGCCGGCAAGTACGAGGTGACGGAGCGGGGGAACACCGTCTCGTTCGCGTACACCGTGCCTCCCGACGTGCGCGAGCTGCTGGCCGGGCTGACGCCGGCGCCGGGTTTGGCCAGGCCCAACCCGAGCGAGACCCTGTTCTGGGTGTCGCTCTTCAGCGATGCCCGGTGGCGAGAGGAGCAACAGCAGCCGGGCGTGGGGAGGGTGGTGCGCTCGCTCGATGGCCTGGTCGTCGTCAGCGGCTCGGCCATTGCCAACATGTACTCTGCATTCAGCAGCGAGCCGTGGCCGCGGGTGGCCGCCGAGTTCCAGCGCATGGCCGGCCAGGTGCCGGGCATCCTGCAGACCCTGGAGGTGGCGGGCGATCCCACAAGGTCCACGCCCACCCCTCTTGCGGAGCCCGCCGTCGCCGTGACGCGGCTGGAGCGGCTGCAGGACCTCTGCTGCCCGCCCAGGTTCGCCCCCGATGGCAAGACCTATCTGACCGTGCGCGATGGCCGGCTCTATGAGCGCGCCCTCGGCGGCGGGCCGGAGACCGAGCGCCCGATCGACGTCAGGCAAGGCGATGCGCCGCTGCAGGTGAGCAACGCCGCCTGGACGCCCGACGGCGCCCGCATCGTCGTCACCGTGGGCGCGCCTCAACGCGGCAACACGGCGGCGCTGTACCTCGTCGACCCGGCGAGCGGTGCGGCGCGCGCGCTCGGCGAGACCTCCACCCCCTGGCGCCTGACCTTCGACACCCGCGGCCGCATCGTCGTGGGCACGCAGACCGGCTACCAGGCGCTGCAGCTCGACAGCGGCGCTGCGGTCGCCATCCCCGGCATCGCGCCGCGCGATGCGAGCGGCGTCGAGACCGAGCTGGCCTTCTCGCCCGACGGCCGCTCCCTGGCGGCGCTCCAGGGCCAGGAGCTGGCTATCGTGGACCTGGCCAGCGGGCTGAGGACCTCGGTCACCGTGCGCATCCATCCGCAGTGGCGCGCCTGCTTTGCCTGGTCCACTGACGGCCGCCAGCTCGCCTACGCCACCGGCGTGCGCGGCGCGGCGCCCGAGCTGTGGGTTGTCAACGCCGACGGCAGCGGCGCGCGGCGGCTGGTGACGCGCGCGGGCGACCGCAGCGGCGCCTACGCCGGGCTCTCGTGGCTGCCCGGCACACCCTATATCGTCTACGAGTACGTGCCCGACTCGAACACCGCCACGCTGCAGGGCGAGTACCAGGTGGTCAGCGCGGCGGGTGGCCCGGCCAAGACGCTCTTTACCAACGGCCTGGGCCTCACCCTCTCGCCCGACGGCCACGTCATCTCTTTCGTGCGCGACCTGCCGGGGCCCGACGAGACGGGGAGCTGGGTGGCGGTGCTGGAGTATGGGGAGGTGGGCGAGGCGGCCACGCCCGCACCCACGCCGGCGCCGTCGGCGACCGCCCAGCCCGTGCGGGTGCCGCCGGGCACGGTGGCGCTCTATGGCGTGGGCGCGCCGCAGGAGAACGTGGCCCTCTACGCGCTCTCGGCCGGCGGCACGGCAACCGCGCTCGGCGTCGAGGTCCCCTGGGGCACAGTAGCCTCCGGCGATGGCCGCTGGCTGGCGCACGCCGACGCCCCCATGCCGGGCGCGCATGCTGTGGTCGTCGAAAACCTGCAGGACCGCCGCCGCTACACCATCCCGCTGAGCGATGCCTGCGTCGCCGGCCCGTGCGTGACGGGGCTCTACGCCTTTGACCACGCGGCGACGCGCCTGGCATCGGTCGAAGTGACGCGCGACGCCTGGGCCATCGTTGTCGCCAACCTGCAGGACGGCTCGAGCCGGCGCTTCGAGATGCGCCGCCCCCAGGCCAGCAGCTACCCCATCATGCCCGGCGCGCCCCTGGGCTGGGCGTCGACCGGCGAGCTCCTGCTCGACACCTTTGCGCCCTTCAGTGAGGGCGCCTTCATGGGCGTGTGGGCGCTGACCCTGCCCGACAGCGGCGCGCCGGCCGCGATCGACGCCCTCCCCAGCCGGCAGTTGCTGGCCCCGCGGGCCTATCGGCAGCGGCCGCAGCTTTCTCCCGACGGCGCCAGGCTGCTCTACCTGGCGCGCGACCCGGGCTACACCCCGGCTGGCTACCCGCTCAGCGGCGGCTTTGAGGACATGGCCGTGAACCAGCTCTGGTCGCTCAGTCTCGTCAGCGGCGCTGCCACCAAGCTGGTCGATATCAACGACGGCGGGGCGCTTGCCCCTGCCGCGGCCTGGTCGCTCGATGGGCGTGAGGCGCTCTTCGCCCAAGGCCGCTACGCCAGCAGCGGCGTGCTCGGGCGCCTGACGCTCGAGGCGGTCGTCATGGCCGGCGCGCTGCGCGAGATCGGGCCACTTGAGATCCATGGCACCCTCTCGGCCCTCTACTGCGGCTGGCCCGGCCTGGCTCTGGCGACCACCTACGGCCAGGCGAGCGAGCTCTACACCGTGGACCTGGCGACCGGCCGGGCGACCCTGGCGGCCAGGGATGCGGTCGTGCTGGCGACCAACCCGTTGGCCGAGGGCGAAGAGGCCGGCATCCCCGCCGAAGGGCCGCCGGTCACCACTTCGGCGGTGGATGGCTGGATCGGCACTGTCGTTGCGCTCGACCCCCTGGCCCAGTACGACGATTACTTCCTGCGCAATGACGGTGAGCGCTATGGCATTGACGGCAGCGCCGCCGGGCTGACGGCGCAGATCGAAAGCGCGCGCCGCCAGGGCAACGCCATCCAGGTGTGGGGGCAGCTCCAGACGAACGTGCCCGACGCCTACGGCCGCCAGATCATCGTCGAGCGGCTCGATGTGATCAGTGTTCCGGCTGCGGTGGCCACCCCCTGCCCCTCGCGCTCCATCGACCTGCCCGCGCCGGCACGCTTCGACCCGCTGCCCGATGCCCGCGGCGCCATCGCCGTCTCCACGGCGGGCGGCGGCTTTGGCCTGGCCTTCCCCGATACGGGCGCCGTCGTGCCGGTCCACACGCTGGTGCCCTGGTGCGGCCAGCAGGTGCGCGAGGCCGACCGCGGCCTGGCCTGGTCGCCCGACGGCCGGCGCATCGCCTTCGTCTACTCGGAGTACGGCCCGCCGCAGGACGAGCAGACCGGCTACCTCATGCTCGCTGACCTGGCACGGGGCGTCGTGCGGCCGCTGCTGGAGCAGCCAGGCGTGTATGGCCGGCCTGCCTGGTCGCCCAACGGCACACGGCTGGCCATGTCGGGCAACGTGCCCGGCGAGTGGCGCTATGCGCTGTTCATCAGCGAGCGCAGCAGCGAGCCATGGACGAGCACGCGCTGATCGCGGCTGCCTGCCGGGGAGACGCGGAGAGCCTGGGCCGGCTCGCGGAAAGGTACCAGGATGCCGCCTACAACGTCGCCTACCGGCTGCTGGGGTGCACCGGCCTGGCCACGGAGGCGCTGGAGGAGGCGCTCCTGGCGGCCCTCAGCGACGCGAGGCAGCACATATGCGTGCACAGCGAGTCGACCGTCGTGCCGGGGATGGCCGGCCCCACGGCCGGGGTGTCACGGGGGGCAATGCGGGGCGAGTCGTTCGGGACCTGGCTGCTGCGCCGCGTTGTCGCTGCCTGCCGCCGCCGTGCACGGCTGAGGCGCTGCCCGCCGGCCTCGCCTGGCCGCCTTGAGGACCCTGGAGGGGCTTCACTGGGGCCGGGCCTGGTGCAGGCCATCGAGGCCGGCCTTGCCGCGTTGCCGCTGGAGTCGCGGCTGGTGCTGGTGCTGGCCGACGTACAGGGGCTGAGCTACGAGGAGATCGCCCAGGTCGCCGGCGTGGCGCCGCGGGCCGTTGCGCGGCGGCGCGCCACGGCGCGCGCCCGGCTGAGGGACTGGATGGATGCCAGCGGCCATGGAACCTTTGGCCCGGAGCGAGCGTCTTCTACTTGGAGTGCATCGCGACGCCGGCCAAATGCTCGCCCATGAGGCCGCCGGCAGGCGGGCGATGCACTGTGCAGAGGAGGCTGGCCCATGTTTCGCCGGCCGGTACCCCAGCGGTGTGCTCTGGCCTTGGCCCTGGCGCTCACCCTCGCGGCCTGCACCGCCGCGCCCACGCAGGCCGGCGCCCCTGTAGGGGCGGTTCGGGAACCGTCCACGTCCACGACGCCGGCCGCGAGCGCAACGCTGCAATCTCCCACCCCGTCGCCAGTGGCCACCCGCACGCCCGTGCCCCGAGCGTCGTGGCCATCGCCAACCCCTTCGAGCGCCGCCACCTGGCCGCGGGCGAGCCGATCACCCACTTTGGCATGTTCTTCATGGATGTGGCCAGCGGCGAGGTCGAGGCCTGGTCGCTGCCGAGGGCCGATGGCGCCCTCGTGACCTATTCCACGTCGTCCGATAGCCGCTGGGTCTTGGCCTACCCCTCCGCCGCGGCCTATGCTGTCGACCGCCAGAGCGGGGCTGCCTTCCGCTGGGGTCGCAACAGCCCGCGGCTGGTGGCGCTGCAGGGCGAGCACCTGCTGTTTCGCGATCAGGGGCGCACCTGGGTGGTGGGGCTGCGCCAGCCCGAGCCCGCGCTGCTGCCGGTCAAGCCGGCCGAGGGCTGCGTAGCGCTGTCGCCCGATGGCGAGACGGCGGCCGTGCTCAGCGGGCGCACGCTCTCGCTGGTGCGCCTCGCCGACCTCAGTTGCCGCACGGTGGCCGAGCTGGCCCTGCCCGCCGGCGCGCTGGATTCGTTGTATCTCCGAGCGGGGCCACGTGGCGCATGGTTTGCGGTGGAGGCCCGCGTGGCCGAGGGCACAGGCGCGGCGCGCAGGACCACACGGTGGATCGCACGTTATTCCTGGCAAGGCGAGCGCCTCGGCGAGCTGACGCTGCCCGGCGACAGTTGGTACGCCCCCCTCTCTCCCGATGGTCGCCTCATTGCCTGGGAGGAGCAGCTGTCGAGCCTGACTAAGGCTGTGGTCGTGGCCGATGCCGCGACTCTCGCGCCCCGCTTGCGCATCGTCGGCGCGACGCTGTGCTTCTACGACCTGGGCTCCGGCGACTGGCTGGCCGACAGCTCGGGCTTGATCGTGCGCACCAGTGAGGGCTACCACATCGTCACGCGCGACGGCTGGCTCGTCGCCCTTCCCAGCCCGGGCGGCGTGCCGTTGCCCGACCCCGACGAGCCGCTGCCCGCGCCCGACCGCGCAGACCTTCTCGCCGTTGGCCGCCGCGTGGTGATCGACACGACGGGCAAGGCGCTGGCCGTCGCTACCCTGGACGCCGGCCCCGACTGGGACCGGCCCGCCGACCTCTACCCCTGGGGGCCAGATTCGACCGAGCTGCGCTTCGCCCTGCCACACCTGGGCCACGGCGGCTCGTGCGGCGAGACGGAATACCTGCTGCCGGCGCGGGTGGAGCGGCCGCCCTTTGGCCCGCTGGTCCTGGCTGTGGGGCTGCCCGCCGGCGACTGCGCCAACCTGCGCGCCGCGCCCGGCATCAAGGCCGAGGTACTGGCCTGTCTGCCCGGCGGCATGCGGCTTTCCCCTGCGCCGCTGGCTGAGCGGCCCCGGTCAGAGGGCGAGGAGCCCTACTACCTCAGCCTCTGCATGGCCTGGGCCGGCAATAGCCTTTGGCTGCGCGTGCGCACGGCCGCTGGGCAGGAGGGCTGGCTGGATGCGCAGGCGGGGGAGATCGGCTGGGCGCAGTGACCTTCGCTACCCCCCCGCGACGGGGAATAGGTTGGGTCCGCCGGTGATGCGGCACCGGTGGTCTTGCCGCGTTGGGGATCGTGTCAAGGGAGAGACATCGTACCCATTCAGGCTCGAGTGCAAAGAGGGTCCATGCTGCTGCGTACCCTTGCACGCGATCCCCCCATCGAACGCGGGAGGACGCGAACAGGGATAGACAGGATACACAGGATGGTAGTACCTTATCCTGTTCAGCCCCTGCGGGCCAAGCCGCCGGGCTTGGCCCGCAGGGGCGCAGGCCTGCGCATCCCTGTTCGTCGTTCTCCCAAGGGTCTCCAGCGCGAGTGTGAACAAGTACGTGACATCCAGCCGGCGAGCGTCGCTCGTAGCGGCAGCCTATTCCCCCCTGTGGGGTGACGGGTAGCGGAGGGTGCTTCATGGAGGTGAACATGCTCGCGACAGTGACGCAGTGGATCACCCGCTCGTCGGCGTGTCTGGCTGCATGGGTGCTCCTGGCGGGCTGCACGGTGGCGCCGTACGCCACTCCTCCGCCGCCGGCAACGCCAGAGCTCGCGCCAGGCCTCAGCGCACCGCCGGCCGCCGCGCCATCGCCGAGCGGCACAACCCCGGCGACGGCCGTGCCCCCCACGGCCGGGCCCTCGCCCACCTGGAGCGGCCCGCTGCAGTGGCCCGCGGGCACGGTCGCGCTCTACGGCGTGGCCGAGCGCATAGGCGCGCAGGAGGCCCTGGAGCTCTACGCGCTCGATGCCGCGGGCTCGGCGATCAATCTGGGCGTGCGCGTCACGGCAGGCGCCCGCCTCTCCGACGACGGCCGCTGGATCGTCTACCTGGATGCGCCCCCGCCGGCCGCCGGCGCCGTCGTGGTGCGCAACCTGCAGAGCGGCGCCGCGCATACGGTCCCTCTCAGCCTGGCCGCCGGCGAGGGACCGGCCGGCCAATGGGCCTTCGACCGCGACGGGAGCCGCCTGGCCTTCCTGGAGGTCGCCACGCCCGGCAAGGGCAAGTGCGCCGCCTGGTCGATCACCGTCGTGCAGTTGGCCGGCGGCTGGAGCGCGCGTTTCGAGCGCGCCGGCGAGTGCTCACTGCTGCCGGGCATCCCGCTCGGCTGGTCGTCTTCTGGTGACCTGCTGCTCGACGTTTTCCGCCCCTATGCTGAGCGCTGGTGGGCCAACGTCTGGGCCTTGGCCCTGCCGCCCGGCCACCCCGCGCGGCCCATCGAGTCGCTGGGCCACCGCCAGCTCCTGGCCCCCGAGGCCCAGGGCTGGGGCGCGCGCCTCTCGCCCGACGGCACGCGCCTGCTCTACCTGGCCCGCGACCCCGGCTACACCCCCGCGGGGCTGGAGGGCGCCAGCCCCGACATGGCCGTCAACCAATTGTGGACGCTGGACGTGAGCAGCCCCGGCGGCCAGCCCACACGGCTGTTCGAGGTCACCGACGGCGGCGCGCTGGCCCGCGTCGCCGCCTGGGCGCCCGGCGGCGATGCCATCCTCTGTGTGCAAGGCCGCTACCCGCCCGGCAGCGGCACTCAGAGCGCCGGGCCATTGCTTGGCGGGGCCATGCTCAAGGTCGCCGACCTCACGGGCGCCGTGCGCACCGTCGGCCCGCTGCCGGAGGAGGGCCACCTCATCGCGCTCGATTGGTGCGCCCCGTCTACGGCGCTGGCCACGTTCACGCGCGGCACACGGCAGGCGCTCTATGCAGTAGATGTGGCCACAGGCCAGGCAACGCGCGTGGCCGAGGCGCCGCAGCTCGCCGTGCTGGGCCGTCTGCCGGCCGACGCGCGCACGCTGCCCAACCCCGAGCCGTCGCGGCCCGCTGTCAGCAGTTGGCCCACCTACGAAGATACGGAGCAAGGCTACCGCCTGCATTACCCTGCCGGCGCCACCATCGCTACCGACCAGTCCGGGCAGACCACCTTCACCCTCACCGACAACCAGACGACCTATACAATGCGAGTAGGAAAGCGGGAAGCGCCCGTTGGCACGGATGGACGCGTCATTCGGCCCGCCTCGTTTCTGGCGACCATCAGCCAGAATCCAGGCATCTTCGACATGAGCGAGATCCAAGAGTTCACCATCAACGGGGTGCCCGCGGCGCTCGTCGCCTACAGCTACAGCGATCCCAAACAAGAGCCGTGCAGCACCCAGCGCGCTCAACAGGCCCACCTTATCGGGGGCGAGCAGCTCTACATGCTGACTTGCACGGTCGCTGGCCCTGACCAGTGCGATGCCGCGGCCGTCCCCTGGTTCGGCCAGATGTTGCACAGCTTTGAGACATACTGACAGGGCCTGGCAATGCCGGCGGCGGCTGCCATGCCGTGCTCCCTCTCCCACCATGCCGCAGCGGCGGCGCCAGGAGATCATGCTGCCCGACGATGCCTACGCGGTGGCCTGGCGGGCGGTGGGGCAATGATCCCCCCGTTCGGTGGCGGCTGTGCGAAAGGAGATGCCCAAATGACCGGGATGCGATCTCACGTGGGCGTGGAGCGGTCCCTGGCGGCGCTGCTGGTGGTCGCGCTTTTCCTGGGCAGTTGCGCCAACCCCCACAGCTTTGGGCCGGCGCGCTGAGCGTCTCGGTCTTTGACCGCGCCAGCGGCAACACTATACTGACCCTGACGGAACACAGGCTCGCTGCCTGGGCCTCCGACGAGGTGCTGCTGGCCGCCGAAGCGCAGTACAACACCCGGCTCGTGCGCTGCAACGTGCGCAGCGGCGCAAGGACCACCAGCCGCGCCAGGGATATGGGCGACAACGTCTACGCCCCGGGCGGCGCCTACTATGCGACGATGAGCCAGCGCCCCTATGCTGGGCGGGGAGTTTATGTGCACGATGCAGAGACCGGCGCCCAGCTCTGCTCCGCCTATCACGGCGCCACCCTGATCCACATCAGTTGGTCGCCCGATGGCGGCAGAATCGCCTCGCTGGCGAGCGACGGCACGATCGCGGTGTGGACCGTGGCCGGAAAGGAAGCTGGACCATGAGCCGGAATGGAACAAGGACGCCGCGACCGGCGGGTGCATACGGCTGGGGGCCCATACGTTTGCCTGCCGAGTAGCTGCCGGATGCCAAAGCGATCTTGACACACGATGGAAGGAGGAGGCGATGAAGAGGCTTGTCGCCTGCGCGATGCTTGCGGCCATCCTGGCGGCCGCCTGCACCCGACCCGCAGCCCCGGCACGCGAGGGTTTTGCCATCTACCTGCTCGCCAAGAAGCTGTCGCCGGCCGAGGTGGTCCGGGCTGATCTGCGCAGCCTCAGGTTGGAGGATACGCCGCGTCTCTCGACTGAGGACATTGTCAGCTACACCTGGGAGACGCACGAGATCACGCTGACCGCTGCGGCGGCTGAGCGGCTCGGCCAGCTCGAGATGCCGGTGGGCGGTGCGGGCATCCCCTTTGTCGTCTGTGTGGGCGAGGAGCGTATCTACAGCGGCGCGTTCTGGAGCGCCCTCTCTTCCTTGAGCTTCGATGGCGTGGTCATCATGCTGCTGCCGGGTGGGCAGCTCAACCCCATACGGATCGTGGCTGGCTTTATCGGGGAGAAGGCCGACCCGAGGTCCGACGCGAGGATACTGCAGGCGCTGGAGTCGGCAGGCAGGCTGAGGCGCGGGGCTGCCACTGTCGCGCCCGAGCCCACCGCCGCGCCGCCGCTCGTGCCCCGGGACGTGCCGGCCAGCGCCGTCGCCCGGCGCCAGGGGCAGGCCGTCGCGCTCGGGCCGGAGGACCGCCAGGCGCTCCCGGCTGCGCTGCTGGCGGCGCTCGAGGGCTCGCCTGCCGACGTGGTGGCGCTCGGGCCTGCAGCATTGGTGGAGGCCAAGGTGAGGAGTGCGATGGATGACCTGGCCTACACGTTGGAGGTCGCCTATGCGGCCCCGGTGCAGTTCGCACTGGCGTCGGATGAGCTGCCGCGCCGCTACGAGCGCGATGAGGCGCAGCGCAGCGTGGTCACGCTCGAGCGGCTGGTCGTGCTCGCCGCCGAGGACCGCCACCTGGACCTGGCCTGCCTGCCCGGCGAGGGGGAGGGGTTGATCTTTACCATCGCGCGCGGGGCTGGCAGCAGGGCGCTGGAGGAGATGATCTTCGGGAGCTCATAAGGGGCTGTGCCGATTTGGTCGCTGGTGCGACGTTTCACCCTCACCCCTGCGGGCCAAGCCCTCGGGGCGCAGGCCCCCGCCCTCCCCCTGAGGGAGAGGGAGAAGGTGTCGGCGAGCCAACCTCACGCGCGGAAGCGGCGGGCCTGTCCCCTCTCCCCCGCAGGGGAGAGGGTTAGGGTGAGGGAACCCACGGCCTGCTCAAGGGCATATGCTGCGCTGATGCGGAACCTTGTACCACTGCAGAGCGTCCTACGTCTATGGAGGACTGCTGACCGCACGGAGGCTGCCGTGAGGCACGTGCATCTGGCCCTGGCCATACTGAGCATGCTGCTCGCGGGCTGCGCGATGCAGGCCGCGCCGGCGACGATTGCGCCCGCCACGCCCGGCCCGCCCTGCAGCGACGAGGAGGCGATGGCCCTCATCCGCGGCTTTGTGGGCCGGTCTGACCTCGCGCTCACCCCACAGCCGGCGCCCGACGAATCGCGCCCCTGGCAGCGCGAGTACACCGCCGCCCCCGGCGGTTTCTTTACCGTCGACGTCGAGCGGCGCGCGGTGATCGGCGCCATCATGCCGCCCGGCCTCGCCGGCCCCGGCGGCGTATTGGATTGTGACCAGGCGCGGCAGGCGGTGCGTGAGTTCGCCGCGGCGCACGTCGAGGGCTTTGACCGGCTGACGCTGCTCTACGACACCCTGGCCGACCACGGCACGGCCGGCGGCCGGCACTGCGAGTTCCGCTGGGGCGAGCTTTTGGGCTCGCAGCAGGCGCGCGGCATGCAGTTCGTCGCCGTCTCGGTCGACGGGGCCAGCGGCAGCATCGTCAGCTTTATGCAGCTCCTGCCCGTGCCCATTACCGTCAGCGTCGAGCCGCAGGTCAGCCGCGAGCGCGCCCTGGCCATCGCCACCGAGCGCTTTGGCGCGCACGTCACCGAGAGCACGGCGGAGCTCAGCGTGTGGTGGCGGCACAACGACCGCGCGCAGGGGCTGTGCCTGCGCTGGCAGGTGCGGCTGCAGAGCGACGAGCCCATCAGCCCAGGGGTGCCGGAGATCATGAAGAAGGCAGCCTACACCATCGACGCGCACACGGGCGAGGTGCTGGAAGAGACGAGGTAGGGCCACATGGCGCAGAGCAACCGGAATACGCTCGCCGCCGCGGATGAAAACGGGGCAGCACCGCGGAGGCGCCGCGAACGCGGAGGGGATCATGCAAAGAGGCCTCCGCGTCCTCGGCGCCTCCGCGGTGCAACCGCTGCCCGGCCTGAGCATGAGCGCGAGGCCGGCGACGGCCGCCCGGGCGCCGTCGAGCGCTGGCGCAAGTGGCAGGCGCACCAGTACCTGCCGGGCTACTTTGCCGGCGGCCGCGTGCCGCCGTTCTACCGCGGCCGGCGGCCCAACCGCTTTGGCTGCGGCCTGGTGCTGCTCGGCCTGCTGGCGACCGCCGGGGTCGCCGCGGCCGCGCTGACGGCGGCGTGGCCCTGGAGCTCGGGCACCGCGCTCGCCGTTGTGGTGTCGGTCGGCATGGCGCTCTTGCTCCTGGCGGCGGGTGCGGCGCTGCTCTGGTGGCGGCAGAATGGGCGCCGCGAGGGCTAGGTCGTGTTCGCAAACCGTCGTAGCCTAGGGCCTTGTGCCCGTCTTGCCGTTCTGTGGCGCCAGTCTCGCCGCCCAAGACGCCCACTACGGGTTTGCGAACACGACCTAGGCTCGTAGCGCGCACGCCTGTGCGCCGGGCGCGTGCACCATGAGCTTCTCTGGAGGTGGCGATGAGGCCAACTCGCATCTCTTCATGGTCCATGGTGGGCTTGCTCTGCGCCGGCCTGCTGCTCGCGGGCTGTGCGCGCCTGCCCTCACCTACGCCAAGGCCGCAGGCCGCGCCCGTGCTCGCCGTCGCGAGTGCGACGCCGGCCGCGCCCGCGTCGCCCGCTATCCCCGCGCAGCCCGCGCCGGCGGACCTCGAGCTGCCCAGCCAGCGCACGCTGCCGACGCCCACGCCGTACCTGCCGGACCTCACGCCGCCGCCGGGCGGCTGGATCGCCTACCTCACCCTTGAGCCGGCGAACCGCCTGGCCCTGGCCTCGCCCGACGGCACGCGCCGCGTAGTGCTCGACGAGCTCGGGCCGGTCTCGGGGTTCAGTTGGTCGCCCGACGGGCAGCGGCTGGCGGTGCTGCAGCGGGGCGACTGGCTCGCGCTCATCTCGCTCGCCGGGCCGGGCATCGTGCAGGTGAGCGACAGCGTGTGGTCGCGGCCAGCGCCCGGCTGCGCCTGGTCGCGCGACGGGCAGACGCTGGCCTACATCCGGCGCGGCCCGGTGGGCATGAACGGCGCCGCCGAGTACAGCATCTGCCTCTACGACGTCGCCACCGAGCAGACAGCCGCGACGCCCATCAGGCCGAAAAGGTTCGCCGAGTGGGGCTGCGTGGCCGGCGAGGCTGCGCCACCCCTGGTGCCGCTGCTCCACGGGCTGGAGGCGACTCTGCAGGTGTGGGACGTGGCGGCGGGCCAGGTGGTCGCCGCCTTTGCCCACAGCGATACCGGCCTGCAGGGCAACGGCGCCGGCCACGCGGCGCTCTGGATGCCCGATGGGCGGGGCCTGGTCTTTGCGCGGATGGAGCTCGACAGGGCGCCGGTCGAGGTGCTGCAGCGATGGCCTGTGATGGATGTTGTGGTCCGCACATCACTCTACTATCCCAGCAGCCTGGCGCTCTGGCAGGTGGGCAGCGGGGTGGCGCAGACGGTGCTCGAGGCCGAGGCGCGGCGGCGCCTGTGGCCCGAGGGCTGGCTGCCCGACGGCCGGCTTGAGGTGCGCGTGATGGAGTGGGCCAGAGAGCGCTACGAGCCCGGCGAGGCGCGTGGCCCAGAGCAGGTGAGCTATCGCTACTTCCGGGTGGCCGAAGGCGGCGGGCTCGAGGCGGTGGGGACAGCGGACGTGCCCTGGTGGGCGGGCGGACAACTCCAGGCGCGGCTGGGCTGGCCTCTGGACCCGATGGGCGAGCTCTATCGGGCATGCGTGGCGCCCGACGGCGTGACCGTCGCCCTGACGCAGCGCTGCCCGGGCGAAGCCAAGGGCGGTTGCATCGCCCTGTGGCAGGGCGAAGGCGAGCCGGTGCTCTTGGCCGAGGGCCACGACCCGCAGTGGCAGCCAGGGTGAGGGGGTCCTCCTACTGTTCGCCCCGTGAGGGAGAGCAGGTTGGCATCGCCGCATCCGCTGCATGGCACAGGCCGGGCTGCGGGTATGGCTGGCGCGAGCAACATCCTCCACCTGAGGGGAACGCGCTGGTACTGCGGCACATGGTGCACAGCGCATGCTAGGCGGCGAGCGTAGCTGGCGCGGACAGCCCATTCCCCCTCGCGGGGGGAACGGTAGGGGGTCGACCAACCACGGAGACGCGTGTGCCTATGGATGAGGAGGTGACATGATCGCATCGCAGCGGATCATGCGGCTGGCGGCGGGCCTGTGCGCGCTGGCGCTGCTCGCGGGGTGCGCGGCGCCACCACCGGCCACGCCATCGCCAGCCGCGGCAATGGCCAGCCCGAGCGCAAGGACCGCCACGCCTGCAGCCGAGCCGAGCCCCACACCTTGGAGCAAGCTGCGGCCACCGGCCGGCACGGTGGCCCTCTACGGCGTGGGCACGCAGGAGCGCTGGGAACTCTACGCCCTCGACGCCGCCGGCCTGGCGATGGCCCTGGGGGTGAGCATCCCCAGGAGCGCGCTCCTCTCACCCGATGGCCGCTGGCTGGCGCAGCTCGACGCGCCCGAGGGCGAGGCGCGCGCCGTGCTGATACGCAACCTGCAGCAGGGGCAGAGCTACACCAGCCCGCTCGGCCAGGCCTGCAGCGGGCCGATGTGCCTGGCGGGGCTCTGGGCCTTTGACCGCGAGGGCACGCGCCTGGCATCGGTGGAGGTGACGCGGCAGGGCTGGGCGCTCGCCATCGTCGATCTGCGGGACGGCTCGAGCCGGCGCTTCGACCCCGTGCAGGCCGATGCCGGCGGCTACAACCTGCAGCCGGGCCATCCGCTCGGCTGGGCGGCGACGGGGGAGCTCGTGATCTCGTGCTTCACCCCCTTCTCTGGGGGCGGCCGGTCCGGCGTGTGGGCGCTGAGCCTGCCCGCTGGGGATGGCCCCATCGCGGCGCGCCGCCTGCTCGGCCCCGACTCCTACGCGACGCTGGCGCTCTCGCCCGACGGCACGCGCCTGCTCTACCTGGCGCGTGACCCGGCCTACACGCCGGCCGGCTACACGGCCATCGAGGGCAGCTATGACGACGTGGCCGTGAACCAGCTCTGGTCGCTCGATATCGCCAGCGGCATGGGCACCAGGCTCGTGGAGGTCGCCGACGGCGGCGCTCTGGCCGGCGCCGCGGCCTGGTCGCCCGACGGCCACGAGGCGCTCTTTGCCCAGGGGCGCTATGGCGACGCAGACGTATTGGAGTCGCTGGCCCTGAAGGCGGTCGATAGCGCTGGCGCTGTGCGCGCGGTCTGCAGCCTGCCGGCGCAGCGCGCGCTGTTTGGCCTGCATTGGTGCCGGCCCGACCTGGCCCTGGCGGTCATCTTTACCGACGACGAGCTAAGCGAGCTCCACCTGATGGACCTGGCCACGGGCCGCAGCGACTTTGTGGCCAAGGGCCGCTGGGTGAGCGTGGTGGCGACCGGTCTGCCCCAGACCGACCCTGACCCGGGGGAGCCCGGCGCGGCCACCTCGTCGGTAGTGGATGGCTGGAGTGGCGTCGTCGTGCGGCTCGACTCTCAGGCCCAGTTCGACGACTATTTCCTGCGCGCCGATGGTGAAAAGTTCGGCATCGACGGCTCGGCTGCCGGCCTGAGCTGCCCGCTGGAAGGTGCGGCTGGGCAGGGAGGTACGATCCGCGTGTGGGGGCGGCTGTACGACGATGTGCCCGACGCCTTTGGCCGCCAGATTGTGGTCGAGCGCCTCGAGTATGCCACGGGCAGCGCGCCGCCCCCGGGGCAGATTGTCTACGTCAACCCCGATGGCCGGCTGCGCCTGGCCGGCACCGATGGGCAGAGTGTGCCGGGCCCCAGGGCCTACGAGCGCGCAACAGCACTCGCCTGGTCGCCCGACGGGCGCCTGCTGGCCTACGTCGACCAGCAGCCCGGCGGCTGGGGCGCGGCCTACGTCTACGACATGGCCACTGGGCGCACGGAGCCGGTCTCGCGGGCAACGCAGCCCGTGGGGCAGGTTTCCTGGTCACCCGACGGCCGCTACCTGGCGCTCGACTGTGGCACGAGCATAGTGCGCAGCCTGGAGATCGTCGAGGTGGCGACGCAGACCTTTGTCAGCCCGCTCGAGGCGGTCGGCTACGCCTGGTCGCCCGATGGCCGTCAGCTCGTCGTGGGCCGGCGCCGGCCCGTGCAGCCCCCGCTGCCCTATGAGATCGGCGATTCGCTCAGCCTGGCCCTGGTCGAGCCCGGCCTGCCGCCGCGCGTGCTCCTGGAGGGCACGGCCGACGTGCTCTACCGCCCACTGGCCTGGCTGCCCGACGGGCGCATCATCTACCGGCGCACCGACCGGCCCGACAAGACCACGGGCGGCCAGGATTCCCTGTGGACGACGCGGCTCGACGGCGCGGCCGTGCAGAGCGAGCCCGCACACGACATCCCCCTGGCCTACGACCCGCAGGCCCTGCTGGCGCGCCTGCCGGCCGGGCTGCGCGACACGGCCGGCGCCTTCTCTTGGGCGCCCGACGGGCGGTGGGTCACTTTCCAGGCGGGCGGTTACCCGCACTGGGGAGTGTATCTCTTCGACACGCAAACGGGCGACGCGCCGCGCTGCCTGGCCGATGGCACCAGCCCCGCCTGGCGGCCGGGGGTTGCCGCCATGCCCGGCCCGCTGCCCACGCCCAACTATCGCGCGCCCCAAGCGTTCGAGACCTACACCGTGACCTCGACCTCGCCCGACGGCCTGTGGACCGCCGAGGCGTTCGACGCCCTGCCGGCGTCTGGCGGGGGCATAAGCAGCGACTATTACACCCGGCTGACCGTGGCCCGCGCCGATGGCACCGCGGCGTGGACGCTGGTCGACACATGGCAGCGCTGGGGCCTCGGCTACTTGGTGCCGCGGCCGTTCCACTGGTCGCTCGACGGGCGCTCGCTCTACTTTACCAACCGGCCGGTCCCCGACGGCTGCCCCTACTTTGTCAACGGCAGCGACCTGCAGCGCGTGGACCTGCAGAGCGGCCACGTGACGCAGCTCGCCCCGGCGCTGGGCTTCTGGCTGGCCCTCTCGCCCGACGAGCGCACGCTGGCCGCCGGCGGCTCGGGGCGCTTGACCCTGCGTGACCTGGCGACGGGGCTCGAGCGCGAGCTGCGGTTGTCGCCGGCTGAGGTCTATGCGCCGCTGGGCAAGATTGTCTGGTCGCCCGATGGCGCCGCGCTCGTGCTCACGGTTGCCAACGACCCGTGCAGCACGCGCCCAAGGACGCACTCCATCGTACGGGTCGAGGCGGCCACGCTGGCGGCGACCACACTGCTCGAGCGCGATCCCCGCCTCTTCACCAGCGAGGCGTGGCCCGAGGCGCGCCGGGTGCTCCTGGCCGACCAAGGCAAGGGCCGCTGGTGGCTCGACCCCGGCAGCGGTGAGCTCACGTGCGCAGAGTAGGGCAGAGGCAATGCCATGCATCAAGCCTGTCAACTGGCAGGCCAGACACTAAGCTCGTGATGCGCACGCCTGTGCGCACAGGCGTGCGCATCACGAGCTTCTCTGGAGGTGGCGATGAGGCCGACTCGCTCTTCTGCATGCTCCATCGTGGGCTTGTTGCTCTGCGCCGGCCTGCTGCTCGTGGGCTGCACGGCTGCGGCCACGACGGCCCCGACTCCGCCTTCGCCGATCGGCGCAGAGGCGACGGGCTCCGACACCGTCGCCATCTATGCCACGGTTATCCGGCGCCTGTGCACGCGCGACGACTCTTTCGGCGGCACGTACAACCCCGCGATCGTCTACCTGGTGCGCCGGACCAACGACGCGGCTGGCGACCCGAGAGCCCCGCGAGGCGTGCCGGCGCCGCTCTCGGAAGCGGTGCAGAATGGCATCAGCGCGGCCCTGGATGATCTGCCGGGCCGCATCGTCTGGGTCGACTCGCCCGACGATGCGCCCAAGGATGCCATGGGCGCGGTCGAGGGCCATGGTGTGATCGTCACCCTGGGCAGCATCTCGCCCCAGGAGGACGGCTCGGTGCACGTTCCGGCGAGCATCTATATGGCCAGCCTCGCCGCCGCCGGCCAGACCTACGTGCTGCAGCAGCAGGGTGGCGCCTGGGTGGTGACCGGCAACACCGGCGTGCAGTGGATGAGCTAAGCGACAAGGCAGTCAATCGGCAGGTCAGACGCTCAAGAAGCTGGTAGTGCGCACGCCTGTGCGCTGGGCGCGGCGTGGTGCCAGGCCCAGGCACAGGGGGCTCGCACAATCGTTGCCTGGCCGTCAGAGAGGGAAGGCGCACAGGCGTGCACACTACCAGCTATTGCCCAGGCTCGCAGATCGAACGGACTAGCTGTCGACGCGACGAGGCCAATCCGTTCCCGTGATCCGTTGACAGCGGCCCAGAGTGCAAAGGAGAAAGACACGGATGCTCAAGCGTATGCTGCAGCCGGACTGGAGGAAGCTCTTCCTCTTCGCCGTCTTGATCGCCATTGCCATCGGGGCCCACATTCAGACCTGGGCTTTCGTCGACGACATGCCTCATCCACCTCCCAAGCCCCCGCTCTACGACCTGCTGCGGCCCTTGCCGCTCTGGGCGCTGTGGATATTCTTGCAGGCGCCACTGGCCCTGCTGCTGTGGCCCTTGAGGCTCCTCGGGCTCGACGTAATGCGTGGCGACCTCTGGTGGTTCAGAGTGGCCGGCATCATCTACTTTTACCTGCTCTCCTGCCTGGTGGTCGCCGTCCTTGATTGGCTCAAGGGCAGGTTGAGGCGACAGAGGGGATGACACGCCGATTGCCCTGGTCAGAGAGTGACTGGCAAGAGCTCAGCCAGGGGTCTGCCCAGACTGCCGCTGGGTGCCCCCCTACCGTTCCCCCGTCGCGGGGGAATTGGGCCGCAGGACCACGCCCTGCCTGGCCAAGAAGCGGCAAAGAGGCGATGCGGGGCGGCAAAAGCCAACCCAATTCCCCCGCGACGGGGAAACGGTAGGGGGGCACCCCAAGGGCTTGGCCCGCAAGGGGGGGCCTCAGCCGCCGGCAGATGTCTGGTTAGGTTCCTGCCAATCGCCTTCCTGCCAGGGAATTCGCTGTGACAGGACATCGAAGCAATCGGAGGCAACTGTGAAGAGATTCCTGGCCGTGCTGCTGCTCCTCAGCGCCGTGCTTGCCGCCTGCGGGCGGGCCGGCCCGCTCCCCAGCGTCACGCCCGAGGAGGCCGGCCTCTCGTGGCGCGAGTGCGCGGTGAGCAGCTTTGACCTGGCGCAGGCAGAGGCGTGCCTCGGCCTGCAGCGCCCATACAAGAGCGACGCCGAACGGGCGCGGCTGGGCACGCGGGGCGCGACGGGCCTGCACCTGACGCTCGGCGGCGACACCTACGAGACGCGCCACCTGGGCCTGGGCTTTATCCCCGCCTGGCCGTGGGACCCCTACGTGCTGCTCAAGAACGGCCGGCCGCTCAGCCTGCTCTTGGGCGAGTTCCAGGTCTACGACCCCGACCGCTCGCTGCAAGAGATCGCCGGCCAGGCGGCCTGGGAGTTCGCCGACCCCCGTCAGGCCACGGTCATCTACGGCGGGCGCGACCTGCGCCGCGTCTACGGCCTGGAGGCAGCCTATGCCCCCTACGAGCTGGGTGGCCGGCTGGCCTTCATCGGCAAGCGAGATGGCCGCTCCTTCCTGGTCTGCGACGGCCGGCAGGTCGGCCCCGCCTTCGATGAAATCACCATCGCCTACTGCTGCGAGATCATGCTCTACTCGGCCGGCGGCGGCGAGGGGCGCTACCGCTTCTGGGGCCGGCGCGGCGATCAGTTGTACGTGGTGGAGGTGGCCGTCCCGCCCTTGCCGCGCGGCTTCAAGGGCTACGAACTCTACAGTTGGCGCGAGGGCGGTGAGTGGCGCTTTACCCTGATCACCGGCACCAACCGCAACAAGAGCTGCGCCGAGATTGCCGCAGCCGGCGAGGAGGCTGGGGGCGACGGTTGGGTGCGCATTGGCGTCAAAGGCGCTGCGGCCATCAAGGGTGCCCTGGCCCGGCTGCCGCAGGGCGAGAGCGTCTTCTGGCTCGATCAGGCGCGCTGGGGCGATGAGCAGGGCTGCCGCATCCGCCTCGAACGCCCCGACCCGGCCATCGTCGACGATATTGTCGGGCAGTGCGAGCGGCTCGGGGTCGAGCTGCACGGCCTGTGAGGCGGCTAGCGACCTATCGGACAAAGATCTTCCGCCGCCAGCATCCTGGTAACAGCCGGGCATTCGGCACTGCTACCGCCCGGCTCTGATCCAGAAAAGGGTCCTGCACCAGGCTGGCGCGGAGCGTGCAAGCCGGTTGCCTGCCCAGGGCGTTGCTCTCCGACAAACCAAGTCACCAGCCGCACCTGCACCTTCACCATGCGCCAGGGCACCTTTGCTATCACCCAGGGAGGGGCTACGATGAAGCGAAACGCGCTCCTGGTTCTCGCCGTCGTGATCGCCGTGCTCACCGCGTGCAGCCGGCCATTCGAGCCCACCCAATCCCCCGCGACGCCGGCCTCCACCGCCTCGCCCTCGCCGGCACCGGGCCGCGAGCGTACGCGGGCCAGGGTTGAGATGGACGTCTTCGACGACCGGCCAGATCCAACTTGGGAGCTCTCGCCGGAGCAGACGGACCAGGTGATCGCGGCCATGTTCTCCGGGGGGTCCCCAGCGGCCGGCGAGCCATCGCGCTGCCCGAGCGCGTCCGGCTACCGCGGCTTTGTCGTCACCTGGATTGGCGATGCCAGGTATCTCAGTGGTGGGCCAGAGAGCCTGCGCGTGTGCGGCGGGCGCATCGAGGCGCGGGGTAGGATCGGGGCCAAGGCGCCGGGCCCGGCCGAGCCCGAAATCGTGCAGGACCTGGACCACCGGCTGGAATACTACCTCCTGGAGACGGCCAGACCCCACGTCGATGCCGCGCTCTACGATGCTGTGCGCCAGGAGATCGCGCGCCGCACCGCGCCGGACGACGCCACGCCCTATGCCCGCTTGCGCATCGCCCGCTACGCCCTGGCCGGCGAGCTGCCCGCGGACCTGCCTACGGAGGCGCCCGTCTACTCAGTGGTGCCGGGAACCGTGCCGGATGAGGAATGGGCGCGCCGGGTGGCCGCAGCATTGGGCTTTGCAGGTGATCCCAGCGGCGAGAGCAGAAGCGCTGCCCAGCCGGCATGGACGTGGCTCGGGCCGGAGCGCAACTCGCTGCTCGACGTGTATGGCGGCATCGCCTATACGTGCGCCCGCCCGCCCGCGCAGGCCCGGCCCGCCAACGCCCCCGAGACGGCCGACCAGGCGATCGCGGCGGTGCGCGCCTGGCTCACAGCGCAGGGCCTGCTGCCTGCCGATTGTGCGGACGATGCCCAGGCGTGGCCCGGCGTCGATGGGCTCGGCTGGGAGGTGCGCTTCCGCCGCCGCCTCGACGGCCGGCCGGTCGGCAGCGACTGGACCATGACTGGCGGCCTGCTCGTGCGCCTGAATTCGCTGGGCGAGGTGGACTCGCTGGGCTACCTGCGCCACGAGGTCGAGAAGGGCGCGCCGGTGCCGCTCAAGCCGCTGCAGCAGGCCTGGCAGGAGCTACAGACGTACGGCCCGACCCACTTTGACCTGGAGGGCGCGGCGACGGGGCCGGCGTATGAGGCCTTTACCGTCACGCACGTCGGCCTGGGCTACCGCGAGTGCTGCTATGGCTCGGCAGAGGTCCAGGAGGCGCTGCGGCCGTACTATGTCTTTACCGGAGAGGTGGAGATCGCCAACTGGCCGCGCAGGATCAGGGCGAGCGCCTACGTGCCCGCCGGTGCCGCGCCTTGAGGGCTGGTGAGGCACATCGTCGACAGCGGGTGGCAGGCCCCACAATTGCCTTCACCCTGGCCTCTTCCGCGCCGTTGTGTATACTTCTGCAGGAAGGGGCGTGAGGATGGCTATCTCACGCTGATGAAGGCGGCCGGTCCTCGCGCCGGCGGAGGTGAAGCATGAAGCTCGAGATCGTCGGTGTCGGCCACTGCTACGGGCGCGACCGCTGGGCGCTGCGCGACCTCACGCTGACGCTGGGGCCGGGCGTGCTGGGGCCGCTCACCGCCATGGCCGTGAGAGGGCGGCCATTGGCGCTGGCGGCAGCGCTGGCGGGCCTGGGCTTTGTCGTGGCGCTGGCCGTGGCCTGTGGCGTGTGGACGGGCGGGCCGCGACTGTTCCAGGTGCTCTACATGCTGATCTGGTGGTCGCTCTACGCCGGCATCGGCAAGGACGTGCCTGCGTGGCTCGACCTGGCGGGCGTGTCGCACCATGGGCAAGAGCCCGCAAGCACCGCGCTGTATGTGCTGCTGACTGTGGCGCTGCTGGGCCTGGCTATGCAGCGATCACCGCTCGCTCCACGTCTTCCGGCAGCTCGATGAAGGCGAAGTGACTTGCATGGAAGAGATAGTCTTCGCCGCTCTCATCGATGACGCGGACAAAGCTGTCCTGGGCCGCACGTTCGTCGGGGATGACCTCGTAGATCTTTCTTGGGATCAGCGACGCTTCATACCCCTTGTTGTCGATGCAGACGGCAAAGCGCTTTCTCATGGGCGTCTCCTATTTCAGGTATCGCTTGATCTTGATGTCCCTGCGACCCACACCATGGGCCTCATACCAGTGAAGCTCGACCCAGCAGGTTGCGCCATTCGGGAGTCTCACTTGCGCGATGCTCTTGAGCTTTGCTTTCAGTATGCATGAGGACCAAGAGCTCTGTCAACCGGGCTGTACGCTTTGCGCTACCCCGGTATGGGCCTTGAGGGGGTCTGGTGAGTTTGCCGGTGCGTCTGGCCGCCCCCCGCGGGGGCGGCCAGACGCACCGGCAAACTCACCAGACCCCTACCCGGGTGGGAGCCGGGCGGCAGCGGAGCGGAAAAGCCGGCCATGGCCCGGGCAGGCAGGATCTTGGATGGGCCTCGCCGCGGGCGCGTGGACGCTGCGGTTCGCCGGCCGCGCCGATTGCGACGCAGCAAGCGCCGCAATGTGGAACCTATCTGCCATGTGTTGCGTCTATAGAGAAATGCTCCTTCAACACAATTCTCGCCAATGGCCATGGCTCCCTTGAAGGCCTATGGAATGGCCCGACACATCCAGGAGGTCACCCGATGCCCCCTCACACTCTACTCCGCCGGATGGGCCTGCTGCTCTTGGCGCTGGCCGTTCTCGCCGCCATCCTCCCGCCTGGGGCCGTGCGCGCGGCGCCGCCGGTGCGCGGCGAGTACTTTGCCAACCGCGACCTGGCCGGCGAGCCTACGCTGGTGCGCGACGATGCGGCGATCGACTTCAACTGGGGCTACGGCTCGCCGGCGCCTGAGATCCCGCGCGACGATTTCTCGGTGCGCTGGACGCAGCAGGTAAGCCTGGCGACGGGCGGCAGCTACACCTTCTCGGCCACGTCCGACGACGGCATTCGGGTCAAGGTCGACGATGCCCTGGTCATCGACCGTTGGCGCGACCAGTCGCCCACGACGACGACCGGCAGCATCGACCTGGCCGCTGGGGCGCACACGGTGGTGGTCGAGTACTATGAGCGTGGCGGCACGGCGGTGGCGCGCGTGCGCTGGAGCCTGGGCACGGCGCCGGCGGGTGCAGTGCTGGTCGACGACGTGCAGCCCCAGTTCACGCGTGGCTACACCCTGGCCGGCTTTCAGACGGCGCGCTACGGCCAGGGGGGCCACCTCTTCTGGGTGTGGAATGATGCCAGCGTGCCCCGCTACTGGGGCCGCTGGACCCCCAAGCTGCCTGGCGCGGGCAACTATGAGGTGCAGGTCTTTATCCCCCGCTACTACTTTGGCACCACTGCGGCCCGCTACCGCATCTACCATAACGGCCGGCGCGACGACAAGGTCATCTCGCAGGCGGTCTACTATGACGAGTGGGTGAGCCTGGGCAGCTACTACTTTGCCGGCCAGGGCGCCGAGTATGTGCTGCTGGCGAGCAACACCGGCGAGCTTGGCGCCACGCGGCCGGTGGGCTATGACGCCGTGCGCTTTATCGGCGGCAGTGGCGGGTCGCCTGTGGAGGCCGTGCCCACGCCACCGCCCGGCCCGGCGGTGCAGATGCGGCGGCTGGCATCGCCCGAGTATGGCATCCAATGCTTCCTGTGGCTCAAGCCCGAGGTGGCCACGCGCGACCTGCAGATGGTAAAGCAGGCGGGGCTGGGCTGGGTCAAGCAGGGCGCCTCATGGCGCGATGTCGAGCCCAGCAAGGGCGCCTTCAACTGGGCACAACTCGACGATATCGCCAAGTGGACCGGCGAGCAGCGGCTCAACGTCATCCTGCGCCTTGACTTTCAGCCGCAGTGGGCCGGCGGCGGCTACCCCTCGAACGGTCCACCCGCCAACTATGCAGATTTCGGCGACTATTGCTACGCCGTGGCCAGCCGCTACAAGGGTCGCTTCCGCGCCTATGAGATCTGGAACGAGCCCAACCTGGCCCGTGAGTGGGGCGGCCGTGCGCCCAACCCGGCCGAGTACGCCCGACTCCTGAAGGTGGCCTACCAGCGCATCAAGCAGGCCGACCCCGGGGCCATCGTCGTCTCGGCTGGCCTGACGCCCACCGGCACGAACAACGCCCAGGCCATGCCCGACGACGTCTACCTGGAGCGGCTGTACCAGGCCATGGGCGGCTCGAGCGCGGGCTACTTTGACGCACTCGGCGCGCATGCGCCAGGCTACAAGGCGCCGCCTGAGGCCAGCCCGGCCGAAGTGGCCGCCAACCCCAGCCTGGGCGGCCAGCGCTTCTTCTGCTTCCGCCGCGTCGAAGACCTGCGCGCCATCATGGTGCGCCATGGCGACAGCGGCAAGCAGGTGTTCATCACCGAGTTTGGCTGGACGAGCGATCCCATCCACCCCGAGTACGCCTGGCACCGGGTGAGCGAGCAGGAAAAGGCCGACTATCTCGTGCGCGCCTACCGCTACGCCAGAGAGCACTGGGCGCCCTGGATCGGCCTCATGTCGGCCATCTATATCGCCGACCCCTTCTGGGGCGAGCAGCAGGAGCAGTACTGGTGGGCCATCAGCGAGCCGGGCTATCCCGACTTTTTCGCGCGCCCGGCCTATGAGGCCCTCAAGGCCATGCCCAAATAGCAGGGTGGGGGATTGGCGGGTTGGTCGCTGGCGCCGCCGGCTGCCCCGCGGGGCAGCCGGCGGCGCCAGCGACCAACCCGCCAATCCCCCTCAAAGGGCTGCACCGGGATAGCGCGGAGCGCAGGGGCCGGTTTCTCCCCTGTGGCCGCAACCTGGAGCAGGCTGCTGCGTCTATCATCTATCAGCAACTCTGTACAGAGGAAGGACAAAGCCGCATGGCGTGGAGATCAGGGATGCGCGGGGCGCTGCTGGCGCTCGTCGTCACTGGCCTACTGCTGGCGTGCAGCCGGCCAGGCACGGCGACGCCGGGGGCGGAACCGGCGAACGCGGCCTCACCGGCGCTGCCTTCGGCGTCGGCCACGCCTGAGACGCCGGCAACCGCCACGCCGGCCATCCCCAGCGGGGCCGCCATGCGCTTCGAGGTGCTGGGGCAGACCGGCGGTGAGATCGGCTGCGTGGCGACGCAGGACCACACCGTCTACCTAGGCATTGGGCCGCGGCTGGTGGCGCTCGACGTAACCGACCCGGCGCAGCCGAGGCTGCTGGGCGAGATGATGCCAGGCACCGCGCGCATCACGCTGCTCGCGGTGGCCGGCGCGTATGCCTGCGTGGCCGATGTGGAGGGCCGGGTGCACGTCGTCGCCATAGGCGACGCGGCCCGGCTGCAGCGCGTCGCCTCGTTTGCCGCGCCCAGCCCGCTGCACGAGCTGGCGCTGGCCGGCGGCCGCCTCTACCTGGCGAGCTATGCGGGCGTCTACATCTACGATCTGCGCGATCCAACCCATCCCCCGCAGGTGGCGTTCTACGACACGCCAGGGCAGGCCGAGCGGTTGCTCGTGAGCGATGGCCTGGCCTTTGTCACCGTGGGCGCCTACAGCGGCTATCCCTTCCGTGGGCTGCACATTGTCAGCGTGGCCGAGCCGGGCGCGCCGCGCGAGGTGGCCGTGTATGGCCGCGAGCCTGGCGATGGCGGCTGGTCGACGGTGGCCGCGGGCCTCAAGGGCCATTATGCCTACGTCACAGCGGGCGGCGGCGAGCTGCGCGTGCTCGACGTGGCCGACCCGGCGCACCCCGTTGAGGTCGGCACCTACCCCACCGGCGGCCAGGCGTTCCCGCTGGCGGCGACCGAGACGCGGCTGACCCTGGCCGTCGACGACGGCGTGCTGCTGTTTGATGTGAGCGACGCCGCCCGGCCGCGGCAGGTGGCGCGGCTCCGGCTGCCCAGCGCCGGCTGGCTCGCGGCGGCGGCAGGCGATCTGGCCTACACCGTAGAGCGCCGGCCGGCGGGGCACGAGGTCGGCAGCGGCAGCTACCTCAGCATGCTGCACATCGTCGACCTCGCCGGCGCGCGGGGCCCCACAGAAACCGGGCGTTTTGACGCCGTCTCGCCGATGGGTTGGTCATCCAACGCGCAGGCCAGGCAACTGGTGGCGCTGGGGTCGCGGCTCTATGCGGCGGCCGATGCGGCCGGCCTGCGCATCCTCGACGTGGCCGATGTGGCGCGGCCGCGGCTCGCCGGCGTGAGCGCCGCATCGGGCTTTTTCTACGACGTGGCGGTGACCCCGGCGGACCCTGCGACGGGCCGCAGCTATGCGCTGGTGGCCGATGGCTCGCTGGCCCAGGCTGAGCAGCCGGGCCTGCGCCTGTTCGACGTCACCGACCCGGCCAAGGTCGCCTCGGTTGGGTTCTACGACTCGCCGGGGAACGCCATGGGGGTGGCCGTCGCCGGGCATTACGCCTACCTGGCCGATGGGGCGCGGGGCCTGCGCGTTGTCGACATCGCCGACCCGGCGCAGCCGGTGGAGGTTGGCGCGTGCGAGTGGCCGGGCTTTGCCCAGCGGGTCGCGCTGGCGGGGCACTATGCCTGCGTGGCCGACGCTGCCGAGGGCCTGCGCATCGTCGACGTGGCCGACCCGGCGCACCCCAGCGAGGTCGCCGCCTTTGACGACGGCGACCACGCCACCGGCATCGCCATGGCCGGCGACGTGGCCTATCTGGCGACGGCGACGGGCGTGCGCATCGTGGGGCTGGCCGACGCGGCGCAGCCGGTGGAGTTGGCCCGCATCCCGCTGCCGTCGCCGCTCAAGCTGGCCGTGAGCGGCACACTCCTCTGCGTGGCCAGCGATCAGACGCTGCGCGCCTACGACGTGACAGACCCGGCGCACCCGCAGGAAGTGGCCTCGCTCGCCCTACGCGACGATCGCATCGAGGCCGTGGCCGTGGCAGGCGCCGAGGTGTACTTGGCGGCGAACCGCTGCGGCCTGTGGACCTTGCGCCTTGCCGGCACATCGTAGGGGCGAGGTCACCTCGCCCCTCACTGCAGAGACGCAGAGGGCGCGTGGGGCGAGGTCACCTCGCCCCTACGATGTGATTCCTTCAGTGGTCAGCTTGGCTGGGCAGCGGTGACCGACTGGACCTTCTTGACCGACTCGGGCGTGAGCTTGAAGGCGATGGAGCGGATCAAGCTGCCGTCGAGCACGGTGCGCACCTGTGCCTGCAGCGGGTCGATGCCCATCTCCTCAAAGCGGTCCGACACGAGGCGCGCGTTCCAATTGACCTCGTTGCCCGACGCCTGCCAGTCGCGGGCGGTGATGTTCAGGTGTTCGGCCATCAGCTCGCCCAGCCATTTCTCGATCTCGCCGCGCCCATTGTAGACCTGCTTGGGCGAGCGCGGCAGCGGGGGCTCGAAGCTGAGGATGGCGCTCTCGTCGAGCATGCGTAGGACCTCGTCCGTCTCGTGGCGGTTCACAGCGTCGACAAAGCTCTTGACGATGGAAACCGTATCCGGCAGTTGCATGCCCCTCCTCCTCGCGAGAGATATGCGCTGGGGCAGCCAAAGTGCCCCAGCGCAGCGATCGCTCAGCGCACGGTCGACACCATCAGGCGCTCGGGGATGGCGCCAAGCTGCTGTAGCAGGCCCAGGTGGTCTTGGCTGCTCCAGCGCTCCAAGATCTTGCCGCTGGCGACGCGGAAGATAGCCATAGCCTGCCACGACACCTGCATCCCCGTCGGCGAGATGCCCATGAACTCGCCCTTCTGGGTGCCTCGGATGGTAGAGCGCATGGCGACCTTGTCGCCCTCGGCGACCATCTCTTCGATGTTGACGTGCAGGTCGGGGAAAGCACTACGGAAGTTGCGAGCGAACTCGATGGCGCCCATCGGGCCGGTGGCCTGCCCAGGCGTCGGGTTGTGGTCCACAAAGCTGGGTGCCAGCACTTCGTCGATCACCGCCAGATTGCCCTTGTTGAAGGTCTCGTCGATGTAGCGATGGACAGTCTCCTTGTTCTGCACAGCCGACATGGCGACACTCCTCTCCTCTATCTAGCAATTGGGGTGGGCATGACGCCACCCTATCGGCGGAGCAGCACGAACCATGCCTTGGGGCGCTATCACGTGTCGTCGAGCAGGCCGTGCAGGTCCACCGTCACCTGGCCTGTCTCGTCGGTATGGATGCGATTCTCGCGCTCCAGCCAGGCTACAGCCTCTTCGTAGCGTCCGTCGACGATCAACTGCGCAAAACTCGAGCCCGCTTCACCGCGGGGGGCCTCCGCGGCGCCGGCGCGGCCGAAGCGCGGCCGCACATCGCCGGCCAGGTCGCGCAAGGCCTGTTGGCGCATCTCGGCCAGCCGTTCATCCTCTGCGGTCCAGCCCTCCAGCAGGGCCACCGTGCCCAGCCCGGCATCGACAAAGCGCCCGTCCTCGGCCAGGATGGCGAGCAGCGGGTCCGGCGCAATCGGTTCGGCGTAGACCCCGGCCGCAATCAAGAGCGGCGCCAGGCGATCGACCAGGATCTCGCCCCCGGCCGCGCGTATCGCCTGCTCGGCGTGGTCGGCCACCTGATGGTTGCGCTGCGCGATGGCCTGCTCGTCGCGCCGCAGCCGGCATTGCAGGTCGCCCACATAGTTGCGAGCCTCCACATCGGCCACGCCGATGAGCAGGTCGTCGCCCGGCTGGGCGCCCACCTCGTCGAGCCAACGCCACAAGTCCGGCCCGGCGGTCAGGCCCCAACGGCCCATGAGGCGGAAGTGGCGCTGCAGCCTGGCCTGGACCCCGCCGGGCAAGAGCAGGGTCGCCGGGCGCGTCTCCTGCTTGCGCTGTGCTTCCACCCAGCCGGGCCACAGCGCCGTCATGAGCTCGGGGCTCAGCTCGATGAACCCCTGGACCTGCGTCTCCTCGGGCAGTGGCTGGCGGAAGCGGTTGCCCTCGAGCAGATGGGGCAGGTAGCCATAATGCGCGCCACCCAGCGGCACGATCAGGTTCGATTGCTCCACGATGCGCTGCACCAATGCCCTGGGGTTGGCAGCATGGATGGGCTCCAGGCGCTGCATGCCGGCCACGATCTCGGCGATGGTCAGGGGCCGGCGCGCATCGCGCACGACGTGGTGCACGAGCTCGGGATACTCTGCGCCGTTCCCTCGGTGCGGCATCAAAAGTCTTCTTCGTCGTGGCCTGCGGGGACCTCGACCAGTTCTGGGGTTACGCCGCCGGGCACTGTGGAGTCCACCTCCGTCGCCAGCCGGCGCGCGTCGACCGTCTCTGTTGGATAGCCGGGCCAGCGATCGGCGAGGGCCACCATGTCGAGCCCAGCATCCGCAAAGCGGGGGTCGTTGGCCAGGATCATCGCCAGCGGGTCGGGCGGCACTGGGTGGCGATAGGAGCCAAGCCCGACCAGGCGCACGGCCAGATTGCTGAGGATGACCGCATCGTGGGCGGCCTTGAGGAGCACCTCTGCCTGGTCGGCAAGCAGCAGGTTGCGCTCGGCGATGGCGTGCTCGTCGCGATCGCTCTTGGGGGCCAGGCGCACGCCATAGCGGCGCTCCTCGGCATCGAGGATATCGAAGATAAGCTCATCGCCGGTGTGCGGGTCGAGGCCCTCGAGCCAGCGCCAGAATTCGGCGTCTGCCCGCATGCCCCAGCCTTCCACCTCGCGATAGACCTGGATGGCCCTCGCGCCGTCGCGGCCATGGAGCCGCAGGAAGGCCGGGCCATCGTCGCGCCGCTTGGCGATCTCAAAGGTTGCCGGCCACAGCGCCGTGACGATTTCCGGCCCCAGCAGGAACAGGTCGCGCTGCAGCGCGCCGCGCTCGATGGGGTGGCGGAAGCGATTGCCCTCGAGCAGGTAGGGCAGGTAGCCGTAGCGGTTGTCGGTTGTAGGCTGGACGAGGAACATCTGGCTGATGGCCTTGCGCATGGTGTTCTTGGGGTTGGCGCTGTGCACCGGGGCCAGTTCCTGCACCCCGGCCAGGATCTCCTCCACGGTCAGCGGCCTGCGCGCCTCACGCAAGACGCGCAGCACCAGGTCCGTCGTGCTCCGCGCGGTCACTCTTTGAGCCATAGCGACGTTATCCTCCATCGTGAGTGTCGTGGCAGCAGACGAACTGCTCGCCGACGAGTTGGTCTTTTTCTATACCAGCAAGGTTCGGGCCACAAGCGCAAGGATTTAAGGAATGGCCGCTGCAGACTTGACTGCATCTTGCACTTGCTAAAGTGTGTGAAACATAGTATCATGCGCCTCGTTGTTAGCTGCATGTTCTCCCGATCCGGGTAGCTGCCGGCCGATCCGCTGTGCTTCGACCCGGCGCGGGGGTCCGGAAGGGGGAATCGGCGGGGTGGCTGAGCCATGGCCGCCCACGGGCGGCCATGGCTCAGCCAACCCGCCGATTCCCCCCCTAAGGGGTTCCGTTCCGGTCGTGTGCGAAGCGAAGCCCGGATGGCAAGCCACGACCGGCACGTATCGTTGCAGCATGAGGCGGCGTAAGCCACAGATGGCGCATCGTCCAGGGAGGGGAGGCACCGGTGACCAGCGAACACGTCGTCACATTCCGGCAACACATCGGGCCCGCACACACCGGCGAGTGCTTTTTGTTGCCCTTCGAGGTGCCGGCCGATGCGTCGCGCATCGAAGTGGAGCTGCACTACGACCATGCCATATCGGCTGCGCTGGGCGCCGGTCCGGGCAATGTGGTGGACTTGGGGCTCTTTGATGCGCGCGGCGCCGAGTTCGGCACCACCGAGGGCTTCCGCGGCTGGAGCGGCTCGGCCAGAGCGCGCATCTTTGTGGCGCCCGACGCGGCGACGCCGGGCTACCTCCCGGGGCCGCTCTACCCGGGCGTGTGGAACGTTTCGCTGGGGCTCTACCATGTGCACCCCTCGGGCTGCAACTATACCGTCACCGTGCGCCTAAGCCGCGGGCCGGCGGCCGAGCCGGTGCAGCTCACCTGGCCGGTGCCGCCCCTGAAGCGCGAGGCGCGCTGGTACAAGGGCGACCTGCACTGTCACAGCCACCACAGCGAGGCCACCGGCTCGCTGGCCGACCTCTGCGGGGCGGCGCGGGCGCAGGGGCTCGACTTTCTGGCGGTGACCGAGCACAACACCACGAGCCACCACCGCCTGCTCGGCGAGTTCCGCACGAGCGACTTCCTGCCCATCGCGGGCCAAGAGATCACCACCTACCATGGGCACGCCAACGTCTGGGGCGCCGGGCGCTGGCTCGACTTTCGCTTCCACAGCGATGCCGACCTGGCGCGGGTCATCGCCATGGCCCATGCCGCCGGCGCGCTCTTCTCCGCCAACCATCCCAAGACCAACGGCCCGCCCTGGGAGTTCGGCACCCTGGCCGGCATCGACTGCCTGGAAGTGTGGCAGGCGCCGTGGTTCCTCTCGAACTATCAATCGCTCGCCAAGTGGGACGAGCTGCTGCGCAGTGGCGCCAGGGTGGTTGCCGTGGGTGGCAGCGACCAGCACCAGCCGGCGCCGGGCGACTCATACGCTCAGCAACTGGGCCAGCCGACCACCTGGGTCTATGCTGAGGCACTGGAGCCGGCGGCGATCCTGGGGGCCATCAAGGCGGGGCACGTCTTCATCTCAGCCGGGCCGGCGGGCCCACAGCTCGAGCTCGTGGCGCAGGCCGAGGGCCGGCAGGCGATGATGGGCGATGGCCTGGCGACGGCCGGCGGCCGGCCGCTGCAGTTGACGGCGCGGGTGCAGGGGGCGGGCGGCATGGTGCTGCGGCTGGTGGGGCCGCGCGGTGTGCTCGCGGAGGCACCCATCCCCAGCGACGATTTCGCTCTCGAACATACGCTCCTGCCCCGCGTGTCAGGCTATGTGCGGCCCGAAGTGACGCTGCCCGTCGACCCCGAGGATGCCGATGAGCCGGCGGCGCTAATGATGCAAGCTCTGGGGAACCCGATTTACATTCAGGCGATCTGATTTGCAGTGGAGGCCGGGCCACGTTCCACGGGCGTCGGCCACGTGTTGCGCGATTCATCAGTACTGCAACCGCACATGACCGGAGAGTCATGGCATTCGGGCCCTGCGCTTCGCACGTAACCGGAATCGAACCCTTGAGGGCGGTTTGGGTGGGTTGGTTGGCCCTGGCGCGCCCGCGGGCGCGCCAGGGCCAACCAACCCACCCAAACCGCTTCCGGGTCAAGGCCGGGTGGGCGCGAAGCGGGCGAGCCGGCTGTTGCCGGATGCCTGGGCGCCAAACATGGTTGTGGTATGAGGGGGTATCCGAGCAGAGTGCAGGCGACGCTGGAGGTGAGTGGCCCGGGCTCCTGATGTGCCCGGCAAGGCGAATCTGCGCCTCGCTGGACGTATGAGGAGGACACCGGTGCTCAACCCTGGCTTTGGCCGTTGGGCGCTGGCCATTATCGTCATTGCCCTCATTCTGGCGCTGGTGGCTGCCGCGACGGTGGTCATGGCCAGCGCCATCCTGCAGCCCGAGATCAACCCGACCATCGAAGTGCAGCCGCAGGTCGTCAAGCCGGGCGACATTGTCGTCGTCTCGGGCCGCGGCTGGCCTGGCCTGGCGAATACCGTCGTCGTCATCGCGCTGAGCCCGACGCGCGACCTGGCAAGCGCCGGCCTCCTGCCTGTGGGAGCGGTGGCCATCGACGTCTCCGGCCGGCTAGCGGCGAGCTTTGTCTACCCCAGCGACGTGCCCTGGTCGGCATTGCGCGAGGCCTGGGTGGTGGTGCGCCCGCCGACCGGCACCGTGCAGGCATCGGCGCACCTGTCGGTGCAGCGGCTGCTGGCCACGCCAACGCCCACACCCAACCTGGCAAGCACGCCCATCCTGGCGCGGCAACAGATCCAGGGCACCATCGTGCAGCTAGCCCCCGACCTGGGCCTAGCCGTCGTCAACCCCTTCACTGGCGGCGCCCACCGCGGCGTGAACGTACGCCATGCGCGCGTCCAGTTCGCCGACGGCCGCTCGGGCACACTGGCCGACCTCAAGGTCGGCGTCACCATCGCAGCGTGGGGCTGGTTCGACAGCGGCGGCATCCTCACCGCCGAAGAGATCATGATCCTCGAAACCAAGACGACCCTGCTCGTGCCGGTGACGGTCGCCGCGCCCACGCCGGCCGCGGCGACCTGCCTCCTGCCCACGCCCGCAGTCATCCCCTTCGTGATGCCGGCGACGGTATGTGTCGTAGCCGCGCCCCCGGCCGCCCCGGCATGCACGCCCGCGCCTGCCATCTGCCCCACCGCCCTCGCAGGCGCCATCCCGCTCGACAGGTGGCAGGGCGACTACTTCCCCAACCCCTGGCTCTCGGGGCCGCCGGTGCTCGTGCGCGAGTACCGTGTCGTCGATTTCAACTGGCGCCAGGGCGCGCCCGCGCCCGAGCTGCCCGCCATGGGCTACTCGGCGCGCTGGAGCGGCGTCTTCTGGTACCCCAGCACCTGCTGCTATCGCTTCATGCTGCTGCTCAAAGGCAACGCCCGCCTGTGGGTCGATGGCCGGCTGCTCATCGACCAGTGGAACAGCCCGCCGCCCAGCGAGTACCAGGCCGAGGTCAGCCTGGCGCAGGGGCCACACCAGCTCAAGCTCGAATACCGCAACATGGGCACACAGGGGCGCATCCAGCTCCGCTGGGAGGCTGTAGGCACGCTCCTCGGCGAAGGGCTGTAGAGGGTGCGGAACCGTCATGGGAAGGGGATTGTCGGGCCGAGGCGGCCCCTCTGCCCGACAATCCCCTTCCCATGACGGTAGTTCGGAGGTGGCACGCGCCTTGCTCGCCTACGTGAGGGCGCCTGCCCTGCATACGCATGTTGCAGAGTCGCCCCCACTTGAAAGCCAAGGAGGAGCGTTGCCATGCGTGACCGCAAAGTGCGGGTGGCCGTCAACGGCTACGGCGTCATCGGCAAGCGCGTCGCCGACGCCGTGGCCCGGCAAGACGACATGGAACTGGCCGGCATTTCCGATGTCGTCACCGACTATCGCGTGCGCGTGGCCGCCGAGCGCGGCTACCCGATCTACGCCTCCATGCCCGACAAGGTGGCCGAGATGAAGGCCGCCAACCTGCCCATCGCGGGCACACTGCAGGACCTGCTGGGCCAGGTCGACGTCGTCGTCGACTGCACGCCCAAGGGCATCGGCGCCAAGAACAAGCCGATGTACGACAAGGCCGGAGTCAAGTCGGTCTTTCAGGGTGGCGAGAAGCACGAACTGACGGGGCTATCGTTCTGCGCCCAGGTCAACTATCACAAGGCGCTGGACCGCGACTCGGCCCGTGTCGTCTCGTGCAACACCACCGCCCTCTGCCGCGTGATGCACGCGCTGCACAAACACGGCTGGATCAAGCGCGCCCGCGCCGTGCTCCTGCGCCGCGGCACCGACCCCTGGGAGAGCCACAAGAACGGGATGATCAACACCGTCATCCCCGAGACCAAAGTGCCCAGCCACCAGGGCCCCGATGCGCAGACGGTTGTCGAGGGCCTCAACATCACCACACTGGCCGGCGCCGGACCCTACAACCTGAGCCACATCCACTTTGCCATCGTCGAGACCACGCACCCCGTCTCCAACGAGGAACTGCGCCAGGCATTCATCGAAGAGCCGCGCATCGCCTTTGTGCGCGCCGGCGACGGCCTGGTGGCGCTGAACGCGGTGATCGAGCTGATGCGTGACCTGGAGCGGCCACGCCACGACATGTGGGAAGTGGCCGTCTGGGAAGACGTGCTCACATCCGACGGCACCGACGCCTACATCACCTTCCAGGTCGATAACGAGTCGATCGCCATCCCCGAGAACGTGGATTGCATCCGCGCCCTCACCGGCATCGAGCGCGATCCCATGCGCTCCATCCACAAGACCAACGCCAGCCTGGGCGTCACCAAGAACTATCTGCCCAAGACCGTCCCCACGCCCGAGGCGGCCCTGGTCGGCGTGCCGGGCACCGAGCGGTTCATCGCCGAAGGCTTCAAGGGCTCGGAGGAGCCGACGCCGGCGATCCCGGTCGAAAGGTGCTGACGTCGCGGCCATGGGGGGTGCCCTTTGTGGCACCCCCGCGTTGGTAGTACCGGAGCACAGCAGGCGGGGCGTGGCCTCGCAAAACCGCACCCCGCCTGCTGTCCTCCGGTACTACGAGCCTCTACTACAGACCCATGTCGCCACTTTGCGCCCCACGCTCCTTGGCGCTACAATACACCCATCACCTATGATACTTGCGCGGTGGGCGGTCTCGTGCGCGGTAGGCCCCCACCCCCTGCCTGCGCCCTCTGGGCGCAGGCCCTAACCCCGCCCTCGGCGCGGGGGCGGGGAAACTGGAGGAATGGGGCCCCTGGCGGGGCAAGGGGTTTGGGCGGGCGCTTCGCGCCCGCCCAAACCCCCACTTAGGGTCTCCCCCTTCCCACCGCAGTGGGAAGGGGGCCCGGGGGGATGGGCACCCCGCAGTGGCAGCACGCTGCTCCGGGCAACCGCGTAAGTACTATCACCTGGTGCTTGAGCGCATTGATTCTGATGGGCGTAGCCTCGCCCCCCTTGGCCGCCGCAGGCGGCTTCGTGGGCGTCGGAGTCCATCCGAATCAATGCGGCGAACTACTAACGCCTGTTCTGCCTGCGATGAAGGGAGCCGGCCGTGGCCACCAAAAAGCTGACCATCTTGCACTCCAACGACATGCACGGCGATTTCCTGGCCGAGGTGCAGGGCGCCGGCGGCCGGTTAGTCGGCGGGCTGGCATTGCTCTCGGGCTACATCAACAGAGTCAGGCGCGAAGAAGAAAACGTCATCTATGCCGTCTCCGGCGACATGCTGCAGGGCTCGGTCATCGACTCCGAATACCGTGGCATCTCCACCATCGAGGTCATGAACTACCTCGCCCCCGACGTGGTCACCCTGGGCAATCACGAGTTCGACTATGGCCTGCCCCACCTGCTCTTCCTCGAAAAAATGGCCAACTTTCCCATCGTCAACGCCAACCTCTACATCCGCAAGCAGAACAAGCGCCTCATGCAGCCCCACCTGGTGCTGGCCAGGGGCGGCATCAAGGTCCTCTGCATCGGCATCATCACCGAAACCGTCATCGAAGCCCTGCGCAAAGACGCCCAGATTGCCAGCTTTATCACCCTGAAAGAGGCCGGCGAAGAGGTGGGCCGCATCGCCGGCGCCTACCGCCGCGCCGATATCGACCTGACCGTGCTCCTCACCCACATCGGCTTCGAGTCCGATTGCGAGCTGGCGCGGCTGCTCAGGCCCGAGTGGGGCGTCGACCTCATCATCGGCGGCCACTCCCACACCGTGCTCCAGCAGCCGGCGTGCGTCAACAACATCCTCATCGCCCAGGCCGGCGTCGGCACCGACCAAATCGGCCGCTTTGACCTCGAGATCGACGACGCGAACAACAGCATCGCCGGCTGGCGCTGGCAGCTCATCCCCATCGACCAGAGCCTCACCGAGCCCGACCGCGAGTTGGAAGCGTACATCGACTCCCTCAAGAGCGAGGTCGACCGCAAGTATAGCGCCATCGTCTGCAAGCTGGCGCGCCGCCTCACCCACCCCCGCCGCGAAATCGAGACCGCCCTGGGCAACCTGCTGGCCGACGCCGTCGCCGAGATGGCCGCCGCCGACGTGGCCCTCCTCGGCTCCGGCGCCATCCGTGTGCCCCAGCTCGGCCCGCTGGTCACCCTGGGCGGCTTCCTCGCCTGCTACCCTTTCAGCGAGCCCCTCACCCGCTTCACCGTCAGCGGCGCCCTGTTGCGCCGCATGTTCAACCACTGGATGCGCCCCGAGAACCGCAGCGGCGAAGGCGAATGTTACCAGGTCAACGGCGCCGTGCGCGCAGTGTACAGCGAACGCGCCCGGCAGGTCGCCACCCTCACCGTCCGCGGCCGGCCGGTGCAGGATGGCGAAACCTACACCGTCGCCCTCGCCGGCTACCACGTCATCAACTGCGAAGCCAACCTCGGCGTCACCAGCGCCGAGCTCGCCGGCGAGCGCGCCCCCCGCGTCGTCACCACCGCCATCCAGGACGTCCTGCTCGAATACCTGCGCGAAAACCAGAACGCCAGCCGCATCGTCGAGGGCCGGCTGGTGTACCAGGCCTGAGCGCTGCTTGACGCCGCCCCCGTGACGCCGTAAGATGTATTCGTCGGAGAGTTGGCATTTGCCCGCCCCACGCCGGCGTACGGAGGCCTCGCCATGTCGCTACCACCACGGCTCGCCCTGCTCGTCGCCCTCCTGCTCGCCCTCCTGGCCCCGGCCGGCTGCTGTGGCGCCACCAACCCCTCGCCCCTGGCCACGCCCACCATTAACCGGGGTAAGACGGCCACCCCCTGGCCGACGCCTACCTGCAGCACCGCGCTCGTCCAATCGACCACGCTGCAACACGGCCAGGCGCACACGGCCTACCTGGATATCACCTACCCCGTAGGCCAGGAGGAGCTGGTCCGCCGCTTCCTCTGCTTTGCTGAGGACCTCTACGCCGACGTCAATGGGCATTTTGGTGGTGCGCTTCCTCCGACGATTGCCGTGCAATTGACGAGTGGGTGCCACGAGAGTCGTTCACAGGGCGGCGCCATCGAGCTCTGCATGCATGACAAGCCTGGAATGGCAGAGGCCGCGTTCGTGCACGAGTTGGCGCATGAAGCCATGTACCAGCTCACAGCTGGACGCATCGCGTGGGCTGAGAACTCGAGATTGCTGGGCTTCAATGAGGGCGTGGCCTCATGGCTCGATCAAGCCCATGGCCCTGCCTTGGGCGTGGCTGAGCCGCAGTGGCCATGGCCCTGGGCTGCCTACGTGTACTCTCGTGGCCTGGCCTCACTCGGCGACCTGGAGGATTGGCAGGGGCTGGCTGACCGCGTCGGGACCGGTCTCGCCTACGCCACGGCCCGCAGCTTTGCCGAGCGCTTCATCGCCCTCTATGGCTGGCAAGGCGTCATGCGTACCTTGGAAGCCATACGCGATACGCCCCAGCCGTCGCTGCCCTCGGCCATGCAGGCGGCAGGGCTCGACTGCGATGCCCTGCTGGCCGATTGGCAGGCCGCGCTGGCCACGGAAGCGGCCGCCTGTGGCGCCGACCAGGCCCCGCGCGTCGAGGCCGACTTGCTCGTCTCCAGCGAAGGGCTCACCCGCGATGTCTCCGTCCGCGTGCGGGTGAAGAACGGCGCGCCCCAGCTCTACCGCATCGCCGTCTACTACAATGCCGGCGAGGGCGACCAGGAAGTAGAGAGCGCCTCCTACTACCACGGCGATGCCGAGGACCTCGTGCACGTCGGCTGGTTCCGGGCCGGCACCGAGCTTTGCTGGACCGCCGGCGCGCCATGGATGCTGTCGGAGTCGTACCGGCTGGTGGTCATCAGCGGCTGGCATTGCCGCACGCTCGAATAGCCGCAGAGACGCGGGCATGAGCGCTGCTACTCGACACGTTTGTAGTGCCAGAAAGCCCTGCCGGGGGGGCACCTGACGGGTCTCCGGAGACCTGTCACACCGATTTCCATGGCGGCTAGCCAGCACCCGCTTTCTGGCGAAAACTCAGTCCACCTCGCGCCGCAGCCGGCAGACGATTCCGCCTGCTGCAGGCGAGGGCCCCCCTGCCGTTCCCCCGTCGCGGGGGACGGGTAGCGAGGGGCGCCAGCCGCGGCATGGGCACACCCCTGACGGAGGTTGTGCCTATCCCCTTCCCGCCATGGAAATCGGTGTGTCACATGTCTCCCCCACATCCGCGCTCCGGCGCTACCAACGGGGGTCGCCGGCGATTCTGAGATGCACCCCCCGTTTTGGCTCCAGACGCGGAAAACGCTACAATACAGGCATTGTGCGCGTATCCTACAGACAGATGAGAGGGTGGCCCACATGAGCACCAAAAAGTTCACCATCCTGCACTCCAACGACATGCATGGCGATTTCCTGGCCGAGATGCAGGGCGCCGAGGGCCGGCTGGTGGGGGGGCTGGGGCTCCTTTCCGGCTACATCAACCAGGTCCGCCGCGAGCAAGAAAACGTCATCTACTGTATCTCGGGCGACATGGTCCAGGGCTCCATCATCGACGCCGAGTACAAGGGCGTCTCCACCATCGAGATCATGAACTACCTGGCGCCCGATGTCGTCACCCTGGGCAACCACGAGTTCGACTATGGCCTGCCGCACCTGCTCTTCCTCGAAAAGATGGCCAACTTTCCCATCGTCAACGCCAACCTCTACATTCGCAAGTACAACAAGCGCCTCATGCGGCCCTACATGATCCTGCCCAAGGCCGGCCTCGACATCCTCTTCATCGGCGTCATTACCGACAAGGTCATCGATGCCCTCCAGCGCGATGCCACAGTCGGCGGCTTTATCTCCCTCGAAGATGCCGCGGCCGAGGTGGGCAAGATCACCAACGCCTACAAAAATGACGACATCGACCTCACCATCCTGCTCACCCACATCGGCTTTGACTCTGACGTCGAGCTGGCGGGGATGCTCAGGCCCGAATGGGGCGTCGACATGATCATCGGCGGCCACTCGCACACCATCCTCGAGCAGCCGGCGCGGGTCAACGGCATCCTCATCGCCCAGGCCGGCGTCGGCACCGACCAGATCGGCCGCTTCGATATCGTCGTCGATGACGACACCAACGCCATCGTCGACTATCGCTGGCAGCTCGTGCCCATCACCGAGGGCCTCGCCGAGCCCGACAAGGACCTGCAGGCCTATATCGACTCCTTCAAGGCGGTGGTCGACCGCAAGTACAACACCATCGTCTGCAAGTTCGCCACGCAGCTCACCCACCCCAAGCGCGAGGCCGAGTCGGCCCTCGGGAACCTCTTTGCCGATGCGCTGGCCGAAGCGGGCCTGATTGACGTGGTGCTGTTGGGCTCGGGCTCGGTGCGCCTGAAAGAGATGGGGCCGCTGGTGACGCTGGGCAGCTTTACGGCCTGCCTCCCCTATGCCGATTCGCTGACCCGCTTCACCGTCACCGGCGCCATGCTGCGCCGCATCTTCAGCCACTGGATGCGCGCCGAGAACCGCACCGGCGAAGGCGAGTGCTACCAGGTCAACGCGGCCGTGCGCGCAGTCTACAGCGAGGGCAAGCGTGCCCTCGAGTCCCTCACGGTCAACGGCCGGCCCGTGCAGGACGACGGGCTCTACACCGTCGGCCTGCAGGGCTACCACTACTCCAACTGCGCCCCCTACCTCGCCGTGACGCAGGAGGAACTGGCCCAGGCCGGCAAGCCCAAGGTCGTCAGCACCAACGCGCAAGACGTGATGCTCGAATACCTGCGCAGCAATCAGAACCTGAGCCGTAAGGTCGAAGGCAGGCTGGTGTACGTCCCGTAGAACGCGATGCGTAATGCGTAGACTCTCACGCATCACGCATTACGCATCACGCATTACGCATCGCGCACGCTGCGCCAAAGGGTTCATCCCGCCTGCTGCGACAATAGTGTGACATGCAGCAGACGTGACCGGGCCTGCAGCCGCGCCGTAGCCGCGGCATCGTGCCGCGCGTCTGCGGCAACACGTCGCGCCGTAGCCGCGGCATCGTGCCGCGTGTCTCCGGCAACACGTCGCGCCGTAGCCGCGGCATCGTGCCGCGCGTCTCCGGCAACACGTCGCGCCGTAGCCGCGGCATCGTGCCGCGCGTCTCCGGCAACACGCCGCAGCCACGGTCCGGCGGCCTACGTCATGAGCAGCGTAGCGAAGCAATCTCCGGCCATACTCGCAACCACCGCTGGGCGAGCATGGGTCTGGCTACGGGAGGCGCAGATGAGGGTCCTGATTACGGCTGACCTCGAAGGGGCGTCGGGCGTGGTGGGTCTCGAGCAGGCGGGCGAGGCGTACCAGGCGGCGCGGCGCTGGCTCACCGGCGATATCAACGCGGCCGTCGAAGGGGCCATGGAGGCGGGCGCCACCTCTTTTGTGGTTCACGACGGCCACCGGCAGGGGCAAGAGACAATCCTGCTCGACGAGCTGCACCCGGCGGCCGAAGTCGTGCGCGGGCGCCCCATCATCCTCTGCGAAGAGGCCGACCTGGCCCGCGGCTACGACGGCGCCTTCCTGGTCGGCATGCATGCGCGCCCCGGCCAGCCGGCGGTGCTGGGGCACTGCTGCGCCTGGCCGCTGGTGCGCGAGGTGCGGCTGAACGGCCAACCCGTGGGCGAGGCCGAGCTCGTGGCCACCCTGGTCGGCGCCTACGGCATCCCCACCCTGCTGGTGACCGGCGACGACCGCGTCTGCCTCGACGTGCAGCGCTGGAGCAGCGGCAAGATCGAGGCGGCGGTCGTCAAGTACGCCCTGTCGCGCTACACGGCCCGCTGCCTGCCCCTCATCGAGGCCCGCGAGCGCATCCGCATCGCCGCGCGGCAGGCGGTGGAGCGCCTGCCGCAGGCCAGGGCCTTCGTGGCCGCCGCGCCGGTCGACCTGGAGGTCGAGCTCGATGAGCGCGAGGCCGCACGCCGCGTGGCCTGGATGCCGCAGGTGGCCTACGACGGCGAGCGCACCCTGCACTATGCCCACGCCGACTATCGCCAGGTCTACCGCGCCTTCCTGGCCATGCTCGCCATCGCCACCTCGCCCTTTGCCGCACCCTAATGAGTCTGGGGTATTTGTGGTTGAGCAGCGCCGGCCTGCCCCGCGGGGCAGGCCGGCGCTGCTCAACCACAAATACCCCAGACTCTGGCAGATGCCGGGTGGCAGCGCCTTTGACGCCGGGCACGCCAAGCGGGTATAATAGGGCCGCTTCATTGGCGGCGATCGTAGCCTGGCGCGGGGGGATGCATGGTACCGGTGGCCCAACGCTCGGTGCGGCTGGTATCCAAAAACGGTGTGGCGAGCGCGCAGGTGCTGCTGCCCGGCGAGGTGCCGCTCGCCATCGAGATCGGCCAGCGGCAGGTGGCGGTGCTGATGCGCACGCCGGGCGACGAGAAGGCGCTGGCGCTCGGCTATTGCCTGAGCGAAGGGCTGATCGCATCGCTCGAAGACGTGCGGGTGCTGCACCACTGCGGCTCGGGCGACGACGAGGAGCTGTTGCCGGGCGAGCCTGGCCCCTATGGCGCAGGCAACCGCGTGCGCCTGCAGCTCACGCCCGAGGCCGAGGCCCGCCTGGCGCCCGCCGCGGCCGCGCGCTGGGTCTTTTCGGGCTGCGGCGGGGTCGACGCGGCGGCCCTCGGCGAGGAGCTGCGCCTGGCGAGCGACGGCGTGCACGTGGCGCCGGAAACGCTGTTTGCGCTCGTGCCCGCCATGGCCCGCGTGCAGCGCGCCTACCGGGAGGCGGGCGGCATCCACGCAGCGGGCGTGTTCGATGCAGCAGGCCGGCCCCTGGCCATCTGCGAGGATGTGGGGCGCCACAACGCTGCCGACAAGGCCATCGGCGCGGCGTTGCTCGCAGGCCAACTGCCGGCGGCGGCCATCCTCGCCGCGACCGGACGCGCCAGCTCCGACATTGTGGCCAAAGCGGCGCGGGCCGGCATCCCCATCGCGGCCTCGTTCTCCTCGTCCACCTCGCTGGGCATCGAGCTGGCCGAAGCGGCCGGCATCACCCTGGCCGGCTACCTGCGCCGCAACCGCTTCACGCTCTACACCCACCCCCAGCGCATCGCCGGGGCATAGAAGGGATCCACCGCAGAGGCGCAGAGGCGCAGAGGTCATTTGCTTTCCTCTGCGCCTCTGACTTGAAAATGCGGCTCCGATCCACCGCAGAGGACGCTGAGGAATCCCGCATCTCCTCTGCGCTCTCTGCGCCTCTGCGGTGAAATCAGGGGGCGGGCTGCTCTGGCGGGCGCAGGCCCCAATCGTCGAGCGCGCGCGCCATCTCGTCGATCATCGCCGCCCCATGGCGGTACTGGAAGGGCCACATGCTCTTGGGGTCGAACAGGCCGATGCGGTCGCCATCGACGAGGATGTGGCCCAGGTCGGGCTGCACGCCGGGCAGGGCGCTGATATTGCCGCTGATGAAAGAGAAGCCGCGTTCGCCCGTCGGCAGGTGCAGGTGAGCCAGCAGATCGGCCACGGTGCTGCCGGCGGGCAGGCGCACCGCCAGGTTGGCGTAGCTCCCCTGGTCGGCGTCGCCGCCGTAGCGGGCCAGGGCGCCGTACAGCCAGACGTCGACAGTGATGTCTCCCATCTCAGCCCCCACCGATGGGTGGAAAGACGCCCACCTCATCGCCCGGCGCCAGCGCCCAGTCGAGCGGACGCGTGCGGCCGTTGACAAAGACCACCTTGGCCTCGGCCGCCGGCACACCCAACTGCGCCAGCAGATCGACCACCGTCGCCCCCTCGGGCAACTCCACGGCCGTAAACGTCCCCAGCTCGGCCTGGGGCAGGTAGTGGCGCAGCATGGCGAAGAGCCGGACGTGGATGAGCATCGTCACCTCACGCATCACGTCTCACGCATCACGCCCTACAGCTCCCCAAAGACCGAGTCGAGCGCGCTGTCGGGCACGTCGAAGACCTGGTTGTGTGGCGGCAGCGGCTCGTAGCGCATGAACTCTGGCATGCGGTCCTGCGCCTTGCCGATGCCGGCAGCTTCGTTGAAGGCGCGCTCCTTCTTGAGGATTTCGCCGCCGAGCCGGGGCACGTCGTCGCCGGTCCAACTGGTGCCCAGCACGCCGTTCACCTCTTCCACCATGCCCTCAAAGCCGCTGGCGATGTCGAGGATGGGGAAGGCGATGAAGAGACAGTGGCCGGTCGAGTCGATAAAGGCGGTGGTGGCCTGGAAGGCGCGGCTCAGGGCGGCTTTGCCCTCGGGGGTCAGTGCGTCGAGCTTGCCGCTGACGCCCAGGATCTCGGGGGCGATGGTGTAGCCGGCGGTGTGGTCGGCGCCCATGGTGGTGGTGGCGTAGGTGATGCCGATGCCCTTGACGGCGCGCGGCTCGTAGGCCGGCATGCCCTGGCCCTTGACCTCGGGCACGCGGGTGACGCCGAGCGCCTTGCCGGCGAGGCCGGTGCCGCCGCCGAGGATGCGGCCCATGGGCGTGCCCCGGCCCATCTCGTGGATCAGGCCGATGGCGCCCTTGGCGTCGCCAAAGGCGACCACGCCGGCCTGCATGGCCACGCCCAGGGTGGCGCCGGTCTCGATGGTGTCGAGGCCGTAGGCGTTGCACAGGCGCACCATCTCGGCGATGTCGTCGAGCGAGTCGATGCCAAGGTTGGCGCCCAGCGCCCAGTCCGACTCGTACTCTATGCAGGAGGCGATCTCCGAGCCGTCGGCCGCGTGCCAGGTGTTGGAGCACTGGATGATGCAGCCGGGGCTGCAGGCGTGGTTGTAGAGTTCCTTGCCCAGGCGCTGCTTGTTGCCCTCAAAGATCGACTCGCCGGCGATGCGGGCGGCACCTTCGAAGCGGCCGCTGGAAAAGTTGCGCGTGGGCAGGCCGCCAGCCTCGTTGAGGATGTTGATGAGCACGGCGGTGCCGTAACTGTTCAGGCCGCCCTGGGGCTTGGTGATGGCGTGCTCACGGATGGCTTCGGCCAGCTTCTTGCGCCCCTGGTCGAACAGGGCCTTGTTGGCGACCTCTACCCCTGGGGCGCCGGCATTGTCGCTGACGATGAACTTGAGCCCCTTGCTGGCCATGACCGCGCCCAGCCCGCCGCGGCCCGAGTAGCGCGTGGGGGCGTCTTTGCGGTCGTTGAAGGCGATGCCCGCGTTGCCGTAGCCATGCTCGGCAGCCAGGCCGCAGGCCGCCACGGCCACCTTGGCGCCAAAGCGCTTGTAGACCTCGGGGAAGACCTGGTAGAGGTCGCGGCCGGCATACTCGTCGGCGGGGAAGAACTCGACCTTGGGCCGGGCGGCGGGCACGTCCCAGGTGAGGTAGGCCAGCCAGTAGTGGCCCTGCTCTGCAGGCTGCCCCTCCACCACCAACGCCTTGATGCGCATGGCGGCCAGGTGCTGCGCCCACGAAGTGCCTGCGTTCGACTCTTTGATGCCGCCCGTCAGTGGCGACTTGGCGCCGGCCGAGATGCGGGCCGAGGAGGGGGCGGTGGTGCCGGTGACGATGCCCGGGGCGAAGACGAGCTTGTTGTTGGGGCCGAGTGGGTGGCACTGGGGGTCGACCTCATCATAGACGAGCGTCGACGTCATGCCGCGGCCGCCGAGGCGCGTGTAGGCCGCCGGGGCCTCCTCGAGGCGGTAGGTGCGGTCGGCCATGTTCAGTCGCAGGATCCACATAGTCCACCTCCATGTGCTGCGTTGGGCACAGCCTCTGCCCAAGAGGGTGTGGGATATGCCGACTGAAAAAAACGGGAGGCAGCGCCGCCCACGCGGGACCGGCACTGCCTCCTTTGCCAACACGGCAGGCGCCGCGATTGCTCGCTGCACCCTCATAGTGGGCTGTGGCCCACTAACCGCCCAGTCTTCCCGGTAGGAAGGGGAGGGTCGGAGGAAGTTCGCCCTTTTTGCCCTGTTGTTCTGCAGGTATTATACACTGTTTTTGCGTATTGCGCAATGGCCTGGCGAGGGCGTGATTGCGGCCAGGCGCAACTTGAACTGGCCCGCCTCTCTGACTATAATGGGAGCATGCGGCCCTTTCCCGCCTCGGCGCAGCGCCGGGGCCACACGATTCAGGTAGCCCATGCCATATCTCGACTCCTTCAATCGCCCCATCGAATACCTGCGCATCTCGGTCACCGACCGCTGCAACCTGCGCTGTGTCTATTGCATGCCCGAGGAGGGCGTGGCGCCGCTGGGCCACGAGGCGGTGCTGCGCTATGAGGAGATTGCGCGCCTGGCGCGGCTGGTGGTGGGCCTGGGGGTCAGCAAGCTGCGGCTGACCGGCGGCGAGCCGCTGGCGCGCAAGGGTGTGGAGCAGCTCGTGGCCATGCTGGCCGGCATCCCCGGCGTGCGCGACCTGGCGATGACCACGAACGGCACCCTGCTCGCCGGCCAGGCCGACGCGCTGGCACGGGCCGGGCTCAGGCGCGTCAACGTCAGCCTCGATACGCTGCGCGCCGAGCGCTATCACGCCATGACACGACGCGGGCAACTGGCCGACGTGCTGGCGGGCCTGGCGGCGGCCGGGCATGCGGGCCTCGCGCCGGTCAAGATCAATATGGTGGTGGTGCGCGGGCTGAACGACGACGAGGTCGTCGATTTCGCCCGCAAGACGGTGCGCGACGGCTGGCACGTACGCTTCATCGAGGTCATGCCCCTGGGGGCCGGCCAAGCCGGCGCGCAGGCCGGCTTCGTGCCGACGGCAGAAACGCGCGCGCAGATCGAGGCGGCGTTCGGCCCGCTCACCGCGGTCGACGGCAGCGGCGCGGGGCCGGCGCGCTACTACCGCATCGCAGGCGCATCGGGGTCCATCGGCTTTATCAGCCCGCTCAGCGAGCACTTTTGCTTTGGTTGCAACCGCTTGCGCCTCACCGCCGACGGCCAGCTCATGCCCTGCTTGATGTCGGAGCGGGCCATCGACCTGCGCTCGCTCCTGCGCCGCGGCGCGAACGACGACGAGCTGCAGAGCGCCGTGCGGGCGGCCATCGCGGCCAAGCCCGCCGGCCATCACATGGACGCGGGGCCGCGGGGGCCAGGCGCAAGGCCGATGTCGAGGATTGGCGGATGAGACGTAATTCGTAAGTTCCTACTCAGCCCGTCATTGCAGGCACGAACCTTGAACCGCGAAGGACGCCAAGAACGCGAAGGAGACGCCAAGGGGAACTAGCGAATCCTGACTGTGAACCTTGGCGCCCCCTTCGCGCCCTTGGCGTTCTTCGCGGTTCAGAAGACATAGCATGGCCGACTGAGCAGTCACATTCGTAAAACGCAAAACGTAATGCGTAATGTTTGATGCGTGATGTCGCGGGCCTTGCCCGTTTGGCCTGATGGAGGGAACGGAACGCTCAATGCAGAGTTCTTACGCATTACGTTTTGCGCATTACGTACAAGGAGACATACTCATGTCACAGCGTGGCACCGTCCTCGCCGTGTGCACCAGCGAGCGCAAGGGCACGCCCAAGCGCGATGTGGGGCGCGGCGAGCTGCGGGTTGATTGGGGCCTGGTGGGCGATGCCCATGCGGCCAACTGGCACCGCCAGGTGAGCCTGCTCGCCTGGGAGTCGATCGAAAAGATGCGCGCCAAGGGGCTGAATGTGCGCGCCGGCAGCTTTGCCGAGAACATTACCACGCAGGGCCTGGAGCTCTACACCCTACCGGTGGGCACGCGGCTGCGCATCGGTTCGGCGTTGGCCGAGGTGACGCAGATCGGCAAGGTCTGCCACGATCGCTGCGCCATCTACTATGCCGCGGGCGACTGCGTCATGCCGCGCGAGGGCATCTTTGTCAAGGTGCTCGAGCCGGGCGAGGTCAAGGTCGGCGATGCCGTGGAGGCGCTGGGCGACCAAACGGCCGCCGGCTACTCACCCAGGGTGTAGCCCACGCCGCGCACATTGAGCACAAGGCGAGGGCGGGCGGGGTCGGGCTCGATCTTGCGGCGCAACTGGTGCACGTACCACTTGATGATCTCGCGCGCCTCGTAGCGGCTATCGGGATCATAGTCGCGCACGATGCGCACGAGCTCTTCGGCCGAGAGGACACGTCCGGCGTTCTGCATCAGATGCACGAGCAGCTTGAACTCTTGCGGGCCGAGGTCCACAGGCACGCCATCGCGTGTGACCAGGTGCTTTGGCAGATCGACCAGCAGCGGGCCGTGCTGCAGCGTCCGTTGCTCGGGCACGCGCTCGGGGCGGGCCAGCGCGCGGCGCCGCTCGATGGCCTCGCCGATCACCTGGCGCAGCTCGGCCGGCTCGACCGGCTTGAGCAGATAGCCGTCGACCCCTTCGCGGATGGCCTCCAACGCCGAATCGAGCGTGCCATGGGCGGTGAGGATGACAACCGCCGTTTGCGGCCAGCGCCAGCGCACGGTGCCGAGCAGCCGCAGGCCGTCGACGCGGCCGCCCAGCCGCAGGTCGAGGAGCGCCAGGTCAAAACGCGTGTCGCGCAAGATGTCGAGCGCCTCTTCCCCACTCGATGCCGTGGTGACCTTGAAGCCCGAGCGGGCCAGCGTCTCCTGCAGGAAGAAGCGCACGTTGCGCTCGTCGTCGACGACCAGAGCGAGCAAGTCCTCAGCCATGTGCCGGTCTCCGGGTAAAGCGCCGGGCGAGGGGCGCCGGCAAGCGGTCCCACCTGGCCTCCGTGCGGCAGCAGGCATGTCCATTCTAAGCGCTGGCGCCCACGGCGTCAACTGCCCCTCCCCGCATGTCTGTTCGGACTGTCATTGCGAGTACCCCGGGGTCTCCGAACCCTGTGACCAGCACAGAACCTCGGCCTGTCATTGCTTCGTCGGCTGCGGCCTCCTCGCAATGACAGGCCGAACACGTTCCGCTCCGCGGGGCCAACGGGTTGCCAACCAATGCCAACCTTTGCCCACTCTGCATGCAACGAAGGCCAGCGGTAGGCACGCATCCTCTGTGCCATAATGGAGGGGAGCCAGGTGACTACCTCTGGCAGGATCGACGAGCTAGAGAGGAGGCAGGATGATGGGCGCAGGCGTGCGCGTCGGCCGGGTGTTGGGCATCGAAGTTCGTGTCGATTGGAGCTGGTTTCTCATCTTCTTCCTGATTGTGTGGAATCTGTCGTCGACATTCGCTGCGCTACAGGGGAGCTGGAGCGCCCCGTTGCGCTGGGGAGTAGCCACCCTGGCTGCCCTGGTGTTCTTCGCTTCGGTGCTGGCCCACGAGCTGGCCCATTCCCTGGTGGCTCGTTCGCGCGGCATCCCGGTGCGCAGCATCACGCTGTTCTTGTTCGGAGGAGTCTCGAACATCCAGCGCGAGCCGACCTCGCCGGGGGCCGAGTTCCTCATGGCTATCGTGGGGCCTTTGAGCAGCCTGGTTCTGGGGGCCATCCTGCTATGGCTGGGAAGCATAGCCGCTGGGCCGGCGGGCGTGCCGGCGCTGGACCCGGGGCAGGCCCTCATCCAGCTTGGCCCGCTGGCCATGCTGCTTTCGTGGGTGGGGGGCGTCAACCTGACCCTCGGCATCTTTAACCTGCTGCCCGGCTTTCCGCTGGATGGTGGCCGCGTCTTGCGCTCGCTGCTCTGGGCGCTGTCGGGCAACCTGCGCCGCGCGACCCGCTGGGCCTCGTGGGTGGGCCAGGGCATCGCCTGGTTGATGATCGTCGGCGGTATCGCCATGGCCTTTGGCGCCCAGGTTCCCTTCTTCGGCAGCGGCCTCGGGAGCGGACTCTGGTTGATCTTTATCGGATGGTTCCTCAATGGCGCGAGCGAACAGAGCTACCGCCAAGTCGTGGTGCAGGATGTGCTCGCCGGTGTGTCGGTAAGCCGCCTGATGCGCAGCACCGTGCCGACCTGCGACCCGGGTTGCACGGTCAGCCAACTGGTGCACGAACACGTCATGGGTTCCGACGACCAGGCGTTCCCTGTCATGATGGGCGGCGAGTTGATTGGCCTGGTGACCCTCGACGACGTGCGCAAGGTGCCCCGCAGCGATTGGGATGTGGTCACCGTCGCCGATATCATGACCCCCGCGGACAGGCTGGTCACGGTCTCGCCTGACGACGAAGCGGCCGAGGCCCTGAACAAGCTGGCGCAGCACGACATTCGCCAGCTCCCGGTCCTCAGCGGCGGGCGGTTGGCCGGCCTGTTCCGGCGCCACGACATCGTCAAGTGGCTGCAGTGGCAGTCGACGCAGCACTCATGATCGAAACGATCTGGCTCCTCGCGAAGCTTTGCGTCAGACCGACCAGGACATCCACCGCAGAGACGCAGAGGTCCTTCTGATCCTCTCCGCGTCCTCTGCGCCTCTGCGGTGAGATCTTGCCTCAATCGTTGAGAATCTGACTTGAAAACGGCGCCGACGCGCCCGCAGCCCAGCCCCCCTTGGCCGCCGCAGGCGGCTTCGCGGGCGTTTTCATCGTTTGTGGCGCCCCTGGGGGCATGGTGTCTGATCTGTGAAGATGTCTAGAGGGAATCGAGATGCAAGACCGCAAGCGAATCCTGGTGGTCGATGATGACGAGAACGTGCGGTTCGTCTTGGCGCGAGCCCTGGCCAGGCTGGGCTCGGAGTATGATATCGTCCTTGCTGGCGATGGCGGCGACGCGCTGCGCCTGATCGATGAACTGGCCGTCGACCTGCTGATCAGCGATATCCGCCTGCCCGGGCTCGACGGCATTGCCCTGACCAGGGCGCTGCGCCAGCGGGGGCAGCGGTTGCCGGTGATCTGGATCACCGCCTACGGCGGACCCGCCATCGCAGACAAGATGGCCGAGCTGGACGTCTGCCGCTGCATCGACAAGCCTGTCGAAGTGGCAGAAATCCGCCGGGCTGCGCTGCAGGCCCTGCGGGTCGAGCCCGCCTGAGGGCGACACCTGACAGGTCTCCGAAGACCTGTCAGGTGTCGCCGCCTGATAGCCATCGAACACACCCCGCTGCGTATGTTGACATGACGCCCGTGCCAGGTTATCATCAAAGTACTGCTGTGCGGCCTTGGGGCTATCGCGGACTGTATCGAGTGAAGAGGGGGAATGGTGCCCGCAGACCTCATCAACCAGAGGCTCGCGGAGGTGCAGGAGAGCCTCGCCGGCCTGCGCCTCCTCGCCAGCTCCGGGTGCACGGCGGCCGGCGCCTGGGCTCAGGCCCGGCAGACGCTCGATGCCGGTTGGGCGGAGCTGCAAAAGGCGCTGGGCGAGCGCTGTTGGAGCAACGAGCGGCCGGCGGCCCCCGAAAGCGGCCAGCCCTCGCGGGCCGCGCAGCCGCTGGCGTACCCTGCGGCCCCTAGCTCGCGCTGCGAGCTGCTGTGGACCATCCTCGACACCACGCACGTGCACATCGCCTATCTCGATCCCCAGTTCAGCTTTGTCACGGTCAATGCGGCCTATGCCCAGGGCTCGGGCTACACCAGGGAGCAACTGATTGGCCGCAACCACTTTGACCTCTTCCCCAATGCCGAGAACGAGGCCATCTTTGCGCGGGTGAGGGATAGCGGCGAGCCGGCGACTTTTGTCGCCAAGCCGTTCGTCTATCGCGATCGGCCAGAACTGGGCACCACCTATTGGGATTGGACCCTGGTGCCGATCAAGGACGGGCATGGCTCTGTGCAGGGCCTGGTGTTCTCGCTGCTCGACGTCACCGAGCGCGAGCGTGTGCGCCAGGCACGCGACCGCCTGGCCGAGCGCCTGCGCCTGCTGCATCAGGCTGAGCAGGCGATCTTGGGCGCACAATCGGTAGAGGAGACGGCTGCCGGCGTGCTCCGCCACCTGCGCGAGCTGGTGCCCGTCGCTCGGGCCAGCGTGGCGCTCTTCGACTGGGAGCGGAACGAGCTGGCCCTGGCTGCGGTGACGCCGGAGATCGTGCCCAGCATGCCCGCCGGTTGGCGTGGCTCGCTGGGCGGCGCCTGGTTCCTCGACGTCCTCCAGCGGGGCGAAGCCTATGTCGCCGAGAGCCTGGGCTCGCTGGACCAGGTATCGCCCTGGCTCGAGGCGCTGCGCGCCGAGGGAGGGCGTGCTTTTGTCAGCCTCCCGCTCATGGTGCGCGGCGAGCTGCTCGGCTCGTTGAACCTGGGGCTGGCCGCCAACGGTCGCCCTTCGGATGAGGATATCGAGATCCTGCGCGAGATTGCGAGCGAGCTGGCCGTGGCCCTGCAGCAATCGCGCCTGCTGGCCTGGCTGGCGCGCCACAATGACGAGCTCGAGACTCTCGTGGCGCGCAGGACGGAGGAGGTGCGGGCCGGCGAGGAGCAGTACCGCACCATCTACGAGAACAGCGTCGATGGCATCCTCGTGTCGGCGCCGGATGGGCGCATCGACGCGGCCAACCCGGCCGCCTGCCGCATTCTGGGGCGCACAGAAGCCGAGATCCGCGCCCTGGGCAGGGATGGCCTCTTCGACCAGTCGGACCCCCGGCTGGCGCCGGCCCTCGAGGAGAGGTCGCACACCGGCAAATTCAGCGAAGAGCTCCTTCTGATCCACCGCAATGGGTCCCGGCTGCTCTGTGAGGTCGCCTCCGCCCTCTTCCGCGACCCGAACGGCAACCAGCGCACCAGCATGATCATCCGTGATATCACTGAGCGCAAGCGGGCCGAGGCAGCGCTGATCCAGGCCGAGAAACTGGACATCGTTGGCCGCCTGGCGGCCTCGCTGACGCACGAGATCAACAATCCGCTGCAATCGGTCTTGGGTTGCCTGGGGTTGGCCAGGGAGGCGCTGGCCGATGGCGAGAGCGCCGACCGCTACCTGGATGTGGCGCTTGCGGAGCTGCGGCGAGCGGCCGACATCGTGTCGCACCTGCGCGACCTGCAGCGCCGCCCGCAGTGGGGGCAGCGCGAGTTGGCCGACCTGGCTACGCTCGTGGACGGCGTGCTGACCCTGACGGCCCGCAAGTGCAGCGATCGCCGCATCGCCGTCGTCTGGCAGGCCCAGGCGGAGCTGCCCCGGCTCATGCTGGCGCGCGACCAAATCTCGCAGGTGCTGCTGAACATCATCCTCAACGCCATCGACGCCATGCCCCATGGCGGGCAACTGCATCTCGCGGCGACCCTGCAGCAGGAGCCGCCCGGGGTTACACTGACGATCGCCGACACTGGCGAGGGCATGGATGAAGAGACCCTGGGCCACCTCTTCGAGGCCTTCTTTACGACCAAGTCGGACGGCGTAGGCATGGGGCTCTACGTCTGCCGCAACATCGTACACGATCATGGCGGCCGCATCGAGGTTGCCAGCGAGAAGGGCCGCGGCAGCACCTTTTCCGTCTGGCTGCCCAGTGCCCCGTGAGTTGATGGGTTAGCCGCATCGTGGCCGCCCGTAGGCGGCCACGATGCGGCTAACCCATCAACGATACCAACTGCCTCTCTGCAACCGTACCCCAACTATCCCCAACTGTCGCCGACGGGCCCTCCAACCCGATGCTGCATCTGCCATCCATAATCTATGCCATACTATGAGTGTCGAACCAGGCACTGGCCCAGCGCGGTCAAATCGGAGAGCCAAACAGGCAAGAGGAGGAGAAGCCATGGCGACACTCGGTGAGCACGTTCAGCATGCCGACTGGAAGCTGGAGAAGCACGCGCCCGCGATCGCATGCCCAGAGCGGGTCAAAGCGGGCGAGCTCTTCACCGTCGGGCTCACGCTCGGCAGCGAGAACGCCCATCCCAACACCACCGAGCACCACATCCGCTGGATTGCGCTCTACTTCCAGCCCCAGGGTGCCAAGTTCATCTATGAGGTGGACCGCTTCGAGTTCAACGCCCACGGCGAGGCGACCGCCGGCGCGAACCAGGGACCCGTCTACAGCCACTATGCGACCTCGGCCACGCTCAAGATCACCCAGCCCGGCACCCTGCACGCCCTGGCGTTCTGCAACATCCACGGGCTGTGGGAGAGCACGAAGGAGATCGAGTTGTTCTAGCGCGCCATCATGCGTATCAGGCTGATGCTGCACTGCACAAGGAGACAGACATATGGCCGAGTTTCTCAACCCATACAGCGGCAAAGCGCTGGGGCGCGAGATGGCGATGCAGGAGCTGATCCGTGCTATTCGCCAGAGCATCGCCGCCGAACACGAGGCCATCCATCTCTACATGGCCTACGCCGAAGTGACCGCCCATCCGCTCGCCAAACGCGTTTTGACGGACGTGGCCAATGAGGAGCGCATGCACGTCGGCGAGTTCCAGCGGCTGTTGGAGATCCTGAGCGGCGACGAAGCAGCCTGGCTGGCCAAGGGCCGGCACGAGGTGGATGAGATGGCCGCCGAGCTTGCGCAGGAAGGGCGATGATTCCCTTCGGCACAGGGTGCCGGCTGAGCCCGCCTACCAGAAGCAGCAGAAGCGGCTCCCGCGCCGCCGGAGGGTGGGGCTGATGGGGCGGCTCGAGGTGACAGCTTGGCATCAATCGACGGCGCTCGGGACGCCGTGCGGGGCAGGCTCTCCCGACAGCCATGGGCCTGCCCCGATCGATCGCACAAATGGTGGAGGTTCAGGCAATGGAACGACAGGCACGTACCCTCTGGGCGGCGGTGCGCATCGCGCTCGGCTGGCTCTTCCTGTGGGCCTTTCTCGACAAGCTCTTTGGCCTGGGCCTGGCGACGCCGGCCGGCAAGTCGTGGCTGGCCGGGGGCTCACCGACCCTGGGCTACCTCAAAGGCGCGACGGCCGGCCCGCTGAGCGGCATCTACCAGAGCATGGCCGGCGCGGCCTGGGTCGACGTGCTGTTCATGTTCGGGCTGCTCGGCCTGGGCATCGCCCTCATCCTGGGCATCGCCATGCGCCTTGCGGGCTATGGCGGCGCACTCTTGATGCTGCTGCTCTGGTCGTCGCACCTGCCGCCGGCCCAGAACCCGCTCATCGACGATCACATCATCTATGCGCTCACGCTGCTGGCGCTCGCGGCATCGCGGGCGGGAGACACCTTGGGCCTGGGCCGCTGGTGGGCAGGGCGGTTCAAGGGCTGGCTGGCCTGAGGCTGTATGGTATTGACAATGGTAGGCCATGACGTTATACTGATGGTATGAATGGAGGTATGACCGCAATGGCCAATGTCAAGACTGCAGTCTCGATCGAGGAGCCGCTCTTGGAGCGGGCCGAGGCGCTGGCCCGCGAGATGAGAGTCTCGCGCAGCCGCCTGTTCGTGCTGGCGCTCGAGGAGTATATCCGGCGGCGCGAGAACCGGCAACTGCTGGACAGGATCAACGCCGCCTACGAAGACGGCCCGGATGCGATAGAGCAGTCGCTGCAACGGCGAATGCGCCGGCAACACCGGCAGATCGTCGAGGGAGAATGGTGATCGATCAGGGCGACGTCTGCTGGGTGGATCTCGATGACCCTGCCGGCTCCGCGCCCGGCTATCGCCATCCCCACGTCGTTGTCCAGAACAACCTCTTCAACCACAGCCGGATCGGTACCGTGGTTGTCTGTGCCCTCACGTCGAACCTCAGACGTGCCGATGCGCCCGGCAACGTGCTGCTCGAATTGGGCGAGGCCAGCCTTCCCAGGCAGAGTGTGGTCAACGTCTCGCAGATCTTTACTGTGGATAAGGCGCATCTGGGCGAGAAGATCGGCACGCTCTCTTCCAGGCGCGTGCGGCAGATTCTCGATGGCATCAGGCTGCTGACCGAGCCACGTGAGGCCGATGAGGACAAGTGAGGCGTGATCTTTGGTGATACGCTTGTGCTATCTTGACCTCGACACTAACCTGCTCGCAACCCCTTTTCGTCAATTCACCTGCTGCCAGATTGCCGCATTGGATGCATAATATGCGTCCCGCTCGCCCCGACGACGCCGCCATCGGCGCGCACCTGATCTTGCTCAGCGGCCCCGAGGCGGCCAGCTACGGCCTGGCGCTGCCGCCCGAGGCGACGCAGCGGCTGCTCGCGGAGCTCTGGCCGCACCCGGGGCACCTCTTCAGCTATCAGTGGGGCTACGTGGCCGCGGCCGGCGGCGCGGTGCAGGGCTTGCTCGTGGCCTACCCGGCGGCGACGATGCTGGGCGCCGAGCTGGCGACCGGCCGGCTGCTCTTGCGGCGTGTGGGGCTGCGGCAGGTGCTGCGCATGGCCTGGCACGGCTCGACGCTGATGCAGGTGATGGCGCCGGTGGCGCGCGACGATTTCTACATCGGCCACCTGGCCGTGCTGCCCGAGGCGCGCGGACGGGGCCTCGGCACGCAGTTGCTGGCGCTGGCCGAGGGGCTGGCGCGCGAAGCCGGCTGCCGGCGCCTGGCGCTCGACGCGTTCATCGAGAACGAGCGGGCGCGGGCGCTGTACGTACGCGTGGGCTACCGCGTCGAGCAGGTGGCGCGGAGCCGTCGCCTGCAGCGCGCCACCGGCTACAGCGGGCTGGTGCGCCTGGTCAAGCCGCTCTCGTAGAAGATTATGCGGATAGTCGCCGGGTGCCATGCTCCGCGTCAGCCCGGCCCCAGCCCGGAGGGGGTTTGGGTGGGTTGGTTGGTCTTGCCGGCTGCCCCTGGCGCGCCCGCGGGCGCGCCAGGGGCAGCCGGCAAGACCAACCAACCCACCCAAACCCCACCTTAAGGTTCCGTTCCGGTCACGCGCGAAGCGTCAGACCCGGATGGCGCCTGCCACTGCACAGTCGCCAAGGGCGAACTACAGCGGCAGCCAGGTGCCGAGGCCCTTCTCCAGCGCGCTTGTAGACGATGGGGGCCACGGCCATGTCGTCGAGGGCGAACCCCAGGTTGCAGGCCATGGGCAGCCCAAGACGTCCACCGTCTCCGACTCGGACTGCGCCAGGTACGTGGCCGCCAGCGCCGTGGCGGCGCCGGTGCGCAGGGCGGTGATCCAGGAGCAGTCCATCACCGCCAGGGGCAGGCCGGTCTCTTCGTCGTTGAGGATGAGCAGGCCGCTGATGTAGGGCAGGCCGCGCGCCTGGTTCTGCGGGTAGCCGCTGACCCACTTGACGCCGATGGCGTGCAGCGCGGGGATGTAGGCCGGCATGGCGTGGATAAAGGCATCGGGTTGCGAGTGCACGCCCGGCTTGGGCGGCATCTCCGCGGCCCTCGCCGTGCTCACGAAAGGCAGTTTCGAGCGCGGCGATGATCTCGGGCATGGCCAGGCCGACCGCCCGCACATCGGCCTGCGAGAGGTAGAGCAGTTGCTGTTCGGGCATGGCGAGGCTCCCTTCTGTGGACCATCTACCAACAGTACAAATGATTCTACTACCAAGGTATCAAGATTCCAGGGCGTTTGGAGCACGAAGGACACGAAGCGGCGCGAAGCACGCGAAGGGCAGTCGCCATGGGAGAGGAGGTTCTGCCCATGTCACAGGTGGGCAAGGAGTGGTGCGGCCGCGTCCATCAGAGCAGGCCTCGCGCTGAGCAGCGACTCTCCTTCGTGTCCTGATCCGAAAATAGCGCCCGCGCGTGCGTAGCCTAGCCCCTTGTGGGCGTTTTCCTGCGTGGTGGTGAGCGTCGCGCTCATGAACACTCCGTGCTCCAAAGCCCGCTCGTGATCCTCATGTCTGTGTGGTCAAGAACATCTCCACCGCGCGCACGACCTTGAGCATGGCCTCGACCGTCTGCAGGGTGTTGCCGGCGATTTCGAGGCTGTGGTCGGCGCCGTCGATGCGCAGTTGGCGGCCGTGCGTCGCCGCGACCGCCGCTTCCAGGCGGGCTGGGTCATAGTGCGGATCGGCCGTGCCGGCGACGAAGAGGCTGCGCCCGCCCCAGCGGCCGATCTGCTCGAGCAGGCGCTCGTTGCGCAGGAGTGGCGTCAGCCAGAGGGCACGCGCCCCCTCGAGGCGCGGCTGGCCCGCGAGGAGGTGCCCCATGGCCAGGGTGCCGATGGACTTGCCGACGAGCGTGACCTCGCTGTAGGCGCGCTGGGCGAGCCCAGCCTCCAGCGCGGCGCTGACGTCGGCGATGAGCCACTCCTCCCGCTCTGCTTCGGTGGCTGCCAAGTAGTCGGGCCGGCGTACATAGTTGTACTCTACGCGCAAGAGGTCGGCGCCGCGGTCGAGGAGCAGCAGGCCGGGGTAGTAGAGGACGGGACGGTCGGCGGTGTAGCCCCAGCCGGGGAAGATGACGCCCAGGTGGCGCGTCTCCTCGGCCTGGCGCAGGAAGGTGTGCGGCAGCGGCTCGCCGCGGTAGCCGGCGATCTCGAGCGAGGTGAAGGAGTACATCGATCGTACCTCCGTGCAAAGCGATGCACCAGTTCGCCTGCCATTGTACCATGCCGTGCTGCAGGAGGCGAGCCAGGGCCGTGCTCAGGGTGCATCCCGATACTGCTGCTGCCACGTGCTTGTAGTGCGGGAGAGTCAGCGGGCGGGCCTGCACAGCCTTCGGAGCTGTGCAGGCCCGCCCGCTGACTCTCCCGCACTACGAACCCACCCAGCCTAGCGGCCGCGCTTTTTCATGGGCGAGTGGATGCCGCCGAAGCGGGTGCGGTTCTCGTTGACGAGCGTGGCCAGCGCCTGCTTGTACTGCTCGTCCTTGTCGACGTTGCCGGCCAGGTAGATCGGCGGGGTGACCCCCTTGGCCAGCAGGTGCTCGGCGACGGCGACCATCAGCGTCTGCAGGATGACGATGCCCATCCAGCCGGAGGTGGGGCCCACCTTCTGCGGCAGCCGCTCGTCGACAATGGAGGCATCGCCCGGCTGGGTCAGGTTGTCGAGGATGACGTCGCAGTACTCGTACATCTTGGCGCCGGAGTGATGCCGCGAGGGGAAGGCCTTGGAGTAGGCCAGGGAGGTCATGCCGATGACCTTGAGGCCCGCCTCTTTGGCCGCCAGGGCCATTTCGATGGGGAAGGGGTTGCGCCCCGAGGTGGAGACCAGCAAGATGGTATCGCCCGCCTCGGCGCCGATCTGCGCAAAGAACTCGCGGCCATAGCCCTCCAGGCGCTCGAGTTGCGTGCCGATCTTGATCGGCCCATCCTCATAGGAGAGACCGGGCGTGATCACCAGGTTGACGAGCGGGGAGCCGCCGGCCCGGTCAAAGATGTCCTGCACGGGCAGCGAGGAGTGGGGCCCGCCCCAGGCGTAGAAGGTGTGGCCATCGACATAACCCTGAGCGATGAGCTCAGCGGCCTTCTCGATGTTTTCCATCTGTGTCTCGCGCAGGCTCTGGAGCAGCTCAAACGCGTGGTCGAGATACTTGTCGGCTAGCATGATAGTCTATCCCCCTAGCGGATCGCCGCATTGAGTTTGATGGGCGTAGCCTAGCCCCCCTTGGCCGCCGTAGGCGGCTTGGTGGGCGCCGGAGCCCATCAAAATCAATGCACTAGACTACTAGTCTGTTTGTCGGTATACAATGTGCCCGGCGATCATGGTGAGGCGGACGTGGAGATTGGCGTCGAGCAGCACCACGTCGGCGTCGGCGCCCGGCGCCAGGCAGCCCTTGCGGCCTGCCAGGCCCATGGCCTCGGCCGGCACCGCGCTGGCCATGGCCACGCTCTCGGCCAGCGAGAGGCCGGCGAAGCGCATGGCGTTGCGCACTGCGGCATCGAGGGTGAGGGTGCTGCCCGCCAGGCCGCCCGCGGCGGTGCGGGCGATGCCACCCTCAACCCTGATCGCCTGCCCACCCAAGTCGTACTCGCCGTCGCCCACGCCGGTGGCGCGCATGCCGTCGGTGATCAGGATGGTCCGCCCGACCCCCTTGGCCCGGATCAGCACCTTGACCACGGCCGGGTGCAGGTGGACCCCATCGGCGATGACCTGGGCGTAGATGCGCTCGTCGGCGAGGACGGCGCCGGCGGTGCCGGGCTCGCGGTGGTGCAGACCAAGCATGCCGTTGAAGGTGTGGGTTGCCTGTTGCAGGCCGCGGTCGGCCGCCGCCAGCATCTGCTCGTAGCTGGCCCCGCTGTGGCCCACGGCGAACTTGATGCCCTGGCTGGCCCCGCGTTCGATCAGGTCCAGCGCGCCCGGCAGCTCGGGTGCGATGGTGATAAGGCGCACAGCCTTATTCGCCAACCAGGCCGCGTATTCGTCGGGATCTGGTAGCCGCAACTGCTCGGGCGGCTGGGCGCCCCTGTGCTCCGGGTTGGCGTAGGGGCCCTCCAGGTGCAACCCCAGGTGCTGGGCGCCGTCGGCCGGCTGGGGGCAGCGCGCCACGTTCTCGATGGCGGCCCAGGTGGCCTGCGACGAGGCGGCGCAGGTGGTGGGGAAGTAGGCCGTCACGCCGTGCCGCGCCAAGAAGCGCGCCATGCTGTGCAGGGCCTCGGGCGTGGCCTCCATGACATCGTGGCCGCTCGAGCCATGAATGTGGACGTCGATGAGGCCGGGGATGACCCACAGCCCGCGAGCGTCGATCATCTGCTCGCCTGCGCCGCCGCCACGCAGAGGCTGGGGCTCGATGCCCGCAATCTGCGGACCGTCGATCACGAGCGTGTGGTCCGGTAGGGTCTGCTCGGGCGTCAGCAGCGTGCCCCCGAAGATGAGTGTGCGCACCGGAATCTCCTGCCCATCTAGCGAAGCTTGGCCTCAGACCGACGAGGATATCGACCGCGGAGGCGCAGAGAACGCGGAGGCGGTGGCGGTGAGGCCTGCGCCCTCCGTGCTCGCACGGAGCATCGGCCCGCGGTGGAGCCCCACAACCTCTGCGCCCCCCTGTGCTTGCACGTGGCGTCTCAGCGGTGAGATCCTGCCCCAGTCTTTGAGAATCTGACCTCTGAACGCGCCCCTAGAACAACGGTCAAGTACTCCTGCGAAGGCCCCCAGACGGCCGAATCATCGCCCTCCGACGCCCACGAAGCCGCCTGCGGCGGCCAAGGGGGGCTAGGCTACGTCGTCTATACGAATACTTGACCGGTGTTCCAGAGGGGTCGAGGAGGGGAGACCCTCCTCGACCCACTCGCGGAGAGAACTAGACGCCGAAGAGCTTGGCGACGAGCCAGATCACGATGCCGGGGAAGATGGCATCGGGGCAGGTGAAGCCCAGGTTGACCGCGCCCATGGCGGCGAGGTCACCGAACACGCCGAATTTGTAGGCAAAGCTGATGATGAACCAGCCCAGGAAGCACCACAGGAAGCCGCCGGCCCAGGCGCCGCGCCGGCCGCCGGTGGCATTGCCAAAGATGGCGCCGGTGCCGCTGGCAAAGAAGGCCGCGATCATGCTGGGCAGGGGCACCGGCCAGCGCATCAGCGCCAGGAGCGCCATGGCCAGCACCTGCGCGATGGTGCCCGAGATCAGGCCGATGATGAGCGAGTTGGGGGCGAAGGGATAGATCACCGGGCAGTCGAGGGCGGGCTTGGCACCCGGGATGAGATTTTCGGCGATGCCCTTGAAGGCGGGGACGATCTCGGCGATCAGCATGCGCACGCCCTGGAGCAGCACCAGCACGCCGGCGGTGAAGCCCAACGCCTGCAGGATGGAGAAGACCAGCCACTGCTGGCCGCCGCTGATGTCGGCCTCGAAGGCAGGCACGCCCTTCTGGATCACGGCTAGGACGGCCCCGATCAGGGTCACGAGCAGCATGACCAACGAGATGGAGATGGCCATGTCGCGGAAAAAGTTGAGGCCCTCGGGCACCTTCATGTCTTCGGCCGATTCCTTGGGGTTGCCGATGAGCTTGCCGATCCAGCCGCCGATCACGGCGAGGCTCGTCTGGCCGTGTCCGAAGGCGATGGCATCGCTGCCCGTGATCTTGGTCATGAACGGCTGGGCGAGCGCCGGGGCAAAGGTCATGTAGGCGCCGTCGACGATCGAGGCCAGGATAACGACCAAGGGTAGCGGCAGGCCGAAGGAGTAGAAGAGGATCGCAAAGGCGCCGGCGTGGATCCAGATCATGTGGCCGGTCAGGTAGATGTAGCGGAACTTGGTGAAGCGAGCGAGCAGGATGTGGACGATGTAGCCGAAGAGCATCGTCCAGCCGATGGCGGCGCCGACCTCGCCGGCTTTGGCCTGGACGGCGCCGACCACGCCCTCGTCAAAGGTCACAAAAGTCTGGAAGCCGGCGGCCGGTATGCCGGCTTCGAACATCGCCTGGATGGGGATCAGGGCGTTGATGAGCGCCCCAATGCCGACGCTCATGATGAGCAGGCCGAGGATCGTCTTGAGGGTGCCGCTCAGCACCTCGCCGGCCGGCTTGCGCTGCATCAGGAGGCCGATGAGCGCGATGAGGCCCAGCACGACGGCTGGGATCTGGACTAACTGGATGATGAAGGCAAAGACTGCCATGGCATAGCCCCCTTCTCTGGGAATTGGCCCACAGGGCGCGGTACACAATCCGACGTCAGACGCGAATCCGTAGCCGAACCGACAGGGGTTGCCGATCTTTCCGGGCGATCACCTCCTTTGTAGTGGGGTTTTGGCGGGTTGGTTGGCCCTGCGGGCACCCCTGGCGCGCCCGCAGGGCCAACCAACCCGCCAAAACCCCACCTGGCTCAGAGCCGGGCAGCAGCAACGCTCATAGCCCGGCTATCGCCAGGATGCTGAGGGCGACAGGTTTCCTCTCCGGCAGGCTGCTAGGCGCTGCCTGCCGCACCCTGCAGCTCGCGGATGGCGGCGACGACCTTGGTCCTGATTTCAGCCTTGTCGACCAGGTTACGGATCAGCACCACGCGCGCGGTCGTGCTCCTGAGGTGCATTTCCATGTCCATGGCGGCGACGATAATATCGGCCTGCTGCCCCTTGAACGTGCCCAGGTCCCAGGGGATGACCTCAGCCTTGATGCCTTCGGCTTTGAGGATGTCGTCGATAAAGAGCTTGAGCATCATGCTGGTGCCGAACCCCATGCCGCACAGCGTGGCGATGCGCATTCTCGTCTCCTTTGGACCCCTATAGGATACAACACTCTGACAGGCCGCTAGATGCCGGATTCTTGCGGTCGCACGGCGAGGAGTAGGTCGCGGTCGTTCTCTGCGGCTCGGATGCGCTGCAGCGCGGCCTCGTCGCCCAGGAGCCTGGCCAGCTCCTGCAGCGCGGCGACGTGCGCGTGCTTATCGACGGCACCCAGGGCCACGACGAGGTCGACGGGGTCATTCTCGCGATGGCCAAAGGGCACCGGTGTCGCCAGGGTGACGAGCGCCAGGCAGGGCTGGCGCACCCCATCTTCCCGGCGGGCGTGAAGCAGGACAATGCCCGGTGCGATGACGGCGTAGGGGCCCATCTCGCGGAGCACATCCATCATGGCGTCAACGTAGCGGGGCTCAGCGCTGCCGGCCGCCACCAAGAGGTTCCCGGCAGCCCTGGAAGCCTCCTCCCACGAAGCGACGCGGATTTGGGCGCGCACGGTCTCTGCAGTCAACATGGTCGACAGTTGCACGGCTTCCCTCTGATCCAGGCCTGATGGTGCATCCTGTACAATGCGGTTGATCTTCTTTCAGTCTAGCGTCCTTTTGTGACTTTGTCAATGATTCGCACAGGACCGCACATCACCCACTCACGGCGAGGCTTGCAGCAGGCGCTGTGCATCGAAAAGGTGAAAGTGAGTGACATAGCGCTCCATGGCGCGGGCGATGCGGTCGACGACGGCCTGGTGCGGGTCGGCCATGGCGGTCGCCAGATTCTCGTACAGCCGCTGCCTGGCCTCGAGCACGCGCGGGTCGGTCCAGGCGTAGCGGGCGCCGGTCTGCACCAGCCAGGTGCGGCGCGCCGGCGACAGCTCGGCAAAGGCGACGTCCTTCTCCTCGGGTCTCAGCCACTTCTGCCAGCGGTTCGACTCGACCACCGCCGCCTGCAACGCCTCCATGATGCCCGAGCGCGCTCGCCCGCTGCGGCCACGCAACATGTCGGACTCACGTGCGGCGAGCTCGGCCAGTGCCAGGAGCTCTTCGCCGGTGAACTCGGGCCCCACGTTGGCGCCACCCATGCCGCTGGCGGGGTAGGCCTCGGGGTTGGCCACCCAGTCGGTATAGTGCCCTTTGACGAGCGAGCCCAGGGGGGCCACGATGCCGTAGAGGCGGCCGGCGATCGCGGGGTCGAAGACCGGGTTGCCCAGGTCGGTGCCCACTTTGCCGACGATGAAGCAAGGCCAGGTATCGCCCAGGCCCGCCGCATCCAGGCGCACTCGCAACCCGCGCACAAAGGCACAAAAAGTATCGAAATCTACCAGGCCGCCGTGCACTTCCTCGGTGCCCACCTCGTAGGAGACGGGGGGCAGCCGCCGGTGCTGCCGTTCGGCCTCGCAGTGGGCCACCAGCTCGACGGTGCGCTCGAGCACAGCTTCGATGGCGAGCGGCCGGCCGGGTGCGAGCTCGCGGTCGACGGTCGGGTCGAGGTGCAGGAGCTGGTAGCCGGCCTCGAGGCAGGCGGTCAGCGAGGCCTTGAGCTCGGCCATTGTCTCGGCCAGCGAGAGGTGGGCGGCGGCATGGCTGTCTTTGAGCCAGGGACCGCCGTGATCGAGGCAGGGGTAGAGGGCGCTGCGGCAGCCGTACTTGCGCCGGTAGCCCTCCATCTCGCGTACAAAGGTCGCGGGCGTCCAGCCGGTGTAGCCGCCGTCGCGGTCGACCTGGTTGAGGGTGGCTGCGAAGAGCATGGGGGCGTTGTTGGCTGCCGCGACCTGGACCGCCGCTTCGAGCACCGCCGCCGAGTTGGGGCAGGTCGCGAGGAGCGTGAGCTACGCCTGGCCGTTCTCGCGCAGTTCGATGATGCGGGCAATCGTCTCCTGCAGGGTACGCATGTGCTTCACCTCGCGCGGGGACCGGCGGGCCGACCCCGCGTAGATCGGGCTTCCCTAGACGGCTGCGGCAACAATCATTCCACGGGGCGAGGATAAGGAACGACGCCCACAAGGGGCTAGGCTGCGACTTTTCGGACAGGCTTACAGGTAGACGACGCTGCTCAGGTTGCGCGGCGCGTCGGGATTGAGCCCTTTCGCCATGGCACGGTGGTAGGCCAGGAGCTGCAGTGTGGGCAGGTAGAGCGGCCCGCGCAGGTCGTTGGGCAGGCCCGACTCGAGGTAGACCGTATAGTCGGCGGGCAGCGGTGCGGCGCCTCTGTCCTCGGCGAGCACAAGGGTCTGCGCGCCCATCTCCCTCACCTCGGCCAGCACGGCCGCCTCCTGCTCGCGCGCGTTCTGGCTGAGGAGCCCCACGACGAGCATGTCGGGCGCGACGACCGATTTCGGCCCGTGGCGGAACTCGAGCAAGTGAAAGGCCTCGGAGGCGGAGAGGCTCATTTCTTTCATCTTGAGCATGGCCTCGCAGGCCAGGCCGTAGCGCACGCCCGAGCCGAGGAAGGCGAAGCGCTGGATGCCCTGGTCGCGGCCGAGCTGTTCGGCCAGCGGCCCGTAGGTGGCGACCTGCCGCGCGGCCAGGGCGGGGAGGGCCTCGATATCGCGCAGCGCTGCATCCCGGCCGGCGGCCAGGAGCGCCGCGTAGAGGGTGAGCAGCAGCATGCTGGAGAACGAGCGCGTCTGCGCGACGCTCTGCTCCTCCGCGCCCCGCGCCACGAGGGCGTGCCTCGCAGCGGCAACGAGGGGCCGCCCGGCATAGCAGCTCACCGCGAGCACGTCATCGCCCGCCCGCCGGCGATATACCTCCACGGCGCGCAAGGTCTCGGTCGTTTCTGCAGAGCGCGAGACCGCGACCAGGAGCGAGGGCGACCTGGGGAGCGCCAGTTCGGGGTAGAGCCAGAGCTCGGAGGCAGGGAAGGCCCGCGCCGGCGTGCCGGTCACAGCCTGCCACGTGGCAGCCGCCGTCACAGACAGATAGTAGGTCGAGCCACAACCGGTGAAGGCCACCTCGGCGCGCGGCCTGGCCAGCCATGGACGCAAGGCCGCGCCCTCGGTTGCCGCCGCGGCCAGCGTAGCCGCCCAGGCTTCGTCCTGACCGACGATCTCGCGATAGGTGTAGCTTCCCGGCCTCATCTCGATGCTCCCTTTGACTGTCTCTTTGGCAGCGCAGGGAATCTTTAGACCAGGACGACCTGGATCCCTGCGCTGCGCAACTCGGCTACAATGTCGGCGGGAGCCTCGCTGTCGGTCACAACTATCGTCGCCGCAGTCACTGGCGCTGTTCGGCTCGCCGCGATGTGCCCGAACTTGGTATGATCGGCGACGATGATCACAGTGTCGCTGATGCTCAGGATGGCCCGGTCGGTCATCAACTCTTGCAGGTGCTCGCTGCTCAGGCCGTGTTGGACGTCGATGCCGGCGATGCCCATAATGACTTTGCTGACCTTGATATCGCGCAGAGCGGCCTCGGCCAGGTGCCCGATGAGCGAGAGCTCGCTATGCCGCAGGAAGCCACCGACGACGGCGACGGTGATCGAGGGGGCGCAGGCCAGGGCCTCGGCCACTGTGAGGGCATTGGTGACGACCGTCAGGCTGGTACGGCCCACCAACGCTTCGGCCACCGCCAGCGCCGTCGTGCCCGAGCCGATAAAGATCGCCTCGCCTTCGCGCACCATCGCGGCCACAGCGAGCGCGATGCGCCGCTTGACCCCCGCCTGCTGCCGCACACGCTCCAATACCGGCGGCTCGGCGTGGGCCGGCCGTTCGCAACGCAGCGCCCCGCCATGGATGCGCCGTAGCAGTTGCTGCGCGTCGAGGTCATCCAGGTCGCGGCGGATGGTCATTTCGGCGACGCCAAAACGCTGCGCGAGGTCGGCGACGGTGGCGCGCCCGCCGGCGTCGATGAGGCGCACAATCTCGCGACGGCGCTCTTCTCTCAACATTGGCCCTGCCCCAAGGTACGATTGCGTAGGTGTGCGTTCTGTTCTATCTTAGCATATTCATGTCACTTTGTCAACGATTCGCACACGTACGCACATCGCCTCTAGTACGGCAACCGTGCTTGTGTGGCAAGGCACGCGATCCGGGCGCACGACGGTATGTGCCCGCGCAGGTATGCCTGCGCCCAAGGGGCGGATGCGGAGCGTGTCAGCCGGCAGCTACCCGGAAGGTCAGCAGTGGCAGCGCCAAATACGGTTGTAGTACTAGCGGCGCGCCAGACGCATGCCGTTCAGCGTGACGATGAGTGACGTGCCGACGTCGGCAAAGACGGCGCTCCACAGAGTGGCGATGCCGAGCACGGCCAGAGCCACGAAGGCGAACTTGACGGCGAGCGAGAAGCCGATGTTTTGGCGGATAACGGCCAGGGTGCGCCGGCTGAGCTGCAGGGTGCGGGGCACCTTGGCGAGGTCGTCGCCCATGAGGGCGATGTCGGCGGTCTCGAGCGCGGCGTCGGAGCCAGCGGCGCCCATGGCGATGCCGACGGTGGCGCGCGCCAGCGCCGGCGCGTCGTTGACCCCGTCGCCCACCATGGCCACCGAGCCGTACTTGGCCAGCAGGCCGGCGATGGCGCCGACCTTGTCCTCGGGCAGCAGGTTGGCGCGCACCTCGTCGATGCCGAGCTCGCGGGCGATGGCGGCCGCGGTGGCGGGGTTGTCGCCGGTGAGCATGACCGTGTGCCGGATGCCGGCCTGGCGCAGGCTGGCGACCGCCTCGCGGGCCTCGGGCCGCGCCCGGTCGGCCACGGCGATGATGCCCCGTAGGGGCGAGGTCTCCTCGCCCCCGTTGGGTGGGGGCTCCTCGCCGCCACGGTGATGGGGCGAGGAAACCTCGCCCCTACGGTCGCCGGGTTCGCAGCGGCCGAGGACGAAGACGGTCTTGCCCTCGCGCTCCAGGTCGAGCAGGCGCGCCTCGACCTGCGGCGGGATGGTGAGGCACTCGGCCAAGAGCGAGCGGTTGCCGATGGTGAAGGTCGTTCCCTGCGCCACGCCGCGCGCCCCACGGCCGGGCAGCGCCTGGAAATCGGCGGCCGGCGGCGGGTAGATGCCGCGATGGCGTGCCTCGCGTACCACGGCCTGGGCCAGCGGGTGCTCCGAGTTGCGCTCGAGCGCGGCGGCCAGTGTGAGCACCTCGGCTTCGCTCGCTGTGCCCAGGGGGAGGATGTCGGTCACCACTGGCTGGCCCACGGTGAGCGTGCGTGTCTTGTCGAAGGCGATGGCCTGTACCTCACCCAGCGTCTCGATGTAGGCGCCGCCTTTGACGAGCACGCCCTCATGGGCGGCGCGGCCCAAGGCCGAGACGATGGCGACCGGCGTGGAGATGACCAGCGCGCAGGGGCAGGCGATGACCAAGAGCGTCAGCGCGCGCAGGATCCACACGTTGGCGGGCGCGCCGGTCAAGAGCGGCGGGATGATGGCGATGGCGACGGCGATGGCGATGACCACCGGCGTGTAGATGCGCGCAAAGCGGTCGACAAAGCGCTGCGAGGGCGCCCGTTGTGCCTGGGCCTGCTCGACCAGGCGCACGATGCGCGCCAGGGCGCTGTCGGAGACCGGCTGGGTGACGTGCACGGTGAGCGCACCGTGGCCGCTCACGGTGCCGGCATAGACGCGGTCGCCCTGCGCCTTGTCGACCGGGACGGCCTCGCCGGTGATGGGCGATTCGTCGACGGCCGAGGTGCCTGCGGCGACCTCGCCGTCGGCCGGGATGCGCTCGCCGGGCCGCACGCGCACCAGGTCGCCCACGTGGAGCGCCTCCACGCGCACGCGCTCCTCGTGGTCGCCATGGATGAGGGTGGCCTCCTGCGGCGTGAGCTCGATCAACGCGTGCACGGCATCGCGGGCGCGGTCGAGGGTGTAGGCCTCGAGCGTGTTGCCCAGCGAGAAGAGGAAAATGACGACGGCGGCCTCGCTCCACTCGCCGATGGCGGCGGCGCCAATGACGGCGATGGTCATCAGCAGGTTCATGTCGATGACGAAGGTGCTGCGCAGGCTGGCCACGGCGCTGCGTGCCACGTCGTAGCCGCCGACGACGATAGCCAGGCCGTAGAAGACGATGCCTACCCAGGGCGCCAGGGGCGCGGCCGAGAGGATGGCGCCCAGGGCCGTGAGGGCGCCTGCGGCGATGGTGCGCCGGCCGCGGCGCTGCCGGAAGAGGAAGGCCCAAAAGTCACGCCGGGGCGGCTGCCGCACCACCTCGCCCGCCTCCAGGCGCGCCGTGTAGCCCGCGCGCGAGACGGCGCTCGTGATCTGGGCCACCACCTCGTCGCCGCCGGTCGCCTGGACGTCGATGGTGGCGGCGCCAAAGTTGATGCTGGCGCCGGCCACGCCGGGCAGGCCGGCGACGAGGCTTTCGAGCCCCTTGGCGCACTCGGCGCAATCGAGTCCCTCGAGGCGGAAGCGCAGCGCGGCGGGCGCACGCTCGGCCACGTCGTAGCCCAGGGCGCGGATCAGGGCGACGATCTCGTCGCGGCCGACGCGCTCAGCATCGTAGGCCAGCTCGACCTGGCCCAGGGCGAACTCGACGCGCGCCGACTGCACGCCCGGCATGTTGGCGAGCGACGCCTCCACGCCGCGCGCGCACTCGGGGCAGTCCATCTCGGTGACGTTCAGGCGCTCGTGGCGATAGCGGCGGCTCACGGCCTCGCCGGCGCTGTCGACCGCGTTCGCCATGTCTTCTGCCGAGATGATTGCGGGGTCGTAGCCGACGATGAGCTTGTCGCGCTCGTGCGAGAACTGCACCGATTGCACCCCAGCGCGCTGCTCGAGCGCGCTCGATAGGTGGCTGATGCATTGCTCGCAGCCCGCAGCATTGGGCAGCGCGCGGGCGATGTCATAGATACCGGTGGCGGTAGGCAAATCGGCACCTCACTCGTGCGTGACGTGCTCCATGCCGCTCGTAAAGAGGCCGAGGATGTGGTCATCGTCGAGCGCATAGTAGACCATGCGTCCGCGCTTGGCGCGTCGCACCAGGCGAAGGGAACGCAGCAAGCGCAACTGGTGCGAGATGGCCGACTGGCTCATGCCCAGGCTGGCGGCCAGGTCGCAGACGCAGAGCTCGGCCTGGCTGAGCGCCGAGATGATGCGCACGCGGGTGGGGTCGCCGAGGGCCTGGAAGAGCTCGGCGAGGCGCGTGGCGGTCAGGCCGTCGACGATGTGCGGCGCGACGGCGCGCACCCGCTCCTCGTCGATGTAGGTCACCTCGCAGCGGTCCTCGCGCATCATCCTGTGCCTCTTTCTGAACGTATGAGCAACTGTTCATATATCAGTATATCATGGATTGCGCATGCCGTCAAAACGTGCCGTCTCTCTACCGGTCCGGTCCGTCATTGCGAGTACCCCAGGGTTCGCCGAACCCTGTGCCAAGCACAGAACCTTGGCTTGTCATTGCTTCGTCGGCTGCGGCCTCCTCGCAATGACAGATCGAGCCGGCTATCCCTCCCAGCGGACGACGCTCGGCAGGGGCTTGCGGCGGCGGGGGGCGGGCTGCTCGGCGGGGTAGCCGAGGGCGACGGTGGCCAGGAGCTGGCCTTCGCCGCCGAGCCAGGCGTGCACCTCGCGTGTGGCGAGGTTGGGGTAGCCCAGCCACACGGCGCCGAGGCCGAGGCCGTGGGCGGCGAGGAGCAGGTTCTGCACGGCGGCGGCGACGCTTTCGACGACCATGGTCCAGGTGAAGAGCGGGGCGAGGTCGCCGCTGGCCACCAGGCGCACGGCGGCGTCGCTGGGGCTAAAGACCGCCCATGCGGTGACGACGGCGGCCGCTTGCGCGATCATCTCGGCCGCGCGGCGGATGCCGTGCCGGTGCACCCAGAGGACGGGGTTGATGCCCGGCTGCATGCCGGCGGCGAAGCGGTGCAGCAGGGCAGCCAGCTCTTGCTTGCGCTCGCCCTGAAAGACGACAAAGCGCCATGGCTGCAGGTTGTCGGCCGAAGGCGCCCAGATGGCCGCCTCGAGGATGCGCTCCAGGTGCTCGCGGGGGATGGGCCGGCTCTGCCACGTGCGGATGCTGCGCCGCGCGCGCATGGCGGCGAGGAGGGCGTCGCTGTTCTGTTGCATGTCGATATCCTGTCTCCCTGGGCCTGGATATCACCGCGGAGGCGCAGAGGACGCGGAGATGTTACTCATCCTCTCTGCGGCCTCTGCGGTGACTCCTACCCTCTACAATTGCGGCACGGCTTCGGCCTGAAAGGCGTAGAGGTGCAGGGCGCCGACGGCAGAGAAGGGGCGGCTGAGCCCGGCCACGGCCAGCACGTCGCCGGCCGGCGTGGCCGTGAGGGTGACCCGGCGGCCCGCAAAGCCCCGCTCTTCGTCGACCATGACCTCGGGCACGACGTTGGCGATGTGCGCGGCGACTTCGTATTCGGGGATGCGCCAGATCCACAGCGAGCGGCTGTTGTCGGTCAACGTAGCCACGAAACGCCCCCCACCCAAGAGCGCGGCATGATAGTCGCAGGGGATGCGGGCGACATCCTCGCCGGTGCGATAGTCCCAGAGGTAGGCCCAGCCGTGCGCCGCCTGGTGGAGGCGGCCGCCGGCCTCGAGGAAGGTCGGCGCCGTGGCCGCGAGCAACTGGGGCTCGCTGGGATGGAAGGCCAGCGCCGTCACCGGCTGCGCGATCTCGGGCCGCGCGGCCACGATGTGGCGCGCCTCCAGATCGACCACGACCGCGCCGCCGGAGCGCAGGCCTACCGCGATGAGCTGGCCGTTGGCCGCAGAGCGCATGCTCGCGATGGGGCCGGCAAGCCCGAGCACCCACAGCCACTCGCCGCGCTCGATGCCCCACAGCTCCAGCCGGTTGCCCTGGGCGATGGCAATGCTCTCGCCGCTCGGCCCAAAGGCGTGCGTGGCCACCTCGCGGCCGCCCTGGGGGACATAGTCGAGGACCATCTCCCCATCGGGCAGCGACCACACGGTCACGCCGCCCCCCTTGCGTGCGGCGGCCAGGCGGCGACCGTCGGGCGAGAAGCGCGGGCGGGCGTACGTCACCTGGGGGGTCTGCTGCGGCAGCATGGGCCCCTCGATGGCCGTGCCCGGCAGGGCCACCTCGCGCACCCAATCGCAGCCGGTGGTGCGCCACACGCCCAGCCGCGGCCCCTCGTCTTCCTGGTAGACGGCGGCCACGGCCTGGCCGTCGGGGCTCAGGTCGCAATCCCACAGGCCCAGGCGGGTGATGGTTTCCAGGCGTCGGATTTCCATCCCGGCCTCCTCCGCTCGCCGGCGTGAACGCGGCGGTGTGCGACTGGAGTATAGCGCCCCTGAGGAGAGTGGTCAAAGCCAAGACGCGCCCTAGCTGCAGCGTTTCTTGGCCGCGGCATCGGGCACTGAAGGAGTCCCTGCGCTTGCAGCGACAGACTGATACTCGGTCATGCGCCGCAGCGGGTTTGAGCGCACACGAGGAGGTCGTCGATGCCCAGAGAGACTCACAACGAGGCGAGCGAGCGCGGCCAGACGCTGGTCCTCTTTGCACTGGCCCTGGTCGCCATGATCGGCTTCCTCGGCTTGACCATAGATGGCGGGAACCTCTATGCCGAACGCCGGCTCGCTCAGAATGCCGCCGATGCCGCCGCACTGGCCGGCGCTTATGCTCTCGGAGAGGGCGGCGACCAGCGGGCCACCTATCGCCGCATCGAAGAGTATGCGGTCGCAAAGAATGGGGCCACGGCTTTCAGCGCCCGCTACCTGCCGGGCAACCAGCCTGTGGCCGACGTCGCAGCGGGCTCGCCACCAGGCGCGAACGCCATGCAGGTGACGGTGCGCAAAGAGGTCAAGACGTTCTTCATGGCGGCCCTGGGCATTTCGACCGTCCAGGTCAGCGCTGAGGCCGAGGCCATCGTCACGCAACGGCCCCATGAGTGCCTCGGCGGCTGCGTAATGTGGGCCGGCCAGAGCATCAATCTGGACAAGAACAATGGCGTCTACACCGGCAACGTGCACTCTAATGGCAGCCTCGATCTCGGCAAGAACAACAATGTCTTCAACGGCATCTGCGAGTCCGTGGCTCCTCCGATATACGATCCCCACAAGACGACCTTCAACCCCAGCGCGGGCAACCCCAGGCGGGTGACCCCCGCCGGCTGGCCGGTGGAGTACAACATCGCCGATTATGATATTGACCTGGGCGGCCAGATGGCCACGGCCGCGGAGCTGGACGGTCGCTATCACCGCTATCGGACAAGCATGTCGCTTGGGGGGAACAACGAGACGCTGAGCGGCCTGTACTATGTGCACGGCGATTGCACCGTCTATGGCAACAAGGTCCACGGCAAGGTGACCATCGTGGCGACGGGCTCGATCATCCTGAAAGATAACCAGTACACGATGGAGGCATACTCTGACGGGCTGCTGTTCTTCTCAGAGCAGGGCGATATCACTGTGGAGAAAAACGGCGCTTCACTGCGCGGCATAGTCTATGCGCCGAACGGCACCATCTCCCTGGAGAAGAACAACAGCACCCTCGACCGGGGCGGCTTTGTGGCCCAGAATATCGTGATTCTCAAGAACAACACCCAGCTCGCCTACGATGCGGACTATTGCCCGGGCCCGAAGCGGCTCGATGTCCGCCTGCAGCGCTAGTCGTGTTCGCAAACCCGTAGTCTAGCCCCCCTTGGCCGCCGCAGGCGGCTTCGTGGGCGTTGCTGGCAGCCAATCTGCCGCCGTGGCGACGCGAAACGGGCACAAGGCCCTAGGCTACGGGGGTTTGCGAACACGACCTAGTCGTGCTTGTAGTACGTGAGAGCGTGAAGGGGAACACCTGCCGGGTCTCGGAAGACCTGGCAGGTGTCCCCCTTCACGCTCTCACGTACTACAAGCGAACTGCTAGAGCAGCCCCACGCGGGCGTTGAACTCGTCGATCAGGGTGTCGATCTCGTCTGCCTGCCCCTGGAAGCCGGTCCAGTAGCTGCGGTCGTACCACTGGGCCTGGATCTCCTGATAGCTGCGCCCTTGCTGCTCGACCCAGGTGTAGTACTTGAGCTGGTGGATGCGGCGGCGGTCGGTGTAGCGCAGCTCGAGCATGTTGTCGGTCGATTGGCCCAAGAGCCAGCGGGCATAGTCGGCGGCGGCCTGCGTCTCGGTATAGTCGCCGAGCTCGGCGCGCATCTCTTCGAGCCGGCTGCCGTAGAGCTCCATCGAGTCGGTGAGGATGGTGAGCACGATATCGTCGCCGGTCATCTCATAGTACTTGGCGAGCTTGCACGCCGAGAGCACGTTCCCGATGCCCGAAAAGCCCAGCAGGTCGAGCTGGCCGACGATGGCCTCGGGCACGCCCATGCGCACCAAGTAGGCACGCCCCATGGGCTCGTTGAAGAGGCGCGCCAGGTTGGCCACGGCGTTGTCGTCGATGGCGACGACGACGTCGGTGTTGCCCACGTTGTGGATCCAGGGCACGTGCTTGTCGCCGATGCCCTCGATGCGGTGCGCGCCAAAGCCGTTCTCGAGCAGCGTGGGGCACTGTAGCGCCTCGGAGGCCACGATCTTGCTCGCGGGGAAGATCTGCTTCAGGTAATCGCCGCTGGCGATGGTGCCCGCCGAGCCGGTGGCCGAGACCAGGCCGCGATAGACGCTGCGTGGGCCCATGGCCTGCTGCAGCACCTCCTCCATGGCATGGCCGGTGATCTCATAGTGCCAGAGATAGTTGCCAAACTCTTCGAACTGGTTAAAGATCATCAGGTCCTGGCCCGAGCGGCGCAGCTCCCAACACTTGTCAAAGATCTCTTTGACGTTGGACTCGGTGCCGGGGGTGGCGATGATCTCGCCCGCGATGCCGGCGAGCCAATCAAAACGCTCGCGGCTCATGCCCTCGGGCAGGATGGCGATCGACTGGCAGGCCAAGAGAGCCGAGTCGTAGGCGCCGCCGCGGCAATAGTTGCCGGTGGAGGGCCAGACGGCCTTTTGCGTGGTGGGGTCGAACTGGCCGGTGACGAGGCGGGGCGCCAGGCAGGCGTAGGCCGCGCCGACCTTGTGCGAGCCGGTGGGGAACCACTTGCCGACGAGGGCGATGATGCGCGCATCGACGCCGGTGAGCGCCTTGGGCAGCTCGATCCAGTTGGCGCCGCCAAAGCCGCCGCCCGAGGCCGTGGGCTCGTTCTTCCAGGTGATGCGGAAGAGGTTGCGCGGGTTCACGTCCCACAGGCCGATCGTCGCCAGTTCCTCGCGGATGCGGGCGGGGATCAGCGCGGGGTTCTTCATCTGCCTGAAGGTGGGGATGATGATGTTGCGCTCGCGCGCCCGCTGCACGGCGCGTTCGAGGCGGTCGGGATGCACGGTCAGGTCGATCATGAGATTCCTCTCCTCTGTGCCTGGGCCACCGCCGGGCATCTTGCTCCGCTCAGGCCCCCGGCCTTAGCCCAGGGCGAGGTTTTGGTGGCTGGGCGGCGTTGGCTGCCCCCGCCCGCAGGCGGGGGCAGCCAACGCCGCCCAGCCACCAAAACCCCTATGGGGGTGGTACCGGGTGGGAGCGAAGCCTGAGGGCCGGTCGCCGGCCTACTCCACTCCGATGGACTGCTGCAGGCTCGCTTCGTCGACGATGCGTCTGACGTCGGCCAGATCCTTGTCCACCACATAAGGCTCGCCCACGGACTTGCGCGCCGAGGCGATGTCCTTCAAGCCGTTGCCGGTCGCGAGGACGACGATGCGCTCGCTGGGGTCGACGAGGCTCTCGGCCACCGCTTTCGCCAGCCCGGCGTACGCTGCGGCGCCGGCCGGCTCGGCGAAGACGCCTGCGCCCCGCGCGAGGGCGGGGATGGCGGCGAGGATGTCGTCGTCGCTGACCTTGATGTAGGCACCGCCGGTCTCGCGCACAGCGGCCAGGGCCTTGATGCGATCGGCGGGCAGGTCGGCCGAGATGCTGTCGGCGACAGTACGGGCGTGGATGGGTGCCATGTCGCTGGCCGCGGTGCCGTTCTTCCAGGCATCGTAGAGCGCCGCCGAGCCGGCAGCCTGCACGCCCATGAGCTTGGGCATGCGCCCGATCCAGCCCAGGGCTGTGAGGTCTCTCAGCCCTTTGTGCAGGCCGCCGATGATGCAGCCATCGCCGACGGAGACAAAGATGCGATCGGGTGCGTCCCAGCCGAGCTGCTCGCAGATCTCGAGCGCGGCGGTCTTTTTGCCCTCCGACATGTAGGGGTTGTAGCCGGTGTTGCGGTTGTACCAGCCGAACTCTTGGCAGGCCTGCCCACAGAGCGCAAAGGCGTCGTCGTAGCTGCCGCGCACCAGGATGACCGTGCTGCCAAAGACCAGGAGCTGGGCGATCTTGGCGGGGGGCGCCGACTCGGGCACAAAGATGACGTTGGGCTGGCTCACGCTGGCGCAGAGGGCCGCGAGGGCGGCCGCGGCGTTGCCGGTGCTGGCGGTGGCGATGATGCGCGCCTTGCGTTCGCGGCCCTTGACCACGGCGATGGCGCTGGCGCGGTCCTTGAACGAGGCCGAAGGCTGGCGGCCGTCGTCTTTGACCCAGACGTGCTCGAGCCCCAGGCCGGCGGCCAGGCGGCCGGCGCGGTAGAGCGGCGTCCAGCCGACGGAGAGGGGCGGCACCGGGCTTGTGGGCTCGATGGGCAGGAGTGGCCGGTAGCGCCAGATGGTATAGTCGCGGTCTTTGGCCAGCGTGCGCGGGCTGATGCGCCCGGCGATGCTGGCATAGTCGTACTGCACGTCGACGATGCCCTGGTCGCCGTGCAGCGGGCAGACATACTCGATCTCGTCGGGCCGGTACTCGCGGCCGCAGATGAGGCACTTGAGCGCGCGTACATGGTCCATGGATCTGCCCCGTGTGCGAGAGACCCGTCAACGGGTCTGCGGCATGATGTGCTGGATCACCTCAGGCAACAGGCTCGAACTGGCTGGCCGGGCCGATGCGCCTGATCACGTGGAAGCGAAAGCAGCCGGTCACAAAGTAGCTGAGCGAATAGTCGACGATGCGCCCGTCGCGAGCGACGAGCTGGGCCTGCAGCTTGAGCAGCGTGGCCCCGCGCCGCAGGGAGAGCTTGCGGGCGATGGGGCTGGTGGCGCGCTCGGCCATAATGTCGGCGCGCGAGTGGCTCAGCGCGGGTTCGCCGCGGCGCAGGAAGAGGTCGAGCACCGAGCCACTGAAGGACCCGTCCAGGTCCTCGCGGCGCAGGAAGGCGATCGGGACGACGTCGACCAGGTAGGCTACAGGGCTGCCATCGGCCACCATCACCCGATCGACCGCAAGGATGGGGGTGCCGGGGGGCACCTGCAGCAAGTCCGCCTCGGCCCGTGTGGCCTCGCGTTCTTGGGTCACGGCGTCGAGCATGCGCGTTTCGAGGCCGATGCGCTGCGCCATGGCCTCCAGGCTCTCCAGCACTTCGAGCCCGGTTTCGATGAGCGGTGGCGGGGGGGCGACGAAGGTGCCCACACCCTGCCGGCGCGTGATCACCCCCCGCAGCTCGAGCTGGGCGAGGGCTTCACGGAGCGTGGCCCGGCTCACGCCGTAGCGCTGGCCAAGCTGGGCCTCCGAAGGGAGCAGGCCACCTTCTCGCGCGAGATCGCCCGCCTCGATGCCGGCGAGCAGCTCTTGCATGACCTGTTGTGCCAAGGTCGTGCGCTTGCGGCCCATGGACCCCCCAAGTGGTGACAGCCAGATGTCCGTCGTCTGACAATAGGACATTATAGGGCATTTCGGCAGAGGCGTCAACGAGGCACGCCCGCTGACAGTGCCGGGCGTGTTGACGTGCTCTCAGCAGTGTGCTAGAATGGGGCAAGTTGTCTGACAACGGCACAGGCGACGCGGCCTGAGAAGGTGCGGGCTGCAGCGCTTGGCCGGGCGCTGGGGCCGATTTCTCGCCCGTTCAAGATAGGAGCACATGGCGGTGAGCGTGAGGCAAGAGCACGATGTGATCGAGTTTTGCCGTGACCTGGTCCGGCGTCCCAGCCCCCCGGGCGAGGAGTCGGCGGTCGCCGAGGCGGTGCAGGCACGTATGCGTGACCTCGGCTACGATCAGGTGACTGTGGACGCCTGGGGCAACGTGGTGGGCCGCATCGACGGGCACCGCCCTGGCCCCAGCCTGCTGTTGGATGCGCACATGGACACGGTCACCGTCGACGAACCCGAGCGCTGGACCCATGACCCGTTCGGGGCCGAGATTGTGGGCGATCGCCTCTATGGCCGCGGGGCCATCGACTGCAAGGGCTGCCTGGCGGCGATTGTCTCTATGGCGGCCTTGCTGGATCGCGACCGCCTGGCGGGCACGGTGTACGTCTCGGGCACTGTGATTGAAGAGCTCTCCGAAGGCGCCGGCCTGGCCAAGGTGTGTCAGGCTATCGCGCCAGACGGCGTGATCATCGCCGAGGGCACGGCGCTGGAGCTTGGCGTAGCGCAGAAGGGTCGGGCCAGCGTCGTGGTCGAGGCGAAGGGCAAGCCGGCCCATGCGGCCAACCCCACAGAGGGCGTGAATGCCGTATACAAGATGCTCCCTGCCCTGACCCGGCTGCGCGACCTGCCGCTGCGCGCGGACTCCGTGGTCGGCCCGCAACTGACCGAGTTGGCCGAGCTGATCGAGCTCAATTCGGCCCCCTACCCCTCGAACTCGGTCGTGCCTTATCACTGCCGTGCTCGCTACGACTGCCGCATGCGCACCGGCGAGACCCCTGCTGCCCTGCTGGCGCGCTGGCAGGCGCTCGCGGGCGATGAGGTGACCGTCAGCATCCGGCGACAGACCCTCACCTGCTACACGGGCGCGCAGATCGAGGTGGAAGACTTTTACCCCGCCTGGTATACGCCCCCTGAGGCCACGCTGCGCAGCACCGCCCAACGCGCTCTGCGCGAGATCGGCCAGGAGGCCAAGGACTTTGTGGCGCACTATTGCACCAACGGCTCCTACTGCGGTGGCGTGGCGGGCCTGCCTACCCTGATCTATGGGCCAGGCGTGATGCAGCACGCCCACATGACCGACGAGTTTGTCGAGATCCCACAGGTGGTGGCCGCCACCCAAGGCTACGCGGCGATCGTCTCGGCAATGCTCGCCGCCTAGTAGTACTTTGTCACTATGCCGTACGAAGCGGCTGGCCAGGTTCATAGTCGGCGCTTGAGCGCCGACTATGAACCCATTGCACATGGCGATTACTGGCAGAGTGCTACGAGGGCGTGTTTGCAAACCCGTAGTCTAGCCCCCCTTGGCCGCCGCAGGCGGCTTCGTGGGCGTTGTTGGCGGCGAACCCGGTGCCGCGGAGACGCGAAACGGGCACAAGGCCCTAGGCTACGCAGGTCTGCAAACACGCCCTAGACTGGCGACCGAGACGGTGCACTCACCATCATTTCGAAGGAGCGATAACCATGGACCTCTACGGAAGAGACCTCATTACCTCGCAGGAATGGGCGGTCGAAGAGCTCGAGGCGGTGCTCGACCTGGCGGCGCGCATGAAGGCCGACCGCTATGGCCCCGCCTACACCAGCCTCCTCCGCCACAAGACCTTTTTCATGTTCTTCTACAACCCATCGGTGCGCACGCGCCAATCCTTCGAGGTGGCAGCCACCGAGCTGGGCGGCCACGCCCAGTTCCTCGAGCCCAAGGCGATGCGCCTCAAGACCGCCAAGACCGCCGGCGAGACGGTGGAGGATGCCGCCCAGGTGATGAGCCGTTACGCGGCCGGCCTGGGCATTCGCATCCTCGAAGACCAGATCGGCGCCTACGGCGAGGGCGATGCCCTGCTGCGCGAGTACGCCCGCTGGGGCAGCATCCCGGTCATCTCGATGGCCCACGACAAGTTCCACCCCTGCCAGGGGCTGGCCGACATCATGGGCTGGTCGGAGTGGTTCGGCGCCGGGCCGGGCAAGGGCGTGGACCCCACCGTCCTCAAGGGCAAGAAATTGCTGCTGTCGTGGGGCCATGGGGCGCTGGTCCGCTCTTGGTCTTCGGTGCAGGAGGCCATCCTCATCGCCTCGCGCTTTGGCATGGACGTCACCATGGCCTACCCCGAGGGCTTTGACCTCGACCCACAGGTGATGGGCTGGGCCAAGGACAACTGCCGGGCCAACGGCCGCACCTTTGAGATCACGCACGACTCGCAGGCAGGGTACGAAGGCGCCCACGTCGTCTATGCGCGGCACTGGATGAGCCCCCAGGCCTACCAGGATGGCCAGCTCCAGAAGGCGCGGGAGACCGAAATGGCGCTGCGCTACCCCGAGTGGATCTGCGATGCGGCCAAGATGGCGCTGACCGACAATGCCATCTTTACCCATCCTATGCCGGTCGATCGCGGCTCCGAGGTCACCGACGAGGTGGCCAGCGGCCCTCGCTCCTGCGTCTATGATGTGGCCGAGAACCGGCTGCATGTGCAAAAGGCCGTGCTGGCTCTGACCATGGGCGGCCGCTAGCAACCTGTCGCAGAGGGAAGGCGTCGCCCTCGCAGTCCTGGTAACAGCCGGGCAGCTGGCGAGCCTGTCACCCCTTGGGCGCGGACAACCCTGTGCAGGCGCATGCCCTCGTGCGCCCGGCCCTGCCCAGGAAGGGGTTTTGGGGATTGATTGGTCCTGCTGGCGGCCCCTGGCGCGCCCGCGGGCGCGCCAGGGGCCGCCAGCAGGACCAATCAATCCCCAAAACCCCACTTCAAGGGACCCGCGCCGGGTTTGTGCGCAGATTAAAGGCCGGTTGGCTGGCTTGGGCCTTCCTCTCCGACAGACTGCTCGCTGCTGGAAACGAACGTTCAAGGAGCAGGCATGAGCGACAGAGTCGCAGTCGTCGCGGTCGGCGGCAACTCGCTGATCACCGACAAGCAACATGAGGATGTGGCCTCGCAGGTGCGCGCGGTCGAGGAGACCTGCCGGCACATCACCGACATGATCGAGCGTGGCTGGAACGTCATCGTCACCCACGGCAACGGCCCGCAGGTCGGCTTTATCCTGCGTCGCAATGAGCTGGCCGCACACGAAGTGCACACCACGCCGCTCGACGTCATCGGCGCCGATACCCAGGGCTCCATCGGCTACATGATTGCCCAGGCGCTCGACAACGAGTTCAGGCGCCGCAGTATCGGGCGCTCGGTCGCGGCCGTGGTGACCCAGGTGCTGCTCGATCGCAACGATCCCGGCTTCAGAAACCCCACCAAGGGCATTGGCGGCTTTACGACCAAAGAGAAGGCCGAAGAGTTCGCCAAAGAGGGCTGGACGGTAAGGGAAGACGCCGGCCGTGGCTGGCGGCGCATGATCGCCTCGCCCATCCCCCTCAAGATTATCGAGCGCGATGCCATCAAGGCCCTGATCGACGCCGGCTTTGTCGTCGTCGGCGTGGGTGGCGGCGGCATTCCGGTGATCGAGGATGAGCAGGGCAACCTGCGCGGCGCCATGGCCGTGATCGACAAAGACCGCGGGTCAGCGCTTCTGGCCTCGGACCTGAAGGTGGACCTCTTCCTGATCTCGACTGCTGTGGAGAGGGTCGCCATCAACTACAACACGCCCAACCAACAGTGGCTCGACCGCATGACCCTCAGCGAGGCCAAGAAGTACTATGCCGCAGGGCACTTTCTCTCGGGCTCGATGGGCCCCAAGATCGAGGCTATCATCGCCTTCCTCGAGGCCAACCCCAAGGGGCAGGGCCTGATCACCAAGCCCGAGACGATCGTGCAGGCCCTCGACGGCGAGACGGGGACGTGGATTGTGCCCGACGAGGGCGGGGGCGTAATACGTAATGCGTAATGCGTGACTCTGTTGCGTATTGCGTGTTCCGTCTCCCTGGACGAACATACGGAACACGCAACAGAGTCACGCATTACGTATTACGCCTCACGTTCCCCCTGGCACACCTCCTGCTGGAAGCAGCGCAGCATTATGCGCAGATGGAGGTATGGCCATGGGCATCTACTGGAAGCCGAATCGCATGGCGGGCTGGACTGACCCTGCGCGCGCCCGCTCCTCGCGGTCGCCTCAGGAGGGGGTCGAGAGCGCCGTGGCCGAGCAGGGGACCGAAGAAAGCCTCCAGGCTGCCGAGCGCAGCCAGGCGCACCACTGGGCCAAAGAGGTATCGAAAGACGACTTTGTGGCCGGCCTGCGCGCCCTGGCCGACGCGCTGAGCCAGAGCCAGAACTTTACTTTTAGCGTCGAGCACCAGTTCATGCTCATGCGCCCTCTGGGCACCCCCAGCATCGAGTACACCGAGCGCGAGAACCAGCGCAAGGAAGTGACCTTCCGCTTCTCGTGGCAGGCGTGACGCGTGGCGTGAGGCGTGATGCGTGATGCGTAATGCGTAAAGGGAGACGTCGCCTCTGGCTGCACGTCTCCTCTTGCGCCTCACGCATTACGCATTACGCCTGCCCACCCAAATGCTTCCTGGTTGATTGTGCGAGACGTCAGCGATCCATAGGGCCGACGGAGTTGGCCACGAACGGAGAGCCTTCGTGCAAATCCGTGCAATTCGTGGCCTCATACCCCGTCCAGATACGTCCAGGTCGATTGTAGGCTACGGGTCACTGCTCAGCCTGTCATTGCGAGCATCCCATGCCGCCGCGCGGCGGCATGGGATGCTCGCAATGACAGGCTGAGCAGTTGCGGCTACGGGAGCACGCTTCCTGAACGTATCCGCGTAACGCAGGATTTGGCTGGAAGCATTGAGCGGCGCCGTCACCGCCTTCTTCGCGTCCTTCGCGCCCCTTCGCGTCCTTCGTGCTCCCCCCCCATTGCACAAATCCGCAGCATGCGCTATACTATGTTAATCATCACAGGCGGCTGCAGTGCCGGACGGGTAACCATGGACACCGAGCGCATACTCACAGAGATCATCCCTTCCTTTGAGGGCGAAGAGGCCGACGCCATCCGCCGCGCGTACGAGCTGGCCGTGAGTTCGCACAATGGGCAGGCGCGCGAGTCGGGCGAGCCCTACATCACGCACCCGGTGGCCGTGGCCGCCATCCTCTATGACATGGACCTCGACGCCGCGACCATCCAGGCGGCGTTGCTGCATGATATCGTCGAAGATACCGAGGTGACCCTCGACCAGGTGCGCGCGCAGTTCGGCGACGAGGTGGCCCAACTCGTCGACGGTGTGACCAAGCTGGCCCGCATCCGCCGCCTGAGCCGCCTCGATGGCCCCGCTGCTTTTGAACAGGAGCAGGCCGAGAACCTGCGCAAGATCTTTCTCGCCACGGTCGACGACGTGCGGGTGATCTTTGTCAAGCTGGCCGACCGTCTGCACAACATGCAGACCCTCGGCAGTCTATCGCACGAGCGCCAGGTGCGCATGGCCCGCGAGACCGTCGAGATCTATGCCCCCCTGGCCAACCGCCTTGGTATCTGGCAGTTCAAGTGGCAGCTCGAGGACCTGGCGCTGCGCTTCCTGGCCCCCGAGGCCTACCGCCAGATTGCTGGCTATCTCTCCGAGCGCCGGGCCGAGCGCGACGCTTATGTCCAAGAGGTCGCCCAGATGCTCGAGGAGCGGCTGCGGGATGAGGGCATCGCCGCCCAGGTGAGCGGACGGCCGAAGCACCTCTACAGCATCTATACGAAGATGCGCGAGAAGGGCCGCACCTTCGACCAGATCTATGATGTGCGCGGCGTGCGCATCATCGTCGAAGAGGTGGGCGACTGCTACGCTGCCCTGGGCCTGGTGCACACGCTGTGGCGGCCGATCCCGGGCGAGTTTGACGACTATATCGGCACGCCCAAAGACAATGGCTACCAATCGTTGCACACGGCCGTGCTCGGCCCCGATGGCAAGCCGCTGGAGGTGCAGATCCGCACGCAGCAGATGCACCAGGTGGCCGAGTACGGCATCGCCGCTCACTGGCGCTACAAGGAGCGTGCGCGGCGCAACGCTGCCGTGGAGGCAAAGATCGCCTGGCTGCGCCAGGTGAGCGAATGGCGCCGCGATGTGAGCGACCCACAAGAGTTCGTCGACTCGCTCCGCAGCGACGTCATCTCGGAGCGCATCTATGTCTTCACGCCCAAGGGCGATATCGTGGACCTGCCCGCCGGCTCGACGCCGGTCGATATGGCTTACTATATCCATACCGACATCGGCGACCACTGCCGCGGCGCCAGAGTCAACGGCCGGTTGGTGTCACTCGACCATACCCTGCACACCGGCGATCAGGTCGAGATCCTGACCTCGCGGAAGGGCGGCCCCAGCCGCGATTGGCTGAACGCCAACCTGGGCTATATCACCACTGCCCGTGCCCGGCAGAAGGTGCGCCAGTGGTTCCGCCGCCAGGAGCGCGAACAGAATATCGCGCAGGGCCGTGAGATCCTCGAGCGCGAGCTGCGCCGCCTGGGGCTCGACTCGCCGTCGTTCGAAGACATCGCGCGGCTGTTCAAGTTCAGCCGGGTGGAGGACCTGCTCGCAGCCATCGGCTATGGCGATATCAGCCCCATCCAGATCGCCAACAAGATCGACGATGCGGCCGCGCGCAAGCCCGATCTCAGGATCACACCGCTGCCCCAGGGGCGCGCCGACCTGCGCGTCACCGGCGTCGGCGACCTTTTGACGCGCCTAGCCGGCTGCTGCAGCCCTGTGCCGGGCGACGAGATTGTCGGCTTTATCACGCGGGGCAAGGGCATCACCATCCACCGCGCCGATTGCGTCACGCTGCGGCATATCGAAGAGACCGAGCGGCTGATCCCTGTGAGCTGGGGGCCAACGCGCGAGGTATACCCGGTAGTCGTCCACATCGAGGCCTTTGATCGTCCAGGGCTGCTGCGCGATATCGCTTCGGCCGTCTCCGACGCCGGCATCAGCATGAGCGCGGCCAACGTGACCACCCACGAAGACCAGACGGCGACGATCGTGGCCACGTTGGGCATCACCAGCATCGGCCAGCTCAGCCAGATCATGGGTCGCATCGAGAGCATCCGCGATGTCGTCGAGGTGCACCGGCAGATGGCGTGAAAGAGCCGTCTAGGTAACCGAATATTAACCTGATTCCGTGCAAATTCGTGCAACGATTCGGGCCGGATTCTGCAATAGTATAGTAGAGCGCTGCGTGGGGTCCATGGACAGAGAGACATCGGGGCACACCGATCCTCGGGGAGATGCAACTGCGGCTCAGGAGGCTTCTCACCCTCTGCAGGCCGCTGCGGAGGAGTGGAGTGGGCACCTCGCCGCAGAGGCGGTGTACAGCCGTGAGGCGCTCGAGCACCTCTACGCCCTGCACGCGCCCCAGTTGTATCGATACTTCTGGATGCACACGCGCTCGCAGCAGCTCGCCGAGGACCTGGTGTCGGAGACCTTTCTCGGCGCTCTGCGCAGCCTGTCGAGCTATCGGGCCGACCAGGGGCTCTTCATCGCCTGGCTCTACGGCATCGCCCGGCACGTCCTGGCGCGGCACGCGTACGACCTGGCGCGCCGGGCAGCCCGCATCGCCGGTGAGGCCCGTGCAGATGGGCTGGCCGACGACTCGACCGCCGCTGCCGAGGAACGCATCGACCTGTGGCAGGCGATGGGCGAGCTCTCGGGGTTTGAGCGCGAGGTCATTGCGCTCAAATTCGGCGTTGGGCTGACGCACGTGGAAATCGGCGAGATGAAGGGGCTGCGTACCGGGAGTGTGCGCGCTGTGCTGCGCCGTGCCCTACAGCGGCTGCGGGCTCGCCTGGCGAGTGGAGGCGGCGATGCGCAGTAAGGACCAGATCTTGGCTGAGGTGCTCGATAGCCTGATTCGGCCGAGCGAAGGGCGCGTGCCCGATGAGATCGGGTCGCTGGTAGAGATCGGCCTGCGCCTGTACAACGAGTGCCCCGAGGCCGACCCGGCGTTCCTGAAGCGGCTGGGCCAGCAGTTGCAGGCCGAGTGGGCGCCGCCGCGGCCGCGCCTGAACGACTTGTTCAAGGGGCTGCTGCTGCGCCTGGCTCCGGCGTGGCCCAAGGTCTCGCGCTGGGCGCTGCGCCTTGGGGCTGCTGTGATGGTGGCGCTGGGCCTGACGCTGGCGCTGAGCAGCATTCCGGGCTTGCGCTCTTCGCAGGCGAGCCTGAGCCGGGTGATCAGGCTGTTCCAGCATGTGCCCGTCGAGCAGCGGCCGGCTACGGTCAGCACGCCATGGCCCTCGCCTGCGGTCTGGCGGTCTTTCCTCGATGTGGCACAGGCAGAGGAGGCAACCGGCCTGGCCATCCGCACGCCCTCCTACCTGCCTGCTAGCGTGGTGCTCGACAGTGTGCAGGCGGGCGAGACCCAGGGGCGATGGCGAGTGATACTGCACTACAGGCCCGCCAACGAGGTCGGCATGGCCCTCTTCCTCCAGGAGGTTCAGGCCGGCGGCACGCCCGAACAAGGCGTCATGGTGCTGGAGATCGGCGAGGGCAGCGCCGAGCGCGTGCTGATCGCGGGGCGGCCGGCGCTCTGGGTTGGCGGCCATTGGAGCGCCGACGGCCGCTGGGTATCCAGCAGGCGCGAAGGGGCGGTCCTGGTCCAGGACGGTGATGTGCTGTTCATTCTGTCGGGCACCTGCGGCCGCGCCGAGATGATCCGTGTGGCTGAGTCGCTCTTCCCGTAGGGCGTCGTGGCTGCCGGCCCCGTCCCTCAGAGAGGCCAAGCCCCTGAGCAGCCGCCATGGCCCCAGGGCACCACAAGCGATGAAAACGGGGTTCTTCGCCTTAGACGGCACAGAGGATTCCTTATCCTCTGTGCCCTTTGTTCTCTGCGTCGGAGAGCGGGCCGCGGGGAGATACCTGACACAGCGATTCCCCTGGCGGGCAGGCGATTGGCAGAAACCCGCTGAAGGCTGGCGAGCCTAAGATGGAGCTCGTAGTGCACACGCCTGTGCGCCGTACCCCTCTGACGGCCAGGCAACGCTTATGCGAGCCCTCTGCGCCTGGACGGACTGGCGCCACGCCGCAGAAAGCGCACAGGCGTGCGCACTACGAGCTTGCCAGCGGCGAACTGGCTTTTTGCCAGGAAAGGCGGCCCAACCACCCGCCATGGAAATCGGTGTGTCAGGTGTCTCCCCGCCCTTATCGTGCATTTGGTTCTTGACAGAGCAGCGCCTTCCGGGTAACATCCTGACGATGGTTCGTGGCCGGCTGCTTCTGTGCACGAGGCCGGCGTTCGGCACGATGGGAGCCCGTGATGATGGCAGACAAGCCGGTGTACATTCCTGTCGCGACCCTGCAGGGCTTTATGCGCGATGTGTTCTTGGGGCTCGGCGTGCCCCCCGAAGACGCCGCGATCACCGCTGAGGTCCTCATCACGTCGGACCTGTGGGGCATCGCATCGCACGGTGTGGGCCGGCTCAAGCAGTACTATGACCGCATCAAGGGTGGCCTGCAGCACCCCGTGACGCAGATGCGGGTGCTCAAAGAAACGCCGACGACTGCGGTCATCGACGGCCAGTTGGGTATGGGCCAGGTGGTCGCCCACCGTTCGATGCGCATGGCTATCGACAAGGCGCGCCGCTACGGCATGGGCGCCGTGGCGGTGCGCAACTCGGGCCATTTTGGCATTGCCGGCTACTATCCGCTGATGGCGGTGAAGGAGGGCATGGTAGGTCTGACGGTCACCAACGCGCGCCCCTCCATCGCACCGACCTTTGGCGTGCAGCCCAAACTGGGCACCAACCCCATCGCCTTTGGCGCCCCCAGCGATGAGCCCCACCCCTTCCTGTACGATGCGGCGACCTCCATCACGCAGCGCGGCAAGATCGAGGTGCTGGACCGCGCCGAAGAGCCCACCCCTGCCGGCTGGGTCATCGGCGCCGATGGCACAACGGCCACCGACAGCGCGCAGATTCTCAGGGACCTGACGACCGACTCGGCGGCGCTCTTGCCCCTGGGGGGCGCCGGCGAGGAGATGGCCGGCCACAAAGGCTATGGCCTGGCCACGATGGTCGAGGTGCTCTCGGCATCGCTGCAGGGCGGCCTCTTCCTCAGCGCCGTGACCGATATCGACCGCCAGGGCAGGCCACAACCGTTGCGCATCGGCCACTTCTTCCTGGCTATCGACGTGGAGCATTGTGTGCCGCTCGCAGAGTTCAAAAAGACCACCGGCGACATCATGCGCGAACTGCGTGCCTCCAAAAGGGCGCCGGGGTGCGAGCGCATCTACACCGCCGGCGAGAAGGAGTATGCCAACGAGCAGCGCGTGCGCGCCGAGGGTGTGCCGGCCAACGCCAACTTGCAGAAGGTCATCAAGACCATGCAGCAGGAGTTGGGGCTGACCAGGTACGACCTGGGGTTCTAATCTGCATTGAGGAGCATGATGGCATGAGAATCCTGGTCACTGGAGGGGCCGGTTTCATCGGCTCACACGTCGTCGATGCTTTGGTGGCCGAGGGCCACCAGGTGGCGGTGGTCGACGATCTCTCAACCGGCAAACGCGAGCAGGTCAACCCCGCCGCGCGCTTTTACCGGGTCGATCTTCGCGACGAGGCGGCGCTGGAGGATGTCTTTGCGGCCGAACGGCCCGAGGCGATCGCCCACCAGGCCGCCAAGGCCAATGTGCGCGAGTCGCTGGAGAAACCGGTGCTCTATGCCGACGTCAACGTGCTCGGCTCGCTCAGGCTGCTGGAGCTGGCGCGCAAGAACGGCGTGCGCAAAGTGGTCTACGCCTCCACAGGCGGCGCTGCCTATGGCGAGCCGCAGCGTCTGCCGGTGGATGAGAGCCACCCCGTCAATCCTCTGGACCCCTACGGGGCGTCGAAGCACCATGTGGAGCACTATCTCTTTCTCTACCGGCACAACTATGGCCTCGACTATACCGTACTGCGCTACCCCAACGTGTATGGGCCGCGGCAGGATCCGTTGGGCGAGGCGGGGGTCGTGGCCATCTTCACCGGGCAGATGCTGACGGGCCGCCATCCCCTGATCAACGGCAGTGGCGAGCAGGAGCGCGATTTCGTCTACGTCGGCGATATCGCGCGGGCCAACGTGCTGGCGCTCGAACGAGGCTCGGGCGGCATCTACAACATCGGCAGCGGCGTGGGCACATCGGTCAACCAGGTCTTTGCGGCGCTCAAAGAGGCCACCGGCTACGAAGGGCCCGAGCTGCACGGCCCGGCCAAGCTGGGCGAGGTGTTCAAGATCTATCTCGACGCCGGCCGCGCGCGCGACGAGCTGGGCTGGGAGGCCACTGTGCCGCTGCAGGAGGGCATCCGCCACACGGTGGAGTATTTCCGTTCGCGGATGTAGATCAGCAGAGGACCTGGCATGCAGCGTGTTGCGTGTTGCGTGTTCCGTTGTCGCAGCTAGAGGCCGGTGCCCCCAGGGCGAGCCTTCGACAGTTCGCGAGCAAACGGAACACGTAACACACAACACGTTGGCGCCAGTCGCAACGGATGGGAGACCGCATGTCCGACGCACGTCTGCGCGTGGCCATCAACGCCAGCTTCTGGGGCCAGGAGACGGCCGGGAGCGGGCAGTACCTGCACCACCTGGTGGAGGCCCTGGCCGGCCTGGACGAGGATCTCGAGCTGGTGCTGTGCGGGCCGGTCGGGCTGGAAAGCCCGACCCACGGGCGGGTGGGACAGGCTTTCCAGCCTGTCGGGTCTCGAACGGGCGGGGGGCCGGTCGGGCTGGAAAGCCCGACCCACGGGCGGGTGGGACAGGCTGGAGAGCCTCTGGCTCGGGTGACGTGGCACAGCGTACCGGCCTCCGGCCGGCGCCGGCTGGGCGAGAACGTCGAGAAGGTGTGGTTCGAGCAGGTGGCCTTTCCGCGGGCGGTGCGGGCGGTGGGCGCGACGGTGGCACACGTGCCCTACTTTGCCTCTCCGCTCTTGCCGGCCCAGCCGACGGTGGTCACCGTGCACGATCTCATCCCCCTGGTGCTGCCCGGCTACCGCACTTCGGCGCTCGTGCGTGGCTACATGCGTCTGGTGGCGGCGGCGGCGCGCCGCGCCGACCTGGTGCTGACCGATGCCGAGGCCTCGGTGGGCGACATTGTGCGCTGCTTGGGCGTGGCGGCCGAGCGGGTGCGCGCCATTCCTCTGGCCGTGACGCCCGGCTACCATCCGATCACCGATGGTGAGGCCTTGGCGGCGCTGCGGGTGCGCCATAGCCTGCCCGACCGCTACCTGCTGTACCTGGGTGGCTTTGACCAGCGGCGCAACCTGGGCACACTCTTCAGGGCGCTGGCCGAGGCGCGCCGCCGCGAGCCTGGCCTGCCGCCCGTGGTGCTCGCCGGGGCGCTGCCGGCCGGCGATAGTGCCTTTGCGCCCGACCCGCGTCGCCTGGCGGCCGAGGCCGGTGCGGCCGCGGGGGTGCGCTTTCTGGGGCGTGTGCCCGAAGAGGACAAGCCCCTGCTCTACAGTGGCGCTCTGGCCTTCCTCTTCCCCTCGCGCTACGAGGGCTTTGGCCTGCCCGTGCTCGAGGCGCTGGCCTGCGGCGCGCCGGCGGCCGTCGCTAGCGCGACCACGCTCCCCGAGGTCGCAGGCCCGGGCGCGCTGCTGATCGACCCCGACGATGTGGCCGGCTGGGCTGAGGCCCTGGTGCGCCTGGCCACTGACGAGGTGCTGCGCGGCAGGCTGCGCGACGCGGGCCTGGCCCACGCCGCCCGCTTCTCCTGGGCGCGCACGGCCCGTGAGACGCTCGCCGCGTATCGAGCGGTTGTAGCATGAGACCATGAATGTGCCCGACCACGCGTCGCTGTGTGACGCACTGTGAGGTTGCGTGAGACTCGCCCCGATCTATCGTCGTCTGCGCCGCCTGCGCCTTGAGCCCTGGCAGCGCACGCTCTACACCATCGTCATCGCCGAAGGCATCGCGATGCTGGGGTTTGGCGTCTCGAGCCCCTTCCTGCCCTTTTTCATCGAAGAGCTTGGCGTCACCGATTTCGCCCAGGTGACCTTTTGGGTTGGGCTGATCAACTCGCTGGCGCCGGTGCTCATGGCCATCTCGTCACCCATCTGGGGACTCCTTGCCGACCGCTATGGGCGCAAGCCGATGCTGGTGCGCGCCATGTTGGGGGGCGCGGTCACGGTCGGCCTGCAGGCGTTTGTGGCCAACGTGTCGCAGTTGGCCAGCCTGCGCATCGCGCAGGGAGCGCTGACCGGCACCATCGCTGCCGCGGTGACGCTGGTGGCGACTCAGGTGCCCCGTGAGCGCTGCGGCTTTGCGCTGGGGTTGCTGCAGACGGCGGTGTTTGTGGGCAACTCGCTGGGGCCATCGCTGGGTGGTGTCGTAGGCGGCACGCTCGGCTACAAGGCGGCCTTTCTCATGTCGGGGCTGCTGCTTTTCGGCGCCGGCGTCGCCGTGATCGTGTTGGTTCGCGAAGAGTTCGTGCCGCCCTCCGTGCAGCAGCGGAACGGCAACACCCTGGCCGCCAACGCTCGCACGGTCGCGGGCGACCGCATCCTGCTGGCCATGGTCGCGCTGTTGATGCTGTATAACCTGAGCAGCGCGGTCGCAGGGCCGATCCTGCCCCTCTACGTACAGTCACTCGTCGGCAGCATGCAGGAGGCCTCGACGGCCACGGGCATGATCATCGGCGCGACGGCGGTGGCCAATGCCCTGGGCGCGGTGTGGATCGCGCGCTCGGCCGACCGGCTGGGCCCTCGCCGGGTGCTGTTGGCCTCGCTGGCCGTGAGCTCGGTGGTGCACTTGCCGCAGATGTTCACGCGTACCCCCATGCAGTTGCTGGCGCTGCGCTTCATCCTGGGGGTCGCTATGGGGGCCATCTCGCCAATCGCCAATGCCGTCATCGCCGGGCGGACGCCGCGGGGGCGCCAGGGCGGCATCTTTGGCATCTCGACGAGCCTCAATGCATTCGGCAGTGCGCTGGGCCCGGTGCTCGGCACGTTTGCCGCGACCTACTGGAGCCTGGGCAGTATCTTCCCGGTGACCGGGGCCATCCTGGCGCTGCTCATCGTGTGGGTGGCGCTGACGACGGGCGGCATCGAGAGCGCCCCTGGCGCCGGCAAGTCTCGGGTGCGGCCTCTCCCTTGAGGCACAGAAGGAGCTCGTATGTCGCCAACGTATGTCCTCGCCCTCTTTGGCAGTGGCATTGCAGCAGGGATCGTCGCGGCGCTGCTCGGCGTCGGTGGCGGCATCCTCATGGTGCCCCTGATGACGATGGTGTTCGGCGTACCCGTGCACACTGCCCTCGGGGCGAGCCTGGTCGCTGCAATGGCCACCTCTGATGCGGCCTGTATCTGGCCGGCCAAGCGGCGGCTGATGGACATCAGCCAGGCGTGGACGCTGGGGCTGACGACCACCATCGGGGCGGCAATCGGCGCCATGGTGGCCCTGGCCTCCAAGCCTGAGGTGATCCAGGCCATCTTTGCCGTCCTCCTGCTCTACACGGCCTTTCAGCTTGCACGGCCGCAGCGCCAGGCCGCCGAGGTGCCCGACGGCAAAGGCGCGGCCGGCGCCAGTCGCGCCCGCCATGCGCTGATGCTGCTGGTGGGCCTCTTCGCCGGCGCCAGCTCGGGCCTGCTGGGCATCGGCGGCGGCATCATCATCGTGCCGGCGCTGCACCTCATCCTGCGCAAGCCTTTCAAAGAGGCGACGGCGACGAGCAACCTGCTGGTAGGCATCACCGCGTTGACTGGCGCCTTTGCCTACTGGTGGCGGGGCGCCCTGCTGCTCGTGCCTACCGTGCCGATTGCGGCCGGCGCCTTTGTCGGCGCGCTGCTCGGCTCGGCCATCGACAAGCGGCTGAGCAGCCAGGTGCTGCGCTGGGGCATGGCGCTCCTCCTGACCTTCACCGCATTGCAGATGGGCTCGGCGATTGTCGGCGCCCACCTGGGCCGTTAGGGAGGAAGACAGATGACTATGGGCCCGTCGCAACTTGCCATCCTCGCCCTCATTGCCACACCGCTGCTCATCCTGGCGCGCGATGCGTTCAATCGTCGCCGCGAGCCGCGCCAGCTCCTGCTGGCCCTCGCCCTGCTGAGCGTCATCGCGGCCAGCATCGCGCTGACCATCGGCCTCAACCCCTAGACCATCGGTCCCTCGTGCGCCCGGCTCTGACCCAGGCGGGGTTTTGGCGGGATGGTTGGCCCTGCCGGCTGCCCCTGGCGCGCCCGCGGGCGCGCCAGGGGCAGCCGGCAGGGCCAACCATCCCGCCAAAACCCCCTTTAGGGGCTGGCATGGCACAGCTATTGCTGGCCGTCGGCGCCGCAATCGAGGCCGGCTGAGTCAAGGCGGCATCTCGGGGGGGTGGCCGTGATCTTGAGCTCGGACCTCAGCGTGCCCGAAGCCCCGGTGCTGCTCGCCGACGGCAGTTGGCTGCTGGTCGAGATGGGCGCCGACCGGGGCTCGGTGACCCACCTGAGCCGCGATGGCCGCGAGAAGCACATCGTCGCCCGCACGGGCCGGCCCAACGGCCTGGCGCTCGATGGGCAGGGCGCGATCTGGGTGGCAGAGTCGTGGGACCCGGCGCTCCTGCGTGTGGGCCCCGACGGCCGGGTGGAGGTATGGCTGACCGCGTGCGAAGGCGAGCCCTTTCTCTTCCCCAATGACCTGGCCTTCGGGCCTGATGGCGCTCTGTACATGACCGATTCGGGCGTGCGCGTGCAGGACCTGCTGGAGTGCGGCCAGATCCGCCCTGATTATGCGATGCTGCCCATGGATGGCCGGGTCTACCGCATCGACATCGCCCGCCGCGAGGCCGTCAAGCTCGACTCGGCGCTGCGTTTCGCCAACGGCCTCGCCTTTGGCCGCGACGGTGACCTCTATGTCGCAGAGACGCTGACGGGCTGGGTGTACCGCTACGCCCTGGCCGATGGCGGCGTTGCGGGCCGCGCCGAGTTTGCCAACGTCGTGCAGCGTGGAGCGCCGACCGGCTTTCAGGGGCCCGATGGCTGCAAGTTCGGCGCCGATGGCCACCTCTACGTGGCCGTCTTCGGCCAGGGCCATGTGGCCGACGTCGCTCCTGATGGCGCCGTCGTGCGACGCATTTGGACGGCCGGCGCGCTGCCGACGAACCTGGCCTTTGGGCCCGGCGGTGACCGGCGCATCTATGTGACCGAGGATGAGTACGGCGCGGTCGAAGTGTTCGACGTCGGCGTCGATGGCCTGCCGCTGTGGGCGCCACTCGCGGCTGGTACGGGCATTGCTGGGGCCGGGTGAGAAGCCATACCGACCGTGTGGAGGACAGTATGAGGTTCCAGCAAGGGGTCGACACGCTGGCCCAGCAGAAAGTGCTGGATCCCATCTCGCAGACGATCCAGGATCTGGTCAAGGGCATCTACCGCTCGGGCGGCGTCGCAGGCCGGCAGGTAGGCAATGCCATGTACGGCACCTGGCTTGGCCATCCCTTTCACCCCTCTACGACCGATGTGGTCGTCGGCAGTTGGACCGGCGGGTTCGTGCTTGACGTGCTCAACGCCGTCACCGGCAGCGGCCTCTTTGCCCGTTGCGCAGATGCTGCCGTGGCCATCGGCACCCTGGGCGCTCTGGCCGCCGTGCCTTCGGGCCTCACCGATTTCCAGCATCCCAGTGGAGAGGCGCGCCGCGTTGGCCTGGTGCATGGCCTGCTCAACATCGGCGGTACCCTGCTCCAGATGCTCTCGCTGCTGCAGCGGGCGCGGGGTGAGCGGGGCAGCGCCCGTACCCTCTCGAGCATGGCGTTTGGTGGGCTCCTGGTGTCGGCCTACCTGGGCGGCGACATCATCGACAAGTACCAGGTCGGCGTCAATCGCGCCGCCGGCGAAACGGTGCCCGCCGATTTCGTGGCGGTGATGCGGGAGGCCGATCTGCCACAGGAGCGGCTGCACCAGGTCGACGTCAACGGCTCGCCAGTGCTCTTGGTGCGCCGGGGCGATCGCATCTATGCCATGCATGCCACCTGCACGCACATGGGCGGTCCGTTGGCCCAAGGCACGATTGCCGGTGATGCCGTGCAGTGCCCCTGGCATGGCTCGCGCTTTGCCTTCGATGATGGCCATGTGATCGGCGGCCCGGCGAGTTACCCGGAGCGCTGCCTGGCGACGCGCGTGCGCAACGGCATGATCGAGGTCGGGCCGGGCGCCGGCCTGGGCCGCTGCCGGCACGAGCCGGTCTCGACGAGGCAGGCCCAGGCCGAGGCAGAGAGGCAGATGGCTGTGGCGCCGGCCCTCCGCTAGGCCTGTTTTCCGCATCGAGCAGAGGCGGCTCCCACGGCGCCGGGCTCAGTCTGTGGCAGAGGGCAACCCTGCGCGGCCACGGCCGGCGGCGTGGGAGCCGCCTCTGCTCGATGCGGAATCTGGGCCAAGTGCCTCCGAGTTGGTTGTGCGATGCATCCCGAGAACCGGCGACGTAATGCTAGAAAATGCCGGGCTCGCCGCGGGCGGTGGTCAGGTCGCCAGGCCGCTTTCTGAGGCCCATGGGTAGAATGGACCGGCGATACACTGACCTGAGCAGGAGCCCCGATGCCGTGTACCAACCGGCCGCCGCTGCAGCCATGAACACCGCGCCCGCGGCCACGGTCACGGTCGGGTCGCCGGTCGCGTTCGCGGCCGATCCGACGGCAGCGCCTGAGGCCAACAGGAACAGGGTCGCGCACAGGGCCAGGTTCACCCTGGCAGCGGCGATCGCTCCGACATATGTGATGGCCGCCAGAGTTCCGAACACGACGCCCAGGCCCACGGAGACGGCCCCCGGCGCAACCAACGTGCCCGTGGCGAAGAGCAATTGCAGGATGCCGTAGCCGATCCAAAAGCTTCCCCACACGCCCAGCATGCCGGTGCCCAGGCCGTCTCGAGCCCGGAAGGCCCACATGGCCGCCGCGAACTGGGCGACGCCGCCCAACAGGCCGGCGAAGGGTCCGATGATCAGCGCGGCCGAGGCCGGGTAGGCGCCGATGAGCCCTGCAGCCACGGCCGCCTGCGCGGCGGCAAAGCCGTAGAGGCCGAGGATCGCGGGCGCAGCTACCGGGGTCAGGAAGATGCTCTCGATGGGCGCTCCCGTCCCCGCCACATACCCGGCCTCTCGCGCCTGCCGCTCTGCGCTGGGGGCCTCAACTTCCCTTTCTCTTTCTCGGATCAACCCTACACCTCCCTTGTCTCCTGCGCGCCGGCCGTGGCCGTGTGCAGGAAGATGCTGTGGAGCACCATACAGCAACAAGTGAGCCACTCCAGGCCGGGGTGTCAGGCTGCGTGCGTGTGGTATGCTTCTTGCTGCCCCGCTTGGGTGGCGGCTCGTCTCGGCATCACCGCCTCGCCGGTGGCCGCAGGCGCGCGACGAATGCTTTTGCGACAGGAGGGGACGGTGCAATACGCCAGGTACGGATCGGGCTATGTGCTGCGGCTGGATGATGGGGAGGAGGCGGTCGCGGGCATTCGCGGCTTTCTGGTGGAGCACGGCGTCATGGCCGGCTACTTTGTCGCCTGGGGTGCCTTCAGCCGCCTCAAATTGGGCTACTTTCAGGTGGAGCAGGGCGAGTACAAGGAGCGCATGTTCAACCAGCAGCTCGAGGTGGCGAGCTTGGTGGGCAACATCGCCTGCCTGGATGGCGAGCCGGTGATCCATGCCCACCTGACGGCGGGCGATGACGAGTTCCACACCTACAGCGGGCACCTGGTCGAAGGCATGGTGCGGCCCATGCTCGAAGTCTTTGTGACGCCACTGCCCGGCGAGCTGCACCGCGTGCGCGATGAACGCACGGGCCTGGCCATCCTCCAGCCGGGCGTGGCGCCCGAGCTGCTCGAGAGCATAGGCGCCGAGCGCTGCCTCATTCCATAGGGTTATTGGGTGGGTTGGCTGGCCTGCAGGCCAACCAACCCACCCAATAACCCAACAAGGAAGGCGCGACATGCGATATGCGCAGCTTGGCGACTATTTGGTGCTCCGCCTGAATGCGGGAGAAGAGGTGCTGGCCGAGCTCCGGCGCTTTCTCTTTGACAACGACGTGCTCGGTGGCTCCTTTCTGGCATGGGGCGCCTTCAGCCGCGTCAGGCTGCAGTACAACCGCCTGGTGGAGGGCACGTACCGGCCCGAGATGCTGGAGATCGACCGCCCGGTCGAGGTGGCCAGCCTTCTGGGCAGCATCGCCAACCTGAATGACGAGCCGGCCATCCATGCGCACCTGGTGGCCGGCGATGACGAGTCCCACACCTACAGCGGTCACCTTGCCGCAGGCATCGTCGGCCCGACGCTCGAAGTGATAGTCAACCCCCTCCCCCGCGCCCTGCACCGCACCTGGAACGCACGGCTGGGCGTGGCCGTCCTCGACCCCGAGGAGGTCCCCGAGGAGGCCGAGCGCCTCGCCGCCTGGCCGTAGCCCGGACTCCCGAACTTGTTCGGGCGTGCCCTGCCCAACAAGTTGGGGACTCCGGGTCCGGCCCCCGCCCGAACAAGTTCGGGAGTCCGGGTTTGGCGTGCTTTACGTTTCTCCCGGTACGCCCTATAATACCCCCATCGTCGCCCCATCGGATCATCATTGCAGCGAGGCAGGCCTGCCATGTCGGCCCGTTCCAGCCAGGGTCTCCTCCCGTTCCAACTCGTCTCTCGGCAGGCGGCGCTGGTCGAGTCTGCTGTCGGCAGCCCGCAGAGCCTCTTTCTCGAGGGGCCGGCGGGCGCGGGCAAGACGACGGCCGGCGTTGCTCGTGTGCGGCGCCTGCTCGAGGTGGGCGTGCCCGCCGACGCCATCCTGGTGCTGGTGCCGCAGCGGACCCTCGGCCGTCGCTACCTCGACGCCCTGCGCCTGCCGGCGGCCCCGGCGGGCGCGCATGTCGATGTGCTGACCATCGGCGGCCTGGCGCAGCGTGCGGTCGAGCTCTACTGGCCGCTGGTCGCCGGCCCGGCCGGCTTTGCGCAGCCCACAGCGCTCCCTGTCTTTCTGACCCTCGAGACGGCCCAGTACTATATGGACCGCCTCATCGAACCCTTTGTCGCCGCTGGCGCCTTTGGCGATGTGACCCTGGCGCGGCAGCGCCTCATCAGCCAGATCCTCGACAACCTCAACAAGGCCGCCACCGCCGGCTTTGCGTACAGCGAGATCGGCGCGCGGTTGGCCGGCGCCTGGAGCGGCGAGTCGAGCCGCCTGCGCGTGTACGAGCAGGTGCAGGCCTGCGCCAACTCGTTCCGGCGCTTTTGCCTCGAGCACAATCTGCTCGACTTTTCGCTGCAGATCGAGGTCTTTGCTCGCTACGTGCTGGCCCTGCCCGAGGCAGCGTCGGCCCTCGCCGGCCGCTACCGGCACCTCATCGTTGACAATGTCGAGGAGGATGTGCCGGTGAGCCACGACCTCGTCGGGCGCTGGCTGGCGGGGTGCACGTCGGCGCTGGTGATCTATGACGAGCAGGGTGGCCTGCGCAGTTACCTGGGCGCCGACCCGGCGGGTGCGCTGGCGCTGCGAGAGCGGTGTGCAGCGCACGAACGTTGGGATGGGCCGCCGGCGCCACGCCCGGCGCTGCTGGCGCTGGCGGCGGGGCTGGCGCGGAGCCTTGGCTTTGCGAGTGAGGTTCCTGGTGCGCACGCCTGTGCGCCCGGCGGAGGCGCTAAAGCGCCCACTACGAACCTGGGGGATCTCCGCGAGGCGGTGACGCTCATCAGCGAGACCTACCACACCGACGCCATCCGCAGCGTGGTGGGCGAGATTGCGCGGCTGGTGGAGGGTGAGGGCGTGTCGCCGGGGCACATTACCGTGCTCGCCCCCTTTATGGGCGACGCCCTGCGCTTTGCGCTGAGCACGGCCCTGGCGCGTCGCGGTGTGCCCAGCTACTCGCAGCGGCCATCGCGCGCCGTGCGCGATGAGCCGGCGGCGCGCTGCCTGCTCACCCTGGCCAGGCTGGCGCACCCAGATTGGGGCCCGCCCTGCCTGCGCACCGATGTGGCCCATGCCCTGGTCGCCGCCATCGACGAGATGGACCTGGTGCGCGCCCTGCACCTGACGGCCATCGTCTACCGCACCGCCGGGGGCCAGGCCACGCTGGCCACGTTCGAGCAGGTCCGCGCCGAAGAGCAGCTCAAGGTTACCTACCTCCTGGGCAATCGCTACGAGGCGCTGCGCCGCTGGCTGGCCGCTTATGCCGCAGGCCCGGCCCAACCGCTCGATCACTTTTGGGCGCGTCTCTTCGACGAACTGCTCTCCCAGCCCGGCTACGTCTTCCACCACGACCGCGACTCGGCGGCGGTCACCGCCCACCTGATCGAATCGGCGCGCCGCTTTCGCCAAACGGTGGCGGGGCCGGCGGAGGACGCCGATGGGGCCTCCGCCGCCTCGTTCGTGGCCATGGTCGAGCAGGGGGTCATTGCGGCGCAGTATGTGCCGCCGGCGGAGGAGGCGCCCGATGCCGTGCTGCTGGCCCCGGCCTATACTTTTGCCATGGGCGACCGGCCGGCCGACTACCAGTTCTGGCTCGACCTGGCGAGCTCTACCTGGGGCCGGCGCCTCTACCAGCCGCTGACCCACCCCTACGTGCTGACCCGTCACTGGCCGCCGGGCAAGCCGTGGACCGATGCCGACGAGGACCTGGCGAACCGCCAGGCGCTCTACAGGCTGATCGTGGGCCTGGTGCGGCGCTGCGGCTGCCACATCTACGTGGCCGACTCGGTCTACAACGAGCGCGGCTTTGAGGAGCATGGGCCGTTGCAGCAGGCCGCCTTCCGGGCGCTGCGTCGCGCTGTGCAGACAGTGGAGGGGCACGATGGCTGACGCAGCGCGCCGCTTCCAGCCGCGCCCGGCGCAGCGCCAGGTGCTCGACTATCGTGGCGGCTATATGGGGGTGGCCGCGGTGCCGGGCAGCGGCAAGACGCAGACCCTCTCGGCGCTGGCGGCCGACCTGGTGGCCAGGCAGATCGACGACGACCAGGAGGTGCTGATCGTCACCCTGGTCAACTCGGCGGTGGGCAACTTTGCTGTGCGCATCTCGGGTGAGCTCAAGGCCCGCGGTCTGCCGCCACGGGCTGGCTATCGCGTGCGCACGCTGCATGGCCTGGCCCACGACATTGTCCGCGAGCGGCCGGGGCTGGTGGGGCTGGCCGATGACTTTGCCATCATCGACGATCGCGTGGCCGGGCAGATCGTCGACGATGCGGTGATGGCCTGGCTGCGCAGCCACCCCGGCTTTGTGGACGGCTATCTGCGCGAGGATCTCGAAGGCGCCGGCCTGGCGCGCGCCCGCCTGGATCACTGGCCCGACGACTGTCGCGAGATGGTTGATGCCTTTATCCGCCGCGCCAAAGATGAGCGGCGCCGCCCCGAGGCGCTGGCCAGCCAGCTCTCGCTGCGCGGCGAAGAGTTCGGCTTGGCCCGCCTGGCGGCCGAGGTCTATGCCGACTATCAGCGCAGCCTGAGCTACCGCGGCGCCGTGGATTTCGCCGACCTGGTAGGCTATGCCATCGATGCCCTGCGCCAGGACCCCGACTACCGGGCGCGATTGGCGCAGCGCTGGCCGTTCATCCTCGAGGATGAGGCTCAGGATTCGAGTGCGCTGCAGCAGCAGCTCTTGGAGCTGCTGGCCGGCCCGGGCGGCAACTGGGTGCGCGTGGGCGACCCCAACCAGGCGGTCTATCAGACCTTTACCACCGCCAACCCACAGCTCTTGCGCGGCTTTTTGGAGCGGCCGGGCGTCACGCCGGTCGAGATGGACCAGTCGGGCCGCAGCGCCCTGCCGATCATCACGCTGGCCAATGCCCTGGTCGATTGGACGCGCGACGCCCACCCCCTGCCCGGCGCGCGACAGGCCTTCCGCCGTCAGCACATCCGCCCCACCGATGCGGGCGACCCGCAGCCCAACCCGGTGGACCATTGCGAGCTGTACTTCCACGACCGAGAGCTCTCGCCCGACAAGGAAGTGGCCGACATCGTCTCCTCGCTGGTGCGCTGGCTGCCCCAGCACCCCGATGAGACGGTGGCCGTGCTCGTGCCCGATAACGCCCGTGGCGCCAGGTATGTGGAGGCGCTCCAGGGCAAGGGCATCGCCTGTGTGGAGCTGCTGAACGCCAGCGCGCCGGCACGCGACGCCGCGCGCCGGCTGGGCGATGTGCTCGGCCTGGTGGCCCAGCCGGGCGAGCGCGACGCCTTGCGCCGCGCCTTTGCTGCCTGGCACCGCGCCGCGCCGGGGGAGGCGGGCGCGCAGGGCACGCTGGCCGAGCGCGTGCTGAGCCGCTGCCGCGAGCCGCACGCCTTCCTCTGGCCGCGTGGCGACGAGGACTATATGGCGTCGGGCCCGGTCGATGCGCAGAGCCGCGCCGCGCTGCTGGCGTTCCGCGCGCAGGCGCAGCGCTGGCTGCAGGGGGCGCTGTTGCCGGTCGACCAGCTCGTGCTCACCGTGGCGCAGGACCTCTTCAGCGCACCCGCAGAGCTGGCCCTGGCGCACCAGTTCGCCGTGGTGCTGCGCGGCTATGCCGGCGCTAACCCTACCTGGCGCCTGCCCGAGCTGGTGGCCGAGCTACGTGAGGTGGCGACGAACCCGCGGCGCAAGTTCCTCTCACTGGCCGAGGATGACAACGGCTTCAACCCCGACGATCACAAGGGCGAGGTGGTGGTGGCCACGATCCACAAGGCCAAGGGCCTCGAGTGGGACCGCATCTACCTGACGGCGCTGAACAACTATGACTTTCCGGCCGGCCAGGCGCACGACGTGTACCGTGGCGAGCGTTGGTACCTGCAGGATGGCCTCAACCTCGGCGCCGAGGCCCTGGCGCAGCTCGCGGCCCTCGGTTCGGGCGCAGAGTACGTCGCGGGCGAGGCCTCGCAGGCCGCCCGCCTCGACTATATCTGCGAGCGGCTGCGCCTGCTCTACGTCGGCATCACCCGTGCCCGCAAGGACCTCATCCTCACCTGGAACAGCGGCCGCCGCCGCGAGCCCTGCCAGCGCGCGGTGGCTTTTATCGCGCTGCGTGCCATGAGGGGGCAGCCAGGTTCATAGTTGGCGCTCAAGCGCCAACTATGAACCTGTGGCACATGGCGATTACTGACCAAGTACTACGAGGCCGGCTCTCTCTCTCGCTGGTAGTGCTCGCGAGTCTCCTGCTCGCGGCCACAGATGACGCGCCGGCCGGCCAGGTCGCCCTGGCTTTCGGTGGCAGCCATGTCTTGCCTGACTCTGCCGGCCTCGAAATGGTAGAGGATGACCCAGTCGTCGGTCTTGTGGAGCCTGTGCGCCAGATCGGTATTGGAGAACAGGGCGGTGTAGTGGTGTGCCCCGCGCTGTGTGTGTAGCACAGGCAGCCAGGCCTCTCGCTTGGGGTTGTTGTGCTGTGGCGCAATCGTGTGCAGCTCGCCGGCGGCCGCCCTTGCCCTGTACTCCTGGTCTACCGCGAGCAACTCGGCCACTGTGGGGTGTTCGGGTGGCGTGCGCATCGGCCGGCGGCCCAGGCGCCTGCGCAGGGCCTCGCGAATGCGGTTGGCTCGGGCCAGGCCGATCTCGGGCATGCCCTCCAGCCGGCCATCCCAGGCCGCCAAGAGCAGTTCCTCCTCGGTGACAATCCCCAGCCGCATTTCGATGGCTTGGGCCAGCGCATCGCCGATGCCGGGCACGCGATCAAAGACGTGGCTGGGCTCCACGTCGGCCCGCAGTTGGTCCAGCAGCTCGAGGTGGCCGGCCGTGGCGAGCTCTTCGATCGAGCCGACCGTGCGGTCGTCGATGTGGTGCAAGCGCCTCAGGCCGGCCTCGCCTGCCTCGGCCAGGATCTGACTCACAGGACGGTCGAGCCAGCGGATGGTGCTTGCCGCGGCGCGGTAGGCCGCCGCGAGCGTCAGCCTGGTGCCCGTCTCTTCCAGGTGCTGCGCTACTTCCTCCAGCGCGCCGGCGATCTCAGCATTGTCCATTTCCACCCTCCGCAAGGGGTAATCCTCGCCAGCACGTCTCGTGCCAGGCAAGCTGACAGCCTGTCGGAGTGAGATGCCCCATGGTGGCGACCGGCTTTCACGCGACGCGCTACCCCGGTACGGGCCCCTAAAGGGGGTTTTGGCGGGTTGGCAGGCCCTGCCGGCTGCCCCTGGCGCGCCGGGGCAGCCGGCAGGGCCTGCCAACCCGCCAAAACTCCTCCTGGCTCAGAGCCGGGCGTCGGCAACGCATATGGCCCGGCTATCACCAGGATGTTGGGTAACGACAAGCCTCCTCTCCGATAGACTGCTGGCGACCCGGCATGTTTCTTGCTCCGAGCAGATGGGGGAGTGCTATGACTATGGGGCACAGAGAGGAGCAGCGGCCACGAGACGGCGTGCTTTCCTGCACGCTGGATCCGCCCGGCCGGCGCGCCGGGGATGTGCCATCGGTGAGCGAAGGGCCCATCGCCTGCGAGCGCAGGGAGGAACGCGGTCCCTTCGATATCATCGGCGACGTCCACGGCTGCTATGATGAGCTCGTCGAGCTGCTGGGCAAGCTGGGCTACCGGCTGGAGCAGCGCCAGGGGGCAGGGCCGCGCGCCTACCCGCCGCCGGGCCGCAAGGCCGTCTTTGTGGGCGATCTGGTGGACCGGGGGCCCGACGTGGCCGGCGTGCTCGAGTTGGTGATGGCGATGGTCGAGGCCGGCCAGGCGCTGGCCGTGCTGGGCAATCACGACTACAAGCTCTTGCGCGCACTGCGTGGCCGCAACGTCAAGATAGCCCACGGCCTGCAACACTCGCTGCAGCAATTGGGCGCCCAGCCGGCCGGGTTCCGCGCCCAGGTGGCCGACTTTCTTGCCGGCCTGCCCACCTACTACATCCTCGATGAGGGACGGCTGGTCGTGGCCCACGCCGGGCTGAAAGAGGAGCTGCAGGGCAAGGCCTCGGCGCGGGCGCGCGGCTTTGCGCTCTTTGGCGAGACGACGGGCGAGACCGACGCGTATGGGCTGCCGGTGCGCCTCGACTGGGCGCAGCACTACCATGGTCGGGCACTGGTGGTGCATGGCCATGTCGCGGTGCTAGAGCCGCGCTGGGTCAACAACACCATCGATATCGATACCGGCTGCGTCTTTGGCGGCGCCCTGACGGCGCTGCGCTACCCCGAGCTGGAGCTCTTCCAGGTGCCTGCGCACCGCACCTACTATGAGCCCATCCGGCCCCTCGGCCCGCCGGTTCCTATGGAGACGCAGGCAGAGCATGCGTAGCCTGGTGCCGGCCCCGGCCAGCGACCGGGTCTGATGCTGTGCGTGGGTCCCCGCTCAGTCCAGATGCCGCACCAAGAAGGGTCCAGATTCCGCGCCAAGCAGAGGCGGCTCCCACGCCGCCGGTTGCGGCTGTGCGCGGCGCTCTGCCAGTGTCCCGAACTTGTTCGGGACTCCGGGCGCCGACAGGTTCAGACATCCATGACCGACGGCTGGTGGCCTCGCGGATCCAGCTCGACGTCGATGAGGAAGAACATGCCACGCACGTGGTGCGTGCTCTGATCGGCCGACAGGGTGTGGTCGTAGCGCGGGTCCCACGACCAGAACCCCCAGCGCACGCGGGGGTCATCCTCGTAGGGCTGGTCGTTGCCGGGCAGGACCTGGATGCCCAGCGCATAGCGGAAGGCGCGCAGTGCGGCCTGGCGATAGCGCTCCTCGCCGCTCAGCTCGTATAGGTGCAGCAAGGCCACGGCGATGTTGGGCACGTCGCCGGGGCCGACGATATCCACGACGATATCGCCGTCGCGGTCTACGGTCAGCGGCCAGGCGCCGTCGTCGCGCTGCCAGAACAGCAGCCAATCGGCAAAGCGCCGCGCCGCATGCGTCAGGTCGTTGTGCTTGGTCTCCTCGCCCAAGAAGAGCAGCGCCCGCAGCTCGTCGGCCGCCAGGTCGCTGTTGAAATAGTCGTCGTCGATCAGGTAAAAGCAGCCGTCGGCGGTCTGTAGGGAGAGGGCGAACTCTCCCCAGCGCAGCGCGTGGTCGCGCCACCCGTCATCCTCGGTTGTCGCGTGCAGCTCTAGCAGCGCTTCGATAGCCCGGCCGAAAGAGCGCCAGCCGCCCTGTTCCCAGGCGCGCGCCTGGACGTCGTAGCGGGCGGCAAAGCCGTGCCGCGATGACTGGACCAGAAAGCCCGCGCTCTGCAGCGCGCGGCGGAGGTACTCCGGCTCGCCGGTGCGGCGGTAGAGGCCGACGTTGAGGATCACAGACTCGGCCGTGTACTTGACCCACAACTCCTCGCGGTGCTTGGTGTCGCACACGCCCCCAGCGACGGTCTCCATGGGGTGGGTGACGACAAAGTGGCTGTGGAACCACTCGGCCGCGCGGCGGGCCATGGTGAGCAGCGCCTGATCGCGATAGCGGTCGTAGGCCGCCAGGAGTTGCCACGGCGCGATCAGGTTCGCCGTCTGGGGCTCATCGAAGCGGCGCTCGCTGGCCGAGTAGTAGCCGTAGAAGGCGCCTGTCTCTTCATCGAACTGCCTGGGCAGCCACTCGTAGGTGTTGGCGCGCGCCCTGCGCTCCAACTCGGCCGGCGAGATGCCCAGCTCGGGGATGATCGTCTCCGACAGCGGCCCGGCGACGGCGGGGTGCCCGCGGTCCTGGGGCGAGATCACACTGACCGGCATGGCGTCCCTCCAGGCCCCCTGCCAAGCAAGCCGTGTGCCAGTGTGTATCCCAGAATCGTCGGCCACTGACGGGGGCCGATCACCACGAAGGACACAAAGGGGGCAAGGTGGTCACCCAAAGCCCTTTGTGGTTCAGTGGAGGCCTACGTGCCCACCGGGTAGGCCATTTGGCCTATGGTGAACGCGCCAGATGGCCCTGCCTCCGGCGGCGGATGGGTGCTACACTGCGCCTGATGGGTTTGGAGGGGCCCTGTGCCCTGATTCGGCGCTGTGGAAAGGACAACCGCCATGAAGTACTTGCGCTCCGTATGGCAGACGAAGGATGCAGCCCTCATGCTCACTGCCTGGGGTGAGGTGCTCGTGGGGCTCTCGCTCGTATTCGGCGTGCTGTCGCAGGTTGGGCTGCTGGACGCGCTGGCCATGAACCTCACCTTCTACTTTGCCGCCGGCTGGACCGGCCCGAGCACGGCGACGGCCAACCAGATCATGGCCGTCGCTGAGGTGATCATGCTCCTGGGCCTTGCCGGCAAGGTGCTCAGCTTCGACCAGCTCTGGTACCGCCTCCATCCCAGGGTGCTCCCCTGGTGGCCGCGCCAGGTGCCCGAGGCCAGCCGCTAACCTTCAAGGTAGGTTCTTGGGAAGGTGGCTGGTGGCGCAGGCGAGGACGCCTGCGCCACCAGCCAATACCCAAAAACCTATGGCTCTTGACAGAACGTTGCCGCGACCCTATAATCCCAGGATACAGGAACCTCGGGTTCCACCGTGTCTCTGGGAGGTCTGATGCCGGTTCGTACGATTGTCACTGCCGAAGCCCCGGTGCTGCGGCAGAAAGCCAAGCGAATCAAGCAGTTCAGCCAGTCGTTGCAGGCCCTGATCGACGACATGTTCGAGACGCTGCACGCGGCCAATGGCGTTGGCCTGGCAGCGCCGCAGGTGGGGGTCTCGCTGCGCGCCGTTGTCATCGAGATTCCGGCCGACGACGAGACCGGCACGCCAGCCCAGTCGTACGTGCTGTGCAATCCGGAGATTGTGAAGAGCAGCGGCGAGGACACCGACGACGAGGGCTGCCTCTCGCTGCCGGGGTACGTCGGCGAGGTGACGCGCGCTGCGGTGGTGACCGTGAAGGGGTTCTCGCCCGAGGGCAAGCCGGTGCGCGTCAAGGGCGAGGGTCTGCTGGCGCGCGCATTGCAGCACGAGCTGGATCACCTCGACGGCGTGCTGTTCATCGACCGGTTGGAGAGCCTCGAGAAGCTGCGCCGGGTCGGCGAGGCAGAAGAGGAGGCCCCTGGTTCGTAGTTGGCGCTTGAGCGCCAACGACGAACCAGGGCGCTCAAGCGCCAACTTCGAACCCGGCGCTCCACTGGGCGATGGCACGGCGCAGCTCGCCGGCGAGGCGCGCCTGCGTAGGGCTAGCGGCATCCCACGGGCGTGGCCGGGGCAGCGTCACCGGCAGCTCGAGCGCCAGGCGCCCCGGGCGAGAGGTGAGGACGAGCACGCGGTCGGCGAGGAAGACGGCCTCGGCGATGCTGTGAGTCACCATGACCACGGTCAGCTGCTGCGCCTGCCAGATGCGCAGCAGCTCCTCGTTCAACTGCTCGCGGGTGAGGGCGTCGAGCGAGCCGAAGGGCTCGTCGAGCAGGAGCACCTCGGCGCCCTGCACGAGCGCCCGCGCGATGGCCACGCGCTGCTCCATGCCCCCCGAGAGCCGGCGCGGATAGCTGCCGGCAAAGCCTGTGAGCCCCACCAGGGCCAGCATCTCGTGCGCGCGTGCGGCCGCCTCGGCCCGAGGCACGCCGCGCACTTCGAGCGGCAACGCCACGTTGGCCAGGGCGGTGCGCCAGGGCATGAGGTTGGCCTTCTGAAAGACGTAGGCGATGCGCTGTTGGGGCGAGCGCAGCGGCCGGCCGTCGAACAGCACCTGGCCGGCCGTGGGCCGCCGCAGCCCGCCCAGGATGTGCAACAGCGTCGATTTGCCGCACCCCGAAGGCCCCAGCAGGCAGACAAACTCGCCCCGGCCCACCGCCAGGCTCGTCTCGGCCAGCGCCTCCACGCGCCCGCCGTCGCTGTACGTCATCTCGATGCCCTCGGCTACAAGCAGGGGTTCAGCCACGAGTCAGTCACCTCACCAGTCTTCCACCCGGCCTTGACCCGGAAGGGGGAATTCTCGGCGGGTTGGCTGGCCCCTGGCCGCCCGCGGGCGGCCAGGGGCCAGCCAACCCGCCGAGAATTCCCCCCATGCAGGGTTCCGTTCCGGTCGTGCGCGAAGCATGAAACCCGGCTGGCAGGCCACTGCCGACAAGTATGGTGGCAGCACTATTGTTCCGAGACGAACTGGTTGGTGTAGAGCGTCTCGGGGTCCACCGCGGTGTTCAGCAGCTTGGCCTGGCGCAGCAAGTCCACCACCGCCTGCCACGATGTGGGGTCGCTCTGCCCCAGCGGCTCGCCCTGCCAGAAGCGGATGCACTCAGCCAGCACGGCGCGCTGCAGCCGCTCGTTGCTGCCGCCCACTTCGGGCACCATCTGCTTGGTGACGGCAAAGGCGGCATCGGGGTCGGCGATGGTGTCGCGCAGGCCGTGCAGAAAGGCGCGCGCCATGCTGCGCACCAGCTCGGGATGGTCCTTGATGGTCTGCTCGTTGGTGATGAGGCCGTTGGAGGGCAGGTTGGCGTACTGGTCGAGGTAGAAGAGGCGCACGTCCTGCCCCGACTCGCGCAACTGCACCGGCTCGTTCATGGCATAGCAGATGGCCGCGTCGACGCGCTTTTCGGTGAGGCTGGCCGCTTGGGTGTAGCCGATCACCTGCAGGTTGACCTGATCGGGCGCGAGGCCGACGGCGCCGGCAAAGGCGCGCCAACCGATGTAGCTGGCTCCTTCGAGCACCGGCGTGCCCACTGTGCGCCCTGCGAGGTCACTGGGCTGCTCGATGTCGCTCGAGGCCAGGGCGACCACGCAGACGGGGAAGCGGCGGTACCAGTTCAGCACATAGCGCACCGGCAGGCCATTGCCGCGCGCCAGCGCCACCTGGTCGCCCGAGCCGATGACGAACTGGCGCTCGCCGGCTGCGAGGAGTTTGAGCAGGTCGGTGTCCCAGCCATAGTCGAAGGTCAGGTCGATGCCCTCAGCGGCAAAGTAGCCGCGGCTGAAGGCGACATAGAGCGGCGTGAACTGGACGTTGGGGATAAAGCCCATAGCCAGCGTGACCGGCACGCGCTCTGCCGTGGCCGTGGGGCCGGGCGCAGCCCCGGGCGCGCAGCCGGCGAGCGTGAGCAGCAGCGCCAGCGCCAGGAGCAACCTGGTCTGCCATCTCGGTGATCTCGTTGCGGTCATGACCCCCTCCACTCGGAGCATCCTCGAATCTGTTCCGACTACCATTGCGAGTACCCGAGCAGTCTGTCGGAGAAGACCAATCCCGGCTGGTGACCGGGTTTCAGGCTCCGCACGAGCCCGGTATGGACCCTTTTCGGGGGTTTGTTCGGGTTGGCTGGCCCAGCCAACCCGAACAAACCCCTCCTGGATCAAGGCCGGGTAGTGGCGGAGCAGAGTGCCCGGCTGGTACCAGGATGCTAAGGGTGGCGGGATAGCCCTCCGACAGCCTGCTAGCGAAGCTTGGCCTCGATCATTGAGAATCTGATCTATGAAGGTGCCTAGCCATCATCCCTCTGCCAGGCCAGGAGCGCCCGCTCCAGCGCCGACATGATGGCGTAGAACGCCAGGGCGATGGCCATCAGGACGAACAGGGCCACAAACAGCAGCGGCGTGTCAAAGAGGCCGCGCGCCAGGTTGACCAGAAAGCCCAGCCCGCGGTCGGCGGCGACGAACTCGCCCACCACGGCGCCGATCACCGAGAGGGTGAGGCCGATCTTGAGGCCGCTCAGGAAGACGGGCAGCGCCGCCGGCAGCTCGAGCATGGTGAAGGCCTGCCAGCGCGTGGCCTCCAGCGAGCGCATCAGGTCGCGCAGGCCCGGCTCTACCGAGCGGATGCCGACGATGGTGTTGACCAGCACCGGGAAGAAGAGGGTCAGGGCGCAGACGACGACCTTGGAGAGCCACCCTGTGCCCAGCCAAATCACCAGGAGCGGCGCCAGGGCTACGATGGGCAGGGCCTGCGAGGCGACCAGGCAGGGCAGCAGCAACTGCTCCATGGCGCGCGACTTGGCGAGGAGATAGCCGAGCCCCGTGGCGACCGAGAGCCCCAGCGCCAGGCCGCCCAGGATCTCGGCGAGGGTGATGCCGGTGTGCATGGGCAGGCTGCCGTCGGCGAGCGCGGTGAGGAAGCGCTGCCATACGAGCGGCGGCGAGGGCAGGAAGAAGGCGGGGTAGGCTTTCCACCAGACCAGGGCCTGCCAGAGGGCCACGATGAGCAACGGCGCGAGCAGCGCCGGCCACTGCGGCTTGGCCTGCGGCCTGTGCCCCACCTGGGGCGACAACTGGCTGTGCGTGTAACCGGCCATACAAAAACCCCGAAAGGACGGCATCCCTCCGGGGCATGGGGCAGGCGCGCACATGCGCCAACACGACCTTCTTTCATCCGGACTATACCGTCGGCTCCGGCTTGCACCGGATCAGCCTCCCGGCCCGCCACGGGCTGCGCTGTGGCGAACCGATCACAGGCTCGCGGGCTCGCCGCAGGATGCGCTCCTGCGGCCTACCGCCGATCGGGAATTGGCGCGGTGCTCTGCGCCTCACCCTGCCCCGAAGGTTCAGGATATTGATTTCTGTCCTTATTATACTCCAATACTCGTGAACTGCCAACTAGGTCGTGTCTGCAACCCGTCGTAGCCTGGCAGGCTGTCGGAGAACTATCACGCGACACTCAGCATCCTGGTAACAGCCGGGCGCTTTGCTCTGCTGCCGTCCGGCTCTGATCCAGGAAGAACCCCCCCTTTGGCTGGCCTCGGGTTGCAGTGGGGGGCAGGGTGGAGTATTATCCTGGCAGCCGGCCAAGGCATTCGTATGTCTGTTCACAATGACAGTGCGAACATGCATTCGCGTGGAGGATAGGAGCGTGGCATCATCACCGTACGCTGTGCACCCCGAAGAGGAGGACGGCCGCACGGTCTATGTGCTGGAGGACGGCGCGGCGCGCGCCCATGCCTGGGTGGTCCCTGGGCTGGGCTGCAATGCCTACCGCTTCTCGGTGGAGCCCGACGAGCACGAGGTGGGCATCATCGAGCCGCCCCCCACCCTCGACGATCTGCAGCAGTCGCCATCGCGCTACGGCATACCGATCCTCTTTCCCTTTCCGGGGCGCGTTGCCGGCGGGCGCTTTGGCTTTCGCGGCCGCGACTATGCCCTGCGCGTTCGGGCGGCGGCGGGCAATGCTATCCATGGCTTTGTCTACGATCGGCCATGGCAGGTGATCGCCTCGGGCGCGAGCGAGCGCGACGGCGCCGTGCTCGTGAGCCGCTTTGAATCGCAGGCGTTCCCCGAGTTGGCTGCGCAGTACCCCGCGGCCTTCCGCCTCGACCTGACCTATCGCCTGCGCGGCTGGTCGCTGGGCATCGAGGCGCGAGCCGAGAATGTGGGGCGCGAGGCGTTGCCGCTGGGCTATGGCCTGCATCCCTACCTGCATGCGCCCATTGACCATGGCGCTTCGGCCGGCGGCTGCGTCATCCAGGTGCCGGTCACGCGGCGCTGGGAGCTGGCCGAGCTGCTGCCCACGGGGCGCATCCTGCCGATGGAGGAGGACCTGGCTTCCGGCGTCTCGCTGGAAGGGCGCGCTTTTGACGACGTTTATACCGGCGTCATCGCGGCCGAGGATGGCTCGCGCGCCGTCCTCAGCGACACCAAGGCGCGCCTGGCAGTCACCGTGGCGGCCGACCCGCAGTTCCGCGAGTGGGTCGTCTACACCCCGCCGCGGCCGGCCGTCTGCTTCGAGCCCTACACCTGTGTGCCCGATGCCCTCAACCTGCACAGCCGCGGCATCGACGCCGGCCTGATCGTCCTCGAGCCGGGCGAGTGGCGGAGCTGGCGGGTGGAGGTGGCGGTGCGCAGGATGTAGACCTACGTGATGCGTGAGGCGTAATGCGTGATGCGTAATACGCGCCCGATGGCCATCCAGCGACGCCACCGCGCATTACGCATTACGTATTACGCATCACGCCTCATGCCCCCACGGAGGTGCCCATGTCTACTATCGTTGACGCTCGCGGCAGGGCCTGCCCAGAGCCGGTCATCATGACGCGCCGCGCCCTGGCCGAGTCGGCCGAGGTGATGGTGATCGTCGACAATACGACGGCGCGCGAGAATGTGGCCGGCTTGGCGCGCAGCCTGGGCCACAACGTGCGCGTGGAGGAGCGCGCCGACGGCACCTACCTGCAGATCACGGCCAAGGGCGTTCCGGCATCCGCGCCGTTGCCGACGGCCGCGCCGGCGGGGGGGCCGTTGGTGGTGCTCTTTGCCGCCGACACCATCGGCCGCGGCTCCGAGGAGCTGGGCGGGGTCCTCGTGCGCAGCTTTGTGCACACCCTGACGGAGGTGCAGCCCTGCCCCGAGGTGCTCGTCTTCCTCAACACAGGCGTGCGGCTGGTTGTCGAGGGCTCGCCGGTGCTCGAGGACCTGCGCACGCTGGCCGGGCGCGGCGTGCGGTTGCTCGCTTGCGGTACCTGCCTCGGCTACCTGGACCTCAAGGAGCGCGTGGCCGTGGGCGCCGTCTCGAACATGTACACCATCGCCGAGACGCTGCTCAGCGCAGGCAAGGTCGTCGCCCTGTAGCGGCCCGGACTCCCGAACTTGTTCGGGCCGTAGCTTGGGGCGGCTGCTGCGATCGACAAGTCGGGGAGTCCGGGTCTGCGCATCGTGTCACCCGCCAGGTATCACCTCCTCGCTCTGCGTGCACCAGCCGGCCGTCTGCCCGGCCCACGCTGCCGCGCGCTCGTTGACCAACGCAGCATCATAAATGTCGGCCGCGCAGGCAAAGGCGAGCATCTCGCGCCACAGGTGCAGCGTGCGGGCGTTCATCCAGCCTACCGCCTCCCTCAGCCGCCGTGCCGGGTTCGCTTCGTACCGTTCGGGCTCCAGGCGCTGCGTCAGCAGGAGGTCGAACCAGGCCTGCGTGACCTGGCGCTGCAGCTCCGCATAGGCCCCCGCTGGGCTGAATACCACGCGGCTTAGGCGGCGCAGCAGCTCGGCGCGCGGGTCGGGCAGGGTATACTGCAGCGGCCAGGGGTCGCCGGCGCCGCGGCGCTCGGCGCGGAGCCGCGCGGCTAGCGGCGTGCCGGGGTAGACCTCCACCTCGTGGCCGCTGAAGAGGGTGGGGACGAGCGGCCGCACCTGCTGCAGGAAATCGAGCTCGGCGGCCACGTTCTCCAGCGTGCTCCAGGGGTGGAAGAGCAGCGTGCGGAAATCGGCCACGAGGCCGAGGCGGTCGAGCGTCTGCAGCGCGGCGATGCTCTGCTCGGGCGCCGTCCCTTTGCCCAGCAGGCGCAGCGTGGCCGCGCCGCCCGCTTCGACGCCCACGTAGGCGCGGATCAGCCCCATGGCGCGCAGGCGGCCGAAGAGGCCCTCGTTCACATCGTCGGGGCGGCACTTGATGGTGAAGGCGATGTGCAAGGCTCGGCGCTCCAGCTCGCGCGCGAGCGCCGCCACGCGCTCGGCTCGCATCGACGCCGGCGGCAGGAACTGCTCGTCGTCGAAGAGGAAAAGCCGCACCCCGCGCCTGTGGAGCGTCTCGATCTCGCTGGCCACGCTGTCGACGCTGCGCTGCCGATAGACGGGCGGGCCACTTGCGTGGTAGTGGGCGCAAGGCAGGCAGAAGGCGCAGGCATGGTAGCAGCCGCGGCCGGCCTCGCCGCGCAGCACCGAGTCGAGCGCCGAGCAGCGCTCGAGAAGCTCGCGCCAGGCAAAGGTGGCCAGCGGCCCCACGATGGTGCAGTGGGCGCGCGCGCCGGCCTGTTTCAGCGCCGTGAAGAGCGCCAGGTGCTCGGCCACGCCGCTGGCGAAGAGGAGCGACGAGATGATCAGGCGTGGCTGCTCGGTGAGCGCCATCTGCAGCACCGCCGTGCCATCGCCGCCGGCGAAATCGACCAGGCGGGCGCGCAGGCCGGCCTGCTGCAGCACGGCGGCCAGGCGGCGCGCCGGCAGGTGCTGCTGGCCCAGGTCCTCGAGCACGAGGGCATCGCTGGGCGGCGACGTCATACGCCGATCCGCCCGCCGTCCTCCACGGTGAGCACACGCGCGTCGACGGCCAGGCCGGCGGCCCCCCAGTCGGCCACCACCTGCAGCAGATAGCGGCCCGGCTCGGCCGGCGGCTGCCAGACCACGCCCTGGCCGGCCGCGCTGAGCTCACCGCCTGAGACGCTCCAGGCGCAGCGCGCGCCCGGCCAGAGGGTCTCGGCGGCGAAGGCCAGGCCGCCGCGCCAGGCGATGCGCACCTCGCGGATCTCGGCCAGCGGCAATGCCGCCTGTGACGTCTCTTGCCAGATGACGACCGCCCGCTCGTGTGCCTTGAGGTCGAGCAGCACCGCGTGGGCCTCGTCGCCGCCGATGGTCAGCCGGTAGGTGCCGGGTCCGGGCAACGGCAGGACAAAGCCACCGTCGGCCTGGGTGAGCACCTGCATGCGGTAGTTGCTGCCCTCGACCCTGGCCCACAGGCCGCCGAGGGGCCGGTCTTGGGCATCGACCGCGCGCCCCTCGGCCTGCGCACCCACGATGGTGGGATCGGCCGAGATCTCGACGCGGCGCGCCCGGAACTCGCGCGCCGCTGGCGTGCCGCTGGCCCCACCCCGCGGCGATGGCGAGGGCGCCGGCGCCGGGTCGCAGATCATGGGCGTGCGCGTCGGCTTGGCGCCGGGCGTGCTCGGCGGTGGCAGGGGGTCGCAGATCATTGGTGTCGCCGGGGTCTTGCTGGGCCGCGAGGCCACGCTCGGCGGCGGCGGGGGGTCGCAGATCATCGGCGTCATCGACGGCGTTCCCGCCGGCCGCGGCGCCGTCGACGGTGGCGGCGCCGGGTCGCAGACCATCGGCCGGCAGCCGGTGGCTGCAGTGCTCCCGGCCACGACGGCTGCGGCTGTCAGCAGCGCCTGCTTCAGGCTTTTGCCTCGCTTCTTCCGCTTCGCCATTGCCTCCTCCCAACCCAGCACATCTACAAACGGCCAACCGACTGATGGATACGCGCACGCCAGGCGTCGAGCTCGGCCAGCCCTTGCAGGTCGAAGAGGTTGATCTGGCCGGCCCAGGCCGCCGCCTGCTCGTTGACGCGCTGCGCGTCATAGATATCGCCGTGCAGGGTGAACTCGAGCATCTCTTCGAGCATGGCCAGCGAGTGGTTGTTGGCGCCGGCCACGATGCGGCGCAGCTCTTCGGCCAGCGCCGGGTCGGCCTGCCCCTGCAGGCGGTAGCGGTACATCATGTGCTCGTAGCAGGCAATCGAGCACTGCTTGCCCAGACCCTCGGTCGCATAGTGGCGGCGGCGCATGGTGGCGATCATCAGGCGGAAGAGCAGCTCTACACGCGGATCGGCGATGGTGTAGGTCCAGGCGATATAGTCGCCGGCGAGGCGCCCCTCGCGCAGCAGCCGCGCCAGGATGGGGGTGCCGGCGTAGACTTCGAGGCGGCCAAAGCTCAACGGCGCCTGGCCTGCGCCGGCCATGTCGTGGAAAAAGCCGAGGTTGGCGCGGATATCGTCGACGGTGCTCTCGGGATCGAAGAAGATGAGCCCGAAATCGGCGAGCATCCCCACACGCTGCAGCACCTCCAGCGCGCGCCGGTTCTGCGCCGCTGTGGTGTGCTTGTTCATCGTGCGCAGGCTATGGTCCGAGCCCGACTCGACCCCTACGTAGGCGCGCACGACGCCCATAGCCAGCAGGCGGCGGAAGAGCTCCTCCTCCACGTCGTCGGCGCGGCACTTGATGCTCATGATCACGTCGAGCCGGCGTTGCTTCAGTTCGCGCTCCAGCGCGGCCACGCGCTCGAGCCGCGCCGGTCCAGCGGGGAACCACTCATCGTCGTTGAAGACGAAGAGGCGCACCCCATGTGTGTGGTAGAGCTGCGCCATCTCGTCGACCAGGCTGGGCACGCTGCGGAAGCGCTGCCGCCGGCCCTGCGAGGCGCCGTAGAAGGAATGGATGCTGCAGAAGGCGCAATCGCGGTGGCAGCCCCGGCTGCCCACGATCGGCGCAAAACCGACGCCCAGGTGGCGCTGCGGCGGCGTATCGCGCGCGGGGAAGGGCAGGCTGTCGAGGTCGGCGATGAGCGGCCGCGGCGCGTTCTCGCGGATGCTGCCGCCCGCACGGTAGGAGAGGCCGAGGATGCCGGGCCAATTGCCGGGCGTATCCAGCGCGCCGGCCAGCTCCAGCAGCGTCAGTTCGCCCTCGCCGCGCACGACCGAGTCGAGCGCGAGACAGTCGCGCAGCAGCTCGGCGGCGGCGAAGGTGGGAAAGTGCCCGCCGGCGGTGATGTGCGCCTGCGGCAGCGCGCGGCGCAGCTCGGCGGCCAGCGCCATGAACTCGGGCGCGCGGTATTGGAAGATGACCGAGAGGCCCACCAGCCTGGGCTGCAGCTCGCCGGCGCGCTGCAGCACTGCGCCCAGCTCGCCCGCCGTGCTAAAGGCGGCCAGCTCGACTCTGTAGCCGTGCCGGCGCAGCACCGCTGCCAGGTAGCGCGTGGCCAGGTTCTCCAACTCTTCGGCGCCGACGAGCAGCACGTCGATCATGCGCATCTCCACAGGCTGAGTGATCCCTACTAGAACATCGGTCAAGTATTCCTGCGAAGGCCCCCAGACGGCCGAATCATCGCCCTCCGACGCCCACCAAGCCGCCTGCGGCGGCCAAGGGGGGCTAGGCTCAATACAGTTCAAATAAGCCGGGCGACTGCAAGTCGCGCCTGGGAGCCGCCAACGGCGGCTCCCAGGCGCGATTTCCAATCGCCGGCTCCGTCGAGACGGGCGAGGCGCTGTTATTTGATAGTACTTGCGCGGTCGTGCAGGGCGCTGCAGTGTCATCGTATAGAGCCCATCCCCCCGGCCTCGCCTTCTGCGCTGCGGTGGGAAGGGGGAGTCCTTAAATGGGGGTTCAGCGGGCGCTTCGCGCGTCGCGCGAAGCGCCCGCTGAACCCCCTAACCTCCAGTTTCCCCGCCCCCGTGTCGGGGGCGGGGCTAGGGGTGGGGGGGCTTGATGCTGGAGGCAGGTCGACCGCGTAAGTACTATTATTCGAACGGTATTGGGGCTAGGCTAGGCTGCTGGGTGCAGCGTCTTCAGAGTAGGCGGCGAGGTACAGCGCCAGGAGCGGCGCCGCCACCGGCCAGCCGCGCAGCGACAGCAAGGGCAGACAGGCAGCGGGCCTGTGTCCTGGTCACTTGAGCAGGCGGTGTTGCAGCGCCAGCGCCACGGCCTCGGTGCGGCTGGCCACGCCCAGCTTGGAGAGGATGCTGGAGACGTGGAACTTGGCTGTGGAGCGGCTGACCACTAGGCGCTCGGCGATCTGCGGGTTGTTCAGACCCTCCACCATCAGCGCCAGCACCTCGCGCTCCCTGGCGGTGAGGTCGTGGCCCGGCGGGGGCGGCTGCGTGGCCGAGCGGATCAGCGCCTGCGCCGCCTCGGGCGCCAGCGTCGCCCGGCCGGCATGCGCCTTGCGAATGGCGTCGGCGAGTTCGTCGGCCGAGACGTTCTTGAGCAGGTAGCCGATGGCGCCGGCCAGCAGCGCGCCCTGCACCAGTTCCTCCTCGCGAAAGCTCGTCAGGGCGATGACCTGCACGTGCGGGCACTCGGCGCGAATGGCGCGCGTCGCGGCCGCCCCGTCCA
>JAKPJZ010000251.1 GCA_029553955.1 Chloroflexota bacterium
CGACCTGCTCCCGGGCCTCCGGTACGAACAGGGCATCCCCGTCCGCAAGCAGCGCATTGACGTCGAGGCTCGGATCGCGCAGCAACGCTTCAGCGTCCAAAGTCGCCGAACCAGTCCCGGACCCCCTGCGGCTGTGCACCACTGCTCCCGCGTCGGCGCCGGAGGCCACGCCCCCTGCCGCCGCCAGGGCGTCCACAATGCGTGCCCCTGAAAGCAGCTCGTACGTTCCTGGACGGGCCACTCGCCCAACCACGCTCACGTAGATCGCGCGCGAGCTCACAACCACCATGTCGCCGGGGGAGAGTTCCGGGTTGTCCTGCGCGCTGCCGGCAAAGAGCGCCCGCCCCTCGCCGATGGCGCGCTTACCTGCCTGGTCGGGCTTTCCTGCGGCGTAGACCGTCACACTGTCCAAGGAAGCCCTGGCCGTGGCGCCTCCCGCCGCCGCTATGGCGTCGAGAAGCTTGGCACCGCGCTGGAGCTGGTACGCCCCCGGGCTTGCCACCTCGCCCATAACCAGCACCCGGTGGTCAAGAGCAGGGATGAATATGGAGTCGCCGTCCTGCGCAGCGGGGGCCGCCCCCTGCGCGCCGCCGGCAAAGAATGATTCAACGTCCATCTCGCTTACCGATACGCCCTGCCCGTCTGGCCGGGTGAGCACCGCATGCCGCCCATCGGCGTCGGGCTTCAGGCCTCCTGCTGCGGCCACGGCCTCAGCCAGTGTGGCGCCGTGCATCAGGTCCACAGGGCCCGGCTGGTTCACCGACCCGGTGACATGTACCCTGACCGCGCCGGACGGCACGACTATGAGCTGCCCCGCACGGGCCTCGGGGTTCGCTTTGATATCTCCTTCGAAGAGCAGCCTGTCGGAGGCAATGGCGAATGTGGACGCGCCCTGGACGTCGGATCCCTGGTAGACCCGGACGCGGCCCAGATCAGCTCTCGTGGTCGGGCCTCCGGCGGCGGCGATCACATCGAGGATGGTGGCGCCGCGCTGCAAGGGGTACAC
>JAKPJZ010000007.1 GCA_029553955.1 Chloroflexota bacterium
CTTGGTCCCGGCTTTGAAGACACCCGGGCCGTCACGCTCGAGCACCTCGGCCGGGTAGTAACCGCTGGAGCCTTGGCCGGGGGCGATGATCTTCACGGTCATGGTGCCATTCGCGCCTACGGCCTTCTCGACCAGCGGCACGAAGTCGCCGGAGAGGGTGAGGTCTTCGGCCTCGGCGGTGGGTTCTTCGGCGCCACGCTCGAGGATGGCGCGGATCTCCTCCAGCTTGGCGCGGGCCTGTTCATCAAGTTCCATCAGGACCTCCCTTGCGGGGTAGGTTTGCGCTGGTAGAGCGCCGTGCATCTGCAGCCCGGGAACCTCGGCGGCCGGTCGTGGCCGGAGGGGAAGGCTTGGCCATTCGGTATCCACCCGGCCGCCTGATTACTTCGGCACCCGTCAGACACCCGGCTATCACCCACTGTGAGCCATTTGTGCTCGATCTCGATACCGGCCTCCTCCAGCTCACCGACCGCGCTCCGGCTGCCCTCTTCGTAGCCGTTGGCCGCCTCGGTCACGGCCACCAGGTGCGCCCGGCTCTCGATATGGCGCTGGGGCATCCCCACGGCGAACTCGGAGAAACGGCTGCTGATCTCTTCGGCCACCTGGTCATAGGGCAGCCCCAGCTCCACCCCCCGCGTCACCATGTCATGGATGGCCTTGCGGGTGGTCTGGTTGATCTTGGTCACGCGCTCGGCCCCGTAACGCTCCAGGAAGGCCACCGCGCGGGGGTTGGCCAGATTGAACGAGATATCGGCCCCCAGGTCGGCAATCGTCGCCCGTGCTCCGGCCTGGATAGCCGTCTCCGCCAGAGCCTGGATGGGCCCCTCGAACAGCTGCAACGTCTGCAACTCCGCCTCTCCGAAATACTGCTCCCAGGGGAGAGTCAGCGCGGCGTCTCCCGGCGGCGGAGGTGGCGGCGGAGGTGGCGGCGGTCCCTCCCGCAATCCCGCTTCTCTGGCCGCTGTGTCCCACAACTCCACAAACACCCTGCCCTGCTCCTGAAACGCCCGAGAAAGGGCACTCTCGGCGCGCTGGGTGGCCTTGGCCAGCGCCCTCTCGCGGCGGGTGCGCGCTATCGCCTCCAGGAAGCGGTCAAGGATGGGCAGCAGGTCAGTCGCGCGCAAGGTCGGCCACCGCCTCGCGCAGCGTCCGCACCGCCTCCACGAACGACTCCTGCGCCTCCGTGCCTGCCTGCCGGTCCTCCCAGCCCTCGGGGAAGAGCGCAGCTAGGATTTCGTCCACGTCGTCTTCGCCTAGCGCCGTCAGCAGCATACGAGAGACCGTGGGGAGATCCATGGTCCCGGCCAGCGCCTTGCCGTCCAGGGTGGCAGAGGTGACGATCGCGCCGATGGTGCGGTCGATATCGCGCTCCAACACGGGTGGGAAGTCCACATCCAGGTGCCGCGCCTTTTCGTCCAGCATCACGGGCAGCGGACCGCTGGGGGCCGCCATGGCGCGCTCGATGGCGTACTGGATCAACTCCTTCAGCCAGTCCTCCCACAGTGACTGCCGGTCGCGGAACTTGAGTTCGGTAGGCCGGTCCAGGCTTTTGGCCGTGGCCAACGATCCCACGGAGGCATCCCCGAAAAACGTCTCCGGCAGGCCCATGGCAGCGGCCACCATCAGCAGCATGCGGCGGCCGTCCTCGGCGGAGGTGGTGGCGCCCGCCGTGCGGATGGGTTGCAGGTCGCTCCCCTCGCTCATGATGGCCATGGCCCCGGCGGTGGGCGGCGGGTTGGTATCGTAGAGCGAGCTGGCCCCGACGCCCGTGTGCATCTTGGCCTTGGCGGCTGCCACTCCCGCCTTGCCGCCCGGGGTCTTGCGCTTCCAGGCAAACCGCGCATAGGAGCGCACAATAGTGGCCCAGTCCTCGAGGAACTCCTTGTAGGCGCGGGACCAGTCCAGGCCGGAGAAGACCTCGGGCACCCCGAAGCGCATGTGGGCGAAGCCCCCGACCTTGACGTGGTGGATGCGCACCGACCAGTCCACAGAGCGGTTCTGACCGCCCACAGCATACGTGGTGGGCTTGGCGGCGGGGTCGTACTGCCAGTCGGGAATGAGCACTTCCTGGCGGCGGTTGCGGGCGTCGTTCCAGGCGCGCAGGTAGTACCAGGGCTCTCCCCGATCGTCGGGGTTGGTCACGATGTCCCGGATCTCCTCAGCAGGCATGGATCGCACGCGCACTTCTCCGGTGGCGATGTTAGTGAAGATGGCCGTGAACAGGTTGCCGGCTACCTGCAGCTCCACTTCCTTGGCACCAAGGGCGGACTGCCGGAACTCGCTCCTATTGGCAGCCAGGAACGCCTGCACCACCTCGTTGACCTGCTCATCCTCGGCCCGGATGCTGACACCCTGCCCGAACACGTAGAGGCGCTGCACTTCCACGCCGCGGTTGATGAGCGGATTCTTGAGGTAGCTGTAGCGGGCGATCTGCATGATGCGGTCCAGGCCCTCGCGGGAGAACTCGCGCTCGCCCTCCATACCGAGGCGCACCCAGCCCACGTCTTCAAGCGCCAGCTCCAGCGCGGCCAGGCGCTCTTGGAGCAGCTCCATCTCCGGGGAGTCGTATACCACCGGCGCGGGAGCCGAGGTGCGGAAGATGTCAAGGATTCCCATGCTACCTCCCCCTAGAAGGGGCTGATGCTGACCGGGTCGTAGAACTCCACCATGGCGTCCGACTCCATAACCGGGTCGCGCCAGTACGCCTGGATCACCGCGTCCCCTGAGTCTGTCGAGCGCCCGAGTCGCTTGCGGATCTCGTCTTTGCTCTCCACCTGGATGCGGCCCCCGCTCATCACGCGCCACTTGGGAGCGGTGAGATCCCCAATCAGCAGGTCATCGGGCGGTAGCTCCAGGTCGGCCCCCGACGTCGGGTCCAGCAGTTCGCGCATGTTCCACCAGGCGGCGGAGCGCTTGTTCACAAACCCCAGCTCCCCAGAAGAGTCGAGCGCCGGCGTTCCCTCCGCGGCGTTGAAGGCCACCACCGCCATGCCCATCTCGCGCAGCCTGTCCACCACTCCGGCGCCCAGGCCGATCACGTCCACCACGGCGTAGCCTCCCTGGCGAAGGACCCCGGCCACCCGGCCGGTGGTGGCCATGGTGTCCTCGAGGCTGTAGCGACGCAGCTCCTCGATGCGCACTCCGTGCCGCGGGGCCAGTACCGTATCGTCCGAGCCGGACCGGGCCACGTCCACCCCCAGGCAGGTCATGGCGCCTCGGGTAGCGCCCGCCTCCCAGCGGGCCACAGCCGCCTCCACCCACGAGAGCGGTATCACGCTGTCCTCTTCACTGGAGCAGAACTGCCCCAGCACGCGGTTCTGGTAGACCGCCGACTGTTCTCCCCACTGCCGCTTGCGCTGCTCTGCCCACTGCGGGCTCACGCGCCCGGCGGCGATTGCCTCCTCGAGGGTGACGTGCCGCACGTGCCAGTCCTCAAAGCCAGCCGCCCGGCGGTGAATGTCGTAGAAACGGCCGATGGGCTCGCCCGGCGTGGATACGGCCAGGGCCAAGGCCTCAAGCTCGTTCCCCTCCCCCGCGCCCGCAAACGCGCCCTCGGCTGCGTCCCAGGTGCCCTCGGGGATGGTCTTGGACTCGTCGAAGAGGTACAGGATCCTGTCAGCGTGCGCGCCCTCGATGAGCGCCGGCTGATTGCTGGCCACGGCGGAGGCCGCCCCGGTCGAGAGCTTCAGGTTCAGCATCAGCAGTTCGGCGTCGGTCACGGGGGCCCGGCCGATGCGATCCCACCGGATCAGCCGCCCCCACTTGTGGATCTCCGGCCACAGGTAGACTTCCAACTGCCGCCAGGCCGACGCCGTCGTGATGATCTTCCAATCCTCGCCGTCGCGGGTGAGTGCGAACCACCACACCACCCAAGCCGAGAGCGCCGTCTTACCCAGACCGTGCGGGCCGCGGACGGCCACTCGGCGCTTGCTGGGCAGCGCCCCCACGATCTCTTCCTGGTAGGGCGTCGGGCCCTTCCCCGCCGGCCAGCGAATGCAGTCGCGCACGAAGCCGACCGGATCAGACCAGTAGCGACGGGAGGCACTATTCCTCTGCGCCTGCCTCCTCCACTGCCTCCGCAGCTTCTCCTCTTTCAGCAGCCTCGGCGGCGGCAATGGCGGCATCAAGTTCTTCGTCGGAGAGGTGCGAGAAGTCATACTCATGCTGGATCGGCCCTCCCTCCGGGCCGGAGAGTTCGCGGCGAACCGGCGCATACAGCCCCAGGTACTTGGCGCGAATGTCCAGACAGCGCAGGAGCCGGTCGATGGCCCCCAGGTGCCCGGCCTTGACCTGTACCCACAGCGCCAGGATGGCCCGCTCCACGCGCATCAGGTCGATCTGACGCAGTGTTTCGGCGTCCTCCTCGGTCCGTGCGCGCTCGCG
>JAKPJZ010000045.1 GCA_029553955.1 Chloroflexota bacterium
GACGCTGCCCGTGAGCAGGTCGTTCCATGCGCCCATCCGGCTGATAGCCGGGCTTTGTGCTCCGCTGCCGCCCGGCCCCAGCCCGGTACGGACCCTTTGGGGGGTCTGACCGGCGGGTGGTGTTGGCCGCCCCGCGGGGCGGCCAACAACACCCGCCGGTCAGACCCCCCAAAGGGTCCGTACCGGGCTGGGGCCGGGCGGCAGCGGAGCACAAAGCCCGGCTATCAGCCGGATGGGCGCATGGAACGACCTGCTCACGGGCAGCGTCTCAGAGGGAGGACGCGAGATGATCTACGGCCAACGCATCCGGCTGCGCGCCATCGAGCGCGATGACATTCCGACCTTTGTGCGCTGGTTCAACGACCCCGAGGTGCGCCAATACCTGCTCATGTACGAGCCCATGTCGCGGGCCAAGGAGGAGCGCTGGTTCGAGGCGCGGCTCGAGGCGCGTGATGACTATCTCTTCGCCATCGAGGCCCAGGACGGCGAGCGCTGGGTGCACATCGGCAACACCGGCCTGCACAGGGTCGATTGGAGGAACCGCCACGCGACCCTCGGCATCGCCCTGGGGGAAAAGGCGTACTGGGGCCGGGGCTATGGCAGCGACGCCGTGCGCACCATGCTGCGCTTCGCCTTTGACGAGCTGAACCTGCACCGTGTAGAGCTCGAGGTGTTCGACTATAACCGGCGGGCGCAACGCTGCTACGAGAAGGCCGGCTTCCGGCTCGAGGGCACCCGCCGCCAGGCGCTGTACCACGAAGGTCGCTACCACGACGAGCACTTGATGTCGATCCTGCGCGGCGAGTTCACCGGCCACCAGGCGCAGCAGCCGCCGCAGTGACGGCGCCGCGGAGGGCGATATGCTCTACGGCACAACCGTACGCTTGCGCGCCGTCGAGCGCGCTGACGCCGCCCTGCTGGCGCGCTGGCTCAACGACCCCGAGGTGCGCCGCTGGCGCCTGGCCTACCTGCCCGTCTCGACCGAGCACGAGGCGCGCTGGCTCGAGCGCCAGGCCCAGCGCGGCGACGAGCTCGCCTTTATCATTCAAGTGCCCGCGGGCGACGGCTGGCGCGCCATCGGCAGCGCCGATCTGCACGCCATCGACCGGCAAAACGGCGTCGCCGGCTACCGTATCACCATCGGCGAGCCCGACTCTTGGAGCCGCGGCTACGGCAGTGATGCCACGCGCACCGTGCTGGCCTTCGCCTTCGGCGAGCTAAACCTGCACCGTGTGGAGTTGGGTGTTCTGGCCGGCAATGCCCGCGCCCGGCGCTGCTGCGAGAAAGCGGGCTTTCGCCTGGAGGCGGTGCGCCACGCCGTGCTCTTCCGCGATGGGCGCTACCACGACGAGTGCCTGATGGCAGTGCTGCGCGAGGAGTTCTGTGCTGCGACGCCATGTGTCTAGGCTGTCACACGCCGGCCACAATGATGCCACCGCCGCGTGCTATCCTGGAGTCGAGACGGCACAACCAGGATTCGCCGCCCGGAGGAGATTATGAATAACCTTGCTGTGAACCGCCCTATCTGCGCCCTGATCGTAGCCCTGCTCGCCCTGGCCCTCGCCGGCTGTGCGACGATGGAGGTAGGCATCGAGCGCACGGCCACGCCGGCGCCGATCGCCGCCACCGCGACGCAGGCGGCGACGACCGCGCCGCAGCCGCAGGCCACCGCTGCGCCGCGGGCGACGACCGCGCCACCGCTCGCCGAGCCGACGGCCGCGCCCACGGGCCTGGTCAGCCAGGTGAAGGTGTTCCTCATCGCGCTGGATGACGGCGGCAAGAACGGCCTGCCGGTCGGCTGTGGCGACAGCGTCATCCCCGTCGAGCGCCAGGTCGAGCCCACCAACGAGCCGCTCGAGGCCGCCTACCGGGAGCTGCTCTCGATCCGTGGCCAGTTCTATGGCCAGTCGGGGCTCTACAACGCCCTGTACCAGTGCGAGCTGCAGGTCGACAGCGTCACCCTGGTCGACGGCCTGGCCACCGTGCGCCTCTCGGGTACGACAGCCCTCGGCGGCGTGTGCGACGACCCGCGCGTCGAGGCCCAGCTCCGCGAGACGGCGCTCCAGTTCGCCACGGTCAAGGACGTGGCCGTCTATGTCAACGGCCAGACGATGCAGGAGTGGCTATCGCTGAAGTAGATCAGAACGCCCGCTCGCGGCTCCGCGCTCACCGGGCGCTGACCCCTAAAGGGTTTGGCGCGGGTTTGTCCGGACCGAGAACCCTGTGCCCCCTGCGGGGGGCACAGGGTTCTCGGTCCGGACAAACCCGCGCCAAACCTCCTGGCTGGTGCCGGGCGGCGGCCGAGCAGGCTTGCCGGCCGTCACCAGGATGGCCTCCCGCAGCTATCGAAACATTGAGCGCCGGTCAAAGAGGGATTGACGTGGACGAACGCAAGGCAGAGTGTCGCATCCTGCTGGTCGACGACGACCAGGCCATCACCGGCCACCTGGCGCCCTTTCTCGAGCGTGCCGGGTTTGCGGTGGCCGTGGCCGGCGACGGCGAGGCCGCGCTGCAGCGCATCGCCGAGCTCACGCCGGACCTGGTCGTGCTCGATGTGCTCATGCCCCGCCTCGACGGCCGCGAGGCGCTGCGCCGCCTGCGCCGCGCCGGCAACTGGACGCCGGTGATCCTGCTGACCCAGGTGGGGGCGCCGGTGGAACGCGCCCTGGCGCTGGAGGAGGGCGCCGACGACTATCTCAACAAGCCGTTCGAGCCCTACGAGCTCGTGGCGCGCATCCGCGCCGTGCTGCGCCGCAGCCGCGCCGGGGCGCCCTCGCTCGCCGGGGCGCGCCGCCTCTCCTCGGGCGCGCTCGAGCTCGACCGCCAGGCGCGCCGCGTCCTCGTCGCCGGGCAGGAGATGGCGCTGACGGCCAAAGCGGTGGCGGTGCTCGAGTACCTGATGCTGCACCCCGACGAGGTGCTGAGCCGCGAGCGCCTGCTCGATGCCGTCTGGGGCTGGGATTATCCGGCCGCCACGCGCGCCGTCGACACCCGCATCGCCGAGCTGCGCCGCGTGCTGCACGACGCTGCCGAGGCGCCACAGTACATCGAGACCCTCATTGGCCAGGGCTACCGCTTTGTGGGCCGGGTGGGGGCAGGCACATGAAACGCTACGCCCTCACCTTGCTGCCGCTGGCGCTGGGGCTGGCGCTGGCCGTGGCGCTGCAGGCCGGCCTCGCCCCCAACCCCATCCTCTACGCGCGCGCCGATGCGGGCACGCTGCTCTGGCTGACCGGGCTGGCCGCGAGCCTGCTCTGGGCCGGTGGCCTCGCCCTGTGGACGCTGGCCGCCCGCCGCGCCGCTGAGGCCCGTACGCGCGAGCAGGCCGCGAGCGCCGAGGCGCATCGCCGCTTCGTGCGCCGCCTCGACCACGAGCTCAAGAACCCGCTCACGGCCATCCGCGCCGGCCTGGCCAACGTGGCCGCGCTGCCGGGCGATGCCGCGCTCGCCAGCGTGCGCGCCCAGGTCGACCGCCTGGCCCGCCTCACCGGCGACCTGCGCAAGCTGGCCGAGCTGGAGGCACAGCCGTTGGAGGAGGAGAAGGTGGATCTCGGCGAGCTGCTGGGCGAGCTGGCCGCGGCCGCCGAGGAGCGCCCCGATGCTGCGGAGCGGCGGCTGCACCTCACCCTGCCCCAGGCGCCATGGCCGCTGCCCCACGTGCTGGGCGACCGCGACCTGCTCTTCCTGGCGCTGCACAACCTGCTCGACAACGCCTGCAAGTACTCGCGGCCCGGCGACACCGTCGAGATCCGCGCCTTCGAGGACGGCGCCTGGGTGGCTGTGGAAGTGGCCGACACCGGCCCCGGCATCGCCGAGGAGGACCTGCCACACCTGGGCGAGGAGCTCTACCGCGGCCGCGCGCCCAGCGGCGTCGAGGGCAGCGGCCTGGGCCTGGCCCTGGTGCGCGCCATCATCGCCCGCCACGGCGGCACCGTGACCATCCGCAGCCGGCTCGGCCGCGGCACCGCCGTCACCCTGCGCTTCCCGGTGGCGCGGTGATGTCCCTGCCAGATCAACTGCGAGCCAACTCCTCCAACATCTGCAGGAACTCGGCGGGCGGATAGAGATCGACGGCGGGCCTGCCACCTTCCATCCGCACCTCGTAGGGCAGCTCGGTGAAGGCGTCGTCGTGGTACCAATAGAGCTTGCGAGAGAGGGGCGGGTGGCCCTGCCGCTCGCTGCCGATGACGTGCTCGACCAGGCCCACCAAGGCGTCGCCGACAGCCACAGCAGCACCAGGCACGGGCTGCAGCGGGCAGACGAGCAGCAGCTCCGGCCGGGGCAAGGCGACGAGCGCGCCAAAGGGGCCGCGGGCCAGGGGGTCCTCGCCCAGCAGCAGTGCCTGGGCGGCAGCGAACCTTTCGGCCGACTCGTAGCGCTTGCCGTCGAGCCCGGGCGCAAAGGTGACCTGCTGCGCATCCGGCCGCAGGCGGCGCAGGCTGAAGATGGCGGCCATGAACAGATCCTGCGCGTCGACGTCCCACGCATCGACCATGCGCGGCGAAACGCGCACGGCGCCCTCGGGCATGCGGCAGACGGCCGCCGACAGGAGGCCAGGCAGGTCCTCGGAGTAGATACTGGCCTCGCGCTCTGCGGCGCTGAGGGAGTCGGCGGCGAAGAGCTGCACGGCCAGCAACTCGCGCGCATCGGCCAGGCTCAGGCCGGCCAGCGGATCGTGCGACGGCGCCACGGGCACCGCCGCTGCCTCACCCTTGCTCTGCGCAGAAGCCTTCGGGCCACGTGCCCCGCGACCCTTGCTGCGTGCGAGAGGACTCTTTTTCGCCCGGGCCCGCTTCGGCGCCAGACGTTTGAGGACGCGCCCCGCATAGTCCGCGATGCGTGACGGCAGCCCCGACGGGGCAGGCCCCTCGTCCAGCTCGAAGGGATGACCCATCACCGCTTCGATGGCGGAGATGGTCGCGGGGGGAGGCGGCACCATTCCGGCGGCAGGGGTCGCGGGCTCACCTGACGCGGTAGCCGTGCCCGATGACAGAGCCGCCCCGGCCGGCGACTCGCCCTCTGCCGTCGGGGTATCGGAGCCGCGTGATGGGTGATACCTGATGCGTGATGGCGCTGCCCCGGCGGCAAGGGCCTCATAATCGCGTGATGGGGCCGGGGGCGGCGCAGCGGGCGACACCGGTGACGGCGCAGCAGGCACAGCAGGAGCCTGCGCCTCGGTCAACGGCCGCTCGGTATCCAGCCTGGGCCAGGCCGGCCCGGCCGCCGCCGCGGGGGCAAAGAAACGGCCGACGGCCGCAGGCCACTGCTCACGGCTCAGACCACGGCACGCGGCGATAAGCTCGTGCAGCGGGCGGTGGCTGCTGACGCCGGGACCATCGACAAGGACCTCGCCGTCGATCAGCGACGCGCGGCAGTTGCGCAGGGCACAGTAGGTGCCGACCGCCTCCAGCACACCCTGGTAGTCCTCCGGGTCCATGGCGCCTGAAGGGTCGGCGCCCTCAGACTCGGGCCTGCGACGCCAGAAGGCGAGAGAGCTGAGCAAGGCGGCGGCGGGCAAAAGAAGTAGGGCCGTTGCAGCAGCGATGCGCTTGGACAAGGGACGACCTCCCTGACGGCAGCAGGCGCGGCAACCTGCCCATCGATAGATGGGGATAACGGTAGAAGCATTGATCGCGGCCTGTGGAGCCTTGCGAAGCGGCCCCCCAAGACGCGCCAAGAACACAGCAATATTACCGCAAAGGCGGAGAGTCGGCAAGTCGGGCGCTGTGGGCTGGGGCGAAGCCGGGTGCCGGCATGAGCATTGGCACCCACACCAGATGCTTGTAGTGAGGGAAAACGCAGGCGTGGGCGCGCCACGCGGCATGGCGCGTCAACGCCGGCGCTATCCCTCACCACGGGCCGAGGGCCGGCATTCCCTACTTGATTGCCTTGAGCGCCCGCTCGAGGCGCGCGGGGAAATCGGCCGGGTACTCGTGATCCAGCCCAGGGACGATCTGCAGCTCGCAGGCGATGCCTTCGGCATCGAGCAGGCCGGCCAGGGCCTGGGCGCCGGCGAAGCAATCGTCATCCCGATCGCCCACGATGATCGTGCCGCGCAGGCCCAGCCCCTTGGCTCCCTGGACGGCGCCGATCCAGCTCTCGATCTCGGGCACCCATGGAGCCACGGCCACAAAGCCCCGCACCAGTATCGCCTGGCGCAGTGCCATCCACACCGCGAGCTGCCCGCCCATGGAAAAGCCGCCCAGCATCACGCGCCGCGGGTCAATCTTGTGTTGCGCGGCCAGGCCCTGGTAGAGGGCGCTGACCTCGCGCTCGCCCAGGTTGCGATCGTTCCACACAAAGGCGCCCGAGCCGGCAACCTGCGACGACTGGGCCAGGCCCACGAGCCAGCCCTGCCCGGTCGCCGGCTGCCAGAACGGGGCCGTCGTGCCGGCGTTCTCCGCATTGCCGTGCAGGGCCATGAGCAGCGGAGACCCGGAGTGTGGCCGCCCACCCTCGGGCGGCAGCGTCAGCAGCTCGGGCCGGGCCTCGGCCTGAGCCTGGGCCGCCCGCCGCACCGAGCGCGCCACCAGCCGCTCGTACTCGGGGTTCCCTTGCAGCGGCTGCAGGTCATCGTCGGCGCGCAGCCGCTCTTCCACATACCAGAGCCCCGCATCGAGTGCCTCCTGCAGGATGCGGATGGCCAGCGCCGTCTCGCCCGCACGCGAGGCCAGGCAGACCCGCCACTGCGATAGGCGCCACGCCTCGCCAGGGAAGTGCTCCGCCTCGCGCGTCACCAATGCCAATGCCTCGGCATAGTGACCAGCCCCATAGAGCTCGAACATCTGCCGCTGCAGATCGCTGAAAGCCATCTCACCCATCCCACTGCTCCTCCAAGACAGCACAGGCCATCGTCGCAGTCGCGACAGGTCCAGTATACGCCGAATGCCGGAGGGGTCAACGACCCAGCCCGTTCCGGGTATGTTTCAAAAGCGTCGGCGAGATTCGTTCATAGTACCGGAGAGCGGTGCGGGGGCAGGCGCTGCGCGCCTGCCCCCGCACCGCTCTCCGGTACTACAAGCATATGGCCCCCACGATTCTGGGATACACCCGCCCGTTCCAAGGAGACGGCCAGCCCTGGCGGGCCTGCAGAAGACGAAAACGGCCCTGCCCCTCACGGGTGAGAGGTAGGGCCGTTCGTATGGCGCCTGCTGCCGCGCAAACCTGGCAGGTCTGCGCAGACCTGCCAGGTTGTGGCTCGGGCTAGCGCTTGGTGTACTGCGGTGCCTTGCGGGCGCGCTTGAGGCCCGGCTTCTTGCGCTCCTTGATGCGCGAATCGCGGGTGAGGAAGCCGCCCTTACGCAGCACCAGGCGCAGCTCGGGGTCCGCCTCCAGCAGGGCGCGGGCGATGCCGTGTTGCACGGCGCTGGCCTGGCCGGTCACGCCGCCGCCGACGACGCGCACCATGATGCTAAAGCGCTCAGCCATGCCGGTGGCCTGCAGCGGACCGCGCGCCTCGAACAGATCCACCTCGCGGCTGAAATACTGCTCGGCCGGCTTGCCGTTGACGACGATGCTGCCCGTCCCCGGGTACAGGCGAACCTGGGCAACCGCTTCTTTCCGCCGCCCGGTGCCGTAATAGTAACGAACTGCCACGAATGCCCTCCTTAGACCGCCAGCGTCTTGGGCTGCTGGGCCTGATGCGGGTGCTCGGGCCCCGCGTAGACATGCAGCTTCTTGATGAGTGCGCGCCCCAGGCGGTTATGGGGCAGCATGCCCTTGACGGCGAACCTGATCGCCCGGTCGGGGTGGCGCGCCATCAGGTCGGCCAGCGAGGTCTCGCTCAGGCCGCTGCGATACCCCGAATAGTGGTAGTACTTTTTCTGTCCCATCTTTTGGCCGGTGACGCGCACCTTGTCGGCATTGACCACGATCACAAAATCGCCCACGTCGAGGTGCGGGCTAAAGATCGCCTTCTGCTTGCCGCGCAGGACGGTGGCAATCGTGCAGGCCAGGCGGCCGAGGGTCTGCCCCTCGGCATCCACCACGTACCATTCCCGCCTGATGTCTCCGGCCTTCACCGCATAGGTCTTCACTCTAGACAACTCTCCTTCTGCCATGATTCCCAGTATGGCAGCGACCAATCCACGAGCCGCGGATCGTAACGCACCGCAATCAGACAGAGCCCATTGGGCGGCGCCAGGCCGGCCGCCCGTCGCGGGTCGCGAGTGCGTATGATAACACCAAAGTCGTCAACCGACAAGCGCCCACGCCCCACGGCCACGAGCGTCGCGGCCACACGCCGCACCATGTGCTGCAGAAAGGCGTCGGCCTCGATCTCGATGCAGACCAGCGCGCCCTCGGCCCAGCAGCGTGTCGCCAGTACCGTGCGCACCGTGTTATCGCCCTGCGGCGCCTGCCCAAAGCTGCGCAGGTCGTGTCGCCCCACCAGCAGCGCCGCCGCCTCGTCCATGCGGCGCACATCCAGCGGCCGGTTCACGTGCCATGCGTAGCGGGCCACCAGGGGCCGCCGCACCGCCGCACTGTAGATCTGGTAACGGTACACCCTGCTGCGGGCACTGAAACGGGCGTGGAACTCGGGCCCGACCCTGGCCAGCGCAAGGATGGCAATGTCGTCGGGCAGGTTGGCGTTCCACGCACGCTGCAGATCGCCCAACGAGTGGGCCCACGCCGCCTGCAGGTGCACCACCTGCCCCAGCGCGTGCACCCCGGCGTCGGTCCGCCCGGCGGCGGTGATGCGCACCGCTTGCCCTGTGATCGCCGCCAGGCCCCGCTCCAGCTCGCCCTGAATCGTACGGCTGCCCACCTGCACCTGAAAGCCGGCATACACTGTACCGTCGTACTCGACCAGGGCGGCAAGCCGTTCGGAACTGGGGGAACTGGCGGAATTGACGGAACTGAGGGCCATCTGTTCCCCCTGCGACGCCTGGGGCGCATCCGCCCCCGTCAGTTCCCCCAGTTCCTCCAGCTCCATCAGTTCCTGTCTTACTCTACGAGCGCCAGCAGCACCACCGGTGCGCCGTCGCCGGCCCGCACGCCGAGATGCAGCACGCGGGTATAGCCACTCGGCCGCGCCTTGAAACGCGGCGCCACCTCGTCGACCAGGCGTTTGGTCACGTCAGGATCGGTCAGCACCGCCGCCAACTGGCGCCGCGCCTGCACGTCGCCCCGCTTGGCGATGGTGATCAGCTTCTCAGCTTCCGGCTGGACCGCCTTGGCCTTAGCCTCGGTCGTCTTGATCCGATCGTGCCGGAACAGCTCAGTCATCAAGTTCCTAAAGAGCGCCCTCCGCTGCCCGGTCGAGCGCTTCAAACGGCGGCCTGCTACTCTGTGTCTCATGAAGGCCAACCCCCTCTTTCCCGATTACTCCTCGGCGGCCGCTTCTGCTTCCTGCTCTTCGTCCGCCTCGGGCTCCTCTTCCTCTTCTTCGGCCGCCACGCCCGACGGGGCCATGCCCTCCGGCAACAGGCCACGCTCCTGCAGCTTTTCCAGCAGCTCGTCCAGCGACTTTTGGCCGAAATTGCGGATGGCCAGGATCTCGTTCTGGCCCTTCGACAGCTTGGCCAACACCTCACCCACGTACTTGATGCCTGCCCGTTTCAGACAGTTGAAGGCCCGCATCGACAGGTTCAGTTCCTCGATGGGCATTTGGTCGGCGGGCGTGGGCGCTGCCGGCGGCACCACCGCCTCTTCCTCGGGCAGCACCTCACCGTATTCGCCGACCGGCGCAAAGTGCTTCAGCAGCAGGCGCGCCGATTGGCTCAGCGCCTCGGCCGGCCGCATCGTGCCGTCGGTCCAGATTTCCATAACCAGGCGGTCATGGTTCGACTCCTGGCCGACGCGCGCGCGGCCAATGGTCATGTTGACCTTCTTGATCGGGCTAAAGATGGCATCCACCGGGATCTGCCCGATGGGCAGCTTGCCCCTCTCTTCGGCCGGCGAATAGCCCCGGCCCCTCTCCACCGTCAGCTCGAGCTCCATCTCAGTATCGGCCGAATCCAGCGTCAAGAGGTGCTCTTCCGGATTGATGATCTCGATATCGCTGGGCACCTCGAGGTCGCCCGCTGTGATGACGGTCTTGCCGGCGCCCTCGACCCGCAGGTAGACCGGCCCCTCGGCCATCGACCGCAAGCGGATCTTTTTGACGTTCAGGATCAGCTCGGTCATGTCCTCCTTGGCGTTGGGAATGTCCGAGAACTCGTGGAACACCCCGCTCACGCGCAAAGAAGTCACCGCTGCCCCACCGAGCGATGCCAACAAGACGCGGCGCAGCGCGTTGCCGACGGTAATGCCGTAGCCGCTCTCCAGCGGGCTGATGATGAAGCGACCATAGTTGCGCGTAACGATATCGCCCGCGACTTTGGGCAAGACGAAACTATTCGACAAGGGACTTTACCTCCTCAGCCAGGCGTGTCGGCGCACAGGCTATCATCCCTAGCGAGAGTAAAACTCGACGATCAACTGCTCGCGGAGCGGGATATCGATCGCCTCGCGCGTGGGCTGGCTCAGCACGCGGCCGCTCAGGCTCGCCGCCTCCAGGCCGAGCCAATCGGGCGCGGTATGCCGCTCGAGCACCTGTGCCAGATCCTTGAACTCGGGCCTCTGCCGGCTTCGCTCACGCACGGCGACCACATCGCCCGGCTTTACCAAGTACGACGGGATGTTCACCTTGACCCCATTGACCTGGATGTGGCCATGGCGCACCAGCTGCCGTGCCTGGTTGCGCGAGCTGCCGAACCCCAGCCGGTAGACGACGTTGTCGAGGCGCGACTCCAGCGTGCGCAGCAGGTTCAGGCCGGTGATACCCTTCACCCGCTCGGCATCCGCAAAGTAGCGCCGGAACTGTGCTTCCAGCACGCCATAGATGCGGCGAGCCTTCTGCTTCTCGCGGAGCTGCAGCCCATAGTCCGACATCTTGCGGCGGAATTGCGCCTTCTTGCCGTGCATGCCGGGCGCATAAGCCCGCTTCGAGACCGGGCATTTGTCGGAATAACACTTCTCGCCCTTGAGGTAGAGCTTTTCCCCCTCTCGCCGGCAGAGCTTGCACACAGACTTGACATACTTGGCCATTGAACCTCCTCACTACCCGCCAGGCGCCCGACGGGGGCCACAGCGAGCAGCTACCTCATTCACAGTGCATAGCCGCGACACCGCGCCGCCGAACCTCGCGGCAACACGCCGCACTACCGGAGCGACCGATGCCGCTGTGGCGCTAGACCCGTCGCTTCTTCGGTGGCCGACAGCCGTTATGCGGGATGGGCGTGGCATCGGTGATCGAGCGCACGCGCAGGCCCACCTGTTGCAGCGAACGAATCGCCTGCTCGCGGCCCGGGCCGGGCCCCTTTACGAAAATATCTACCTCACGCATGCCCATATCCATGGCCGACTTGGCCGCGGTCTGCGCCGCCACCTGCGCCGCATAGGGCGTGCTCTTGCGCGAGCCCTTGAAGCCCGAGGCACCCGCGCTCGACCAGGCGAGCACGTTCCCCTGCGGGTCCGTCAGAGTCACGATCGTATTATTGAACGTCGAATGCACGTAGGCGCGCCCTGTCGGTACGACCTTGCGTTCGCGTCGGCCCCGGCGCACCACGGTTCTCTTGCGTCCCATTCCACTCCTCTCACTTCTTCGCCCTGGACCGGCGGCGCCCCGGGACGGTCTTCTTTGGGCCGCGCTTCGTGCGGGCATTCGTCTTGGTGCGCTGGCCGTGTGCCGGCAGGTTGCGCCGGTGGCGCAGGCCCCGGTAGCAGCCAATCTCGGTCAGCCGTTTGATGTTCATGCTGACCTCGCGCCGGAGGTCGCCCTCGACCTTGAGATCGCGCTCAATGATCTCACGAAGGCGGTTGACCTCACCCTCCGTCAGGTCCTTGACCCGCGTGTCGGGGCTGACGCCGGTGCGCGCCAGCACCTTCTGACTCTGGCTGAGCCCAATGCCATAAATGTACGTCAGCCCAATCTCGACTCGCTTGTTCTTCGGCAAGTCCACGCCGGCGATTCTCGCCATTCCTTACCTCGCTCTTTGTCCGTTGTCCGTGGCGCGTACTGCGTACTATGTAATGCGTACTCCGTTATGCTCACTTCATGCGACCTGCGCTAGAGGCAAGCTCACGCATTACGCATCACGCATTACGCATCACGCATTACGCACTAGCCCTGCCGTTGCTTGTGGCGTGGGTTCGTGCAGATGACGCGCACGATGCCTCGCCGCTTGATGATCTTGCACTTTTCACAGCGCACACGGATGGAAGGACGAACCCTCATAATACCACCTCCTACAGACGAGTCAAAACTTCCGGATCGCCGTCTGTCACGGCAACCGTATGCTCGAAATGTGCGGCCAGAGAGCCGTCGGCCGTCACCACAGTCCACCCATCGTCCAACACGCGGGTGTGATAGTCGCCCGCCACCAGCATCGGCTCGATGGCCAGCGTCATCCCCGGACGCAGCACGGGCCCACGCCCCGCCGGGCCGAAATTCGGAATCTGCGGGTCCTCGTGCATGGCTGTGCCGATGCCGTGACCCACGTACTCGCGAATGACGTTGAACCCTGCGCGCTCTGCCGTCGTCTGGATGGCATGCGACACGTCGCCCAGCCGGCGCCCGGCCCGCACCATCGCGATCCCCGCCGCCAGCGACTGCTCCGTCACGCGCAGCAGCGCCTCAGCCTCGGGGCTGATCTGCCCCACGCCCGCGGTGATCGCCGCGTCACCCTGATACCCCTCGCAGATCACGCCGACATCCAGGCTGACGACCTGGCCCTCGCGCAGGCGCCGCCGCCCCGGGATGCCGTGCACGATCTCCTGATCGATCGAGATGCACACCGACGCCGGATAGCCACGATAGCCCTTGAACGAGGGCTCACCGCCCTGGCGCCGGATGTACTGCTCGGCCCAGTGATCGAGCGCTGCCGTGGTCACCCCCGGCTTGATGCGCTCGCGCAGACCCGCCAGCACCTCAGCCACGAGATGGCCCGCGCGGCGCATCCGCTCGAGCTCCTGTTCCGACTTGCACGTGATCATGCCTTCGCCTGTTGCTTCCCAGTCACTGCCTTGCGCAGGTCATCCTGCACCCTGGCGATATCCTGCTCGCCGTCGATCTCGACAAGGACGCGCCGCCGGCGATAGTGCTCGACCAGTGGACTGGTCTGAGCCAGGTACACCTCGATACGCCGCGACTGCGTCTCGGGGCGGTCATCGGGCCGCTGGTAGAGCGCCCCGCCACAGGCATCGCACACGCCTGGCCGCTGCGGCGGGTTGTACAACGTGTGGTACACGCCCCCGCAGTCACGACAGGTCCAGCGGCCCGATAGACGCTTCAGCAGCTCGTCGGGCCGCACACGGATAAAGGCGACCAGGTCAACCTTCTGTCGCTGCTCGGCCAGGACCTCATCGAGCGCCCGCGCCTGCTCGATGGTTCGCGGGAAGCCGTCCAGGATAACGCCTTCCCGACTGTCAGGCGCCGCGAGGCGCTCGCGCACCATGGCGATCGTCACCGCATCGGGCACGAGCTCACCGCGGTCGATATACCCTTTGGCCTCACGGCCCAAGGGCGTATCGCTTCTCAGCGCCTCGCGGAACAGATCACCGCTTGCGACGTGCGGGATGTGCAGGTGCTCAGCCAACAGCTCAGCCTGCGTCCCCTTGCCGGCCCCCGGTGCTCCCAACAGCAAGATGTTCAACCACTACCTCCGCCGCCATGCGATCGCCAGCCGAGGCGGCTGCCACGCCGCCGGATGCTGGCGGTCGGACAAGCTCTACCGCCGGATAAAGCCCTCATAGTGGCGCATGAGCAACTGAGCTTCGAGCTGCTTCATCGTGTCGAGCACAACGCCGACCACGATGAGCAAGCCCGTGCTCGTAATGAGCATTTCACTCGTATTCGCCAGCGGCCGCACGAGCCAGGGCAGGATAGCGACAACCCCCAGGAAAATGGCGCCCACCAGTGTGATGCGCCGCAGTACGCCGTTCAGATAATCCTGCGTGCGCTTGCCCGGCCGGATACCGGGGATAAACCCGCCCTGCCGCTGCAGGTTCTCGGCCAGGTTCTGCTGCTGGAAGATGATATCGGTGTAAAAGTACGTGAACCCGATGACCAGCAGGAAGTACAGGATCCAGTAAAAGTTGCCGCGCGAGTCGAACACACGGTAGACAAAGTTCGCCGTCGCCGCCACCCACGCCGTGCTCGAGTACACAAAGTAGCTGGCGATGATCCCGGGCAGGATGATGATCGACACGGCAAAGATCAGCGGGATCATGCCGGCGGCGTTCACCTGCAGCGGGATGTGGGTGCTCTGGCCACCGTACACCTTGGTGCCGCGCACGCGCTTGGCGTACTGCACCGGGATGCGGCGCTGCCCTTCCTGGATGATCACGATGCCCACGATGGTGATCATTGTGATGAGTAGAAAGAGCACCAGCGCCAACGGGTTCGACACCAACAAGCTGCCGACCCGGCCCGGGATATCGGTCACGATACCGCCAAAGATGATGATCGAGATACCGTTGCCGATGCCCTGCTCGTCGATCAGCTCGCCGAGCCAGATGGCGAACAGCGTGCCCGCAGTCAGCGTGATCAGAGTCGACACCGTGGGCAGCCAGGTCGTCGCCGTAAAGCCAAAGTTCGACAGTACCTTCACGCCGCCCGCCGCATTGGCCAGCAGCGATGCCTGGCCGAAGGCCTGCAACAGAGCCAGCGGCACAGTCAGCAGCAACGTGTACTGGTTCATCTTGTTGCGGCCGGCCTCACCTTCTTTGGCCAGTTGCTCCAGTGCCGGGATGATCGGCTGCAAGAGCTGCAGCACGATGGATGCCGTGATGTAGGGATACACGCCCATCGCCATCACCGAAAAGTGCGACATCGCGCCGCCGGAGAACATGTTCAGCAACCCCAGCAACTGGTTCGACTCGAAAACTTGGCGCAAGCCCTCCGGATTCACGCCCGGAACCGGGATGTGTGCGGCCAACCGGAACACCACCAACACGCCCAGCGTGAAGATGATCTTCTTGCGCAGATCAGGGAGCTTGAACGCATTGGAAACGGCCTGTAGCATCGCTTCCTCCGTCCCTAGGGAGCGCTTTGCTCCGGGCGGAGCCGGCTCGCCCGCCCGGCCGCGGTGGCCCAAGCGGCCACCGTGCCAGAGCGGACCCGCCGCTCCGCTATTCCTTCATTTCCTCCACCAGCACAGCGCTCCCGCCCGCGGCCTCGATCTTGGCCTGCGCGCTGCCGGAAAAGCTGTGCGCGTGCACCTCGAGCGCGCGCTCGAGCGCGCCTTCACCGAGCACCTTGACTGGCGCCTTGAGCGACTTGATCAAGCCCGTCGCTGCCAAGAGCTCCGGCGTCACCTTGGTGCCCGGCGCAAACCGGCCGAGATCTGCCACGTTGACCACGCTATATGGCACCTTGAAGATGTTGACGAACCCGCGCTTGAAGGGCATGCGCCGCACTAAGGGCAACTGGCCGCCTTCAAAGTATGGCGCCTTGGCCCCGCCGCTGCGCGACTTCTGGCCCTTCGTGCCGCGCCCCGACGTCTTGCCCGAGCCAGACGCGGTGCCACGCCCCACGCGCTTGCGCGGCCGTCGCGCGCCCTCGGGCGAACGCAACTCGTGCTCTTTCATTACGACACCTCTTCGACCCGGATCAGGTGGCTGACGGAGGCAACCATGCCCCGCAGCGCCGGGCTGTCGTCCTTGACGACCACATCGCCCAGCCGCCGCAGCCCCAAGGCCCGGACCGTGCGCTTCTGGGTCTCAGAGTAGCCGATCGCACTCTTGACCCAGGTGATACGCAGTTGCTTGGTTGCTTGCTCAGACGCCATGAGCAGCCCTCCACGGCGGGCTCACTTCGGCCGCCGTCTTGCCGCGCCGGCGTGCCTCGACCTCGACATCCTTGAGCTGCCGCAGGCCGGCAACCGTCGCCCGCACCACGTTGAGCATGTTCGGGCTGCCCAACGACTTGGTCAGAATATCCGCGATCCCCGCAGCCTCGAGCACGGCGCGCACGCCGCCGCCGGCAATGACGCCGGTGCCCGGCGATGCCGGCTTGAGCATCACCTGCGCCGCCCCAGACTGGGCCATGATCGGATGCGGAATCGTGCTGCCGATCATCGGCACCGGCTTCATGTCGCGCTTGGCCCGCTCCACACCCTTGCGGATAGCATCGGGCACCTCGCGCGCCTTGCCGATGCCGAGGCCCACCCGGCCCTGCCTATCGCCCACGACAACGACCACCCGGAAGGCAAAGTGCCGGCCGCCCTTGACCACCTTGGCCACGCGGGCGATATGCACCACGCGCTCTTCAAGCTCTTCGCCTTCCGTCAGGTCGCTCTGTACGTCCCTTCTGGCCATTCAGCCTCCAACTTCCCTTCGTAGTGGCGGGCTCTAGCCGCTCGCCCCCAGGCCCCCAGAGCGTGTCTGCAAACCGGCGCAGCCTGGGGCACCTTGGCCGCCGCAGGCGGCTCGTGCCCGTTTTGCCGCATCACGGCGCCAGTCTCGCCGCCTTCGACGCCCACAAGGGGCTAGGCTACGGGTTTCCAGACACACCCTAGAACTCCAGGCCGCCCGACCGGGCGCCATCGGCCAGCGACTTGACGCGGCCGTGGTACATGTAGCCGCCCCGGTCAAAGACCACTTGCTTGATCCCTCGTGCCAGTGCCCGCTCGGCCAGAATCTGGCCGACGACATGGGCCTGCTCCGCCTTCTTCATGCCGGCCACGCGCCCGCGGATCTCCGGCTCGACGGTCGACGCCGCCACCAGGGTCACCCCTTTGGTATCGTCGATTACCTGCGCCGCAATGTTCCGCAAGCTGCGGAAGACATCAAGCCGCGGCCGCTCGGGAGTCCCAGAGACGTGCTTACGAACCCGCACGTGCCTTCTCAGGCGGGCGAGCCGCCTCTCCTCACCAGCCATTACTTCGCTCCTGCCTTGCCGGCCTTGCCGGCCTTGCGGCGGATCTTTTCGCCCGCGTACGCGATCCCCTTGCCCTTGTACGGCTCGGGCGGGCGTACGCGGCGGATCTTGGCGGCAATCTCACCGACGGCCTGCTTGTCGATGCCGCGCACCGTAATGGCGCGATTGCCCTTGGCCACCTCGAACGTGACGCCCGGCGGCGGCGCGAAAACCACAGGATGCGAATAGCCAACCGAGAGCACCAGGTTCTTCTCCTGCATATCGGCGCGATAGCCGACGCCCTCGATCACCAGTTCCTTGACAAAGCCATTCGCCACACCCTGGACCATATTCGCCAAGAGCGCCCGTGTCAGCCCGTGCAGCGCCCGGTGCTTCTTGTCGTCGCTGGGCCGGCTCACATGAAGGGTGCGGTCCTGCAGCACCACCTCCATATCTGGGTGATGGCTGAACTGCAACTGCCCCTGCGGGCCTTTCACCGTCACCAGGGTGCCCTCGATGCTCGCCTCCACAGGGTCGGGCAAGACTACAGGCATACGTCCAATTCTCGACACCGTCTCTACCTCCCCTATGCACCTATCACCAGAAGTAGCAGAGAACTTCGCCGCCAACACCCATGCGGCGCGCCTGCCGCCCCGTCATGACCCCGCGCGGGGTCGACAAAACGGCCACGCCCATCCCGCTCAGCACGAGGGGGATGCTCTGCTTCCCAGTGTATACCCGACGGCCAGGTCTGCTCACCCGCTGCAAACCGGTCAGGAGAGGCTCACGGTTCTCATCGTACTTGAGCCAGATGCGAAGGTTAGCCTGAGGGCGGTCCTTCTCCTTGACCACGTCAAAGCCCTCGACATAGCCTTCCTCTTTGAGAATCTGAGCAATCGCCAACTTGATCTTGGATGACGGCATCTGCACGTAGCGGCGGCGCACAGCCATGCCGTTACGCAGACGGGTCAGCATATCGGCAATCGGATCAGTTGTGCTCATTTGATCTCCTCTACTACCCAACGCTCGCCAAGGGCCCGGCGTTCAGGCCCCCGCGTTATGGAGCTTACCAGCTCGACTTGATGATGCCCGGGATCTTGCCGGCCATCGCCTGTTGCCGGAAACAGATCCGGCACAGATGGAAGCGGCGCAGATACCCGCGCGGCCGCCCACAGATCTCGCAGCGATTGCGGACCCGCGTGGGATACTTGCGGCGGGTTTCCCGGGCGATCATGGACTTTTTTGCCACAGTCTCTCTCTCCCCTAGCACACTGATTATCGCTGTGCAAGCAGAGCGGGCTCCCATGCCTTACCCCGACAGGGGCCCCGCAGGCTCGGCGGCGTGGCAGTCGCCTCTGCTAGTCGTGCTGGAACGGCATGCCCAGGTGCTCCAGCAGCCTCCGCGCCTCTTCGTCGGTCCCGGCCGTGGTCACGATGGTGATCTCCATGCCCCGCACTCTATCGACCTGGTCGTAGCTGATCTCAGGGAAGAGAATCTGCTCGCGCAGGCCCAGAGTATAGTTGCCGCGACCGTCAAAGGCATCGCGGGGCACGCCGCGAAAGTCGCGCATGCGCGGCAGGGCCACGTTGACCAGCCGGTCGAGGAAGGCATACATGCGATCGCCGCGCAGCGTCACCTTCACCCCAATGGGGTTCCCGGCCCGCAGCTTGAACGTCGCGATAGACTTGCGTGCCCGCGTGATCACCGGCCGCTGCCCCGAGATGGTGGTCACGTCCTTCACGGCAGCGTCGAGCGCCTTGGCATTCTGCAGCGCCTCGCCCAGCCCCACGTTGACCACGATCTTCTCCAGCCGTGGGATCTGCATCACGTTCCCGTAGCCAAACTCTTCGCGCATACGAGGCGCGATCTCGGCGCGATATTGTTCTTTCAGTCGTTCCATCGCCAGCTTCCTTTGCGCCCGTCGTTAATCGATCGTCTCATCGCACGACTTGCACACACGGACCTTGGAGCCATCCTCCATGATCCGGTAGCCGACGCGCGACGGCTTGCTGCAGCGAGGGCACACCAAGGCCACGTTCGACACCGCGATCGGGGCCTCGCGCTCGATGATGCCCACCTGGGTGCGCACATCGCCCGTCCGGCGCTGGTGCTTCTTGATCATGTTCACGCCCGAGACCACCAGGCGCTTTTCCTTCGGCAGCACCCGGTGCACCGTGCCGCGCGAGCCACGATCATCGCCGGCGATGACCTCGACGGTGTCTCCCTTCTTGATCTTCATGCTCTCGTCTCCATCACAGGACCTCGGGCGACAACGACACGATCTTCATAAAGCCCTTCTCCCGCAACTCGCGGGCCACCGGGCCGAAAATGCGCGTGCCCTTGGGGTTCCTGGCATCGTCCAGAATGACCGCCGCGTCCTCATCGAAACGGATGTGGGAGCCATCGGGGCGGCCGTATTCCTTGGCCGTGCGCACGACCACCGCCCGCACCACGTCGCCCTTCTTGACCGATCCGCCGGGGATCGACTGCTTCACCGCTGCAATGATGATATCGCCCACACCGGCATAGCGACGGCGGGAGCCACCCAGGACCTTGATGCACATGATTTCCCGGGCGCCGGTGTTGTCGGCCACCCTCAATCGCGTATACGTCTGAATCATCTCGAATGCCTCGCCTACAGTCTTGAACCCATCTCAGCGCGCCCCTGGGGCCTCGTCACCACTCCGACGGGTTCTGCGGCAGCCAATCATCTCTGTTCAGGCTGTGCGATCGCAGCGAAGCAACCCTCAACGCGATCGTTACAGGCACAACGGGGAACTGCTTCGCAGAGCCTGCACTGAGCGCAGCGAACGTGCCCGCATTGACAGTCTGAACGCTGGCCTCCGGCTAGGCCTCTTGCCCGCGCTCGATGATCTCTTCCACGATCCACGTCTTGTCTTTGCTGATCGGGCGCGCCTCGACGATGCGAACCTTGTCGCCGATCTTGGCGGCGTTGCTCTCATCGTGGGCCTTGTAGCGCCTGCGTGTGCGCATCGTCTTGCCGTAGAGCGGGTGCCGGGTCGTCGTCTCGACCACCACCACCACCGTCTTTTGCATCTTGTCGCTCACCACACGCCCCGTGAGCCGCCGGCGCGTCGACGTCTTGCTGCTCATCCCTGACCCGCCTCCTCTCGAGCCCGCTCCCGTAGCAGCGCCTTAAAGCGCGCAATGTCGCGCCTGACCTGCCGCATGCGGCTGGTATCTGCCAGTTGCTTGGTCGCCAGTTGGAACCGCAGGTTGAACAGCTCCTGGTAGGTCTCGTCAAGCCGGTGCCGCAGCTCATCGGCCGTCATCTGGCGCATCTCTGCAGCCTTCATTGCTCCTCACCCCCCGGCGCGGCCTCGCGGACCAGAAACTGGGTGCGGATCGGCAGCTTGCAGGCCGCCAGACGCATCGCCTCGCGGGCCACATCCTCGCGCACGCCGCCCAGTTCCAACAGGATACGCCCCGGCCGCACGACGGCCACCCAGTGATCGAGCGCACCCTTGCCGCCACCCATGCGGGTCTCCGCAGGCTTGGTGCTCACCGGGTGATCCGGGAATACGCGAATCCACAGCTTGCCGCTGCGCTTGAGATAGCGCACCACAGCGCGCCGCGCCGCCTCGATCTGCCGGCTCGTCATCCAGACCGGCTCGAGAGCCTGGAGCCCATACTCGCCAAAGGCGATCTCCGTCCCTCGGGTCTCCTGACCCTTCATGCGACCGCGATGTACCTTGCGGTACCGAATGCGCTTGGGCATCAACATAGTCTAATACTTCCTTATCCTCAGACTCCGTGCCGGCCTTCCCCCCGGCCTCGTGGAACCTTGTGAGGGTTCGGAACCCTCGCAAGGTTCCACTGAGACCGAGCGAAAGCTCCGCCCGCATCATTGCCTTGCCCCTAGGCCTGTGACGACGCCGCAGGAGTCTCTTCCTCCTCAGCCGTCTCCACCTCGACCGTAGCCTGCCCTGGGAGGATCTCGCCGCGGTACACCCAGACCTTCACGCCGATGCGGCCAAACGTCGTCAGCGCCTCAGCCACCGCATAGTCAATGTCGGCACGCAGCGTATGCAGAGGCACACGCCCCTCGCGGACCCACTCCCGCCGGGCCATTTCGGAGCCCGACAGCCGTCCCGAGCACACGATACGCATGCCCTGGGCGCCGCCGCGCATGGCGCGCGACACGGCCTGCTTCATAGCGCGCTTTTGCGAGATGCGCCGCTCGAGTTGCTCGGCCACGCTCTGGGCCACGACGGTGGCATCCAGGTCGGGCTGCCCAATCTCGGCCACGTCGATCTTGATGCGCTTGCCGCTCAGCTTTTCCAGGTCGGCCTTGAGCGCGTTCACGTTCGCGCCCCTGCGGCCGATGACCATGCCCGGCTTGGCGGTGTGAATCTTGATGGACACCTGCTTCGGAAAGCGCTGGATCTCGACCCGCGATACCCCAGCTTTGCCGACGGCCTTGGCGATCAAGCTGCGGATCCCCCGATCTTCAGCCAGGAGCTCGGCATAGTGCCCACCTTCGGCATACCAGCGCGCGTCCCACGTCTTGGTGACGCCCAATCTGAACCCAACGGGATGAACCTTGCGCCCCAACGTTTCCTCCTTCGCCTATGCTCTCTGCCCGGCAGCCCGCTCGCCCAGCACCACGGTGATATGAGTCGATCGCTTCAAGATCGGCTTGAAGCGCCCCCGGGGCCCGGGTTGGCCGCGCTTGAGGGTCGGCCCCTCATCGGCAGTGATCCTGGCCACATACAAGTCGTCAGGAGAGAGGCCGAAGCTCTCCTCCGCATTGGCTGCCGCCGAACGGATAGCCTTCTCCACCGGCTTGGCTGCGGCCTTGGGCAGAAAGCGCAGCATCACCAGCGCCTCCGACACCCCACGATCACGGACGAGGTCGACGACCAACCGCACCTTGCGCGGCGACATGTGAATGTACTTTGCTACCGCCTTCACGCCTAACCCCTCTCCTCAAACGGCTACTTGCGCGCCGTGGTCACTCTCTCCCTGTAACTGTGGCCACGGAAGTAGCGCGTGGGTGCAAACTCGCCGAGACGATGCCCCACCATGTTCTCGGTGACATAAATCGGCACGTGGCGGCGCCCATCGTGGACGGCGATCGTGTGGCCGACCATCTGCGGAAAGATCGTCGAGGCCCGCGACCAGGTCTTGACGACGCGCTTGTCGCCCAGGCGGTTCATCGTCTCGATGCGCCGCAACAGCTTTTGCTCTACGAAAGGCCCCTTCTTCAGTGACCTTGACACAGGCTTTCCTCCTACCTGACGGTACTCGTATTGCATACTGCGTATTGCGCACTGCGTCGGGCGTTGGTAACGCAATTACGCATTACGCATTACGTATTACCGCTTCTTGCCGCGCCGGCGGATAATCATCTTGTCGCTCGGCTTGCGCCCGCGGGTCTTCTTGCCCAGCGTAGGCTTGCCCCAGGGGCTCTTGGGCCCCGGGTGGCCGATGGGCGCCTTGCCCTCGCCACCGCCGTGCGGGTGGTCGCGCGGAGACATCGCCGAGCCGCGCACAGACGGGCGCCAACCCAGCCAGCGCCTGCGGCCCGCCTTGCCGAGCTTGACCGTGCCGTGCTCGGTGTTGCCCACCTGGCCGATGGTCGCCATGCAGCGCACGTGCACCCGGCGCATCTCACCCGAGGGCAGGCGCAGGGTCGCATAGTCGCCTTCCTTGGCCAACACTTGGGCCGAGCAGCCGGCCGCCCGTGCCAATTGGGCGCCCCGCCCCAGTTGCAGCTCCACGTTGTGCACCGTCGTGCCCAGGGGAATATTCGCCAGGGGCATCGCGTTCCCCGGGCGCACCTCAGCGTCGGGCCCCGAGACCAGCGTGTCGCCCACCTTCAGATCGACCGGAGCCACGATATAGCGCTTCTCGCCGTCCGCATAGACCAAAAGCGCAATGCGGGCCGACCGGTTCGGGTCGTACTGGATGGACTCCACGCGGGCGGGCACCCCCACCTTGTCGCGCCGAAAGTCGATGATCCGGTACTGCCGCTTGTGCCCCCCGCCCCGGTGCCGCACGGTAACCTTGCCGCGCACGTTCCGTCCGGCCCTCTTCTTCAGGTCGACCAACAGAGAGCGCTCGGGCTCGACGTCGCTGATGCCGTCGAACGACTGGCTCGTCATGCCCCTGCGCCCCGGGGACGTGGGCTTGTACACCTTTATCGCCATGCTCGCTAGACCCCTTCAAACAACTGGATGCGCTGCCCTGGCGCCAGCTTGACGACAGCCTTCTTCCAGCCCGGCCTGTGCCCCACTTGGCGGCCCAAACGGCGCTGCTTGCTGGGCACGTTGATGATGTTGACCGCCACGACCTTGACGCTGAACGCCTTCTCGACCGCATCCTTGACCTGCAGCTTGTTCGCCCGCCGGTCCACCTCAAAGGAGTAGCGGTTCTCCTCATCGTTCTGGATGTTCGTCTTTTCGGTCAGCAGCGGGCGCTTGAGCACTTCATACGGATGCATCGCCAACCTCTCCTACTGCCCTGCGGCCACGCCGGCAGCCGCCTCGACAGCCTGCCCCAGATGCTGGTGCACGGCGTCAACCGCAGCCTGCGGCATGATCAGGTAGTCGTACCCCAGAAGGTCGGCCACGTTCAGGCTGCATGTCCGCAGAGTCTTCACCTGCGGCAGATTGCTCGCCGCCTGTTCCACTGCAAAAGCCGGCTCGTGCAACAGGATCAGGGCCGTGCCGTCAACAGCGAGGCGACCCAGCAGGGCCACCATTTCCTTGGTCTTGGGCGCCTCCATGCTCAACTGGTCGAGCACGACCACATGCGCCTCGGCCGCCTTGACCGACAGCGCCGAGCGCAGGGCCAGGCGCCGCATCTTGCGCGGCATCTTTTGCTCATAACTCCGCGGATGGGGGCCAAACACCACACCGCCGCCCTTCCAGTGCGGCGCGCGGATCGAGCCCTGCCGCGCCCGGCTGGTCCCCTTCTGCCGCCAGGGCTTGCGCCCACCGCCACTCACCTCGGAGCGGGTCTTGGTGTTGACCGTGCCCAGGCGCGCATTCGCCCGCTGCCGCACAAGGGCCTGATGCATCACCGCGTCGTTGACCGGCACAGCAAAGACGTCGTCGCGCAACTCCACTTCGCCGACCGTCTGGCCGGCCATATTCCTCAAAGGAACTCGCATCTGTTCCCTCTTCCTAGCGCCCTGTGCCCACCTGGCGCAAATTCGTCGCTACCGCTTGCGCGGCTGGCGGGTCTTGACTCCCTTGCGAATGAAGAGCAGCCCATCTGCCGCGCCCGGCACTGCGCCCCGCACAACGAGCAGGTTGCGCTCAGGGTCTACCATCTCCACGCGCAAGTTCTGGACCGTCACCCGTTCGGCGCCCATTTGGCCGGCCATGCGCAGACCCTTGATAATGTTGCCCGGCGTTGTGCCCGAGGCAATAGCGCCCGGGTGGCGCTGGCGGTCCGACTGGCCGTGGGTGATCGGGCCGCCCCCAAAGCCATGCCGTTTCATAACGCCAGCATAGCCCCGCCCTTTGGAGACGCCGATGACGTCGACGATATCGCCAGGCTTGAACATGCTGACGTCAATACGCTGGCCGCGCTGGTAGCCCTCTGCATCATCGGTGCGCACCTCGCGCAGGTGCCGCAGCGCAGGCAGACCCTTCAGATGCCCGCGCTCTGGGCTGTTCAGGCGCTTGCTCTCTTCAAAGCCAATCTGGATGGCAGCATAGCCGTCGCGCTCGCGCGACTTGATCTGCGTCACAAAGCACGGCCCAGCCTCAATGACCGTCACCGGTGCTGCGGTGCCGTCCTCGGCAAAGTGGCGCGTCATACCGACCTTGCGGCCCAGGATTCCTTGTCGTGTTGCCATAGCTCAGATACTCAAGGGCTCGCCGCCTGGCTAGAAGCCGCCGCGCACCCTCGACCCCCCTTTCACAATCACATGCGCTCCCCACTACGTCTGTCATTGCGAGCGCAGCGAAGCAATCCCCAGTCCAGTCGCCGCGACCGCAGTTGGGGATTGCTTCGCTGCGCTCGCAATGACAGACTGAACGGCCACTCTATCTGCTACAGCTTGACCTCGATATCCACGCCCGCCGGCAGGTTCAGGCGCATCAGCGTGTCGACAGTCTTGGCGGTAGGCTCCAGAACGTCTATGAGACGCTTGTGAGTCCGAATCTCCAACTGCTCGCGCGAATCCTTGTCGATGAAGGTGGAGCGCATGACCGTGAAACGCTCGATCCTGGTCGGGAGGGGCACGGGCCCGACTACGGCAGCCCCCGTACGCTCCGCTGCCTCGACAATCTTCCGCGCAGACTGATCTAGTACCCGATGATCGTACGATTTGAGGCGTATCCGAATTCGCTGTCGCTTGGCCATAGTCCCTGAGGGTCCCCGAGCCGGGACCCGTTCCTCCTTGCTTCCTGAATACTACGTAATGCGTAATGCGTGATGCGTGATACATGATGCGTGACGGCGCTGCGCATGACGCATTACGCAGTACGCACCACGCATCACTCCAAGATCTTGCTGATGACGCCCGCGCCAACGGTGCGGCCGCCCTCGCGGATGGCGAAGCGGGACCCTTCGTCC
>JAKPJZ010000075.1 GCA_029553955.1 Chloroflexota bacterium
ACACCTGGACCGCTTCTTCGCCGAGTTGGCCAACCGTACTGCCGAGGTCAAGCAGCGCTGCCGAAGCGCTCTGCAAGCCCTGGCTGATGGTCTTGCACCAACAACCAACCATGTAGATCCCATGCCGGATTCAGTTTAGTCTGTTGACAGCCGTTCTGCCAGCAGGGCGTAGAGCCGCGCTTCGGCCTGGTGCACTTCGGGGGCGTCGGGGCGGCGTTGGGCGGGTGGCGTCGCCAGGGCCAGTTCCTCGCGCACCGCCAGCGGCTGCCCGCCGAGCACGACGATGCGCTGGGCGGCGAGCGCCGCCTCGGCGGTGTCGTGGGTCACAAAGAGCACCGGCCGCGGGCGTCTCTGCCACTCCTCGAGCAACAGCCGCAGCAGGTCGAGCCGCAGCCCCACATCGAGCGACTTGAACGGCTCGTCGAGCAGCAGGTAGGCCGGGTCGACGGCAAAGGCGCGCCCCAAGGCCACGCGCTGGCGCATGCCGCCCGAGAGCTGGTGTGGGTAGAGCCCGGCCACCTCGGCCAGGCCCAGGCGCTCGAGATACTCGGCCACCACCGACCGGCGCTCGCCCTCCGGGAGGCCCGATGCGCGCAGCCCCAACGCCAGGTTCTGCGCCGCCGTCTGCCAGGGGAGCAGCCGCGGCTCCTGAAAGACGTAGCCAGGCCGGCCCGGCGGCCGCACGATCTTGCCTGCGTCGGGGCTCGTGAGGCCCGCGGCCAGGTTGAGCAGCGTCGTCTTGCCGCAGCCCGAAGGCCCGAGCAGGCATACGATCTCCTGCGCCCCGGCGGTGAGCGAAAAGCCCGACAGCACCTGGTTGCTGCCGTAGGCCTTGGATACACCTTCGAGCGCCAGCATTCAGGGCTCCGTTCTCCAGGCGGCGGCGCGCCGCGCCAGCGGGCCGAGCAGCAGGCCCTCGCTCAGCCACAGGAGCGCTAGCGCCACCAGCACCCAGGCGACCACTTGCGCTGTGTTGAGCTGGGTGCGCGCCAGGGCCATGGCGCTGCCCACACCGGTATCCGAGGCCAGGAATTCCCCCATGATGCCGATGCGTACGGTCAGCGTCGCCGCCGTGGCCAGCCCGGCCAGCAGGTGTGGCGCCAGCGCCGGCAGATACAGCTCGCGCACGAGCGCGACGCCTCGCAGCCCAAAGACCTGCGCCATGGCCAGCAGGTCGCGGTCGATGGCGTGCACCCCCGCAGTGGTGGACGCAAAGACGACCGGCAGCGTCACCAGCAGGGCTACGACGATGGGCGTCGGGCTGCCGGTACCGAACCAGATCAGCGCCAGCGCGATCCAGGCGATGGGTGGCACGCCGGCGGCCACACCCATGCCGGGCCGCAGCAACGCTTCCAGCACTGCACTGCGGCCGGCGGCGAGGCCCAGCGCAATCCCCAGCGCCGACCCCAGGGCAAAGGCGAACGCCAGGCGGGCCACGGTGATCGTTAGCGCCGGCCACAGCCGGCCGCCCAATGCCAGGCGCCCCAGCTCGCCCAGCACCTGCAGGGGCGAGGGCACGAGGATAGGGGGGTAGAACGCCGCAAGGCCGCCCCAGGCGGCGATGAGCAGTGCCACGCCGGCGAGCGGCCAGAGGATTGCGCCTGCCTCCGGCCCTCTGCGACGCGATGGCGGCTTCCTGCCGGCGCCTGCCGGGCCACTACGTGTGTTGTCGAGGCGCATCAGGTCCATGTGGTCCTTGCCGGCAATCGGGCAACGCGCTGTGCGCCTGCCCGATGCGGGCCCCTTTCAGAAGGGTTTTGGGGGTTGCCGGGCGGCGTTGGCTCGCCCGCGGGCGAGCCAACGCCGCCCGGCAACCCCCAAAACCATCACCCATAAAAGCCATCGGGCGGCAGCCGGCCGCCAATCAACTCGGGCGACAACGCGTGCATTTCCGACAGGAAGAACTCGATCTCGGCGCGGACCGTGCCCGCCTCCTCAAAAGTCGACTGGATGTGCGTGAGCGAGTCGCGCATCACCGCCGGCGGGATGGCGTGGATGGCCTCCGCACCGGCCTGAGTGGCCTCGTCGGCGTGTGCCGCGACCCAGGGCACCGCATCGCGATGGGCGCTTTGGAACCAGTCGAGCAGCTCGGGGCGCGTGCGTGCCACGTCGGGGTGCGCCGCCACGCCGGCCATGGGGATGCGCGCGCGGCGTCTGGTGGCGGCAGCCCAGGCCTGGGCATAGTCGAGGCTGCGATAGAGCGTGATGCCGTTCTGCTGTGCCTTCTGGATGGCCAGCGTCGCCGAGGGCTCCGAGAGCACGGCGTAGCGCGCCCGGCCTGCCGCCAGGAGCTGGGCGGCCTCGGGCGCGGCGCTCAGGTAGCTCGGCTTCAGATCCTCCGCCAGGTTCAGGCCCGCGCGTTGCAGCAAGTACTGCGTCAGGATGTCGGGCAGGTCACCCCGGAAGGGGATGAGCACGGTCTCGCCGCGCAGGTCGGCCAGCGAGTTGATGCTCGGCTCGGGGCTGACCAGGTAGAGGATGCCCCAAATGTAGACGTTGAGGAGCTGCACCTCCACGCCGCGGTTGTACAGCGTTGCCGCGACGTTCACCGGCAGCCCGGAAAAGTGCGCCTGGCCGCTTGTGATGCGCGCGCGCATCTCGTCGACCGTGGACCACACCTGGAAGCGCGCGTCGCCGGCCAGCTCGCGCGGCACGCCGCGCTGCGCCACCCGCAGTAGCGCCAGGCTGGGCGGCGAGGGCGCGCCCTGGATCGTCACCACCGGCAGTGGCTGCATGCCTCGCCGGCAGCCCAGCGCGGCCCCAAGGGCCGCAGCCGCGCCCGCGCGCAGCGCCAACGACAGGAACGCTCTCCGTGTGAAGCTGGCCATGGCCGCACTCTCCTTCTTCCACCCCCATTATAGCACCCGGAATCGGCAGCGACAAGGCTCTGGGCAATTGTTGCTCAGTCCGTCATTGCGATTAACTTAGAGTTCGCAGAACCCTGGGGTACTCGCAATGACGGACTGAACAGATGCGGCTCCGCCCTGCTTTGACAGCTTTTCCACTGCTGTGTAAGCTGTGGCCCATACACGTGCGTGGGAGGATACGTCTGGTGCCGAGGCTCAGGAACGCCATCGCTCTTTCGTTGATTGCCATTGTCGTGCTGACGCTCGTAGGCGTGGGCGGCGCCTACGCCTACGTGCGGCCCAGCCTGCCCGCAAGCGGCCTCGTGCAGCTTGAGGGCGTGCGGGCACCGGTAGAGGTGCTCCGCGACCGCTGGGGTGTGCCACACATCTTTGCGCACAGCGAGGAAGACCTCTTCTTCGCCCAGGGCTACGTGACGGCGCAGGACCGGCTGTGGCAGATGGAGCTTGGGCGGCGCGCAGCGCGGGGCACGCTGGCCGAAGTGCTGGGCGAGGAGGCTGTGCCCGGCGACCGGCTGGCGCGCACGCTGGGGTTTGCCCGCGCCGCGGATCTGGAATGGGCCGGGCTCGACGCCGACGTGCGCGGTGCGCTCGAGGCGTATGCCCGCGGCGTGAACGCCTTCCTCACGACGCCCGGCCAGCGCCTGCCGTTCGAGTTCATCCTGAAGGGCGCGGCCCCTGCGCCTTGGCAGCCACAGGATAGCCTGGCCTGGGCGCGGCTCCTGGCCTGGTGCCTCGATGGCGACTGGCAGCAGGAGGTCATGCGCGCGCGCCTGGTTCAGGCGGTGGGTGCGGCGCGGGCGGCCGAGCTGGACCCGGCCCTCACTGGGTTGGGAACAGCGCCGGCTGATCTCGGCTACCTGGCGGCGCTCTCTGAGGAGACCTTGCTGGAGGCGGGCGCGAGGGTCTGGCCGTGGGCCGGGGGCTTGAGCGGCACCTCGTGGGCTGTGGGCGGCGCCAAGACGGCGAGTGGCGCGCCCATCCTCGCCAGCGCGCCGCAACTGCCGCCACAGATGCCCTCGCCCTGGTACGAGGTGCACCTGGTGGGTGGGCGCTATGACGTCATCGGCGCCGGCCTGCCAGGGCTGCCCGGCGTGGCCATGGGGCGCAACCGCAGCATCGTCTGGGGCCTGGGCAAAGCGGCGGCCGATACCATGGACCTGTACGTGGAGCGGGTACGACCCGGCGATCGGCCGCAGGCCGAGTATGAGGGCGGCTGGGAGGCTATGGGCGCCGTTGAGGAGCAGATCAGCGTGCGCGGCCAGGCCGAGCCGCTGCGCATCACGGTCTACACCACGCGTCACGGGCCGCTGATCACCCCGCTTGAGTCGTCGGGCGCCGCGCAGGTCGCTCTGCGCTGGTCGGGCGACGGCCGGCCGGCTGCGCTGGTGCAGGGCACGCTCGCCGTCGGCCGGGCTGCGGGTTGGCCCGAGTTCGAAGCGGCGCTGCAGGAATGGGGGGCACCTGCGTTGATTCTGCCCTACGGCGATGCGCAGGGCAGCGTTGGCTATGCCTGCACCGGGGCTGTGCCCGAGCGGCCTGGCGCTGGCGGCGCGCTGCCGGTGCCGGGCTGGGCCGCCGGCTACGAGTGGGGCCGCCTGGCGACGGCCGAGGAGCTGCCGAAGGAGCTACGGCCTGCAGGCTCGACCCTGGTGGTCACCGGCGGTGTGGCGACGCCGCCAGGCTGGCCCGAGCAGACCTGGGATGATGCCCGCACGGCTGCTGCTGCTCGCATCATCGAGCTCCTGGGCACAAACGAGTTGCTCACGGCCGAGGCGGCGCAGACGATCCAGTGCGATGACCGCGCGCCCGATCAGCCGCTGCTGGCGCTGCTGCGAGAGCTGCCGCCGCAGGGCTGGCTGCAGGAGCGGACGATGCCCTACGTGCGCGACTGGGATGGCCGCTACGATGCCGAGAGCGCCGGCGCAGGCATTTACGAGACCTTCTGTTGGCGGCTGGCGCACAACACGCTCGACGATGAGCTCGGCGCTGGGCTGGTCGATGCCTACCTCGATGCCTGCCTCGATCACCGGGCCGTATTGGAGCGGCTGGCCGCGCAGCCCGACAGTCCGTGGTTCGATGATAGCCGCACCCCCGTGCGCGAAGGGCGCGCTGAGAGCATCGCCCGCAGCTTTGCCGATGCCCTCGAGTGGCTGGGCCGCCGCTTCGGCGACCTGCCGTATGAGTGGAACTGGGGCCGGGTGCACAATGTCACCTTTGCGCACGCCTTGAGCAAGGAGGGCACGGCGCAGCGCCTGCTGCTGAGCCGCGGCGCCATGCGCGCCGGGGGAGGGCCGGGCAGCGTGGATGCGGTCGCTGCCGGCTATGGGCAGCGCATGGCGGTGAGCGCCGTGCCCTACCGCTTGGTCGTTGACCTGGGGCAGGGCGGCCAGATGCGCGCCATGAACAGCACGGGGCAGTCGGGGAATCCGCTCAGCGTGCACTATGCCGACATGATCCAGCCCTGGCGCGAGGGGGGCTACCATCCGCTGCTCTTCGAGCGCGAGGCCATCGGGCAGGCGCGAGAGGCGGCGCTCACGTTGGCGCCCGTACAATAGGAGAAGGGCAGGAAGCGGCGGCCTTGTTCGTGGTGCGGGAGAGCGTCGGGCGGGCGGCGCGGCGAGGGTTCGCGAACCCTCGCCGCGCCGCCCGCCCGACGCTCTCCCGCACCACGAACGATCTCTTGGTGCCAAATCCGATAATCTAGTAGAAAATCTCGGCGAGCTGATACAGCGTGGGGTCAACCGTTTTCATCCTAGACATCGCCTCGGAGAGGGGCACGTCGATGATCTGGTTGCCCTGCAGGGCCGACATATAGCCGAACATGTCTTCCTTGACGCGGTCGGCTGCGCGCACGCCCAGGCGCGTCGCCAGCAGGCGGTCGAAGACCGTCGGCGAGCCGCCGCGCTGCAGGTGGCCAAGCACCACCGAGCGCGTCTCAAACCCGGTCTGCCGCTCCACCTCGCGGGCCACGGTCTCCGACAGGCCGCGACGGTCGAGCCGCACGTGCCCAAAGGCGTCGGCCTCGCCGAGGTCTTCGTTCACCGGCATATCGGTGATCTGCGCGCCCTCGGCGACGACGATGATGCTGAAATGCTTGCCCATGGCGTAGCGCCGGCGCAGGTGCTCGCACATCTTGTTGATGCTGCAGGGCGCCTCGGGGATTACGACAAAGTCGGCGCCGCCCGCCAGGCCGCCAACCACGGCAACCCAGCCGGCGTGCCGGCCCATGACCTCGACGACCAGAGCGCGGTGATGGGCGCTGGCGGTGGTGTGCAGCTTGTCGAGCGCCTCGCACACCGTCGTCGTGGCCGTGTCAAAGCCGATGCAATAGTCGGTGCCCCAGACGTCGTTGTCCATCGTCTTGGGCACACCGGAGACGGGCACGCCATGCTCACGGTAGAGCCGCTCGGCCACGCCCAGCGTGTCTTCGCCGCCGATCGCCACGATAGCGTCGAGGTTCAACTCCTTGATCGTCCTCAAGCTCTTCTCGAGGTCTCGGGCATGCTTGAAGGGGTTGGTGCGCGAAGAGCCAAGCATCGTGCCGCCGATGTGCAGGATGCCCGATACGCTCTTCATGCTCAAAGGCTCGACATCGCTGTCGACCAGGCCGGCCCAGCCGTTGCGAATGCCATAGACATCAAAGCCATACTCCAGGCTGCGACGGGTCACAGCACGGATGGCCGCGTTGAGGCCAGGGACGTCGCCGCCGCCTGTCAGAACGCCGATTCTGGTCATGGAAAGGACCTCCTGTTGCTCGCGGTCAGTGGCCAGTGGTCCGCAGCCCGCCGGCGCTCGTTCTGCGGGCCGCGGACCACTGGCTTCCATCATTCGACTGCACCGAGCTCGGCGCTGCGATACTGCTTCTTGGGGCTGACAAAGCCGCCCGTCGAGTCGATCACGCCGGCCGAGCCGAAGAGGCGGATCTTTTCGCGCACGATTTCCTTCACGGCATCGCGCCCCAGACCGATGCTCTTGCGGGGATCGGTTGACTCGGCGAACTGGACCAGCCCCTGACGGATGCCCTCCAAGAAAGCCTGGTTCAGCGCCGTGGCCACGTTCACCTTGCAGATGCCGTGGGCAATGCCTTCGGCAACGCTCTCGTGCTTGACGCCCGAGGACCCGTGCAGGACCAGCGGCGTGTTGGGGATCTGCGCGTGGATGGCCTTGATGCGTGGGACGTCGAGCTCGGCCTCCCGCGAGGTCATGGCGTGCACCGAGCCGCAGGCAATAGCCAGCGAGTCGACTCCGGTCAGCTCGACGAACTCGCGCGCCTGCTGCGGATCGGTCATGGCCGCGCACACCTGCTCGTAGGTGACGCGGTCGCTGGTCTGCAGCACCTGGCCCAGCTCGGCCTCGACCGGAAGATCGACCGCATGGGCGATCTCGACGATCTTTTTGGTCGTGGCGACGTTCTGTTCGTAGGGCTTTTTCGAGCCGTCGTACATGAGCGAGGTAAAGCCGGCGTAGAGGCAGCGCACGTTCTGGTCAAAGTCGGTGCCGTGGTCCAGGTGCAGCACGACCGGCACGCTGACGACGCTGGCCGCGATCTTGACCAGGCCGGCCGCGAAGGCCATTCCGGCGTAGCGGATGGCGCCCTGGCTCACCTGCAGGATCACCGGCGCCCGCTCCTCCTGTGCGGCCTCGACGATGGCCTGCACCTGCTCCATGTTGTTGGCGTTGAACGCGCCCACAGCAAAGTGCTGCCGCAGCGCTTCCTCAAGAATGGGCTTGCTGCTGACGAGGGGCATCGCTTCTCCTCCTGCTCGCGTTAGGACCCCTGAACCTTGCGCAGGTTCCAGACTTGTGCAAGGCTCAAGGTTCCTGACAAAGAATGAGGGCTAAACCCTGCATGGGCTAGCCCTGCTCCGAACCTCCTTGGCGGCTGCACAGGCGCAACGGTTGTTTGTCAAAACCTGCTATACTAGTATACAATCATGCCGAAGGTGGGATTCGAACCCACACGGAGTTTACCTCCAGCGGTTTTTGAGACCGCCGCGTATACCTTTCCGCCACTTCGGCTTGGTCATGCAGAGTATAGGCTGAGAAAGCGGTTTCGTCAAGTGGTGCCAGGCCGCAGCATTGTATGGATTGTCATTGCTTCGCTGCGCTCGCAACCACGATCTACACGCCTGCCCGCTGCAGCGGTTTCGATTGGGAAGGCCGGTGTCCCCATGGATGAGCAGAGCCTCATCGCATCGACGCGCGCAGGGAACCCACGCGCTTTCAACCAATTGGTCGATAGCTACCAGGATATCGCGTACAGCGTCGCCTGCCGTGTCTTGGGCCATGCCGAGGCAGCCGCCGACGCGACACAGGATGCGTTCCTGGCGGCCTACCGGGCGCTGCCTGCGTTCCGTGGCGGCTCGTTCAAGGCCTGGCTGCTGCGCATCGTGACGAACGCCTGCTACGACCAGCTCCGCCTGAGGAAACGCCGCCCGCAGATCTCGCTCGACGACCTGGCCGAAGACCCCGACTATGCAAGTGCGCTGTCGGACCCGGGCGAGACGCCCGAAGATGCGCTCTTGCGCGAGGATCTGGCGCAGGCGCTCGGCGCCGCCATCGCCAAGCTGCCCTTCGAGCAGAGGATAGTGCTCGTGCTTTCCGATGTGCAGGGCATGAGCTACGAAGAGATCTCCGCGAGCACAGGCGCATCGCTCGGCACGGTCAAGTCGCGGTTGAGCCGGGCGCGGGCCCGCGTGCGCGATTATTTGACGCAGGGCCGGGAACCTTTGCGGCCCTGAAGCCGTCTTAGTGATTGAAGGGGCGGTTCGCAGACTGGCCCAGGGCGCACCCATTGGTAGGGGCGGTTCGTGAACCGCCCACGGAGAAACGGCATGTTTGCTTTTCTGGATAGATGTAGAGCATCAACCCACCGTTTCTGCGAGCACAATCTATCGGCCTACATCGACGGGCAATTGTCGCCGCGCGACGAGGAACGGGTGCGGCGCCACCTGGACGAATGCCAGGCCTGTCGCTGGGAGTTCGAGAGCCTGCAGCGCACGGTGGCTCTGCTGCGCCGCATGCCGCCGGCCAGGGCGCCACGCTCCTTCCGCATTCCGCAATCCGCGCCGGCGCCCTCACTCCCGGCCTGGATGCGGCCCGGCGCCTATGCCGCCCTGCGCACGGCCACAGTTGCCGCGGCCGCGCTTTTGGTGGTCACTATCGCCGGCAACGCGATCGCGCTGCCGATGCATACGGCCTCGGCGCCGCAGCCGGTCTCGCTCATCAATGGTTACGGCACGGACGAGACAGTGGCTCCGCGTCAGCCGCTGGCGGCAGCGGCGGCCCCCGAGAGCGCCACAGGCGCGGCAGGGCCGGAGGGTGTGGGCATCGCGGCACTGGCCACGCCTACACCGGAAGCGCAAGGAATGCTCGGTGCGGGGCCTATGCCCGAGCCGTCGCCCCAGCCGAGCGAATGGGGCCGGGGTGCCGGCCCCGCAGTCGTCGAGCAGCCGACGCTCACAGCCGAAGAAGCGACGCGCATGGCCCTGGCGCCGCCGGGCAAGGGCGGCGGGGTAGAGACCGACGCGCCCGAACCGGCGGGCACGCCCGATGGCGCCGGCCCGGTGGCGGCGCTCGAGGCCACCGGCGTGCCCGAGGAGCCGGCGGCAGCAGCGGCCCGGGCTGCGGTGCCGCAACCCGCGGGGAGCCAGCCCGAGACGGCCGAGGATCGCGTAGCCGCCGGCACGCTTGAGGCGCCGCCGGCCGGCCGCGACAGGTGGCGCGCGGCGCGTTTCGAACTGGCGCGCTACCCCTGGCGGCCATTGGCCGTTGCCATGGCGGCGGTGCTGGCGGCCTTGCTCGCGGCCACGCTCTGGCTGCGCCATCGGCGCGCGCACTGGCCGTGACCCCACGAGGGGACTGAGGAAACTCTGCAACTTGCAGTAGACCTGACAGGTCTCCGAGGACCTGTCAGGTCTACCCCCCTGTTCTGTGGCCCTTGTAGGCACCCTCCAAAGATGGTATAATCATCGATCAGACCTGACAGGTGTCCGTTGACCTGTCAGGTCTGTAAATCGAAAATGCGTCCGGGCGCCGTAGCCTAGCCCCCCTTGGCCGCCGCAGGCGGCTTCGTGGGCGTCTTCATCGTACGTTGTACCCAATCGGGCATGGGCGACTGGCATGAGAGGGTATCGAGCACGTGCTTTTTCGCAGGCAGCAGAAGCAGGAACAACAGAAGAGCATCCAGGAGAGCCTGAGCCAGACGCGGCGGACGTTCTTTGGCCGTTTGGCGACGACCTTGCTTGGCCATGGCGATGTCGATGAGGCCTTTTGGGAGGCACTTGAGGAGTCGCTGATCTTGGCCGATGTCGGCATGGACGTGACGCTCGAGGTCGTGGGCAACGTACGCCAGCGCGCCGAGAGCCGGGCCGTGCGCAAGACCGACCAGGTGGAGGAGATGCTGCGCCAGGAGTTGCTGCGCATCCTCGCCGAGAACCAGCGGCCCTATCTGGAGGGCGTGCGCAGCCTGTCGGTGGTGCTTGTGGTGGGCGTCAACGGCTCGGGCAAGACGACGAGCATCGCCAAGCTGGCGCGCTACCATCAGACCCGTGGCGATCGCGTGCTGCTGGGCGCGGCCGATACCTTCCGTGCGGCCGCTATCGACCAGTTGCGCATTTGGGGCGAGCACATTGGGGTCGACGTCGTCGGTCACCAACAGGGGTCGGACCCCGGGGCCGTGGCGTTCGACACGATTCAGGCGGCGCAGGCCCGCGGCGCCAACGTGGCCATTATCGATACCGCCGGCCGGCTGCACACCAAGCACAACCTCATGGCCGAGCTGCAAAAGATTCGCGGCGTGGTCTCGAAGCAGGTGCACCGCGCGCCCCACGAGACGCTGCTCGTGCTCGACGCGACCACTGGCCAAAACGCCATGGCGCAGGCCAAGGCGTTCTGCGAGGCGGTGGCGGTGACCGGCGTCGTGCTGGCCAAGCTCGACAGCTCGGCCAAGGGCGGCATGGCGTTCAGCATCGCCCACGAGCTCGAGCTGCCCATCTATTTCGCCGGCACCGGCGAGCGAGTCGACGATTTCGCCGAGTTTGACGCCGAGGCGTTTGTGGCAGGGCTGTTCGAACGTGAGGCGTGAGACGTAATGCGTAATGCGTGATGCGTAATGTGTCTTCGCCGTTGTGGGTCCGCGGCGTATCACGCCTCACGCATTACGTTTTACGCATTACGTGTCACGCATAATGCATTACGTTTTACGCATTACGGAACACGCAACACGCAATACGCACTGGAGGGAGTAGCGCGCATGGAAGAATTGATCGGAACACTCGTAGACATGGAACGGCGCATCAACGAAATCATGGTGCGTCTTTGACATACCCGGGCGAGAGCAGCACATCGCCACGCTCGAGGAAGGGTCAGCGGCGGCCGGGTTTTGGGATGACCCGGAGGCGGCGCAGCGCACGATGCAGGAGCTGGCCAGCCTGAAAGACGGCATCGAGGGCTGGCAGGCCCTGGCCCGGCGAGTGCGCGAGGCGCGCGAATTGGCCGAGCTGGCGAGCGCCGACGAGGACCCCACCCTGGCCGAGCAACTGGCCGGGGAGATGCAGGCGATCCGCGTCGAGCTGGGGCAGCGCGAGTTCGAGCTCTTGCTCTCGGGCGAATACGACGAGCGCGACGCCCTGCTCGCTATCCATGCCGGCGCCGGCGGCACCGAGTCGCAGGACTGGGCCGCGATGCTGCTGCGCATGTACCTGCGCTGGGCCGAGAGCCGCGGCTTCAAGGCCGAGATTCTCGACCAGATGGAGGGCGAAGAGGCCGGCATCAAGAGCGTGACGGTGCAGATTCAGGGGCGCCACGCCTACGGCTACCTGCGCTCCGAGCGTGGCGTGCACCGGCTGGTGCGCCTGTCGCCCTTTGACAACGCGCACCGGCGACACACCTCCTTTGTCCTGGTGGAGGTGATTCCCGATATTGGCGAGGAGATCGAGATCGTCATCAATCCCGACGACCTGCGTATCGACGTCTTCCGGGCGGCGGGGCACGGCGGCCAGAACGTGCAAAAGAACTCGACCGCCATCCGCATCACGCACCTGCCGACCGGCATCGTCGTGAGTTGCCAGAACGAGCGCTCGCAGGGGCAGAACCGTGAGGTGGCCATGCGCGTGCTCAAGGCCCGGCTCTACGAACTCGAGCGCATCAGACAGGAGGAGGAGCGCGCCCGCCTCAAGGGAGAGCACGTGGCCGCCGGCTGGGGCAACCAGATCCGTTCGTACGTGCTGCATCCCTACCAGATGGTCAAGGACCTGCGCACCGGCTACGAGACGGGCAACACGACTGGCGTGCTCGACGGCGCCATCGATGGCCTGATCCAGGCCTACCTGCAGGCGCAGGTCGGCGAAGCGGTGTCGTAGGGGCGAAGCATACGCACAAGCGCCCCCGGCTGCGAGAGCAGACGGGGGCGCTTGTGCGTATGCTTCGCCCCTACGACACCGTCACAAGCCCAACCTGGCCAGCAGCCGTATCTGCTCCTCGACCGTCTCACAGTGGCTGAGGTCGATCTCGCGGAACGACTCGGGGGGCACCCTGCCCTCGGTGCGCACGCGCGCGACGATCTTGTCGAGCAGGGCCTTGGAGAGGGAGGGCACGCGGATGACGTCGTGCTTCTCCGAGTGACCGCCGGCGATCCAGGCGTTGTAGCTGACCATCTCCAGCGTGCCGTCGGCGTGTTCCTTGGTGAGGATGCGGTGCTCCAGCCGCTGCTCCGGCGTGCTGCCCGGCTCGGTCAGGATGTAGAACTTGAAAAAACGCTCCCCCGGCGCCAGACGCATCAGCGGCAGGTCTTCCGCCGCAGGCTGAGCGCCCTGCGAGGGCTCCGGGACCTTCGCAGGGTTCTCAGCATCACTCTCCTTCTCTCGCACCATGCCTCGTCCCTCTCCTCGTGGGCACGGCGTCCGTGCCTGCGCTGCCCGGAATCTACCATGCGAGACAAAGAGAGTCAAGCCTACAGGAATGCGGCCACTGCTGGAGCGCGACGCCCTGGATGGTTCTGCAACTTCTCGACGGCGCGACCGACCTACCCCTGACCGGGTTCGTCCACGAGATTGGACCAGTTTGGGTGAATATCGTTGAACCAATCACGTGGGCACATTGACAAATGTCTGGATTGCGGCATAATCAGGGCCTGATTGCCACGGGGCAAGCGGGCGGAGAGGGCTTCGATGGCAGGGATCGCCAACACCGTTCCCTGGGCGAAGGGGTGTACTGTGAAACCATGCAATGTTGTAGTGACCGGAAGCGAAATCGCCGACATGACCGAAGAACTGCTGCTGAAAATCGGGTCCGTTGATCCGAGGGTTATGGTCAGGACGGCTGAAGACCTCGTCGTTGAGGAGAGCGATGGTGATCTGGGCAGAAGAGAGGAATTCGACAGATTACTGGCTGAAGCAGAAGTCATCTTCGGAACTCGAATCCCACAAGACCTAGTTCATCGTGCTCCAAATCTGCGATGGATTCAGATGATGGGAGTGGGGCCGGAGAAACTGAGAAACAGCGACATCTGGAAAAGCTCCGTCATTCTCACCAATGCGAGGGGAGTGAGTGCTACACCTCTCGCCGAATTTGTCCTCTGTATGATGCTGATGTTTGTGACTCGGGCACCACTCTGTTTTGAACTAAAACGAAAGAAACAATGGGATAGATTCTTGAGGACTGATCTGCAAGGCAAGACGGTGGGCATTATCGGACTGGGGTCCATTGGCCGGGAGGTGGCCAGGTTATCGAAGGCCATGGGCATGCGAGTTCTGGCAATGCGACGGTCCTCCATTGCAGGAGAACAAGCCCCCAATGTCGGTTTTGTGTTTTCTACGGAGCAACTAGAGGAATTGCTGGCAGGATCGGATTTTGTAGTCCTTACGCTGCCCCTTACCCCGGCAACCCGGGGCATGATAGGCGAAGCCCAGATCAAGGCAATGAAAGCATCGGGCTGTATTATCAACATCTCCAGAGGCGACATAATCGATGAAGAAGCGCTTATCAGGGCCCTGCAAGATGGTACTATTGCCGGGGCAGGGCTGGAAGTCTTTAGTACCGAGCCTTTGCCGCCTGAAAGCCCTCTGTGGGATCTGCCGAATGTGATCTTTAACCCCCATTGTGGTGGAGGGAACCGGGCAGACCAACTCGTGCGTTTGACCGATTTGTTTTGTGAAAACCTGAGGCGATATTTCCGTGCTGAGGCTCTGATCAATACGATCGACAGAGTCAAGGGATACTGACGTCGAGAAACCGACGAGAGTACCCACCGCAGAGGCGCAGAGGTTGCCTTACCCCACAACCTCTGCGTCCTCTGCGGTGAGGTCTTGCCTGAGTCGTTGAGAATCTGGCCTAGCAAGGTGCCTAGCAGCCTGTCGGAGAGGGAAGTCGTCACCCTCATAGTCCTGGTAACAGCCGGGCATTGGCTCCGCTGCGACCCCTTGGGCGCGGACAGGTCTGTGCAGGTGCATGCTCTCGTGCGCCCGGCTCTGCCCCCAAAACCCCCCTTGAGGGGCCCGCACCGGGCGCGCGCTACGTGCAGGGCACGGAGCATGAAACCCGGTTGGCTGGCTGAGGCATTCCTCTCCGACAGACTGCTAGTAGCGATACTGCTCCGACTTGTAAGGCCCTTCGACTGGCACGCCGAGGTACTCGGCCTGCGCGGGCGTGAGCTTGGTCAGCTTGGCGCCGACCTGCGCCAGGTGCAGGCGGGCCACTTCTTCGTCGAGCGCCTTGGGCAGGGTGTAGACGCCCACGGCGTGGCTCGAGCGCGCCAGCTCGATCTGCGCGAGCGTCTGGTTGGTGAACGAGTTCGACATGACAAAGCTGGGGTGCCCGGTGGCGCAGCCCAGGTTGACCAGGCGGCCTTCGGCGAGCACATAGATGGCATGCCCGTCGGGGAAGAGCCACTTGTCGACCTGCGGCTTGATGGTGATCTTGCGCATGCCCGGCACCTCGGCCAGCCGGCCGACCTGGATTTCGTGGTCAAAGTGGCCGATGTTGCAGACGATTGCCTGGTCCTTCATCTGCAGCATGTGCTCGAGGGTGATGACGTCGCGGCAGCCGGTCGCGGTGACATAGATGTCGGCGTGGGGCAGCGCATCCTCGATGGTGACCACCTGGTAGCCCGCCATGGCAGCCTGCAGGGCACAGATGGGGTCGATCTCGCTGATCATGACCCGCGCGCTCAGGCTGCGCAGGCTCTGTGCCGAACCCTTGCCCACATCGCCATAGCCGCAGACGAGCGCTGTCTTGCCGGCGATCATGACGTCGGTGGCGCGCTTGATGCCGTCGACGAGCGACTCGCGGCAGCCGTAGAGGTTGTCGAACTTGCTCTTGGTGACCGAGTCGTTGACGTTGATGGCCGGGAAGAGCAGCTCGCCGCGCTCCATCATCTGGTACAGGCGGTGCACGCCGGTGGTCGTCTCTTCCGACACGCCGCGCAGGCCCTTGACGATAGCGTGGAACCAGCCGGGCCGCTCGGCGAGCCGGCGCTTGAGCGTCTGGTTGACGATGCGCAGCTCGTGGTTGTCGGTCGGCTCGTCGAGGATCGACGGGTCCTCCTCGGCGCGGTAGCCGCGGTGGATGAGCAGCGTCGCGTCGCCGCCATCGTCGACGATCTGGTCGGGGCCGCGGCCGTCGGGCCACGTGAGGGCGCGCAGGGTAAACTCCCAGTACTCCTCCAGCGACTCGGCCTTGTAGGCAAAGACGGGGATGCCGCGCTGCGCGATGGCCGCGGCCGCGTGGTCCTGCGTCGAAAAGATGTTGCAGCTCGCCCAGCGCACGTCGGCACCGAGCGCGGCCAGCGTCTCGATGAGGACGGCCGTCTGGATGGTCATGTGCAGCGAGCCCATGATGCGCAGGCCCGCCAGTGGCTGCTCTGGGCCGTACTTGCGGCGCGTCTCCATCAGCCCCGGCATCTCGTGCTCGGCGATTTCGATCTCCTTGCGCCCGAAATCGGCGAGCGCGATGTCCTTGACAACATACTGGGAAGTGGCCTGACTCGTGGTGCTCATTCCTCTCTCCTTTGCGGTGTCTTGCGATCTGCAGCACGTCTGCTGAGTGCGACAATCCTTCGCGTCCTTCGCGCTCGTTCGTGACCTTCGTGCTCCAGTACTCCCCTCAGTTCCCGCCCTTCGTCCCCCGGCCGGCCAGCAGCGGCAGGCCGCCTGGGACCTCGACAGTCTCCACGACGACATCGCCGAGCCCGGCGGCGGCCAGCCAGGCCTGCAGCGCCGCCGGCTCGAAGCCCAGCCACAGGTCGCCCAGGCGCTCGCGCACCCACTCTTGCTCGTGGCGCAGCAGGTCGAGCACGACCACGCGCCCGCCCGGCCGCGCGACGCGCGCCGCCTCGCGCAACGCCACCTCGGGCCGCCGCGTGTGATGCAACGTCTGGCTGAGCAGCACCAGGTCGCCCAGGCCGGTCGCCAGCGGCAGGGCCTCGAGCTCGCCGCCCTGTGCCTCGACGTTGCGCAGGCCCGCCGCGCAGGCGCGCGCCTCGAGGGTGCGCAACATGGCCGGCGCCGCGTCGACGGCGATGACACGGTGGCCGAGGCGGGCCAGCGCCAGGGTGATGTCGCCCTCGCCCGCGCCCAGGTCGATGGCGGTGCCCGGCGGCAAGGCCATGGCCATGGCGATGGCGAGCCCCTCGGCGCCGCCGCCCGGCTTGGCCAGGTTGTGGTAGCTCCCGGCGAGGGCGTCGAAGAAGCCCTGCGTGCGCGCACGCCGCGCCTCGAGCACCGCCGCCTGGCGTTCACCGTCGGCCTGGGCCTGCGCCAGCCGGCCGACCGCTGCACGGACGACGGCGGCCAGGTGCTCATCGTGCAGCAGGCCCTCCGACAGGCTGTACCAGATGTACGTGCCATCGCGACGGTCGGCCACCAGCTCGCCACGACGCAGCACGCCCAGGTGCCGGCTCACGGTCGATTGCGGCAGGTCCAGCACCTCGGTCAGCTCGCCCACAGTCAGCGGGCACTCGAGTAGCGCGCGGATGATGCGCAGGCGCGTCTCGTCGGCCAATAGCTGGAACAGCCCTCCGGGCCCCTGAAGTGATGCAATCTCTGTCATATGCAACAGTATATCCGGATATCCGGATAAGTCAAGCCGGCCTGCCCAGCCTGCTGTGCGTACCGCCCGACCTGTCATTGCGAGTACGCCAGGGTTCGCCGAACCCTGTGCCAAGCACAGAACCTTGGCCTGTCATTGCGAGTATCCCATGCCGCCGCGCGGCATGGGATACTCGCAATGACAGGCTGAGCAGTGACTGTCCCAGAACCGTCGGGAACTCGTGAACCACAAAGGCCACGAAGGGGGCAAGGACGGCACCCATAGCCCTCTGTGGCCTTTGTGGTTCAACAGCTCCCGATGGTTCCGGGATACACCCGCCTGGCACGGGCTGTTGTCGCTTGCGCCGAAAGCCTGTATAATCGTATTGCTCAACAGGCTCCCCAGGATAGGAGGTGGGCAGCGTGACGGTGAGCACAAAGAATGCGCGCGGGCGCAACGCCCTGCAGCCCGCGCTCGACAAGGCGCGGCGCGACCTGCAGCAGCTCGACCTCCATGCCGTTGCGGCGCGCAGCGGCGCCCGCGTGGTGCGGCAGGGCGATGGCGAGGGCCTCGAACTCAGCTACTGGGGCCAGGAGCTGCGCCTGGCCTGGCCGTCGGGCGAGGTGCTCTCGTGCGCGCGGCCCCTCTTCCCGGCCGCACACCTGGTGGTGCTGCACTACCTCATCAACGCCGACGGCGCCCCGCTCGAAGACCGCTGGCTGGCCTTCCGCGAGCTGCCTGATGGACGCGTGTACGACTCGGCCTTCCGCAGCCGGTCCTGCCTTCCGCTGGCTCACGCCTTCGGCGCGCGGCCTGAGGCCTTTGCCGCCGCGGCGCAGCGCCTGGGCGGGCAGCGGCTCACCTTCGGCGACGTCTCTTTCATGTTCCAGGTGCTGCCGCAGGTGCGCGTGGCCGTGATCCTGTACGCCGGCGACGACGAGTTCCCCGCCGACGGCAATATGCTCTTCGATGCCTCGCTCCGTCACTATCTGCCCATCGAGGATGTCGCCGTGCTCGGCGGGCTGGTGGCGGCGGAGCTGTTGCGTGCGTAGTGCGGTGAATCCTGCGGCGACCTGGCGCGGCCTCCGCAGCCCGCGCCAGGCTCCCGGCAGCGTGGGGGAAGGGACTATGCTGGACGAACGAGGGCAGTTCGGCTTCACCGGCGAAGTGCTGGACCTGGCCGAACAGGTCTGGTGTGCCTACCAGGAAGCACAGCCTGGCCCACAGGGCGCGAGGGAGCGGCTCCTCGGCCTGGCCTACATCGTGGCCGCGCTGCGCCGCGACGTCGACGGCGTCTGGGCAGAGTTGGTGGCGGCAGCCGGGGCGCAGGGTGTGGATGTGACGCCGGCGCTGCACGAGATGCCCGCCGCAGCCGGCGAGACGCCCCTCAGGGCCGAGTTCGAGCGCCGGGGGTGGCTGCGCGGCTAATGGCGTATGGCCTGCTGTCAGCTATCCGCCATCCGCCACAAACCATCAGCCATCAGCCACGAGCGGCAGGTCCACAGTGCGCGCCAGGCAGGGCCCCTTGCGGCCTGGCCAGTGCACATCGCTGCTGATCGCCCCGGCGGCGGCGAGGCGGGCGACGAGGCGCTCGATGCGCCAGGGCTCCCAGCCGAAGAGCCGCGCCAGTTCCCCTGCAGTGACGCACACCGCCGACTCCAGGTACTTGAGCGCCAGCGCATCCTCGGCCTGCACCGAGGCGATGCCCCGCGCCTGCGCCGCCACGTCGGGGTACTGCCGCAGCAGCAGATCATAGACATAACAGTAGCCCCAGGCGTTGGCGTCGGAGATGCCGACCTTGACGATCTTGAGCCCGGCCTGCAGCTCGGCCAGCGCGCGGTCGAAGCGCAGCATGTTGGCCTTGCCCTCGAGACCGGCCGTCTTGCGCAGCCGCGTCGTCGACTGCGGCCCGCCGTTCAGCAGCGCCTCGTAGACCCATTTGGCCTCGGCTGAAAGCCGCCCCTCCGCGTACTCCTCCAAATAGTCGTCAAGCTCGCCATAGTTGGTCGAGAGCGCGTAAAAGTGGGGCAGGTAGGGCAAAGCGATGAGCGTCGGCGTCTTGCGCAGCAGCTTGCCGTAGAAGCAGGCCTTGCGCGAGGGCAATGTGTCCTTCCACTCCCAGGCGCGGCCCAAGTCGGCGTCGTCGTGGCGTTGCGGCACAGGCCGCGCCGCGCCGCAGATAGCCTCCCACAGCGTGGGCATGGCCAGGCCCTTGGCCGCAAAGAGGAAGCAAAAGCCCACCCTGTCGATGAACGCCAGCGCCTGCTCCTCGGTCTGCAGGCGCAGCTCGGGCCGGCGGTGGCCGCGCACGTCGCGCAGCGCTTCGACACGCTCGGGGTCCGCAGTCACAGGCATCAGGAGTCTCTCTCCGCGGACCCGTCAGGTCTCCCGCCGGCATCCTCCCCGCCGACGAACTCACCAACCAAGACCTTGCCCGCCAACTCCTCGGGCGCCATCTGGCGCGCCCGGGCGATGCTCACGCAGCGCCGGCTGAGGGCACGCAGCATCTCGGCCGGCGTGCCCAGTTGATTGCGCCGGCCGGCCTGCGTGGGGCAGGGCGAAAGCACCTCGATGAAGGCAAAGCCGGGGAAGCTCAGGCCGCGGCGGATGGCGCGGATCAGCGGCCGCGTGTGCCACACCGAGAAGCGCGCCACGTAGCCGGCGCCGGCCGCCTCGACCAGGCGCACCAGGTCGAAGGGCCGGTCGGGGTTGCCCTGCAGCGTCGTGGCTGTCCGCGCGCCGCGGGGTGTGGTGGGCGTCACCTGGCCGCCGGTCATGCCATAGGTTTCGTTGTTGGCGCAGATGGCGAGCATGGGCAGGTTGCGTCGCGCCGCGTGGATGAGGTGGTTGCCGCCGATCGAGGCCAGGTCGCCGTCGCCGCCGATGACGACGACGTGCAGGCCGGGGTTCACCACCTTGACGCCGGTAGCAAAGGCCAGCGGCCGGCCATGCGTCACGTGCAGCGTATCGGCGGCGATGTGCGGGCTGGGGATCCAGCCAGCGCAGCCAATGCCCGAGACAAAGAGGTACTCCTCGAGCGGCCACGGCGATTCGTCGATGGCGCGCAGAAGCGTCCCCAGCAGAATGCCGTGCCCGCAGCCGGGGCAAAAAGGCGTGGGCAGGGCTGCGGGGCGCAGGAAGCGCCGGATCGAGGCGTTGCTGCCGGCTTTCACTGGGCACCTCCTTCGAGCAGCTCACGCAGCTCGGCCGGTTGCATGATCTCACCATCGGTGCGGTGGTAGCCGCTGGCAGCGGGGGCGATGCGCTGCACCTCGCGCAGCAACTGCCCCTGGTTCAACTCGGCCACAATCACCCGCCGCGCGGCCGCCGTATAGCGCGCCACCGCCTCGGCCGCGAAGGGCCAGATGGTCACCGGCCGCAGCAAGCCCACGCGCCGGCCCGCCTGTCGCGCCTCCGCCACCGCCCGCAGCGCACTGCGCGCGGTAAAGCCGTAGGCGATGAACAGGGTGTCGAGCGGCGCGTCGTCGCAGTGATAGGCCACGGCGCGCGCGATCTCGCCCTCGTGCGCGCGGATCTTGCCCACCAACCGCTGCACCAGCGTCGCCTGTGCGGCCGCGCTCGACGTGCGCCGATAGCCCCAGGCGTCGTGCGTCGAGCCGGTGACCAGCAACTTTTCCCCCTGGCCGAACGCCGGCATCGGCGGCACCTCGGCGTCGCCAAACGGCGCCCGGCCGGCTGCCTGCGAGCGGCGATAGACGTGCACTGTGGGCTCGATGGTCAGGCTCTCGCGCAGGTGGCCCACCGCCTCGTCGGCCAGCACGATCACCGGTACGCGGAAGCGCTCGGCCAGGCTGAAGGCGCGGATGGTCTCCGAGTACATCTCCTGCACTGACCAGGGGGCGAGCGCGATGATCTCGTAGTCGCCCGAGGCGCCAAAGCGCGCCTGCATCACGTCGCCCTGGCCCACCCGTGTTGCCTGGCCAGTGGAGGGCCCGGCGCGCTGCACATCGACGATCACCAGCGGCGTCTCGGTGATGATGGCGTAGCCCAGGTTCTCCAGCATCAGCGAAAAGCCCGGGCCCGAAGTGGCCGTCATCGCCAGCGTGCCCGCCCACGAGGCGCCGATGCACGAGGCGATGGAGGCGATCTCGTCCTCCATCTGCATAAAGTGGCGGCCCTCGAGCGCGGCAAAACGCCGGCAGAGGTGCTCCATAATCTCGCTGGCGGGGGTGATGGGGTAGCCGGCATAGTAGCCGCAGCCAGCGGCGATGGCGCCCTCGGCACAGGCCTCGTCACCCTGGAGGAAGGCTGGGCCGGGGGGGAGGGCGCTGGGCAGCTCGACGAGCTCGGCAGTCTCGGTCATGGCACGCGCCTTTGCGTTGGGGCGGGGCGGCAGGTGCGCCCGGCCGGGTGGATTGGGCGTAGACCCGGCAGGTTTCCGAAAACCTGCCAGGCCTGCGGAGCATTATACCGCGCCGGGCAAGGGGCGACAAGTAAGCGCATGCGCGAAGGCCCGCGGCAACGCAGCGCGACCGAACCTGCTCGGGCCACGCCGCGGCCAGCGGCGTGGCCCCGCCCCCTTCTGCCCAGCCTGTGCCCCGCCGGCGCCGTGTGCCGCCTGGCATGCCTCTTGCCGGAAAGCGGGCACGCCACGACGCGCAGGGGTCGCGGCGCATCCTGGCTGGGTGGGGTAGGCCCAACCGGCGCAGCCTGGCGAGGCGAGCTGTGAAGAGAGTGTACTGGGGCTTGCTGGCGGTTGTGGCCAGTGCGTTCGCCGTATTCCTGGCCGATGTGCTCCTCGTGCCCGGCGTCTTCTTCCCCGAGGCCCCCTACGCCGTCCCCATCCTGGTAGCCGCCTACTTTGCCGCGTTGTGGCTCGTGGGCGTGGCCACCGGGCTGACCATGGCCCTCTTTCTGGCCAGCGTCTTCTTGCACGTGTCGCCCCCCACAACGTGGCCGCTCATGCTGGTCAGCCTGGCGATCATTGGCGGCCTGGCGGGCGTCCTGACGCGGCGGATCACCCGCGAGCATCAGCTCTCGCGCGAGCGCTTGCGCCTGCTCGGCGAGGTGGAGCGGCGCGCGGCCGTGCTCGACGCCACCATCGCCGCCATCCCCGACGCGGTGATCATCGTCGGGCCCGACCAACAACTGCTGCGCCTCAACGCGACCACTCAGGCGCTGTTGGGCCTGGCCGAGCAGGAGATGCACGGCTCGCTGGCCGGCGGGCTGGTGCACCTTGACATCGAGACGCCCGACGGCCGGCCGGTGGCGCAGCAGGACCTGCCGGTTGTGCGCGCCCTGCAGGGCGAGACGCTGCAAGGCGTGGTGCTCGTCGTGCGCGCCCCCACGGGCAGCGTCACCTGGGTGTCATCAGCGGCAGCCCCTATCCGCGCGGCCGACGGCACGCTCCTGGGCGCGGTGCTGATACTCACCGATATCACCGGCCAGCGCAGGCTCGAAGAGCAGCTCAGGGACCTGCTGCGCGCCGTGTCGCACGACCTGCGTAACCCCCTTGCCGCAATCCGCGGCCAGGCCGAGCTGCTCAGGCGCCGCCTGCAACAGGGCGCACCGCCCGACAAGCTCACCGCCGGCGCCGACTCGATCGTCGCCAGCGCGCAGCGCATGAACACGATGATCCAGGACCTGGTCGACGCCGCGCGCTCCGAGAGCAGCCAACTGCAGCTCAGGCGCGAGCCGCTCGATCTGCGCGGCTTTGTGCTCGGCCTCAGGCAGCGCCTCGCCGCAAGCCTGGAGACGGCGCGCATCGCGGTCGAGATGCCCGCCGGCCTGCCGCAAGTCACGGCTGACCCCGCCCGCCTCGAACGCATCCTCACGAACCTGTGGTCCAATGCGCTCAAGTACTCGACCCCTGGCACGCCGGTGACGGTGAGCGCACGGCAGGAGGGCGACCGTGTGATCACCGCCGTGAGCGACCGCGGGCCTGGCATCTCGCCCAGCGACCTGGCGCGCCTCTTCGAGCGCTACTTCCGCGGCGCCGCTGCGCGCGAGCAGCGCGAAGGGCTGGGCCTGGGGCTCTTCACCACCAGGCAACTGGTCGAAGCCCACGGCGGCCGCATCTGGGCCGAGAGCCAGGTGGGGGTAGGCAGCACGTTCTCGTTCAGCCTGCCCACCGCATGAACCGGCGTGCTTGCGGGTGTATCCCAGAACCGCCGGGAGCTCTTGAACCACAAAGACCATAAAGGGCTTTTGGTGCTCCCTTGCCCCCTTTGCGTCCTTCGTGGTGACCGGCCCCCGTCGGTTGCCGACGACTCTGGGATACACCCCGCGCTTGCCCATCCGGCGCTTTGGCGGTATGATAACTGTAGGTCGTGTTCCACGCCCGTAGCCCTTGTGGGCGTCGCTCCGGGCCGGCGTGCCAACCTCAACCAACACCAACCATGCGGGAGCAGAGACCGTGGACGATGCCTACGATGTCACGTCGAGCCGCCCCGACCGTCAGGCCCAGCGTGAGGCCGAGATCGCGAGCTGCCGCGAGGGCCTGCGCTCACGCGAGCCGCGGGTGCGCGCCCAGTCGGCCAAGCGGCTGGGCGAGCTGCACGCCGCCTGCCTGCCGGCGCTGCTCGAAGCGACCGCCGACGCCAACCCCTATGTGCGCTCGGCAGCGGTCGAAGCCCTGGGCCACGCCGGGCCCGAGGCGGTCAACGACGAGGTCATCGACTGCCTCCTCGCCGCCATCGACGACCGCAACAGCTTCGTGGTCGTCGCCGCCATCCGTTCTCTGGGCTGGCTCAGAATCGCAGCGGGCCGCGAGCAGATCGCCGGCTGCCTGCAAGACCACAACCCCTACGTCCTCGCCGCCGCCATCCGCGCCCTGGCCCGGTTGGGGCCGCCGCTGCCTCTGGAGCGGCTCGCCGAGCTGCTCGACTCGCCAAACCCCCACGTGCGCGCGGCAGCAGCGCGGACGCTGGGCGCCCTGGGCTACACGCCGGCCGTGCCCAGGCTGCTGCGCAACCTCGAAGCCGGCCTGACCAGGCGCCCCGAAGGTCACTGTGAGCTGGCCTTCAGCCACATCGACGCGCTGGCCCAGCTCGGAGCGCGCGAGGCCGTGCCGCTGCTGATCGAGATCGCGCGGCATCAAGTGGGGCTGCGCAGCCGGGCGGTGCTCGCCCTACTGGCGCTGCAGGCCGAGGAGGCGGCCCCCCTGCTCGCCGGCCTCCTCGCCGACCCCTCGAGCGAGCTGCGCGCCGGCCTCATTCGCCTGATGCTGCAGGCCGGCTACCGCGACGCCCTGCCCGCCGTGCGCGCCGCGCTCGACGACCCGGGCGCGGCAGTCCGCATCGCAGCCCTCAAAGCAGTCGCCCAGTGGCAGGATGTGGCCGCGCTCGAGCGCGTGCGCGAGCTCGCCGCCCGCGACCGCAGCCCTCACGTGCGCGTGCAGGCGGTGCACAGCCTCGCCCTGCTCGCCGGGCCGCAGGCCGCCGCCGGCCTCGCTGCCCTGCTCAGCGACCTCAACACCCGCGTGCGTCTCGCCGCGGTGACCGAGCTGGGCCGCCTGCAGGCGCTCCCCGTCGAGGCCGTGGTCGGGCTGCAGCGCCTCGCCGCCGAGGAAGAAGTGCTTGAGGTGGCCGAAGCGGCGCGCGCAGCCCTGGCGACGCTGGGCACCGTGCCCGCCGTGACGGCCGCCCCGCCGCCGCCGCGCCCGCGGGCCGTTCCCGAGGCACTGCGGGGCCAGGCCGAGGCGCTGCTCGCCGGCCTCGAGCGCTGGCAGCAGGCGCTGCCGTCGCTCGTGGGCCACGGCGACATGGCCGAGCTGGCCCGCGTCGACGTCGCACTGACCACGCTCATCGCCGCCCTGCGGCTCGATCAAGATGGCTAGCAAAGCTGCGCCTCAAACCGACAAGGACATTCACCGCAGAGGCGCAGAGGACGCAGAGAGGGACAACAGACCTCTGCGCCCCCATGCTCGCACGAGGCGTCTGCGCGGTGAGACCTTGCCGCAGTCGTTGAGAACCTGACCCATGAAGGTGCCTAGAGCAGGGAGGATGTGGCGGCGTCTCTTCCGCCGCCCTGGGCCCCGGCCTGCGCGCTCTCTTCCATGGCCGCCAACGCCTTCGCCACCTCCTCGATGGCGATGCGCTGCTTGCGATAATAGTCCGACTCGCTCATCGCCATCCGCGCCGCAATGTCGCGGATGCGATCCCCGCGCAGGTACTTGTAATCCAGGATGTTGTACACCACCCACTCGCTGGCCGTCGCGCTGCGCTCCGAATCCGGCCGCAGCCGCTCGATAGCCTCGCGCAACACCGCCCGCAGCGCCTTCGCCGGCACCCCGTCGTTGGCCTCCAGCGCGCTGCGCACAATCTGCAGGCCCAAGAGCGGGCTGCGGCTCAGCTTCGGCCCGCCCCAGTAGTGGCTCAGCGCCTCGCGCACCATCACCGCCAGCGAAGGCGAGTGCACCAGGCTCGCCTCCTGCGCCTCCAACTGGCCGCTCTGCACGTACCGCGGCGTGCTGCCCCAACGCTGCAGTTGCTCGATCTCCGGCTCCATGCGCCGCAGCAGCGCAAAGATCTCTTGCTGCAGCCGCATGTCGTCCAGCGCCGACTCGGCGCGCCGCACTAGCTCGCCCACCGCCTCCAGCTCGGCCTCCTCCAGTGGACCGCGCGCCGCCCACTTCTCCACGCCCAACAGGCCCAGCATGGTCTTGCCGTCGCGGCTACGCAGCGGCAGCAGCACGTGGCTGTTGTATAGCACCAGGTCCGCCTCACTAAAGGCAGCCGCACGGCGACTCGGCTCGAGGCGGACCAGCAGGCCCTCGGGCACTGTGCGCCCCAGCACGGCGCCCGACGCCTCGCGCGGACCGCAAAACGCCTGCAGGCACAACTCGTCGCCCTGCAGGGTGACGATCAGGCCCGAGCGCGCGCGCAGCAGGTCGCACAACGCCACCAACACGTTCTCCAGGATCTGCTCGATGTCCGTGCTGGTGAGCAGGTGGCGGTCCAGTTCCTGGATCCAGGCGATCTCGGCGCGGTCCTTGCGGAAGATGAGGCGGTCGATGGCCGGCTTGCCCAGGCTGATGGCCACTTGAAAGAGCACGCTCGCGATGACGATGGAGAAGATCAGCACCGTGTCGCGCGGCACGCCCAGCACCCGCTCGACGCCGGGCGTGACCAGGATCAGCACCAGCATGGCCGCGCCCACCAGTGGCCCGCGCAGCAAATAGTGCACCATGCTGTGCTTGATGACCCGGTCCGGCAGCAGCACCCCCTGGTAGGCCACAAAATAGCCGATGACGACGGTCATGACGGCCACGGCCAGGTTGCCCGCCAGCGTCAACACCAGCACACCATTGACGCTGAACAGGTGCGACATGGTGGCGCTGAGCAGATACGGAAACACGCCCAGCCCCGGCGCGGCAAAAGCGAGCGCCAGGTAGGCCATACGACGTCGCGAGGTGGAGGTGAGGCAGCGGCTGCGCGCCTGGTGGATGTTGTACACGCCCCACACCGTGGCGGCAAAGTAGTAGAACGCAAATGCCCAGATCAGCGGCCCGGCGCGGAAGTGAAAGACAATCGACTCCTGCACACCGTCGTACACGAGCCATTCGGTGAACACCGAGAGCAGGAAAAAAACCGCGCCCGCGGCGTAGCCGCCCGCGACCGCCCGGCGGCGCCAGGGAGAGGAGAGGCCCGTGGTGCGCAGCAGCGCATCCGAGAAGTGCAGGTAGGCGGCGGGCACAAAGGCGATGCCCAGCCATTGCGCGTGCATCCACAGCGCGGCCGACTCCAGGCTGGTGACGTTGGCCAGCACAACATCACCAGCAAACACGATCAGCACAAAGCTGATCAGCGCGCAGAAGCCCTGCGCCACCGGGCTGCGCAGGTTATGGCTGGCGACATAGGCCAGGAGGGCAAAGGCGACGATGACGTTGGCCGACGCCAGGAAAAGATTGCCTATGCGCAGTGCAGCCAGAAGGATGTCTGACATGCCCCAATCTCAGCAATCAGTGTGCCCCGGCAAACCGTTTCGGCTGTCATTGGCGAGGAGGCGCCGGGCGCCGACGAAGCAATCACCGGCCTGCGACGTGGCGATTGCGGCACTCCGTTCTATGGCCGTGCAGGCACTCATGCCCCGGCGACAAAAACCGCGAAATAGTACACCGCGGCGCCGGCAAAAAGCAGGCTATCGACCCGGTCAAGCGCCCCGCCATGGCCCGGAATGAGATTGCCCGAATCCTTGGCCCCGGCCTGGCGCTTCAGCAGCGACTCCGCCAGGTCCCCAAAGGTCGCGGCCAGGCTCGCCAGCAGGCCCAACAGCACGGCCAGCGGCCAGGCCAGCCCCAGGAAGGCAATGGCGATGCCGGCCCCGGTGAACGTACCCGCCAATATGCCGCCAATGGCGCCCTCGAGCGTCTTGCGCGGGCTCACGCGCGGGAAAAAACGCCGCCGGCCCAGCGTCTTGCCGACAAAGTAGGCCGCCGTGTCGCCCAGCCAGGTGGCCCCGGCGGCCACGACGACCCAAGTCAGGCCCTGCGGCAGGTCGCGCAGCAGCACCCAGTAGCTCAACATGCCGCCGATGTAGGCACTGCCGGCCAGCGTGGCCGCCCAATCGCCGAGAAAGCGCTCATAGTCCTGGCGGATGACGTACAGCAACATGAGCAGCGCCAGCGTCAAGATGAAAAAGGCCGGCGCCAGCCGATACTGCGGGTAGCGCGCCGCCAGCACCAGCGCGATGGTCAGCGTCGTGCCGATGACCAGCGAGGGTTGAGGGTCGAGCCTGCGGGTGAGCTGATAGAACTCGATGACTGCGAGGGCGGCGAACAGGGCCACCAGGCCGGCGAACCACAGACCGCCCAGGTAGGCGGTGCCGAGGACGAGCGGTATCAGCACCGCGGCGCTGAGCAGGCGCAAGCTCAGTGCAGCCCGCTCCTGCTGTGGCTCCGTACTGCTCGACACAATCAGGGCTCCTTGATCAGACCGAAACGGCGGTCACGTTGGGTATAGGCCACGAGTGCCTTCAGAAGTTCCTCACGGCCGAAATCGGGCCAGAGTACCGGCGTCGAGTAGTACTCGGCATAGGCGGCCTGCCAGATCAGAAAATTGCTCAGCCGCATCTCGCCCGCCGTGCGAATGACCAGGTCGAGATCGGGCTGCCCGGCAGTGTACAGGTAGCGGCTGATGAGAGCCTCGTCGACCTGCTCGGCGCTGATGCCGTCGGCCATGATGCGCTGCACGGCATGCACGATCTCGTCGCGGCCGCCATAGCTAAAGGCCACGTTGAGGATCAGCCGCCGGTTGTCCCGCGTCAGCGCCACGGCGTCGGCGATCCCTTGCTGCAGCCCCGGCGCCAGCGTATCGGTACGGCCGATATGGCGCACCGACACACCATTCTTGTGCAGCTCGGCCGTCTCGGTGCGCAGGCTGCGCTCGAGGAGGGTCAGCAACGCTCTGACCTCCTGCGCAGGCCGGCCCCAGTTCTCGGTCGAAAAGGCGTAGACGGTGAGGATGGGAATGCCGAACTCGACACAGGCGCGCAAAACACGGCGCAGGTTCTCCATACCCTCGCGATGGCCTGCAGCACGGGGCAGCCCCCGCCGCTGCGCCCAACGCCCATTGCCGTCCATGATGATCCCCACATGGCGGGGTATCTTGAGGCTCCGCAGGTCCAGCTGTTGTTCGTTCACCACACCAGTACCAGTCCCGACACCCGGCAGATCTCTGCAGACCCAAGACCTGTCAGGTCTCGGGTCGCTAAAACTCCATAATCTCCGCCTGCTTCTGCCGGCCGAGCTCGTCCATCTCCTTGACGTATTGGTCGGTCAGCTCCTGCAAACGCTCCTTGCCGCGGTAGAAATCGTCCTCGGCGATGAGCTTCTCCTTCTCCAGGTCCTGCATGTCTTTGAGGCTGTCGCGGCGGATGTTGCGCAGCGCCACGTGCCCCTCTTCGACGCGGCGGCTGACCATGCGAGCCAGCTCGCGCCGCCGCTCTTCAGTGAGCTGTGGGATCGGCAGGCGGATGACCTTGCCGTCGTTCGAGGGCGTGAGGCCCAGATCCGACCTGAGTATGCCCTTCTCGATGATGCCGATGGCGCTCGTATCCCATGGCCTGATGACCAGGAGCCGCGGCTCGGGCGCCGCAACGGAGGCGAGCTGGTTCAGCGGCGTCGGCGAGCCATAATAGTCGACGCGCACCCGGTCGAGCAAGGCGGGGGAGGCGCGCCCGGTGCGGATGCCCACGAGGTCATCACGCAGCGCCGCGACGGCGCGACCCATCTTGCCTTCGGCTTCATGCAGACAATCGTTGATCATGGCCGTCTCCTCGTCTCTCAATGGCTGTTCAGAGACCTGTCATGTCTCCCACCACGGCGCGCGGTCTGAGCTCAGCGATTGACGAGCGTGCCGATCCTTTCGCCCCGGATGACACGCTCCAGGCTATCGGGAGGCTCCAGCTTGAAGACGATAATGGGCAGATCGTTATCCATACACAGCGAGAGCGCCGTCGAGTCCATGACCTTCACACCCAGGTTGAGCGCCTCGATGTAGGTCAGGTGATCGAAACGGCGCGCCTCGGGGTGCTTCATGGGGTCCATGTCGTAGACCCCATCGACCTTGGTGGCCTTGATGAGGACCTCGGCGTCGATCTCCATGGCCCGCAGCGCGGCGGCGGTGTCGGTCGAAAAATAGGCGTTGCCGGTGCCGGCGCCGAAAATGACCACGCGCCCCTTCTCGAGGTGGCGGATGGCACGGCGGCGGATATAGGGCTCGGCCACGGCGCGCATCTCGATGGCCGACTGCACCCGCGTGTCAACCCTGGCGCGCTCGAGCGCGTCTTGCAGGGCCAGCGAGTTCATGACGGTGGCCAACATGCCCATATAATCGGCCGTGGCACGCTCCATGCCGTGCTCCAGGCCAATCTTGCCCCGCCAGATGTTGCCGGCGCCGATGACGATGGCCACCTGCACGTCCATCTTGACCAGCGGCCCGATCTGCGCCGCAATAGCCTCGGCCAGGTCGGGGTCGATGCCAAAACCCGTCTCCCCGGCGAGGAATTCACCACTCAGTTTGAGCAATACGCGATGGTACTTGGCCGCACCCATGAGTCCTCCCGCAATTCCACGACAGTACGCCTACCGCATAGGCGCAGAGAACGCGGAGGTTGTGTGGGCGAGGCCACCTCGCCCACACTCTGCGCCCTCCAACGCCCACAAGGGGCTATGCTACGGGTTTGCAGACACGACCTACTCCTCGCCGATGGCAAAGCGGGCGAACCGCCGCACGACGATGTTCTCGCCGAGTTTGGCGATATGCTGGGTGATCAGGTCGCGCACACGGGTGGTCTCTTCCTTGATGAACGGCTGCTCGAGGAGGCAGGCTTCCTGGAAGAACTTGGCGAGCTTGCCTTCGATGATGCTGGCCTTGACGTGGTCGGGCTTGTTCTCCTCTGCAATCTCGGCGAGGTAGAGCGCGCGCTTGGCTTCGATCACCTCGGCCGGCACATCCTCCTTCGAAACGTAGAGCGGCTTGGTCGCAGCGATCTGCATGGCCAGGTCGTGCGCCAGTGCCCGAAACTCGGCTGTGCGCGCCACAAAGTCGGTCTCGCAGTCAATCTCGAGCAATGCAGCGACCTTGGCGCCCGGGTGGATGTAGGCCTCGATGAGGCCCTCCCGCGCCACGCGCGCCGCCTTCTTGGCCGCGGTCGCCAGCCCCTGCTCGCGCAGGATGGCGAGAGCCTTGTCGAGGCTGCCCGCGGCCTGCTGCAGTGCCTTGCGGCAATCCAGCACGCCGGCGCCGGTACGCTCGCGCAGATCCTTGATCATCTCCGTCGTGATCGCCATGGATATCCCTTTCCCTTAGTGAGGGCGGAACCGCGCGCGGGCTCCGCAACCCTCGCAGGGTTCCGCCCTCACCGCTATTATCGCTGGAGTACAGCGCAGGTGAGCGCGAGGCTCACCTGCTGGCTGACTGCTCGCCTGGTGCGTGCCGGTCGCTGCCCTCAGGGGCCTGCCCCTTCATCCTGCGCTCAGGGCAAGCTCAAGCGAGCGATAGGCGTCAGGCGGCGGGGCTGCGAACGGCTGCCGGGCGTGTGCTTACTCGTCGCCGCCTTCACTGCCATGTTCTCGGTCACCTTCGCGGCGCCCGGGCCGGCCCTCTTCCTCTTCCATGGCCGCCTGCGCCTCGGCGGGCCCACCGAACTTGGCGGTGTACTCGCCCTGTGGCGCCTGAGCCTCCTCTTCAGCCATGACAACACCGCGCATCTGCTGGCCCTCGATGATCGCATCGGCGATCTTGCCGGTGATCAGCCGGATGGCGCGGATGGCATCGTCGTTGGCGGGAATCACATAGTCGATGGGGTCCGGATCGCAGTTGGTATCGACCATGGCGACGACCGGGATGTCGAGCGAGTTCGCCTCGTCGACGGCGATGGTCTCGCGGCGTACGTCGGCAATGAAGAGTGCCTCGGGGAGCCGGCGCATGGTGCGCAGCCCGCCCAGGCGGTGCTGCAGCTTGGCCAGCTCGCGATCCCTTTCGAGCGCCTCCTTCTTGGGGAGACGATCAAAATCGCCACGCTCCTTGGTCGCCTCGAGGCTGAGCAGGTACTCGATGCGCTGGCGGATGGTGCGGAAGTTGGTCATCGTGCCGCCGAGCCAGCGCTCGTTGACGAAGGGCATGCCGCAGCGCTGCGCCTCGAGGGCGACGGTCTCCTGAGCCTGCTTCTTGGTGCCCACAAAGAGCACTGTGCCGCCCTCGGCCGCCACGTTGCGCGCGAACTCGTAGGCATCGTCGAGACGGCCGATGGTCTGCTGCAGGTCGATGATGTGGATGCCGTTGCGCTCGGTAAAGATGTACGAGCGCATCTTGGGGTTCCAGCGGCGCGCGCGGTGGCCAAAGTGAACGCCGGCTTCCAACAACTGCTTCATACTGACGACGGGCATTTCGGTTGTCCTCCGTATTCGTTCTTCGTCCGCCCCCGTCATCCCGCGCGAGAACCTGGGCCGCACTCCGGCCACAGGCACGGCTCGCGCAGTCGAGGGGCGTGCGTGCTCCAAGGCTTGTCTGAGCGGCTAGTATACTCGATTTGCAGGTGCCAAGCAAACGAAACTGCGCGGCAGTCTGTCGGAGGTGACTCGCCACCCTCGGCATCCTGGCAGCAGCCGGGCACTCTGCTCCGCTGCCGCCCGGCCCTGATCCGGGAGGGGTTTTTCCGGGCTCATGCGCAGCGTGCAAGCCGGTCGCCGGCCGAGGCTGGTCGTCTCCGACAGGCTGCTCGCCCCCTTGGCCGCCACAGGCGGCTTGTGAGCGCTGCCGGGCGACGATTCGGTCATCTGGGGGCCTTCGCAGGAGCACTTGGCCGTTGTCTTAGGGTCTGGCCGCCGAGCTGGCTGTGCGTGCCTGCCGGATCTCGGCCAGAATGGCCTGCAGGCGGCGGGCGGTCTCGGTGCGGCCTTGCCCCTGCACTTCGTCGATGAGATCCTGCACCAGGTGCTCCAGATCGCCAGAGAGCAGGCCGGCCGACTCGGCGAGCACGGCGCGCCGCGCGTCGGGCGCTTCAAGGCTGAGCAAGTGGTTGATCAGGCGCACCTCGGGCGGCATGCTCTCGGCCAGCAGGTCGAGGATGGCACGGCGCAGGCCGTCGAGGCGGGCGCTGCGCTCGATGTTGCCTTCGCGGCGTGCTTTCTCGATGGCGCCGCCCAACACGCTCAGGAAGAGGGTGTCGATCTCTTCGAGGTGCTCGCCGATGGCGGCCTGCTGGTCGGGGTTGGCGAGGATCTCTTCGATCAGGCGCAGGTGGTGCTGCTGTGCGGCTTGCAGGGCCTTGTCCTGCCGGTCGATCTGCTGCAGCAGGGCATCGCGCAATGCGGTGAGGCGCTCGGCGCGCGCGACATCGCCCGCGGCGCGCGCCCGCTCGGCGCGCCCGGTCAGCTCCTGGAAAAAGCCATAGTCGAAGGCGGGGCGGTTGAGGATGGCCATGGCGGCCAGAGCCTCCTCGTCATCGGCCAAGAGCTCCAGCCGCTCGATGGCATCATCGATGGTGGTGTCGGGCGCAAAAGGCTGCGGCATGCGCGCGGCCAGCGCCGGGTCCTGCAGCAGGGTATCGCGCAGGGCCAGCAGTTGGTCGGCACTTGCGGCATCGCCGGCTGCCTCGGCGTCTTGGGCCGTGGCCGTCAACGTGGCCATGAAGGCATAGTCGAGCCGCGCGCGATGAGCGTCGATCAGTGCCTTGATCTGGGCCGGGTCATCCTTGGCGCGGACCAGGTCCTCGAGCAATTGCAGCCGCGCGCGCTGCTCGTCGAGCATCTCGCGCGTGACGCCGTCGGCCTCGAGGATGGTTTCGACCAACCGCTGCATGCTGAGGATGGTCTGCGGACGCAGGAAGTAGCCCTTGCGCTGGTCGGCCGGCACCTGGCTCATGATGGCCTGCACCAACCCGCCGATGAGGCGCTGCTGCTGCTCGGCCGGCAGGTTGAGCTCGCTGGGCACAAGCACGAGCAGGAGCTCCTTGTCGGGGTCGTGGTAGACGAGGGGCACGTTGAGCACCGACACGGCGCCACAGCCCGGGCACTCGGCGCGGTTGAGCAGGCCGGCCACCAGGGCCGCCTTGAGCTGCGGGTGCTTTTGTACGTCGATGACGTTGATGATCTGGGCGGCGAAAGGGGTCTGGCAGCGGGGGCAGCGGATTTGTACGCCGCCGGGGCCTGTCGCGGGACCCCGGCTCTCGCTGGGGGCCCGGCCGCCTCTATTGTCTGGGGTCCATATCATTGTCGTCTCCGTTCCATGGCGCGCTGCACCAGGGCGATGGGGTGGCTGTGCACAGCCGCTTCGACCTCGGCGGGGCTGAGGTTGGCGCCCTGGGCGATGCGCCGCGCTCCTTCAAGGGTCAGGAGGTCCCTCGGCTCGTGGGCGTCGGTATTGACCAGGAAGCCAGCGCCGGCCTCTCGCGCTATGGCAACGACGTGGCCGTTGGCCAGGCAATGGCCACGCCGGGCGCTGATTTCGAGGTAGATGCCATGCGCGGCGGCGAGGCGCGCTTCCTCCAGGGTCACCAGGCCGGGGTGGGCGAGGACGTCGACGTCGGGGCACTCGACCGCGGCGCGGTTGGTGCCGGGCGCGACCGGCTCGACGATGGTTTCGCCATGGACGACGACGTACTGGGCGCCCGCAGCCTTGGCCTGGCGGGCCAGCCTGGCGATGGAGCGCGGCGGCACGTGGGTCAGCTCGACGCCCACCAGGGGTATGAGGCCATAGCCTTCGCCCTCCTCGGCGGTGAGGTGGAGCAGGGCCGCGATGACCATCTCCAGGTTGCTGGCGTCCACATGGTCGGCCAGGCCCACGACGGCGTGGCCCAGGCAGGCGGCCCGGCGCAGGAGCTCGCTGGGCAGCAGGTCGCCGTCAGAGAGGGTCGTGTGAGTGTGGACGTCGATGCGGCCTTCCATTCGGTGTGCCTCCCGGTGCCCAAGGTGCGGCAACGCCAACACAAACGTATCCGCCGCACATCTGGTCGCGGCGGACTGGGATTGACTATACCATGCGCCCTCGCTGCTGTCAATGGCGATGCCACGGCGCCACGGCGGGGTGTATCCCAGAATCGTCGGCAACCGACGGGGGCCGATCACCACGAAGGACACAAAGGGGACAAGGACGGCACCCAAAGCCCTTTGTGGCCTTCGTGGTTCAAGAGCTCCCGATGGTTCTGGGATACACTCGCCACGGCGGGCTTATCGCAGAGGTGTTGGCGCCACACGCTTGCAGTACGTGAGAGCGGGCGGCGGGGAGACCTGTCAGGTGTCTCCCCGCCGCCCGCTCTCACGTACTACAAGCGTGTGCCAGCGACAGTGTGGTCAGCGCCTGTGGCGCAACGAGCGCGCGCCGACGGCCAACCCGGCGAGCAGCAGCGTGCCGACCGAGGCGATCGGCCCCAGGCCGGTCTGCGGCAGGCTGTCGTCGTTGCCGTGGGCGACGGCGGTGGCTGCCGGCCTGGGCGTCGACGTCGGCGCTGTGGTGGCGGGGGGCCTGGTGGCTGTAGGTGGCAGTGTCGCGGTTGCCTGGATGGCCGGCACTGGCGTCGCGGGCATGGTAGCCATGGTGGTGGGGCTGGGCGCGCTGGTCGGAGGCACGCCGGTGGGCGTGGGCGTCGGCGTGCCGGCCAATGCGGCCTGGCCGCCGGCCGTCTGGCCGCCGGAGCCTCCCGCCAGCAACTGGTAGCCGACGTAGCCAAAAAGGGCCGTCCCGACCAGGAAAGCCAGCGTGAGCAGCAAGATGAGTACGATTGTCCCGAAACTCCCCCTGGATTCGGTGGTCTCCATGGACAGTTCCCCCGCCCGACGCGCGGGCCTATTATCGGATGGCTACTCTTTCGTCGCTGGCATGGCGCGCTTTCCTTCAGTAGGTCTGCACAGGGGCGACGCGCAAGGCGCCATCGGCCTCGACGAGGCGGCCGGCGATGATGTGGGCGTCGTGCTCGAACAACAGCAGGGCATCTCTCTCGAGCGCGAACCGGCGCAGGCTGCGCTTGGTTTCGAGCGCCTCCAGCGGTTCGACATCGTTGGCCGCGATCCAGGCGAGCCGCTCCATGTGCACCGGATAGGGCGCCAGGTCGCCCAGGTAGATGGCCGTCTGGCCTCCCGACTCGATCAGCACCGACTGGTGTGCCCGCGTATGCCCGCGCGTCACGATGCAGCGCACCTCGGGGGTCACCCGCGTGTCGCCGTCGAGCAAGCGCAACTGCGGCTCGACCGGTCGCAGGTTCTCCGGCAGGTAGGTGACCTGGGTGCGCTCGTTGGGGAAGAGCGCGTCGGCCCACTCGAGGCGCTGCACCCAGTACTCGGCACGCGGGTAGGTGGGCAGCGGCGTGCCATCGACGAGGGTCGTGTTGCCGCCGCAGTGGTCCGAGTGCAGGTGCGTGTTGATGACAATGTCAATAGCCGCCGCGGTCAGGCCCAACGGCTCCAGCGCGCCGGGCAGCCCGGGGTGCCGCTGCAGGCTGAGGATCTGGCGACGCTTCTCGGGGAGTTTACTCCCATAGCCGGTATCGACCAAAATCATCTTCCCGGCCGAACGGATCAGCAGGCAGGTGAGGGTCATGGCCACCCGGTTCAGGGCATCGGGCGGCGTCACGCGCTCCCAGAGCACGCGAGGCACGAGGCCGTACATGCCGCCGCCATCGGTCCAGGCCTGGCCGTCGCTGACGGGGAGCAGTTCCACATCGCCAATGCGCACGATAGTTCTCCTTGCGGTTCTCAGGGGGTTGGAGGTTGCCCGGCGCCGTTGGCCCGCCCGCGGGCCAACGGCGCCGGGCAACCTCCAACCTCCTGAGAACCGCTGCTGCTATCCCTGCTCAGCCCTGGCCAGGAGCTCAGCCCAGTGCCGGTCGACGTTGCGCTGGATCTCGTCGATCTGTGCGGGCGTCAGGTGGTTGAAGCGGCCCTGGCGCCGCAGGTACTCGATGACGGGCGCCTCGCTGGGCCGTACGGTCACGCGCCAGCGCTCGCCCTCTTCGACTTCATACAGCGGGAAGACTTTGCTCTGCACGGCCAACCGCGAGACCTTGATGGTCTCTGCCGGCTCCGACTTCCAGCCCGATGGGCAGGGCGCGAGGATGTGGATGAACTTGCTGCCGCGGATGCCCTGCGCTTTCTGCAGCTTGCGCACCAGGTCCTCGGGGTAGGCGATCGAAGCCGAGGCGGTGTAGGGGATGCGGTGGGCGGCCATGATGGCCACCATGTCCTTCTTGGGCGTGTTCTTGGGTGTGGCCGCAGGCGTTGTCGTCGTCCATGCGCCCCAGGGCGTGGCCGAGCTGCGCTGGATGCCGGTGTTCATGTAGGCTTCGTTGTCATAACACACGTAGATGAAATCTTCGTTGCGCTCCACGGCGCCCGAGAGGGCCTGGAAGCCGATGTCGAAGGTGCCGCCGTCGCCGGCCCAGGCCATCACCGTGGTGTTGGGCCGGCCGCGCATCTCGAGCGCCGCCTTGATGCCCGAGGAGACCGAGCCGCCCGTCTCGAATGCGGTGTGCAGCGTGGGCACCTTGAGCGAGGTGTAGGGGAAGGGCCCGGCGATGATCGACCAGCAGGAGGCAACGATGATGACGACGACGTCTTCGCCGACAGCTTTGAGCGCCAGGCGCATGGCCAACGAGGCGCCGCAGCCCGGGCAGCCCACATGGCCGGAGTACATCAACTCTCGCTCTGGAATGGCGTAGCTCATGACTTGACCTCCCACCAGACCGGCTCCTCGGCGGGCACGTCGTGGCTGAGCACATGCCCGGCGATGCCGTGGATCGTGGCCGGGGTGACGTCGCGGCCGCCAAGCCCGACGACAAAGTCGAACACCTGAGGCGCGCGCGGCAGGCCGTAGAGGGCCGCCTTGAGTTCGCTGGCAAAGATGCCCTCGTGCCCGTAGGAGATGTTGCGATCGATGACGCCGACCTTCTTGACCCCGGCGAGGGCACGGCGCAGCTCGGCCACCGGGAAGGGGCGGAACAGGCGCAGCCTGAGCAGCCCGATGTTGACGCCCTGCCCGCGCAGCTCATCGACGACGACGCGGGCGGTGCCCGATGTGGCGCCCGCACTGAAAAGCACTGTCTCGGCGCCCTCCGTGCGGTAGGGCTCGATCAGGCCATAGCCGCGCCCGAAGCAGGCCGCGTATTCCTCATCGACTGTCTGCACCACCCCCTTGGCTTCTGCCATCGCCTGCTGCATCTGCAGCCGCATCTCCATATAGTGCTCGGGGGCGACGAGCATGTTGAAGGCACGCGGGTCTTCGATGTCGAGCCGCCACTCGGTCTCGTAGCGGGGCAGGAAGGCATCGACCTGCTCCTGCGACGGCACGTCGACCGGCTCCTCGGTGTGCGAGAGGATAAAGGCGTCGAGGACGACCATGACCGGCAGGCGCACCGTCTCGGCGATCTTGAAGGCCTGGATGACGGTGTCGAGCGCCTCCTGGTTCGACTCGCAGTAGAGCTGCAGGAAGCCGGTGTCGCGCTGGGCGAGCGAGTCGCTCTGGTCGGTCCACACGTTCCAGCCTGGCCCGACGGCGCGGTTGACGTTGGCCAGGACGATGGGGAGCCGGGCGCCGGCGGCCCAGTGCAGCATCTCGTGCATCAAGAGCAGGCCGTGCGACGACGTCGCCGTGAAGGCGCGCGCCCCCACCGACGAGGCGCCGACGACTGCAGCCATGGCCGAGTGTTCAGACTCGACCTTGATGAACTTGGCGTTCAGCGAGCCGTCGGAGCAGAACTCGGACAGCATCTCGACGATCTGAGTCTGTGGTGTGATGGGGTAGGCAGAGATGACCTCGGCCCGCGCCAGCCGCACGCCGTACGAGACGGCGTGGTTGCCCATGATGACCTTCCTCATTGCCCCTCTTCCTCCATGCGCATGGCAGAGCGCGGACACTCCTTGGCGCAGATGCCGCAGCCTTTGCAGTAGTCGAAGGCGATGGTGTAGCGGCCGCCCGCGGCACGGGCGATGGCCACGTCGGGGCAGAAGATCAGGCAGGTATCGCAGGCGATGCAGGTGCCGCAACTGATGCAGCGCTCGGCCTCGCGTGTTGCTGCAGCATCAGAGAGGCCGGGGTTGACCTCGCCGAAATCGCCATGCAGCGAGACCGGCGTCCAGCCCTCCAGCTCGGGCCGAGGCGCCACCTCGATATAGTCGGCATTCAGGTCTTCGGCACCGACGATCGCCTGGGAAGCCGTGCGCTCGGTGGCGTGCGCGGCCCCGTAGAGCGGCGGCAGGCCCGCCAGCCTACCGCTGCGCAGGTAGTGGTCGATGGCGAGGGCGGCGCGCTTGCCCGAGCCGACCGCCTGGGCCACGGTGCCTTCGCCCGTGGCCGCGTCGCCGCCGGCAAAGACCCCTGCCGCCGCTGTCTCTGCGGCGGCACCGGCCACGATGCGCCCGCTCTGGATGGCGACGCTCGAACCGGCGAGCGGGGCCTCATCGAGCGCCTGCCCCACGGCCACGATGACCGCATCGGCATCGAGGGTGAGCTCGGCGCCGGGCACCGCTTCGGGCTGCGATCGGCCCGAAGCGTCGGGGGCGCCCAGGCGCATTTCCTGGCAGCGCAGGCCGCGCACGCGCGTGCTGCTGCCAAGCACCTCGAGCGGTGTGGCCAGGAAGCGGAAGGTGATCCCCTCGCGGCGCGCCTCGGCCACCTCCTCGGCGACCGCAGGCATCTGCGCCTGCGTGCGCCGGTAGACGACGGTGACCTCGGCGCCCAGACGCGCGGCGGTGCGTGCCGCATCCATGGCCGTGTTGCCGCCGCCGATCACCAGCACCCGGCGGCCGAGCTGCACCGGCTCGCCCTGCGCCACGCGCCGCAAAAAGTCGAGCCCGGCGAACACACCCGGCACGCCCTCACCGGGCACGCCGAGCGGCCGGCTCACGCCCTGGCCCAGGGCCAGGAAGACGGCATCCATCCCGGCCAGCTCCTGCCACGAGAGGTCGTCGCCCAGCCGCTGGCCGAGTGCCAAGCGTACGCCGAGCGATTCGATGTTGGCGATCTCGCGGTCGAGCACAGCCTTGGGCAGGCGGTAGGCGGGGATGCCGTAGCGCAGCAGGCCGCCTGGCTGGCTCGCAGCCTCGTAGATGGTGGGCTCGTAGCCCAGGCGCGCCAGGTGGTAGGCGGCCGAGAGGCCCGCCGGCCCTGAGCCGACGATGGCGATGCGGCCGGGGCGGCGGGCGGCCGCGCGCTCGGGGCGCCAGCCGTGGGCCGCGGCCTCGTCGGCGAGGTAGCGCTCGAGGGCGCGGATGGCGATGGCGCCGCCGAACTCGCCGCGGTTGCAGTCGCTCTCACAGGGGTGCGGGCACACGCGCCCACAGACGCCCGGCAGTGGGTTCTCGGCGATCAGGGTGTGCCAGGCCGCCTCGACGTGACCGTCGCGCAGCGCGGCGATATAGTGCACGACATCGTTGCCGGCCGGGCAGGCATGGTTGCAGGGCGGTGTCTTGTCTTCGTAGCGCGGGCGGATGTAGCGCCAACTGCCGGTCTTGCTGGTGAGTGTGGCGCCGAGCGACACCGGCAGAGGCGGCATGTCGGCCAGCGTGCGAAAGACGATGGGCTCGTCGGGCGCCTGCGTCGTGGGCATGCTATGCTTGGACTTCATCGTAGGCCTCCTGGGTGGCGGCGACGTTGTCGTCCTGTTTTGCCGGCACGCCCTCGCGCACGGCTTCGCGGATGGCTTCGATGCCGACCAGCCCTGTGATGCGGGCAAAGGCGCCCAGGATGGCGGTGTTGACGATGGGGGCGTTGGCCGGGCCGAGCCGGTGGCGGATGGCGATGGCGTTGGCATCGACGGTGGCCACGCGGAAGCGCTCGGGCAAGTTGAAGCTCGCCGGTGGCCTGGAGCTGTTGATGATGATCCAGCCGCCGGGCTTGAGCCCTGTGGTGACGTCGACGGCGACAATCAGCGTGGGGTCGAGGACGACCAGGTGGTCGGGTTCGTAGATCTGGCAGCGGAGGCGAATGGGGGTGTCGTCGATGCGGGTGAAGGCGGTGACGGGAGCGCCCCTGCGCTCGACGCCGAAGGACGGGAACGACTGCACGTACTTGCCCTCTCGGAAGACGGCGGTCGCGAGCACCTTGGAGGCGACCACTGCGCCCTGGCCGCCGCGACCATGGATGCGGATTTCGATCATCGCCCGCCTCCTGCTGCGCCGTCCTCCCCGTTGAGGAACTCGACCATGTCTGAACCCTCCGGTTCTCTGGGCCTGCACGAAGGGCGTGCAGGCATGGGTCCAATCTGGGGTCAGGGGAGCGGCGGCCGGCAGCCGGCTGAGGAAGGGGCCGGCCTGGCAGCCGGCGCTCCCGCCCTGACCCCAGCCCTGCTACGGCCTGGCCCAAGAGGCCAGGACTACGCCCAGCGCAATCGACAGCAGCTTGGTCTCGTGAGGATCGGAGCGCGAGGCCACGATCAGCGGCGACTGGCCGCCCACCACAACGCCGGCCATGCGGCCCTTGGCAAAATAGGTGATGGCCTTGGCCAGCATGTTGCCGGCCTCCACATCCGGGGCCACCAGGATGTCGGCCTGGCCGGCCACAGGCGAACGAATGCCCTTGATGGACGACGACTCGTCGGAGATGGCGTTGTCGAGCGCCAGCGGACCGTCGACGATGCCGCCACGGATCTGGCCGCGGTCGGCCATCTTGGCGAGGTTGGCCGCGTCCATGGTTGTGGGGATCTTGGGGTTGACCATCTCGGTCGCCGCCAGCACGGCCACCTTGGGCTGCTCGATGCCGAGCGCGAGCGCAACCTCGATGGCATTCTGGACTATCTCGACCTTTTGCACGATGTCGGGGGCGACGACGACCCCGGCGTCGGTGACGAAGATAAGGCGGCTGAAGCCGGGGATCTCAAAGATGCCGACGTGACTGAGCAGGCGGCCACGGCGCAGGCCGAGCTCACGGTCGAGGGCGGCGCGCAGGAAATCGCCCGTTTCGATGCGGCCCTTCATGCCGATCTGCGCCTGGCCCTGGCGCACCAACGTCATGACCATGGCCGCCGCGCGCTTGGGGTCGGGCTCGTCGATGACGTCCATGTGGCTGAGATCGACGCCGGCGCACCTGGCGAGCGATTCAATCGCGGCCTGGTCGCCGACCAGGATGCACTCGGCCATACGCTCGGCCTCAGCCGCCTGGGCGGCCTGGAGCACCTCCTTCTCGTGGGCGGCGGCGATGGCGATGGTCTTGGGGCCCGCCTCGCGGGCGGCCTGGAACAGCGCGGCAAAGTTGGCGATCCTCGTCATTGCGGTGTCGTCCTCCCTGACGGCCCATGAACCACGATAGTCGCTCGCTCTACTTGTGCTTCTTCTTGTGGCGCTTGCCGTCGCGGCCGGCAGGGGCGGGCACCGGTCTCTTGGCGGCGGCCAGCGGCGCCGGGGCACGGCCGGCAGCGGCGCCAGCCTCAGCGGGCGCATGGCCAGGCAGCCCCTGGCGCTCCTTCTTTCTGCAGCAGTGCTTGTACTTGAGCCCGCTGCCGCAGGGACAAGGCGCGTTGGGGCCGACCTTGGCGCCGGCCCGCCGAGGCGTGGCCGCTTCGGCGGGCGCGTTGGTGTACATCTCACGAGGGCGCGGCGCCTCGACGCGAGCCAACTGCGCCCGGTAGATGTCATAGGCCACGCCATGCCGGATGCTGTCGGTCAGTTCGGCAAAGGTCTCGTGCGCCTCGCGCTTGTACTCCACCAATGGGTCGCGCTGGCCGTAGGCGCGCAGGCCGATGCCCTCGCGCAGCTCGTCGAGGGCCGTCAGATGGCGCACCCACAGCTCGTCGACCGTGCGCAGCATGATTATGCGCTCGAGCTGGCGCATCACCTCGGGGCCCAGCTCGGCCTCGCGCCGCTCGTAGGCCTGTTCGGCGGCCTGGTGCAGCCCTTCGGCGATCTCTTCGCGCGCCAACTTGTCCCACGCGTTGGGGTTCTGCGACGCGGGCAGCGGGAAGAAACCGCGCATGGCGGCATACAGCCCGTTCAGGTCCCAGTCGTCGCGGTGTTCGGCGGCCAGGTAGCGCTGCACCAGGAGATCGATCTGCTCGGCAATCATCTCCTGGACGATCGGCTGCAGGCTTCCTTCGGTCAGCGTGAGCCGGCGCTGCTCGTAGATGAGCTCGCGCTGCTGGTTGACCACATCGTCATACTCCAGCACGTGCTTACGCAGGTCAAAGTTGTAGCCCTCGACCTTGACCTGGGCGCTCTCGATAGCGCGCGACACCAACCCGTGCTCGATGGGCACGTTCTCCTCGACGCCCAGGCGCTCCATGATGCCGGCAATCGACTGCCCGCCGAAGCGCCGCATCAGGTCGTCTTCGAGCGACACAAAGAAGCGCGAGGAGCCCGGGTCACCCTGACGCCCGGCACGGCCGCGGAGCTGGTTGTCGATGCGCCGCGCTTCGTGGCGCTCGGTGCCGACGATGTGCAGGCCACCCAGAGCCAGCACCCTGGCGCGGTCCTCTTCGCACTCTCGGCGCGCCTCGGCCAGCGCCGCCTGCCATTCCTCCGCGGGCAGTGTCGCCAGGTCCACGCCCTGGCCGCGCAGCCTGTCGCGGGCGATGCCCTCGGGGTTGCCGCCCAGCAGAATGTCAACGCCGCGGCCGGCCATGTTGGTGGCGATAGTCACCGCACCCGAGCGGCCGGCCTGGGCGATGATGCCGGCCTCGCGCTCGTGCTGCTTGGCGTTCAGCACCTGGGGCCGGATGCCCCGGCGCTGCAGCATCCCCGCCAGCATCTCCGACTTTTCGATCGACGTCGTGCCGACGAGGATTGGCTGGCCGGCCTTTTGCAGTTCTTCGATCTCTTGCGCCACCGACGTGAACTTGGCCGCTTCCGTCTTGTAGACCTGGTCGGGGTGGTCGACGCGGATCATCGGCCGGTGAGTTGGAATGGCGGTGACGTCGAGCTCGTAGATTTTGCTAAACTCCTCCGCCTCGGTCGCCGCTGTGCCGGTCATGCCCGCCAGCTTGCGGTACATGCGGAAGTAGTTCTGGAAGGTGATTGTCGCCAGAGTCAGGCTCTCGCGCTGGACGGGCACTCCTTCCTTGGCCTCGATGGCCTGGTGCAGGCCCTCCGAGTAGCGCCGGCCGAACATCAGCCGTCCAGTGAACTCGTCGACGATGATGACCTCGCGATTGTCCTTCACGATATAGTCGCGATCGAGCCTGAAAAGCACCTTGGCCTTGAGCGCGTTGTCGAGGTACGATGTCAGCTCATAGTGCTCGGGCGCATAGATGTTGTCGATGCCGAGGGCGCGCTCGATCCTTTCGACGCCTTCGTCGGTCAGCGAGACGGCGCGCATCTTCTCGTCGACGGTATAGTCGACCCCTTCCTGCAGTGGCTCCACCAGCCGCGCAAAGATCCTATACTCTTCAGGCGACTCCTCGGCCGGGCCCGAGATAATCAGCGGCGTGCGCGCCTCGTCGATGAGGATGTTGTCGACCTCGTCGACGATGGCATAGTGCAGCACGCGCTGCACGCACTGCCGCAGGTCCCACACCATATTGTCGCGCAAATAGTCAAAGCCGAACTCGTTGTTCGTGCCGTAGGTAATATCGGCCCTGTAGGCCTCGGCCCGCGGCACCGGCCGCAGGTGCTGGTAGCGGTCATCGGCGGCCTGGTAGGTTGGGTCGAAGATGAAGGACCCCAGGTCGGGGTTGGCGGCGGCCGACTGGATGACGCCCACGGTCACGCCGAGATAGTCGTAGACGGGGCCCATCCACTGCACGCCGACCTTCGACAGGTAGTCGTTGGGCGTGACCAGGTGGGCGCCGTGCCCCGCCAGGGCGTTCAGATAGAGCGGCAAGGTTGCCACCAGCGTCTTGCCTTCGCCGGTCTTCATCTCGGCGATCTTGCCGCGGTGCAGCACGATGCCGCCGATCAACTGCACGTCAAAGTGGCGCAGACCGATGGTGCGCCGGGCGGCCTCACGGACCGCCGCAAAGGCTTCGGGCAGGATCTCCTCGAGGATGTGCGCCTCGTGGTCAGAGAGCTCTTTCTCCAGCCCCTCAGTCTCGGCATCCAGACGGTTGCGCTCGTGGATGTCGAAGGCACGCAGCCGCTCGGCACGGGTCGCAGCCAGCCGTTCGCGCGTGCCGGCCGTCTCTTCGGCAATGCGCGCTCGGAACGAGGCCGTCAGGGAACGCATCTCCTCGGCCGAGCGCTGCTCCATCTGGGGCTCGAGGGCGTTGACCGTCTCGACGATTGGCCGCAGGCGCGCGACCTCTTTCTCATTGGGGTCACCGACCAGTTTGGTCAGCAGGGTCTTCAACATCCGACAATCGCTCCATACCTCAGAATCGGGCTAGTCTTCCATCTAGATTATAGCACACACAGAAGCGCATGCCAAGGGCATAGCGGACAAGACCACTCTTGTTGGCTCTGCTCAACGTGCGCAATTCGCGCCCAGCAGCCTGTCGGAGCGCGACGCTATGGGGTGGCAGCGCAGCAGAGTGCCCGGCTGCGACCAGGATGCGGAGGGTGGCAGGACCGCTCTCCGACAGCCTGTTGGGGTATGCTATTCATTAAGGTAGGCGCCGACCGAGCGGCCTTCATGGACGCGGCGGATGACCTCGGCCAGGAAGGGGGCCAGCGAGAGCACGACGAGGCCCGGGAACTGCTTCTGCGGGGCAACCGGCACCGAGTTGGTGGTGACGACTTCTTTGAAGCCCGCGGCGCGCATGCGCTCGGTGGCCGGCGGCGAGAAGACGGCGTGGCTGAAGCAGGCATAGATATCCTGAGCGCCGTTCTCGCGAATGATGTGCACCGTCTCGGTTATCGAGCCGGCCGTGTCGACCTCGTCGTCGACGACGATGGCGTTGCGGCCGCGCACGTCGCCAATGACCGTGAGCGCCTGGCTCTGGGGGCCGGTGCGGCGCTTCTCCACAAAGGCCATCGGCAACTGCAGCTTTTCGGCAAAGTTGCGCCCCTTCTTGGCAAAGCCAAGGTCGGCACTGACGACGACGGCATTGGGAATGGCCTTGGCGACAAAGTAGCCGCTCAGCAGCGCAAAGGCGCTTAGGTCGTCGCCGGGGATGCTAAAGAAGCCCTGGATCTGCCCGGCGTGCAGGTCGAGGGTCAGGAAGCGGTCGGCGCCGGCCACACCGATCATATCGGCTAGCAGGCGTGCGGTGATGGGGACGCGGGGCTGGTCCTTCTTGTCGCTCCGGCCATAGGAGAAGTAGGGCATGACGGCGGTGATGCGCCCGGCTGAGGCGCGCTTCAGCGTGTCGAGGATGATGAGCAGCTCCATGATGCTGCGGTTGACCGGCGAGCAGGTGGCCTGGATGACAAAGACATCCTGCGAGCGCACGCTCTCGTGGAGCTTGACAAAGATGTTCTCGTTGGGGAACTCGATAATGTCGATGCCGCGCAGCGGCACGCCCAGGCAGGTGCAGATTTCGTTGGCCAGGCCGGGGTTGGCGTTGCCGCAAAAGACGGCGAGCTCGCCGTACATACGTTTGCTATCCTCCATCAGGCGCACTCTCTCCTCAGGCACGTGAAGCAGGCCCACGTGCTGCGTCGAATGATTTGGCGGCCGCGCGACGGTGCGGCGCCCGACCAATGAGTATTATACCACGCGCCTGCAAGTGAGTCCGGGCGAGCCGGCAGACCTGACACAGCGATTTCCCTGGCGGCGTATCGATTGGCAAAAACTCGCTGAAGGCTGGCGAGCCTGAGCTCGAGCTCGTAGTGCGCACTACGAGCTTGCCAGCGGCGAACTGGCTTTTTTGCCAGGAAAGGCGGCCCAACCACCCTCCATGGAAATCGGCGTGTCAGGTCCGCCGACTACGAAGGGGTCGTGCCTGCGAGGGCGCGCTCGATCTCGCCGAGATGCTGGCGGCGGTGCATGGCGCGGATGACCGTGCGGGGCCGCTGTGCCAGGATGGCCTCGATCAGCTCGTCAGAGAGGTCGGCCACCAGGCGGTCGACAGCTTGGGCAGCGGCGAAGGCCTCGGCAAGCGCCTCACGGGGCGGCATGGCCAGCCATTGGGGGAGCATGGCGTCGTTGATCGGGTCGGGGTCGATGGGAACGACCCGCACGCCGCTCTGCTGCCACTCCCGCAGTGTGGCCAGGTTGCGCTGGTCCCAGAAGGCCAGGTGCGCCAGGGTCGACGACACGGTCCAGCCGTGACCGATGGGGCGCGCGAGGTCGGCGTCGCTCAGCCTGGCGGTCAGCGCGCGCAGTTCGACCCGCGAGGCGTCGTTCTCTGCGATGCAGGATAGTCTGTCCATGGCGTCGCTCCCTTCGAGTCGAGGTGTTTGTAGTACTGGAGAGTGGGTAGCAGGGTTGGGCAGCGCGCTGCCCAACCCTGCTACCCACTCTCCAGTACTACAAACACACGGCCTCTTCTCTGCGATCAATCCCCACGGGAACGCAACAGCTCGACGAGTTGCTCGGCTGTGGCGCGGGCGTCGCGGCGGCGGCGCGCGATATCCTCCACGGCCTGGCGATAGGTCGCGGCGTCCACCTTTTCGGCCAGCAGGCGGCGCAGGGCCTCGTCGAGGGCGCGGTCGAGCTGCGCTTCGGCGCGGCGCTCCTCCGCCTCGCGGCCCTCTGGAGTGCCCGTCAGGTGCGCGCGATGCGCCTCGATGGCGTCGATGGTCTCTGCGATGCCCCGGCCCTCGGTGGCTACCGTGGCGATGAGCGGCGGCTGCCAGGCGTCCTCCTGCCGCGATGGGGCGGTGGCGGGCGCGGCCATCATCGCGCCGTGGTGCGCGACGACGGCCGGTGTGCCGTTCCTCAGCTCGAGCATCATGCGCAGGGCGGCGATGGTCTGCTCGGCGCCCTCGCGGTCGGCCTTGTTGACCAGCAGGATGTCGGCCGTCTCGAGGATGCCCGCCTTGATGGCCTGGATGTCGTCGCCGAGGCCGGGGGCTTCGACGACGATGACCGTGTGTGCCAGGCGGGCGACCTCGACCTCGTCTTGGCCGGCGCCGACCGTTTCAATGATGATGCGCTGGAAGCCGGCCGCATCGATGGCGTGCACGGCGTCGGCGGCCATGCGCGAGAGCCCGCCGGTGGAGCCACGGGTGGCCATGCTGCGGATAAAGATGCCCGCGTCGCCCGCCAGATCGCGCATGCGCAGGCGGTCGCCCAGGAGCGCTCCGCCGGTGAAGGGGCTGGAGGGGTCGATGGCCAGGATGCCGACGGTGAGGCCACGGCCGCGATAGGCGCGCGCCAGGGCGCCGACCAGTGTGCTCTTGCCCGTGCCCGGCGAGCCGGTGACGCCGATCACGTGGGCGCGCCCGCCATGGGGATAGAGGGCGGCCAGCAGCTCGCCCGCCGCGGTCTCGCCATTCTCGACGCAGGTGATGGCCTGCGCCAGCGCGCGGCGATCACCCTGCAGCAGCCGCTCAACGAGCGCGGCCGCGGTGTCGCCTGCCGGCATCACGCCGGCCTCCGTTGGGCCACGGCCCCTTGGATGAAGGCGGCAATCTCGTCGGTGGGTGTGCCCGGGCCAAAGACGCGCGCCACACCTGCTGCCTCGAGGGCCGGCACGTCCTCGTCGGGGATAATGCCACCGGCGACGATGATGACGTCAGCCATGCCGTCGACGCGCAGCAGCTCGGCGATGCGCGGCAAGAGCGCCATATGCGCCCCCGAGAGGATGCTCAGGCCGACGACGTCCACGTCTTCCTGGAGGGCAGCCTCGGCGATCATCTCGGGCGTCTGGCGCAGGCCTGTGTAGATGACTTCCATGCCGGCGTCGCGCAGGGCGCGCGCGACGACCTTGGCGCCACGGTCGTGGCCATCGAGGCCCGGCTTGGCCACCAGGACACGGATCTTGCGTTCTTGGTCTTGTGCACTCATCACTACCCTCCTCAGTACTCTCTCAGTTAAGCAGCAGAGGCGGCTCCCACGCCGCCGGACCGACGGACGCGAGCATGCCCCCCGCAGGCGGTTTTGTCTGGCGCTCTCGTCTACACGCTCCAGCGGGCGCCCAGGCTCGATCCGGGCATCTCGCTACGCCACCTCCCGGACCCTCCCTTGGGTGGGGTTTTGGCGGGTCTTCTGGGGCTGTTGGCTGCCCCGCCCGCGGGCGGGGCAGCCAACAGCCCCAGAAGACCCGCCAAAACCCCCTTATGGCCCAACACCGGGTTGCCGCGGAGCCCGGCGCCCGGTCGCCGGCCCAGCCTGTCGGGCCACGGCAGGCCGCTAGAACAGGCTTGGTTCCCTGTATTCGCCAAACACCTCGCGCAGCACGCGGCAGGTCTCGCCGAGCGTGGCGTAGGCGCGCACGGCGTCGAGGATGTAGGGCATGAGGTTCTCGGTGCCCGGCGCTGCGGCGCGCAGGGCGGCCAGGGCACGTTGCACGGCGGCATTGTCGCGCTCGCGGCGCAGCCGGGCCAGCCGCTCCCTCTGGCGCTGCTCGCCCTCGGGGTCGACGCGCAGCAGCGGGATGGTGAGTGGCCCCGGCATCTGATAGCAGTTGACGCCCACCACCGGGCGGCGGCCGCTATCGACCTCGTGCTGATAGCGGTAGGCGCTGTCGGCGATGGCGCGCTGAAAGTAGCCGCGCTCGATGGCCGGCACCACGCCGCCCAGGGAGGCGATCTCGGCAAAGATCTGCCCCGCCTCCTGCTCCATGCGGTCGGTCAGCGCCTCCACCAGGTAGCCGCCGCCGAGGGGGTCGGCCGCCGACGTGACGCCCGATTCCTCAGCGATGATCTGCTGGGTGCGCAGGGCCACGCGCACAGCCTGCTCGCTGGGCAGGGCCAGGGCCTCGTCCATCGAGTTGGTGTGCAGGCTCTGCGTGCCGCCGAGGACCGCTGCCAGGGCCTGCAGGGTGACGCGCACCACGTTGTTCTCGGGCTGCTGGGCGGTCAGCGTGCAGCCGGCCGTCTGCGTGTGGAAGCGCAGCCACCATGAGCGCGGGTTCTTGGCGCCAAAGCGCTCGCGCATGACGCGCGCCCAGATGCGCCGCGCAGCGCGGTACTTGGCGACTTCTTCAAAGAGGTCATTGTGGGCGTTGAAGAAGAAGGAGAGCCGCGGCGCAAAGGAGTCGACGTCGAGTCCGCGGTCGAGGCAGGCCTGCACGTAGGCCATGCCGTCGGCCAGGGTGAAGGCGAGCTCTTGCACCGCCGTGGCGCCGGCCTCGCGGATGTGGTAGCCGCTGATCGAGATGGGGTTCCAGCGCGGCAGATTGTGGCTGGCGAACTCGATGGTGTCGACGATCAGGCGCATTGACGGCCGGGGCGGAAAGATCCACGATTTCTGCGCGATGTACTCCTTGAGGATATCGTTCTGGATCGTGCCCCCAAGCGCGGCCATGGGGATGCCGCGGCGCTCGGCTGCGGCGATGTACATGGCCCACACGACCGCAGCCGGGCCGTTGATGGTCATCGAGGTGGTGATACGATCGACCGGGATCGTGTCGAAAAGGATCTCCATGTCGGCCAGCGACGAGACGGCGACGCCGCACTTGCCGAACTCGCCTTCGGCCTCGGGGTTGTCGGTGTCGTAGCCGTAGAGGGTGGGAAAGTCAAAGGCCACCGAGAGGCCGGTCTCGCCGTGCTCCAGCAGGTAGCGGTAGCGGGCGTTGGTCTCCTCGGCAGTGCCAAAGCCGGCGAACATGCGCATCGTCCAGAGCTGGCCGCGGTACATCGTGGCGTGGACGCCGCGCGTAAAGGGGTAGCTGCCGGAGAAGCCGAGCTGCTCCAGGTAACTGCTGCTCGCCTGGTGCAGCGGCGTGTAGAGCGGCTCCACCGGCCGGCCCGAGACGGTGGTGAACTCGTCGCGGCGCTCTCCGGTACGATCGAGCGCCGGCGCGAGCACCTCGCGCTCCCAGGCGAGGCGCGCCTCTGCGATGGCTTTGAGTTGTTCGGCGTCGAACATGCCCACCTCCTGGGGTGAATCATCCAAGCGGTTTCCCCGATGATCTCGAACGATGACTCGTGTCCTCGACGTCCTGGCGACGGCCCGACATCTCGCGCCGCCGCCACCCCTTGGGCGCGAACAAGCCTGCGCAGGCACAGCCTCTCGTGCGCTCGGCTTTGGGCCAGGAGGGGGTTTTGGCGGGTTGGCCTGCGCTGTTGGCCGCCCGCGGGCGGCCAACAGCGCAGGCCAACCCGCCAAAACCCCACAACACGGGTTCCGAATCGGGCACAGGCGAGGCGTGAAACCCGATCGCCGACCGGGCCGGCGCCCTCAACCAGGCCGCTACTCTGCCGGCAGCGCCTCCGACAGTTCGATCAGCACGCCGCTGGCGCTGGCAGGGTGCAGGAAGGCGACGCGGTGGCCGCCGGCGCCGATGCGGGGCTCGCGGTCGATGAGCCTGACGCCGTGCGCGCGCAGTTGCTCGAGCGCCGCGGCAATGTCGGCGACCTGGATGCAGATGTGCTGGATGCCCTCGCCGCGCTTCTCGATGAAGCGGCCGATAGGGCCGTCGGGCGAGGTCGATTCAAGCAGCTCGATACGGCTCTCGCCGATGGGAAGCATAGCCACGCGCACCTGCTGGGCCGGCACTTCTTCGATCTCGACCTCGAGGCCGAGGGCGTCGCGGTAGAAGCGCAGTGCCTCGTCGAGGTTGCGTACGGCGATGCCGATGTGATCGATCTTGTTGAGCATGGAGGGTCCTTTCTACAGCACGTTCGCCGACGGCCGGTATTCGCCAAAGACGCCGCGCAGCACGTCGCAGATCTCGCCGAGCGTGGCGTAGGTCTGCACCGCCTGCAGGATGGGCGGCATGAGGCTGCCCGAGCCGCGCGCGGCCCGCTCGAGCGCCGTGAGCGCCGTGGCGACGGCGCCGGCATCGCGTCCGGCCTTGAACGCCTGCAGCCGCGCGATCTGTGCGCGCTGCGCCTCCGGGTCCACGCGCAGCAACTGCGGCCGCGCGCTCTCCTCGACGGCAAACTCGTTGACGCCGACGACGATGCGCTCCTTCTTCTCGACCTCGCGCTGGTACTGGTAGGCGCTGTTCTGGATCTCCTGGCCGACAAAGCCGGCCTCGATGGCCTTGAGCGCGCCGCCCATGCGGTCGATCTGCTCGAGGTACGACACGGCCTGGGCCTCGATCTCGTCAGTCAGCGCCTCGATGCAATAGCTGCCGCCGAGCGGGTCGATGGTATCGGCCACGCCCGACTCGTAGCCGATGATCTGCTGCGTGCGTAAGGCAATACGCACCGACTCTTCTGTCGGCAGCGAGAGGGCCTCGTCGCGCGAGTTGGTGTGCAGGCTCTGTGTGCCGCCGAGCACGGCAGCGAGCGCCTGCAGAGCGACGCGTACGATATTGTTCTCGGGCTGCTGGGCGGTGAGCGTGCAGCCCGCTGTCTGCGTGTGGAAGCGCAGCATCCACGAGCGCGGATCGCGCGCCTGGAAGCGCTCGCGCATGAGGCGCGCCCAGATGCGCCGCGCGGCGCGGAACTTGGCCACTTCTTCGAGCAGGTTGTTGTGGGCGTTAAAGAAGAAGGAGAGCTGCCCGGCAAAGCTATCCACGTCGAGTCCGGCGGCGATGGCCGCTTCGACGTAGGCCACCGCGTTGGCCAGGGTAAAGGCGATCTCTTGCACCGCCGTCGAACCGGCCTCGCGGATGTGGTAGCCCGAGATGGAGATGACGTTCCAGGCCGGCAGCGCCTCTTTGCAGTAGCGGAAGGTGTCGGTGATCAGACGCATCGATGGGCCTGGCGGAAAGATGTAGGTGCCGCGGGCGACGTACTCTTTCAGAATATCGTTCTGGATCGTGCCGCGCAGGCCCCTGGGCGCCAAGCCCTGTTTGAGGGCCACGGCCACGTACATGGCCAGGAGCACCGCCGCTGGGGCGTTGATGGTCATCGAGGTCGAGACCTTGTCGAGCGGGATGCCCTCGAAGAGACGCTCCATGTCGGCCAGGGAGTCGATGGCCACGCCCACCTTGCCCACTTCGCCCTCGGCGAGGGCATGGTCCGAGTCGTAGCCGATCTGGGTGGGCAGGTCAAAGGCCACCGAGAGGCCGGTCTGCCCCTGTTGCAGGAGGTAGCGGTAGCGGCGGTTCGACTCCTCGGCGGTGGCATAGCCGGCGTACTGGCGCATGGTCCACAGCCGCCCGCGGTACATGGTGGGCTGGATGCCGCGCGTGAACGGATACTCCCCCGGAAAGCCCAGCGCCTCGTCGTAGGGCGAGGGGGCCTCTTGTGGGGTGTAGAGGCGCTCCAGGGGGATGTGCGAGGGCGTGTCGAACGTGCCCCGCCGCTCGGGGTAGCGCGAGACGACCGGCTTGACGGTCTGCTCTTCCCAACGACGCCGTTGCTCTTTCAGTTCACTCATCATTCTGTCCTTCGTCGCCAGGTTCCCGGCCCAGTGGCACCTCGCCCCACCCCAGGGCGGGGGTTTGGTGGTTCTGCCTGCCTGGCCCGCCCGCGGGCGGGCCAGGCAGGCAGAACCACCAAACCCCCTTTTGGGGCGTCTGAACCGGGGTGGCGCGAAGCGTAGGGCCGGTCACCGGCCGTGTAGGGGCGGGTTGGCCCCGCCCTGCATCCTCTAGAGCGCGAGTAGCGCGAGTATCGCTCCGCCGGCCATGACCGAGGCCAGTTGGCCGGCCGTGTTGGAGCCCATGGCATGCATCAGCAAAAAGTTCGAGATATCTTCATCCTGGCCCACGCGCTGCACGACGCGCGCCGACATGGGGAAGGCCGAGATGCCCGAGGCGCCGACCAGGGGGTTGATGCGCCGCCCCGAGAGGACGCACATCACCTTGCCCAGGAGCACCCCTGCCGCTGTATCGAGGGCAAAGGCGATCAGCCCGGCGCTGATGATGAACAGCGTGCGCAACTGCAAAAAGTCGCTGCCGAGCATTGTCGAGCCGATGGCGATGCCCAGGAAGATGGTCACGGCGTTGGCGATCTCGTTCTGTGAGGCTTGCGTGAGGCGCGGCACCACGCCGCTCTCGCGCATCAGGTTGCCGAACATCAGCATGCCGATGAGCGGAGTCGCCTTGGGGGCTATGAGTCCTGATACCAGCGTGGTGATGATGGGGAAGAGGACGCGCACCAGGCGCGGCACCGGCTTGGTGATGTAGGGCATTCTGATGCGCCGTTCTTCCTTGGTGGTCAGCAGGCGCATTACCGGCGGCTGGATGATGGGCACGAGCGACATGTACGAGTAGGCGGCTACCGCCACCGGGCCAAGGAGTTTGGGCGCCAGGGCGGCGGCCACGTAGATGGAGGTGGGGCCGTCGGCCGAGCCGATCATGCCGATTGTGGCCGCTTCGCGGATGTTAAAGCCCAGCAGGGTGCAGATCAGCATGGTGCCAAAGATGCCGAACTGCGCCGCTGCCCCAAGCAACACCATGATGGGGTTCTGGAAGAGCGGCCCAAAGTCGGTCATGGCGCCGATGCCGATAAAGACCAGGCAGGGGAAGAGCTCGTTCTTGACGCCGGCGTCGTAAAAGATCTTGAGCAGGCCGCCTTCATCCAACATGCCTGTCACAGGGATATTGGCAAGCAGGCATCCTACCCCGATGGGGAGGAGCAGGAGAGGCTCACAGTCCTTGGCGATCGCCAGGTAAATGAGGATGCCGCCCACGGCGAGCATGACCGCGTTCTGCCAGGTGAACGCCTGAAAACCTTCGAGCAAACGGGCCAATTCTACGCTTGACATGAGTATCTCCGGGCTATTCGATCACGAACAGGAGGTCGCCATAGACGACATTGGCGCCCACTTCGGCTCGCACCTCGCGCACAGTGCCGGCGACGGTCGCGGCGATGTTCATCTCCATCTTCATGGCTTCCAGGGTGCACAGGGTGTCTTTCGCCTGCACCTGGTCGCCCGCGCTCACGGCTACTGAGAGGATCTTGCCGGGCATGGGCGCCGTCACCTGCTGGCCGCCCGAGGGCGCCGTGGCCATGGCTGGGGGATGGGCTGCCGGCTGAGGCTTGGGCTTGGCCGGGGCGGGGGCGGCACTCTCCTGCGGTGCGCCGGGTTGCGCGAGTTGCACAGTGTAGGGGCGGCCGTTGACGCGCACTTCAACCGGGCCGCCGTCGAGCTTGTCGAGGCTGTCGATCTCCACGCGATAGATGGTGCCGTTGACGGTCACTTCGGTGTGTTCTGCCATTGTTGAACTATCCATCCTTTGACAAGAGAGTGCCCCAGGACCTGAGCGGCTGAAGCCGCCACAACAAAGGGGCTCCTCTTCGTAGTAAGGGCTTGAGGCCTTTGTGCCCTCTACGCGGATCTGCGGCAAAGGGCAAAGCCCTCACTACAAAGGGTTCACGACAAGCGGCCCGAGGCGCGCCAGGCGGGCGAGCCCGGGGCAAAGGTCACAACGCTGGTCTGCGGCGGCCGGTTGCCTGCCCGCCGCGCTTGCCACGCGGCCAAGGCCACCGCGATGGCGGCCACGATTTCAGGCGAGACCTCAGCGTTGCCGGCAGGCTCGGCCGGGTCGGGGTCGAGCACAAAGGGCGCGGCGCCCGCCGAGGCCGGCGCGACGGCCGGTTGGGGCCGCGTACGCAGGAGCCACATGAGCCCCATGATGATGAACATGAGGAGGCCCAGCGAGACAAACACCAACCCCATGCCCACGACGGTAACGCTGATTCCTTGCATGAACTCGCTCATACTAGCGTCCCCTCTCCATGCGCGCCGCCAGCTTCCACAACGATACAGGCGGCTGGGGGGCGGCGGCCGCTCCGGCCACCACAGCCGCCGCGGGCGCTGCCGGCGCCTCGGCCTCAAAGCCCCGCGCCCGCCGCTCGAAGAACTCGTGCGCCACCTGCGGGAAGAGCGCGTAGGCGATGATGTCTTCTTCCGACTGCGCCAGGTCGCCGATTTCGTCTCTGGCCTTTTCGTAACCCGGCTCGAGGAGGTCGGCAGGGCGCGCCTGAATGGGCCGCTCCTCGCCCAGCACCAACTTTTTCAGCTCCGGGCTGATCTCGCCGGGCGGGCGCCCATAGAGGCCGCGCACATAGTTCTTGACCTCTTGGGAGACGACCTGGTAGCGCCCGCCAGACAGGACGTTGAAGGTGGCCTGCGTGCCCACGATCTGGCTGGTGGGGGTAACGAGCGGCGGATAGCCCAGGTCGGCGCGCACTCGCGGCATCTCGGCCAGCACGTCGCTGTACCGGTCCTCGGCTCCCTGCTGACGGAGCTGCGAGACGAGGTTCGAAAGCATGCCGCCGGGGATTTGGTACATGAGGACGTTGACGTCGACACCCGGCAGGCCGCTCTCGTACTTGGCGTATTCGCCGCGCGCGCGGGCAAAGTAGGTCGCGATCTCGGAGAGCAGCTTCAGGTCCAGCCCGGTGTCGCGCTCGCCGCCCTGCAGGGTGTAGACCAGGGTTTCGGTGGGTGGCTGTGACGTGCCCAGGGCCACCGTCGAGATGGCGGTATCGACAATGTCGGCGCCGGCCTCGATGGCCTTCAGGTAGGTCGCCGTGCCCATGCCACTGGTATAATGCGTGTGCACCTGGATGGGCAAGCCCACTTCGGCCTTGAGGCGCCGCACGAGCTCGTAGGCTGGGTAGGGGGCAAGCAGCCCCGCCATGTCTTTGATGCAGATGGAGTCGGCGCCCAGTGCGGCCAACTCTTTCGCCGTCTGCACAAAGGCATCGAGCGAGTGCACCGGGCTGATGGTGTAGCAGATGGCCGCCTGGACGTGGCCGCCCACGCGCTTGGTCACCTGCATGGCCCAGGCCATGTTGCGCACGTCGTTCAGGGCGTCAAAGATACGAAAGATGTCGACGCCGTTCTTCTTGGCCAGCGTCACAAAGCGCTCGACGATGTCGTCGGGGTAGTGGCGGTAGCCTAGGATGTTCTGGCCGCGCAGCAACATCTGGATGGGCGTATTGGGCAGGGCACTGCGCAGTGCGCGCAGCCGTTCCCATGGGTCCTCGCCGAGGAAGCGCATGCACGAGTCGAACGTCGCGCCGCCCCAGGCCTCCAACGAGTGATAGCCCACGCAATCCAGCTTCTCGGCGATGGGCAGCATGTGCTCGGTGCGCATGCGCGTCGCCAGCAGCGATTGGTGGGCATCGCGGAGGCAAGTGTCGGTGATCTTGACAGCTTGAGACATTCCAGTTCCTCGTATCCGTGCTCAGGGAACTGGGGGAACTCACGGAACTGATGGAACTGAAAGGCGGGCGGGCCTGCAGCGGCCCCTCAGTCCCTTCAGTTCCTTCAGTTCCCTCAGTTCCCCCGTCACAACGGCATATTCGCATGCTTCTTGTGCGGGTTGGTGTCGCGCTTGTTCTGCAGCATCTCCAGCGCGCTGATCAGCTTGGGCCGCGTCTCGCGGGGCTCGATGACGTCGTCGATGTAACCGCGAGCGGCTGCCACGTAGGGGCTGGCAAAGCGCTCGCGGTACTCGGCCACGAGCTTGGCGCGCTCGGTTTCGGGGTCGGCTGCGGCCTCGATCTGCTTGCGGAAGATGATGTTGACGGCACCTTCGGGCCCCATCACGGCGATCTCGGCATTGGGCCAGGCCAGGTTCACGTCGCCGCGCACGTGCTTCGAGTTCATCACACAGTAGGCGCCGCCGTACGACTTGCGCGTGATCACCGTCAGTTTGGGCACGGTGGCCTCGCAGTAGGCGAAGAGCAGTTGCGCCCCGTGGCGGATGATGCCGCCGTGCTCCTGCGCGATGCCGGGCATGAAGCCAGGTACGTCCTCGAAGGTGACGATGGGGATGTTGAAGCAGTCGCAGAAGCGGATAAAGCGCGCTCCCTTGACCGAAGCATTGATGTCGAGCACGCCAGCGAGCACGGCCGGCTGGTTGGCGACGATACCGATGACGCGGCCGTTGAGCCGGGCAAAGCCTACGATGATGTTCTGGGCATAGTGCCGGTGCACCTCAAAGAACACGCCGCCATCCACGACGTGTTGGATGACGTGGTGCATGTCGTAGGGCTTGTTGGGCTCGTCGGGCGCGATGGTGTCGAGCTCGGCGTCCATGCGGCCCGGCGCATCCTTGGGCGCCTCGTAGGGTGGGTCCTCCATGTTGTTCTGCGGTAGGTAGCTGAGCAGCGTGCGGATGCCGGCCAGGCAGGTCTCCTCATCGGGCTCGGCAAAGTGCGCCACGCCGCTGGTGGTGGCGTGGACCATGGCGCCGCCGAGCTGCTCGAAGGAGACGTCCTCGTGGATCACCGCCCGCACGACCTCGGGCCCGGTGATGAACATGTGGCTGCCGCCCTCGACCATGAAGATAAAGTCGGTGAGGGCTGGCGAGTACACCGCGCCGCCGGCGCAGGGGCCCATGATAGCTGAGATTTGGGGCACGACGCCCGAGGCCAGTGTGTTGCGCAAAAAGATGTCGGCATAGCCGCCCAGGGCCAGCACGCCCTCCTGGATGCGCGCGCCGCCCGAATCGTTCAAGCCGATGAGCGGGGCGCCGTTCCTGAGCGCCAGGTCCTGCAATTTGCAGATCTTGGCCGCATGGGCCTCGCCCAGCGAGCCGCCGGTGACGGTAAAGTCCTGGGCATAGACGTACACCAGGCGGCCGTGGATGGCGCCGTAGCCGGTTACCACGCCGTCGCCCAACGGGTGGCTCTTCTCGATGCCAAAGCCGGTAGCCCTGTGGGTGACCAGGGCGTCGATCTCCTGGAACGAGTTGGGATCCAGGAGCCTGGCCAGGCGCTCGCGGGCGGTCATCTTGCTCGCTCGGTGCTGGCGGGCGATGCGCTCCGGGCCACCGCCGGCCGCCGCCTCCTCCTTCATGCGGCGCAGTTGAGAGATCTTGTCGCTTGCCATGAGCCTCCTCAAGTCGGTATAGATTCCCACACGTGGATTATCCTGGCTTGCCGCCGTCCCCAGCCTCAGGGGCTGTGTCGCTCTGGGCCTCCGGTACCCAGGGGTCCAGCACGACACCGGCCTCGGCGAGGAAGCTGCGCGCCAGCTCGTCGGGATAGGTGTGGGCACAGACGACGCGTTCGATGCCTGCGTTGATGATCATCTTGGCGCAGGTGATGCATGGTTGGTGTGTAACATAGATCGTGCCGCCGGCGACCGACACGCCGTGGAGCGCGGCCTGGATGATGGCGTTCTGCTCGGCGTGCAGGCCGCGGCAGATTTCCTGGCGCTGGCCCGAAGGAATGCCCAGCTCGGCGCGCAGGCAGCCGGTCTCGTCGCAGTGGGGCATGCCGCGCGGCGCGCCATTGTAGCCCGTGGCGAGCATGCGCTTGCCGAGCACGATCACGGCGCCTACCTGTCGCCGCAGGCAGGTGGACCGCGTCGCCACGCGCTGCGTGATGTCCATGAAATAGTCGTCCCACGAGGGGCGAGGTACCATCACGTGTCCTCCAGGCCCAGGGGGCGCAGCATGCCCTGGGCGAAGGCGTTGGCCGTGACCGGCATCACCTCGCGCCAGATGCTGAGCGCCGCCAGTGCGTATTGGCGATGCTCCCACTGCGCCGCCTTGTCGAGCCGCTTGGTCAGCCAGTTCATCAGCGACCAGGCGTTGATTGTCCAAATGAACTCGGTGTAGATCGCCGTGCCGAGGACGCCACGGGCTTGCTCCTTGCGCCAGCCGGCGGCCACCAGGCGTTCGTAGAGGTCGAAGGAGGCCTCCATGTGGGCGCGGTAGGCAGCCACCTCCGACACGCCGGCCGGCACGTAATAACAGCGGTCGGCAATGCAATACCGCAGGCTGAGCTCGTTGAACGAGCCTACCCGGTGCCGCATCCACTGCCGTGCCACAAAGATGGGGCATTTGATGTGCCAGCGAAAGACGGCGTGCTCGAATACTGTGTTGTGCTTCGGCTCGCTCTGCAAGAGCTTGCGGATGAGCCGCTCGTCGGCGCCGGGCGTCTTGGCTGCCGACTGGTAGCAGATGCGCGCGGCCCGGATAACGGCCTCATCGCCGCCCATCCATTCTTCGAGTTCGATGTAGCCTTGGTCGAGGACGGGCCGACGGTTCACAGGCACTCCTTTCACAATATCGAGACCTGACAGGTCTCCGGAGACCTGTCAGGTCTCGTCGGGTCTCCACGGATGGCTCTAGGCCTGTCAGGTCTTCGGAGACCTGTCAGGCCTGGGCGGCCCTAATGCAGCAGCGCGCCTGCGATGACCATGCGCTGCACCTCCGAAGTACCCTCGTAGAGCTCGGTGATCTTGGCATCGCGGTAAATGCGCTCGACGGCGTACTCTTTCATGTAGCCATAGCCGCCATGGATCTGCACGGCGCGGTCAGCCACCCAGACGGCCGTCTCCGAAGCGAACAGCTTGGCCTGGGCCGCCTCGCGGCTGTAGCGGCCGCCACCCTTCTTGGCTGCATCTTTGGCCAGCGCGGCCTGGTAGGTCAGCAGGCGCGCCGCTTCGATGCGCGTGTTCATGTCGGCCAGCATCCACTGGATGGCCTGGAAGTTGGCGATGGGCTGGCCGAACTGGCGGCGCGTCTGCGCGTAGGCCAACGAGGCCTCGAGCGCGCCCTGGGCGATGCCCACAGCCTGTGCGGCGATACCGATACGACCACCGTCGAGCAGCGTCAGCGCGACCCTGAAGCCCTGGCCCTCGCCCCCGAGGCGGTTGGCCGCCGGGATGCGGCAATCCTGAAAGATGAGCTCGCAGGTGCTCGAGCCGCGGATGCCCATCTTGTTCTCTTCGCGGCCCACGGTGAACCCCGGCGTGCCCTTTTCGACGATAAAGGCGCTGATGCCGCGGCTGCCGGCGGCGGGATCGGTCATGGCAAAGACGAGCACAATGTCGGCATAGGCGCCGCTGGTGATAAAGTGCTTCGTGCCGTTCAGGATGTAGCTGTCGCCGTCGCGGCGGGCGGTGCTGCGCTGCGCGGCGGCGTCGCAGCCCGCCTCGGGCTCGGTGAGGGCAAAGGCGCCCAGCGCCTGCCCCGAGGCCAGGCGCGTCAGGAAGCCGCGCTTCTGGGCCTCATCGCCAAAGTGCTCAAACCCCTGGCAGACGAGCGAGTTCTGCACCGACATGATGACGGCGGTCGAGGCGCAGACCTTGGCGATTTCCTCGATGGCGATGACATAGGCCACCGTATCGGCCCCGGCGCCGCCGTACTCTTCCGACACCGTCAGCCCCAGGAAGCCAAGCTCGCCCATCTTGCGCACGTTCTCCAGCGGGAAGCGGGCCTGCTCGTCGATCTCGGCGGCGATCGGCGCCACCTCCTTGCGGGCGAAATCGCGCGCCACCTTGCGCATCATCTCGTGCTCTTCGCTGAGACGAAGGTCCATGAGTTGCCTCCTCGCCACTTGGCGCCAGGCTCCCGTCCGGGCATCTCGCTCCGCCATCCACCCGGACCCGCCCCGGGTGGGTTTTGTTGGGTCTTGTGCCGTCGTTGGCCGCGCCCGCGGGCGCGGCCAACGACGGCACAAGACCCAACAAAACCCCTAAAGGCCCCGGACCGGGCTGGAGCGAAGCGTGCAAGCCGGTCGCGAGCGTGCTTCACTATGCTCCAACAGCCCGCTAGTACGTGTAGAATCCGCGGCCGCTCTTGCGCCCGAGATAGCCCGCCGCCACCATGCGCCGCAGCAGCGGGCAGGGGCGGTACTTGTCGTCGCCAAGGTTCTTGTGCAGCACTTCCATGATGGCCAGGCAGACGTCGAGGCCGATCAGGTCGGCGAGCGTCAGCGGCCCCATGGGATGGTTCATGCCCAGCTTCATCACCGTGTCGATGGCTTCGGCCGAGGCCACGCCCTCCATGAGCGTGTAGACCGCCTCGTTGATCATCGGCATCAGGATGCGGTTGGCCACAAAGCCGGCGGCGTCGTTGACCAACACCGGCGTCTTGCCCAGCCGCCGTACCGTCTCTACCGTCGCCGTGGCTGTGTCATCGCCCGTCTGCAGGCCGCGGATGATCTCCACGAGTTGCATCAGCGGCACCGGGTTCATAAAGTGCATGCCGATCACCTGCGCCGGCCGGCCGGTGGCTGCGGCCAGCTCGGTGATGGAGATGGACGACGTATTGGAGGCCAAGATGGCCTGGGGCGGCAGGATGGCGTCGAGCGCGTGCAGCGTCTCCTTCTTGACTGCCGCGTTTTCGAACACCGCCTCTACCGCCAGGTCGGCCCCGGCGGCCGCGTCGAGCGTGGCGGCCGTATGAATGCGCGCCAGCGCAGCATCGCGTTCGGCGGCGCCAAGCTTGCCCTTCTCTACCAACTTGGCCAGCGAGCGCTCGATCGTGGCCTGGCCCCGCTGCAGTTGCTCGGCGGCGATATCGATCATCGTCACCGGGTAGCCCGCCTGGGCAAAGACCTGGGCAATGCCGTTGCCCATCGTCCCGGCGCCGATCACCGCAACCTGTTTGATCTCCACCGTCTCCTCCTCCTGGAAAACGAGGATCACCACAGAGGACACAGAGGGCACAGAGGGCAGGTAAGGAGTCTCCGTGTTCTCTGTGTGCTCTGTGGTGAATCGGAGCCCCTTCTCAGATCAACTCGACGCTGAGGGCCACCGCTTCGCCGCCGCCGAGGCATAGAGCGGCTGCGCCGCGCGACTTGCCCAGGTCGTGCAGGGCGTAGAGCAGCGTCACCAGGACGCGCGCGCCGCTGGCGCCGATGGGGTGGCCGAGGGCGACGCCGCCGCCGCGCACGTTCACGCGCGCCCAATCCCAACCCAGCTCTTTGCCGTCGGCCAGGATCTGCGCAGCAAAGGCCTCGTTGACCTCGAGCAGCTCGAAAGCATCGAGCGCCAGACCGGTGCGGTTGAGGAGGGCGCGGATGGCGTAGGCCGGGGCGATAAAGAGCCACTTGGGCTCCACGGCGGCCTGGGCATAGCCGGTGATGCGGGCTATGGGCCGGCAGCCCAGCTCGCGTGCCTTGCGGCCGCTCATGAGCACGAGCGCCGCGCCGCCATCACTGAGGCCGGGAGCGTTGCCCGCGGTGACTTTGCCGCCGGGCTTGAACGCAGGCTTGAGGGCAGCCAGCGCCTCGAGGCTGGTGTCGACGCGGGGGCACTCGTCGCTGTCGACCGCCATGGTACCCTTCTTGGCGGGCACCTGCACCGGGGCGATCTCGGCGCGGAAGGCGCCCTCCTTGGTGGCGGTGACGGCCTTGCAGTGGCTCTGCAGCGAGAACTCGTCCATCTCCTGGCGAGAGACCTGGTACTCGTCGGCGATGAACTCGGCGGACTCGCCCATGTGGCGATCTTCGAAGGCGCACCACAGGCCGTCGTTGACCACGGAGTCGATCATGGTGGCGTGGCCCATACGGTAGCCCGTACGGGCGCGCGGCAACACGTAGGGCGCGTTCGACATACTCTCCATGCCGCCGGCGATGATGATGTCGGCATCGCCGGCGCGGATCTGTTGGGCGCCCCACATCACCGCCTTGAGACCGGATCCGCATACTTTGTTAAGGGTCGTGGCACCTACGGTGGGAGGGAGCCCGGCGCGGATGGCGGCCTGTCGTGCGGGCGCCTGTCCTGCGCCGGCGGGGACGACGTTGCCCATGAGGACTTCGTCGATCAGCGCGTGCTCGATTCTTGCACGCTGGACGGCTTCGCGAATGGCCACAGCTCCGAGCTCGACGGCGGGGAGGGAAGAGAGGGATCCCAGAAACCTGCCGATGGGGGTCCGGGCTGCGCTGACGATGACGACATCCTTGTCGCTCCAGTCGGCCACGCTTTTCCTCCTTGGAAATGCACCCGATTGTTAATGCGCCCCGACGCACTCATTCTACCAGAAATACCGGCTTTTGACCAATGCCGAGGGGGGGGAGGATGTCGGGTGCGGCTGGCCCGCCCGCTGGCAGGCCAGCCGCACCCGACATCCTCCCCCCCCCTCGGCCATGGCTACCCCATGGCAGCCATGGCCTCACGGATCTTGCGATAGGTGTCGGCGAGGAACTCGGGGATGACGCGCACGTCGGCGAGCACGGGCATGAAATTGGTGTCGCCCTCCCAGCGCGGCACGATGTGCAGGTGCACGTGGTCGGCGATGCCGGCGCCCGCGGCGTGCCCCAGGTTGGCGCCGATGTTGAAGGCTTCCGGCGACATGGCGCGGCGGAGCGCGGCCAATGAGCGGTTGACGAGCAGCATCATCTCGGTGAGCGTCTCGGCGGGGAGGTCCTCCACACTCGGCACGTGGACGTAGGGAATGACCATGAGGTGGCCGTTATTGTAGGGGTAGCGGTTGAGCATCACAAACGCGCGCTCGCCGCGCCAGACGATGAGGTTCTCCGGGTCACAGCGTTCCGCGGCCTTGACGCAAAAGATGCACCCCTCGGGGCGCTCTTCGGTGAGGTAGGCCATGCGCCAGGGAGACCACAGACGCTTCATGCTGCCCCGCTTTCGCCAGATGAGGGAGGGCAAGCCGTCAGGTTGCCCAGCAGTGCTTCGCTCGACTTCTCGCACCTGATTCGATTGTACCAGAAAGGCAGATGTGTGACAAGAGCGACAGGCTGCCGGGGTACATCCCATCATCGTTGGTGACCGGCTCTTGAGCTTCGCACGAACCCGGTGCTGGCCTTTGAGGTAGGGGTTTGGCGGGCTGGCTGGCGTTGCTGGCCGCCCCGCACTGTACTTGTCCGTAGCGGCCCGCTGTCCGGGCTTCACGCTCCGTGCCCTGCGCGTAGCATATGGCCGGAACGGGACCGTTTGGGGGGGATTCTCGGCTGGTTGGCTGGCCCGTGGCCGCCCGCGGGCGGCCACGGGCCAGCCAACCAGCCGAGAATCCCCCTTCCGGGCCATGGCCGGGGGAAAGCGCAGCGCATCAGCCGGCAGCCACCCGGATCGCCACCAACCGCCGGCAGCAAGCACGATTGTCGTATTGGAGCGCCTAACAGAACCAGGAGAGACGGCTCCCACGCCGCCGAAAGCGGCGGGTCCCTGGCGGGGTAAAACATGGGAGCCCGCTCTGCTACTGGTTCTGTTAGGCGCACTCAGTGTCAGGGGAAGCAGGATTGCGGTGAGCTGCAGTTGCCGCGAAAGGGGCTGTGGGCCGCCCTTCTGCAGCATCCGCAACTGCGCCGCAGCGAAGGGCGTCGACGTCTGCCCCTCCTGCGCCGAGTACCTCTGCCGCCGCATCCTGGCCCTGGCCAGGGGCTACCCCACTCTGCTTGCCGACGGCCGGCGCCTGGTGGAAATCGGCCTCTTTCGTGTTTTCGCTCGCTTTCGCGTTTTCGTGGTCAAGAACCCCACTTGACAGCCCAGAACATGTGTGCTATACTGGACTCGCCTACCATCCCGGGCCGCGCCACTCGCCCGGCCCCGTTCAGCCCAGGAGGCGCCCCGTGGCCGCCAACCGCTCACGCGCCCCGGCCTTCTCGCCCGGTCCGCCGGCCTCGCCGCTCGGCCCGCCGCTCGCACCCTGCTGCGCCTCCACCCCCTGCATCGTGGAAAATGCGAAACGAACCCATTCCTGCCCATTGCCCCACACCTGCGTGGAGAATACGAAACGAACTCATCCCTGCCCGCCGCCTCACACCTGCATCGCGAAAAAACAAAACGAACCCAAACCGCCCCGCCAACCTGCTAGGCTTGCGCCTGCCCCGAGCCCTCGTCGCGCAGCACCAGGCCGGTGCGCGTGGCGCGGGCAGTCATGGGGTCCACGCCGAGCGCTGTCAGCACATCCTCGGGCCGGGCGGCGCCCGAAGGCCCATGCACGAGGCGCAGCGTGAGCAGCGGCTGCCCCATGCAGGTGTCGAGCTGCGCCTCGAGGATGCGCGGCCGCAGGTCAAAGCTGACCTGCTTGACCGCGCGCACGCGGGTGAACGGCAGGCTGTCGGCCTCGAGGAGACGCGCCAGGCGCTCGGCGAGGTCCGCGGGCGGCGCGTCGAGGAAGCGTACCAGGTACTCGGCGGCCTGCACCCGCGCTGGCAGGGGCGGCGAGTCGAGCGGCAGCTCCTCCACGCCGCGCAGGGTGAGGCCGGGTGGCAGCTGACCGGGCAAGCGCGCGGCCAACTCCTGCGGATCCACGCGGGCGTCGAGGTGGACCTCGACGAGCTCGCGTTCGGCGGCGAAACCCACCGGCAGCGGCGCGGCGATGGAGACCCGCGGGTGCGGGTTGAAGCCAAAGCTGTAGGCCAGCGGCAGCCCCAGGCGGCGGCAGGCGCGCACCCAGGCACGGCCCATGTCGAGCCCGCCGACGTAGCGGGCGCCGCCAGCGACGGCAAAGGCGATGCCCAGTCGCTGCACCGGCGCCGTGACCTCGCGTTGCGGTTGCTTCACGGGCATTGCCACACCCCCTTGGCCACGGCCTTGCGCTCGGCCCTGAACGCCTCGAGGAGGCCGCAGCGCTGGCAGCCGTCGCGGCAGTCGGGCGTCGGCTCGCCACTGGTGGCCCGCTCCCATTCGGCGGCGAGGAACTCTCTCTTGACCCCCACGTTGATATGCTCCCAGGGCAACACCTCGTCGAGCGCGCGTTGGCGTGAGGCGTACCAGTGCATGTCGAGGCCGCTCGCCGCAAACGCCTCTTGCCACAGGGCCGGCTTGAAATGCTCACCCCAGGCGTCAAAGACGGCCCCGCCACGCCAGGCCGCCTCGACGGCCGCGCCCACGCGACGGTCGCCGCGGCTGAGCGCCGCTTCGAGCAGCGTGGTGCGCGGCTCGGTCCAGTCGAACTGCACACCGCGGCGGCGCAGCCGCTCGTGCAGCAGGCGCTGGCGGCGCTGCACGGTGTCGAGATCGGCCAGCGGCAGCCACTGGAAGGGGCTGTGCGGCTTGGGCACAAAGGTCGAGGCGCTGGCATGCACCTTGGCGCGCCCACCGCGGTGTCGCCGCCCGATGTCGGCCACCCGGTGCACCAGCCGGGCGATAGCCTCCACGTCCTCGTCGCTCTCGGTGGGCAGGCCCAGCATGAAATAGAGCTTGATGCGGTCCCAGCCGGCCGAGTAGGCGGCCTCGGCGGTCTGCACGAGGTCGTCTTCGGTGACGTTCTTGTTGATCACGGCGCGCAGCCGCTCGCTGCCCGCCTCGGGAGCGAAGGTCAGGCCGGTCTTGCGGGTGGCCTGCACCATGCCGGCCAGGCGCACCGAAAAGGCGTCGACGCGCAGCGAGGGCAGGCCGAAAGAGACATGCTCGGGCGCCCAACGGCGCACCAGGGCTTCGAGCAGTGGCTCGATCTGCGAATAGTCGCTGGAGGCGAGCGAGACGAGACCCACTTCGTCGTAGCCGGTGTTGGCCAACACCTGCTCGACGGCGTCCATCACCTCCTCGGGCCGGCGCTCGCGCACGGGGCGATAGATCATGCCCGCCTGGCAAAAGCGGCAGCCCTCGGTACAGCCGCGCTGGATCTCGACGTTGGCGCGGTCGTGCACGATGTCGAGGAAGGGCACCACGGGGCGCGTCACCGGCGGCGGCAGGCAGGGCATGATGCGCTTGGTCACACGCTCGGGCACGCCCGTATCGCTGGGCGTGACGGCGAGCACGCGGCCCGCGAGGTCATAATCCACCTGGTAGAGGCCGGGCACATAGATGCCGGGGATTTCGGCGGCGCGGCGCAGCAGCTCGGCGCGCGGCTGGCCGCGCATGGCGAGCACCAGGTCCAGCAGCTCGAGTAGCACTTCCTCGCCCTCGCCGATGACAAAGAGGTCGAAGAAGGCGGCCATCGGCTCGGGGTTGTAGGTCGACGAGCCGCCGGCGATGACCAGCGGATGCGCTTCGCTGCGCGCAGCGCTGTGCAGGGGAATGCCGGCCAGATCGAGCATTTCCAGCACGTTGGTATAGTTGAGCTCGTACTGCAGCGTAAAGCCGACGACGTCAAAGTCGGCGAGCGGGTGATGCGTTTCCAGGGAATAGAGCGGCAGCCCGGCGCGGCGCAGGGCGGCGGCCATGTCGGGCCAGGGGGTGTAGGCGCGCTCGGCCAGGGCGCTTGGCCGCTTGTTCACCAGGTCGTAGAGGATGGCCAGGCCCAGGTTCGACATGCCGATCTCATAGACGTCGGGGTAGCACAGGGCCAGCCTTACGGCGGTGGTGACCCAATCCTTCACCACCGAGTTGAACTCGCCCCCCGTATAGCGCCCCGGCCTTTCGACCGTGGGCAGGATGCGCTCCAGGCGCTCGCTCGCTATCGCACTCACAGACCTGCTACCTCCGGGCATGCAGAGAGGAGAACGAATGCACCACAAAGGGCACAAAGAAGAGCCATTGGCCTTTGTCCTTCGTGGTTCCAGCAGCGGCGCCTCTCAGGACAACCGCTGGGCGTGCGGCAAATTGTAGCCGTGAAGGTGCCGTTTGGCAAGCGCTGTCAGCCGTAGCCGGCTATTCCGCTACGCTGCCGCCCGGCTCCCAATCCGGGTAGGGGTCTGTTGGGTTCGTCGGAGTGTCCAGCCGCCCCTGCAGGGGCGGCTGGACACTCCGACGAACCCAACAGACCCCCTCAAGGCCCATACCGGGAGGCCGCGAAGCGCAGAGCCCGGTTGCCGGCGCGGGCCATCTCCAATGGTGGCCGGCGGCCGTAGGCTGGTTCATACACTATCGATGCACTTGGCAGCGCCGCGCAGTTGACAGGGGCACGCGGCTCGTGCTATTGTTATCAAGATCTGTATCTGGGTCCCCCGGCCGATTGATGCTGCATGCCGGCCCGTGCCGGTGAGAAGGGGGCGATGCGTGATGGCGAGCGACAAAGCGCCGCCGGTGGCCGCACCGGCAATGCACATGGTGACGCGCCTCATGGCGCTGGCGTTGCTGGGCCTTGGCGCGCTGGCGTTGTTCTTCGCCGGGCGCGGGCAGCCGGCGCCCGCCGGCACGCCCAGCCCAGCGCCGACGGCGACACCCATTGCCGCGCCGGCCAGGGAGGGCTCGCTCGTGCTGGACCTGGCGCCGGGGGTGACGCTGGAGCTGGTGCCCGTGCCCGCGGGCGAGTTCGTCATGGGCAGCGGCGACGATGACCCACTGGCCGATGTCGACGAGCGGCCGCAGCACACCGTGTCTCTGGGCGCCTACGCCATCGGCCGCTACGAGGTGACGGTGGCCCAGTTCGCCGCCTTTGTCGCCGCCACGGGCTACCAGACGGCCGCCGAGGCCCGCGGCAGCGCCCTGGTCTACGACGGCGTGTGGCGCGACCTGCCGGGGGCCAACTGGCGCCTCCCCCGCGGCCCCGGCAGCGAGGCCGCGCCGGCCGCCCCGGTGACCCACGTGAGTTGGGACGATGCCGCCGCCTTCTGCCGTTGGGCCGGCGAGCGCAGCGGACGCACCGTGCGCCTGCCCAGCGAGGCCGAGTGGGAAAAGGCGGCGCGCGGCGCCGACGGCCGCCCCTACCCCTGGGGCGATGGCCCGCCCGATGCCACCCGCTGCAACTCGATAGACGCCGGGGCAGGCGAGGCAGCGCGGGTGGGGCGCAGCAGCCCGGCCGGCGACAGCCCCTACGGCTGCGCCGACCTGGCCGGCAACGTGTGGGAGTGGACGAACAGCCGCTACCTCGACTATCCCTACCGGCCCGGTGGCGGCCGTGAAGACCCGCGCTGGGGCGGCGCAGTGCTGCGCGGCGGCGGCTTTGAGTCAGGCGCCAAGCAACTGCGCACGGCCTTCCGCCTGGGGAATGACCACACCGGCGGCGGCAACCACATCGGTTTTCGCGTCTGCGTCAGCCTGCCGTAGGAGGATACCCAAAAGGCCGGCTGGATTCTCCGCTCGAGCTCGTATTGAGCCGGCTTACGGCTGGCCCTGCCCAGGCTGCCATTGAGGATCGTGCCCCATGGCCAGGTGCACCGGCTCTCCCTCGCCTCGCCAGAGGTAGACTGCCCCTTGCTCCCGCCCATCCGCTTGCCATACCCAGCTGAAGGCTACCGTCTCGCCATCCGATGCCGCTCCCCAATGGCCCAGTTCGCCCTGTGCTGGCTGCAGTCCGGCTTGCGACAGCCGCTGCTGCAGCCCACCCCCCATCCACCAGAGGAGGTCGCCGTCGTTCACTGCGAAGAGCTCTCCGTGCTCGCTCGGCTGATAGTAACGATACTCCAGGTGTTCCGGCTTGGCCGGTGTATCATATTCGTCCTTGTCCCACTGCGTCATCAGGACTTCCAGACGTCCATCCGGCAGCCAACGTACTGGCCAGATGCTTTGCCTCTCTTGCGCTTCCAGCAAGGTAGTCGGCCCACTGCTGCTGCCAGCTGTCCAGAGCGCCAGGCTGACGGGATAGATGGGCCCCGCCATCGCTCCCGCGATCTGGATTCCCTTCTTCGTAGTCTCTGGCTTGGGGAAGAGGATTCCCTTTGCACCTGGGAGCCAGAGGTGGGCACAGGCGCCCACAGAGCGCAGAAGCGAGGAGTAGGCGCCCACAGAGTCGAGGGACACGATGAGCTTACTGGTCCTGGCATCCCATACGTGCAGCGAGCCACCGACCTTCTCGACCACCACTGGCCAGGCAGCAGGGAAGGTTTGATCACATAGGGCAGCGATCTCGGCGCCTGCACCTGGCCGCGGATAGGTCGCCAGGGTGGTGGTCTGGCCGCTGGCGAGATCGAATAGGCACACTTCGACTCCATAACTCTGCCGCGTGTCTGTGATATCATGCAGATAGGCGAGATGGCTGCTGTCGTCGGACCAGGTGACTCCGCAGAGGCCCGCTCTCTCACTCACAACGACGGATTGTGAGCGCTCGATGGAAGCAAGGGTCAGCCGGCCACCCGACGTGAGAAAAGCGAGCCAACGACCATCGGGCGACCAGGCAAAACTGGCGATCTTGCCCTGTTCGGCCAGGGAGACCTGTCGGGCGGCATCGGTCGACACCAGAGCCAAGTGGTCTTCAGGCGTGAGCAAGGCAACCCATCCGCCGCGAGGCGACGCGAGGTCAGGAAGCGGAGCAGGTCGAGGCGTGCTCCGCGTCTGTGGGGCGTAAACGCCAGGGTCGCATGCCGGCTCGGTGTCGGCAACCACAGGCTGTGTAGTTGGGGCTGCAACGTTGGATGGGCGAGTGCTCGAGGCGGTGGAGGGCGTGCGACTTGAAGACAAGATCGGTGCAGTGGACTCCGCGCAGCCGATCATCGCCGCCGCCAATACCAGGGCACAGACGTGGATACTCGTCCTGTTCTGCGTCATGAACACGAACCTCCTGTGTGCTGGCTTTCGGCTGGCCAGACGAAAGCGGGCGCATGAAGCCTCTCGTCCAGGTTTGCAAGAGATGACTCTGCGCACCAGGACGAGAGGATAGGACTAGTCTGCGCGGTACTCGGCCGTCTCAGTTGGTGTGGGGTAGAACGAAAGCTTCTTGTACGTTGAGCCATCGATGGGATCATTAATGTAGTAGTCGCTTCCAGAGTACAGGTCGTAACCGCGGCTCCTGTACACGACCACGTAGTGGTTGCCGACATGGACGATGGGCGGCCTGTTCTGCGACAGCAGCCCACACATGTGCAGCCAGTTGAATGCGTAGTAGCCGACATATGTCGCTCTGCCGCCGCTGCAGTTGCTGGCGGCGCAGCCTCCGATCAAGTTGCAGCTTGAACAGCATCCGTTGTTTGCCGAGCAGGAGTTAAGCTGGCCAGGGTCGGTATTGGCCCCAAAGTATCGGAACACCATGGCAGTAGAGGTCATCGCGCAGCCCTCATCGTACATGGTCGCGCAGCTGCCGCTGTTGCACAAACGGGCGCTCGCCCATGCCGAGTCGCGTTGGCTGTAGGCAGGGACGCTGAGGTTGATGTCACATTCGGGGATGTAGTCAGGGCCAACAACCCCCCTCTGGGAGACTTCTTCGCTGGGTCGGCGCTCCTTGACAGATGGTTGCGTGGGCTGCTCGAAGGCTGCACGCGCCAGCGGCACCCACAAGTTGTCGACGAACACCCATTTGATTCCCGGGTCCGTGGCGAAAGCATCATCTCGCATCAGCAGGTCATAGGTCTGTTGGTGAACGTTCTTGCCTAGCTGCAACCAGATCGTCTCCCCACCGACCTCTATGGGGATCGCTTGCGGTTGCTCTGCCTTAACGGGCAACAGGGCCCAGCCCCCCACGGCGGCCCCGATGACGACCATGGCGACGGCGGCGAGCACCGGGCCTTTCACTCGACGGAGTGGCTTCTGGAGATCGCGAAGCGGGCTCATGGTGCATCCTTTCTGGCAGAGGGGGGGGGCAGGCGGGACTGCCTGGCCCCGGGCGGCATTCGAATCTTGCCCAACCAACCCGGATGAAGAGATCATGCCATCGCGGCCGAAAGGCGTCAGGTTATCGACATAAGCCTTCTAGCCTCTCTTCTTCACGCGAACTGGACATCCGAGATACAGCATCATGCTGCCCCCATTCTACCACATCAATGGCTGGCCTGTCGTCGTCCGGATGGACGATCTCTCGCGGCGTCTTGGTTAATACTCGCCTCCTTCGCAAGGAACGTGGCGGCCTCCAAGCGGCTGCTCGCTTCCAGCTTGCTCAGTATACTCCGCATGTGCGCGCGAACCGTGTTCACGCTGAGCGAGAAACGCGTGGCGATCTGCTTGTTGCTCAATCCCTTGGTCACCAGAAGGAGTACTTCCCTTTCGCGCTCGGTCAGCGCCTCCAGCTTGCAGCCGACCTCTTCCCACCACCGATGTGCTCGCGCCACGTGGTCCGAGGCCCACAATTGGGTGCCGTCCGCTGCAGCCTGCACCGCCCTGGCGGTAGCCTCCGGCGCCGCATCCTCCCGGATGCAGCCGGCGGCGCCAGCCCGCCAGAGACGGCACAGTGTTTCGTCATCGTCGGGGACGCCGAGGACCAGCACGGGCACGTTTGGCTCTGTTGCTAGCACTCTCTCCACCACCTCGATGCCATGCGGCTTGCCAGGAAGCACGCAGGATATGAGCGCCAAGTCCCAACAGATCTGCTCCGCCAGCGACAATGCCTCTTCGCCTGTGCTCACCTCGGCCACGAATGCGGCGTCTGAGGTCCGGGCCAGAGCATCCCGCATCCAGGCGCGTATGGCCGGGTGGCTGTGGGCCAGCGACACCGTGTTCATCGTCCCTCCCTGTTGCAGACGCGTCGTTACCTCCGAACGCGAATCGGGATGACTTGGGTGATAGCTGGAATGCATAATGCCGAATATGTCCAGAGCGCAGATCAAGTATCGGCTTGTACTAATACAGACGTTGCAGAGGGGGCGAAGGTTCCAATCCGACGCTTGTTCGCGCGGCAATCCGAGAACTCGCGCGACGAGACTGGGGCAATGCTGGGGGCGTTGGCTGTGCCGCACCAGAAGTGGCTGGTCATGTCGATGCCCGTCATCGAGGAGTTGCCGTGCGCCCGGCCCGTGCGCGCCCGCCTATGTGCTGCGGCCCCATCAGCCGGGCGATATGGGCTGGGGCATGCAGCATCAGCGAATGCCTGCGCTTTGCCCGGCAGGCTGGCTAGCGCAAGGCCGTGCTGTGGACGAACGATGTGCTCCTGGCGGTGCGGCACATCGACGAGAAGACCCGGCACGGCGGGTGTGTTCGAGAACCGTCGCTAACCGACAGGGGCCGATCACCACGAAGGACACAAAGGGGCAAGGGGGGTCATTCAAAGCCCTTTGTGGCCTTCGTGGTTCAAGAGTTCCCGTCGGTTCTGGGACATACTCGGCAAGGCTGGCCGCTTTGGCATCCTGTGCCAAGCGTGATAGAATGGGGCATCGCGTTGTGCTCTGGCATTCAGCTTGGGGTGGAAGACACGTGGCAGAAGACAAGCTGTATGACGTGGCGGTCATTGGCGGCGGCCCGGGCGGCTATGTGGCCGCGATCCGCGCCGCGCAGCTCGGCGCCAAGGTGGCGCTGATCGAGAAAGAGCGGGTGGGGGGCATGTGCCTCAACTGGGGCTGCATCCCCACCAAGGCGCTGGTGCACCAGGCCGAGCTGTACACCGAGATCAAGCGCGCCGGCGGCTTTGGCATCGACATCGGCGGCCCGGTAACGGTCAATTTCGCGCGCATGATGGCGCGCAAGGCCGAGGTGGTCGAAACGCTGGTGAGCGGCGTCGAGGCGCTGGTGCGCAACAACAAGATCGCCCTCTACCCCGGGGTGGGCACCATTCTCACGCCCTCGCGGGTGCGCGTGACCCCCAGCGTCTACCACCCCGATACGCCGCCTGCCGAAGTGCAGGCCAAAGCGCTCATCATTGCCACCGGCTCCATGCCCATGGCGGCGCCCATCCCCGGCCACGGCCTGCCCGGCGTGGTCAATGCCCGCGGCTTGCTGGATATCACCACGCAGCCCGAGTCCTTTGTCGTCATTGGCGCCAGCGTGGTCGGCGTCGAGTTTGCCTCGATTTTCGCCGCGCTGGGCAGCAAGGTGACGCTGCTGGGCCGCAAGACCTTCCTCAAGGATGTGGACGAGCAGCTCGCCAAGCGCTATCGGGCCATGCTGGGGCGCCAGGGCATCAAGGTCGATATCGGCATCGAGTTCAAGCAGATCGTGCAGACCGGCGCCGGCCGCCTGCGGGTAGAGTACGAGCGCGGCGGCCAGCCCCAGGCGGCCGAGGGCGACCTGGTGTTGAGCTCGACCGGCCACGCCCCCTTTACAGATGAGTTGGGGCTCGACAACGTGGGCGTGGCGCTCGAGCGCGGCCGTATCAAGGTGAACGAGTACCTGGAGACGAGCGTGCCCGGCATCTATGCCATCGGCGACGTGACCGGCATCTATATGCTGGCCCACGTGGCCTCGCACCAGGGCCTGGTGGCGGTGGCCAACGCCCTGGGCGGCCATGAGGCGATGGACTATGCCGTGGTGCCCAACTGCGTCTTTACCATGCCCGAGATCGCTGGCATCGGCCTCACCGAGGCCCAGGCCAAGGCGGCAGGCATGGCCTATGTCGCCAGCCGCTTCCCCTTTAGCGTCAACGGCCGCGCCCTCGGTATGGGCGCCCCCGAAGGCCAGGTGCGCATGATCGCCGAGCGCGAGGCCGACGGCAAGGGCGGCAGGGTGCTCGGCGTGTCGATCATGGGCCCGCACGCGTCGGACCTCATCGCCGAGGCCGGCCTGGCCATGCGCGTGGGCGCCACCGCGGCCGACATCGCCAACACCATCCACGCCCACCCCACACTGCCCGAGGCGGTGATGGAGGCGGCCATGGGGCTGCGCGAGGGGGCGGTGCACTACCAAAGGATCTAGACTTGTGGGTGTATCCCAGAATCGTCTGTGCAACAGGCGTATGTTGCGCACGCCGCTTCGCCCGAGGCTCCCGTTAAGCCTCGGGCTACAGAGACAAAGCCCTGCGAGCTCGCGCTTCGACTTGTCTACGCTTGACCTGAACTGTCTCCCACCATGGGCGCGTGTCTCCCGAGACCACGGTGCTCAGGAGCGATACCAGCCCCACAGGGGCTTCGTTTGTGTAGCCCGAGTCTTAACGGGAGCCTCGGGCGTGGGCGGCAGACGCCGAGACCATACGCATCATTCGGGCATGAAATACACCGACGATTCTGGGACATACCCTAGACTTGTGAGAATCTTGACAAGCGCTTCCTTTCGGTGTAAAGTGGTTCTGTACTAGGGTTCTTGGTCTCCTGGTGGTAGAAAGGAGCCCGCTCGTGCCTGCGGACTATGTGCCTATCCTCATCCTCGTTGTGTTCGCCGTCGGGATGTCTGCCATCGCCATCGTGCTCTCTGCGCTCCTCGGGCCTCGCAAGTCCACCCCAACCAAACTGGCGCCCTACGAGTCGGGGATGGTCCCCTTCGGGGATGCCCGGCTGCGTTTCTCGATCAAGTTCTACGCCGTGGCCATTCTCTTTATCCTATTCGACGTCGAGGCCATCTTTCTCTACCCGTGGGCAGTGATGTACGGCAAGCTGAGCCCGCTGGGCAAGCTGCTGGGGCTCGCAGAGGTCGTCGCCTTCCTGGCCATCCTCTTTGTGGGCTATTTCTACGCCTGGCGGAAGGGGGCGCTGGAATGGGACTAGAGAGCCGCTTGCCCGATAACGTGGTGACGGCCAAGCTGGAGGCGTTGATCAACTGGGCACGTTCGAACAGCGTGTACCCGGTCACCATGGGCCTCGCGTGTTGTGCCATTGAGATGATGGGTGTGGGCGCTGCCCGCTTCGATATCTCGCGTTTCGGTTCCGAGGTCTTTCGCCCCTCGCCGCGCCAGGCCGACCTGATGATCGTGTCGGGTCGCGTGTCGAAAAAGATGGCCCCCGTTGTGCGCCGCATCTACGAGCAGATGACCGAGCCCAAGTGGGTGATGGCCCTGGGCGACTGCGCCTGCTCGGGCGGCATGTTCAACAACTATGCTGTGGTGCAGGGCGCCGATCAGTTCCTGCCGGTCGACGTCTATGTGCCCGGCTGCCCCCCAAGGCCCGAAGCCCTGATCTACGGCCTGATGCAGCTGCAAAAAAAGATCAAGCAAGAAAAGCTGAAGGATCGCGCGTAGAGAGGTTGTGCTATGTCCGACAATCCCGTCGTGGAGGCGGTGTGCCGCGCCTTCCCTGAGGCCGCGGCTGAGGAGCCGAGCTTGCGCGATGAGGCGACCGTTGCCGTGCGCCCGCAGGACCTGGTGGCGGTGTGCCGCTACCTGCGTGACGACTCCAACATGGCGTTCGGCATGCTGAAGGACTGCTGCGGGCTCGACGGCCTCGCGCTGGGGCAGCGGCCGCGCTTTGCCGTGGTCTACCACCTCTATTCATTGAAGCACAACCGCTCGCTCTGCCTGATGGTGCGGGTGGATGAGGGCGCTGCCGTGCCTTCGCTCGTCTCGGTCTGGCCCGGCGCCAACTGGTATGAGCGCGAGGTCTATGACATGTTCGGCATCCCCTTCGAGGGGCACCCAGACCTGCGGCGCATCCTGAACCCGGAGGACCTCGAAGGCCACCCGCTGCGCAAGGACTTTCCCTTGGGCGACGTGGCGGTGGACCACGGGGTGTCGCCGCGCGAGTAGTTGGGTCCCTGTTGGGGACGTTCCAGCGGTTTGTCGGGGCGAAATGCCCTTGGCCGGCGACCGGCTTTCGCGCTTCGCGCCGGCCCGGTACGGGGCTTCTGAGGCGGGGTTTGGGTGGCCGGTCGATGTGGCCGGCCGCCCCGCGGGGCGGCCGGCCACATCGACCGGCCACCCAAACCCCCCACCCTGCGTTGGGGCCGGGGGATCGCGGAGCGGAATGCCCGGCTGAGGGCCAGGTATTGGCGGCGAAGGATCTGAGATGAGCCAGATAGACACGACAACTACAGAGACGATGACCCTCAACATGGGGCCGCAGCACCCCAGCACGCATGGTGTGTTGCGGCTGGTCGTCGAGCTCGACGGCGAGCGCGTGGTCAGCGTCAAGCCCGACATCGGCTACCTGCACTCGGGCATCGAGAAGACGGGCGAAAACCGCACCTACCGCCAGGTCCTCCCGTACACCGACCGCATGGACTATGTCTCGGCCAATACCCACAACCTGGGCTACGTGCTGGCGGTGGAAAAGCTGCTGGGGATTGAGGTGCCGCTGCGCGCGCAGTACGTCCGGGTGATCATGGCCGAGCTCAACCGCATCGCCAGTCACCTGATCGCCGTGGGCTCGGCGGCGCTCGACCTCTCGGGGCTCATGAGCGTGATCCTGATGTACACCTTCTGGGAGCGCGAGAAGGTCCTCAACCTCTTCGAGGCCGTCTCGGGCCAGCGCATGACCCCCAGCTATTTCCGCATCGGTGGCCTGGTGGCCGACCTGCCCGAGGGCTGGGTCGACGAGGTGCGGGCCTTTCTGCGCCAGCTTCCCAAGCAGATCGATGACATTGAAAAGATCCTGACCAAGAACCCGATCATGCTCGACCGTACGGTCGGCATTGGCGTGCTCACGCCCGAGGATGCCATCGCCTACGGCATCACCGGGCCAACACTGCGCGGCTCGGGCGTGCGCTACGATGTGCGCAAGGCCATGCCCTACTCGGGCTACGATCGCTTTGATTTCGAAGTGCCGGTGGGCAAGAACGGCGACGCCTACGACCGCTACCTGGTGCGCGTGGCCGAGATGCGCCAGAGTGCGCGCATCGTCGAGCAGGCCCTCGACGATCTTCCCGACGGGCCCATCAACGTCGCCGACCGCAAGATCGCGCTGCCGCCCAAGGAGGAGCTCGACACCAGTATGGAAGCCCTGATCCATCACGTCAAACTGGTGACGGAGGGCTTTCACCCGCCCGCCGGGCAGGTGTTCATGACTGTCGAGGTCTCCAAGGGCGAGCTGGGCTACTACCTGGTGAGCGACGGCAGCCCCCGGCCCTATCGCTTCCGGGTGCGCACACCGTCGTTCGCGGCGGTGCAAGTGCTGCCGCGGCTCATCCACGGCGGGCTGCTCGCCGACCTCGTCGCCACCATCGGCAGCCTCGACCTGGTGATGGGCGAAGTGGACCGATAGGACGTAATGCGTGATGCGTATTGCGTAATGCGTAGTGCGTGATGCGTGAGGGATGGCGTTGGGTAGCCGGCTTGGTTACGCAGCGCGCGTTACGCAGTACATAGTACGCATTACGCAGCACGTAGTACGTGGTACGCAGTAGGGAGAGGTACCATGCCGTTCTCTGAAGCCGCACAGAAGGAGTTGCAGCAGGTGGTGACCCGCTATCCCGACAAGCGGTCGGCCATGCTGCCTGCCCTGGAGATTGCCCAGCGCGAGCAGGGTTACCTGACGCCCGAGGCGTACGAGTGGGTGGCCGAGGCGCTCGATACGTCGCCGACCTGGGTGGCCAGCGTGGCCTCGTTCTACACCATGCTGCGCAAGGAGCCTGTCGGCAGGTACCTGGTGCAGGTTTGCACCAACTTGAGTTGCTCGCTGTTGGGGGCGCAGCCGCTGCTGCTCTACCTGCAGGAGAAGCTTGGCATCGAGGTGGGCGAGACGACGCCCGACGGCCTGTTCACCCTGGTGACCGTCGAATGCCTGGGGTCGTGCGCCACGGCGCCGGTGATGCAGATCAACGACCGCTACTATGAGCGGCTGACGCGCGAGCGCATCGACGAGATCCTGACGGCGTTGCGGGCGGAAGCAGGGTCGTAGAAGGAACGGTAGAATGGCCGACAAGTTCTTGCTGCGCAACATCGGGGTGACCGACTCGCACCGCATCGCGGTGTACCTGGCCCGCGGCGGCTACCAATCGTGGAGCAAGGTCGTCAAGGGCATCAAGCCGGCCGAGGTGGTGGACCTGGTCAAGCGCTCGGGCCTGCGCGGCCGCGGCGGCGCCGGCTTTCCCGCGGGCATGAAGTGGAGCTTTGTGCCCAAGGATAGCTACCCGCGCTACCTGGTCTGCAACGCCGACGAGGGCGAGCCCGGCACCTGCAAGGACCGTGTGCTCATGGAGCAGGACCCCCACGCCGTGCTCGAGGGCGTGGCTATTGCCTGCTACGCCATCGAGGCGCACGTGGGTTTTATTTACGTGCGCGGCGAGTTCTCGCTCTCGGCCGAGCGGCTGGAGGCGGCCATCGCCGAGGCCAAGGCGCAGGGCTACCTGGGCGACGACGTCCTGGGAAGCGGCTTTGCCCTGGATATTGTGGTGCACCGCGGGGCCGGCGCCTATATCTGCGGCGAGGAGACGGCGCTCCTGAGCTCGCTGGAGGGCGAGCGCGGCAACCCGCGCCTCAAGCCGCCCTTCCCGGCCACCGAGGGCCTCTACCGCAAGCCTACGGTGATCAATAACGTCGAGACGCTGGCCAACCTGCCGCTCATCATCGAGCGCGGCCCCGAGTGGTACACCAGCATGGGCACCGAGAAGAGCCCCGGCGTCAAGCTGTTCGCGCTCAGTGGCCAGGTCAAGCGCCCCGGCATCTATGAGCTGCCGCTGGGCACGCCGCTGCGTACGCTGATCGAAGAGTGCGGCGGCGGCACGCTCGACGACCGGCCGGTCAAGGCGGTTATCCCCGGCGGCTCGTCCTCGCCGATGCTGCCTGCCGGTCAACTCGACGTAACGCTCGACTATGAGGCCATTGCCGCCGCCGGTTCCATGCTCGGCTCGGGGGCCGTGATTGTCATAACGGAAGGCACCTGCATGGTGTCGGTAGCGCGCCGCCTGGTCGAGTTCTATGCACACGAGGACTGCGGGCAGTGCGTGCCCGGGCGCGAGGGCATCGCCTGGATGGCCAAGATCCTCGAGCGCATCGAGGCCGGGCACGGCCGCGAAGAGGACCTGGACCTGCTGCTCGATATCTGCGACGGCCTGGGCGGGCGCAGCCTGTGCCCGCTGGGCGACGCCGCCGTGGGGCCGGTCCGCTCGAGCATCAAGCACTTCCGTGACGACTACCTGGCGCATATTCACACCGGTACGTGCGTGGCGCCGACGAGCGTGACAATCGCCTGAAGGGACTGAGGGAACGAATGGGACTGACGGAACTCTGGAAATGAGGAGATGAAGGGGCCGCTCGCTGGCTCCCCTCAGTTCCATGGTTCCCTGGTTCCTTCAGTTCCGTTGTCCGAGCGGGGAAGGGCACTATGGATCAAAGCGTGACTCTCACTATCGACGGGCGCGAGGTAGCGGTGCCGCCGGGGATTACCGTGGTCGAGGCGGCGCGCCTGGCAGGGATCGAGATACCGACCCTCTGCAACCAGGAGAAGCTGCACCCGGCCGGCCTCTGCCGCCTGTGCCTGGTCGAGATCGAAAAGATGCGCGGTCTGCAGGCAGCCTGCGCCACGGTGGTGCGCCAGGACATGGTGGTGCACACCGACACCGAGCTGGTGCAGCACAACCGGCGCATGGTGCTGGAGCTCCTGTGCACCAACCATCCGCTCGACTGCCCGGTCTGCGATGCGGCGGGCGATTGCCGGCTGCAGGACTATGTGTTCAAGTACGGCCGCGGCGAGTCACGGTTCGTCGAAGAGAAGCGGCACAAGGGCAAGGCCATGCGCCTCGGCCCGGCCGTGGTGCTCGACCAGGAGCGCTGCGTCCTCTGCCAGCGCTGCGTGCGCTTCTGCGAGGAAGTGCTCGACGAGAAGCTGCTGGGGGTGTTCCAGCGCGGCGCCCGCTCGCGCATCAGCACACTCGACGGCAGCGGTTTCGACTCGCCCTTCTCGGGGAATGTGGTGGACCTCTGCCCGGTGGGCGCCATGACCGACCGCGCTTTCCGCTTCAAGGGGCGCACTTGGGAGCTGAAGCGCTACGACTCGACCTGCGCGCTCTGCCCGGTGGGCTGCCGGCTGACGGCCGAGGCCCGCGAAGGGCGTATCCTGCGCATGCGCGGCCGCGAGGCGCCGGAGGTGAACAACGGTTGGCTCTGCGATGTGGGCCGCCAGGGGTTCGCCTATGCCGATAGCCCGGAGCGTCTGCGCCGGCCGCTGGTGCGCAAGGGTGGCGAGCTCGTGCCGGCGACGTGGGATGAGGCGCTGCAGGCCATGGCCGCCGGCCTGAAGGGCGTGCTCGAGGCGGCCGGGCCGCACGCGGTGGCCGCGGTGGGCTCACCGCGGCTGAGCAACGAGGCGGCCTATCTGCTGTCCAAGTTCGTGCGCGCGGCGGTGGGCACCAACAACGTCGATAGCCGGCTGGGCACGGCCATCCCCGCGCCCGCTCAGGCCACGCCGGCTGAGCTGCGCCGCGCGGGCGCAATTGTGCTCTTTGAGGGCGACCCGAGCGAAGAGGCGCCCATTGTCGAGCTGTGGATCAAAGAGGCCGTGAACCACGGCGGCAAGCTCTACGTGGTGCACCCGCGCGGCCTGCGCCTGGGCCGCTACGCCACGTTGACGCTGCAGCCGCGCCCGGGCAGCGATGCCGTGCTCTTGGGCGGCCTGCTGGCCAAGTTCGGCCAGGATGCGGGCGAGTACGGGCCGACGCAGGTGGCGAGCCTGACCGGCTGCACCGCCGAGGCGGTGACGGCGCTGGCCGATGCGCTGACTGGCGCCGAGCGGGCGGTGATCGTCTATGGCGCCGGTGTGGCCGATGAAGCGACGATGGGGCTTCTGGTGGCGTTGGCCAAAGCCAGCGGCGCCAGACTCCTGGGCTGGAGCAGCGGTGCCAATGCGCGAGGCGCGGCCGATCTGGGGCTGCGGCCCGACCGGCTGCCGGGCCACGCCGTGCTCGACGATGCGGTGGCCCGCGGCGCGTGCAAGCGTGTGTGGGGCGCTGCGGCGCCGCGCGAGGCGGGTCTGGCGGCGACTGAGCTGTGGCCGGCGTTGCAGCAGGGCCGGGTGCGCGCCCTGTATGTGGTTGGGGCCGACCCCCTGTGCGAGGCGCCCGACCCGCAGGCGGTGCGCCAGGCGCTCGATGCGGCCGAGTTTGTCGTGGTGCAGGATGCCTTTCTGACGGCGACGGCTGCCGAGGCCGATGTGGTCTTGCCGGCGGCGGCCTATGGCGAGGAGGATGGCTCGGCGACGAACCTGGCCGGCCAGGTGGGCTGGCAGGCCGCGCCGATGGCCCCCTTGGGCGAGGCCCGGCCGCACTGGCGCATCGTGGCCGAGGTGGCCCGGGCGCTGGGCGCGCTCGGCTGCTGGAGCTACGACGGCGCCGCCCAGGTGCTCGCTGAGGCGGGGGCGCTGATCCCGGCCTACAAGGATGCCGGGGCGGTTGTGGCGGGCGGCGTGCACGACGCGCGCTTTGACTATGCCGTGGCCGCGCCCGAGGCGGGGGCAACCCCGTGGGCGGTGGCCGGTTCGGGCGACCTGGCGTTGGTGACGGGGGCGCTGCTCTTTGACCGCGACGGCGCGGCGGGCCGCGCGGCGGCTGTGGCCAACCGGGCGCCGGCACCGTATGTGGCGCTGCACCCGGCCGATGCGGAGCGCTTGGGCGTGGCCGAGGGGCACGCGGTGGAGGTGCAGGGCGAGCAGGGCACGCTGCGGCTGGCGGCGAAGGTAAGCGCAGCCGTGGCGCCGGGTACTGCGTTCGTGCCCGAGCATCTGGGGTCGGAGAGTGTCAACATCCTCGGCGCGCGCCCTGGCGTCGTCATGCGCGTCGCGGTCAGGCCAGTGGGATGAAAGACTATTGCCCAAGCAGGCCGGGCTCCCACGCCCCGCGGCATGGGAGCCGCTTGTGCTGTCGTTGAGTAAGGCCGGACGTGGGGTTGGAGAAGAGCCATGAGTATTGACTGGATCCAACTGCTCATCGATGCCATCAAGGCCCTGGTCATCGCCTTTGGGCTGCTGATCGGGTTTGCCTACCTCACCTGGTTTGACCGCCGGCTTATCGGCCGCTTCCAGATGCGCCTGGGTCCGAACCGCGTGGGGCCGTTTGGTCTGCTGCAGCCGATCGCCGATGCCTTGAAGATGTTCTTCAAGGAGGATATCGTCCCGGCGCAGGCCGACAAGGTGCTCTACTTTTTGGGGCCGGCGATCACCATGTCGGCGGTGCTGATCTCCTTCGCGGTGGTGCCCATGGGGCCCGAGTTCACCCTGTTCGGCAGGAAGATCACCCTCTACCTGGCCGACGTCAACGTGGGCATGCTCGTGGTCATGGCGGTGCTCGGCATGGGCGTCTACGGCATGCTGCTGGGTGGCTGGGGCTCGAATAACAAGTACTCGCTGATGGGCGGCCTGCGCTCGGCGGCGCAGGTCATCAGCTATGAGTTGCCCTACGGCCTCTCGCTTCTGGGCGTGTTCATGCTGGCGGGCTCGCTGAGCATGGCCAAGATCGTCGAGGCTCAGGCGCGGCTGCCTTTCATCGTGCTGCAGCCGCTGGGGGCGTTGGTCTTTTTGATCGCCGCTCTGGCCGAGATGAGCCGCACCCCGTTCGACCTGGTCGAGGCCGAGAACGAACTGGTGGGCGGCTACAACACCGAGTACTCGAGCATCAAGTTCGCCCTCTACTACATGGGCGAGTACATCGCCGTCATCGTGGCCGCCTCGATCTTTGTGACCATCTTCCTGGGTGGCTGGCAAGGGCCCTTCCTGCCGGGCATCTGGTGGTTCTTTGCCAAGCTGATCGCCATGATCTACGTCCTCACCTGGATCCGCGTGACCCTGCCGCGCATTCGCTACGACCGGCTCATGAGCTTTGCGTGGAAGGTGCTCGTGCCGCTGGCGGTGGGCAATGTGTTGGTGACGGCGCTGGGCCTGGCGTTGCGCGATTTGCACGTGTTCGGGCTGTGAGGCGTGGGACGTGATGCGTGATGCGTAATGCGTAAGGTGAGCTGCTCATCACGCATCACGTGTCACGCATCACATGGTGCCCCTGGGCGTTCTGTGGGAGAGAGCTTATGTCGGCAATACTTGCTGTGGTCCAAGGGCTCTGGGTGACGTTGCGGCGATCGCTGCCGCGGCCGGTGACGGTGCAGTACCCGGAGGAGCGGCCGCACATCTACCCACGCTACCGGGGGCGGCATGTGCTGAACCGCCATCCCGACGGCCTGGAAAAGTGCGTGGCCTGCGGCTTGTGCGCCTCGGCCTGCCCTACCGGGGCCATCTATGTCGAGGCGGCCGAGAACAGCGACGCCGAGCGGCACTCGCCCGGCGAGCGCTACGCGCGCGTCTACCAGGTCAACATGTTGCGCTGCATCTTTTGCGGTTTCTGCCAGGAGGTGTGCCCGACCGGGGCAGTCACCTTGGGACCTGACTTTGAGCTGACCCAGTACACACGCGCCGACGCCATCTATAGCAAGGAGCGCCTGCTGGTGCCGGTGGCGCAGGCTGGAGAGCCTGCGCAGCTGCTGATTGGCGAGTCCGTGGGCGAGGGCGAGCAGGCTGGGAAGCCTGCGCCACTCAGGCCGGCGCCACGGGAGCAGTGAGGGAGGCCGAGCGCAGATGGTGGATGTGATCTTTTTCGCGGTTTTTGGGCTGGTAGCGGTCGTCGCGGCGATTGGCGTCGTGGCTCTGCGCAACGTGCTCTACAGTGGCCTCCTGCTCGTGCTGAGCATGCTCTCGCTGGCCGGGCTCTACATCCTGATGAACGCCCAGTTTCTCGGCGTGGCGCAGATTATCGTGTATGCCGGCGCTGTGATGGTGCTCTTCCTGTTCGCGGTGATGCTCGTCGGCGGCAGGGGCGAGGCGCAGCCGGCGTGCCGTCTGCGCGGCCAAGCACCGTTGGCGGCGCTCATGGTGCTCATCCTGGCGGTTGACCTGGGGCTGCTCGTCTACCGCGGCTTGCCGGCGGCGGCGCCGGCTGTCGTGTTGCCGGATGGGGGGAACGTCGAGGCTGTGGCCGAACTGCTGTTCACCCGCTACCTGTGGGCCTTTGAGGCCACCGGCCTGCTGCTGCTCGTCGCCGTGGTCGGGGTTGTCTACCTGGCCCGTGGCGGCGCCGGAGCGTCAAGCCACGACTAGTCAGCCACATCGTAGCCTAGCCCCTTGTGGGCGCCGGCTATGCCGATTGGCGAACACGACCTGGTCAGCGAGATCGTAGCCTAGCCCCTTGTGGGCGTCGGCTACGCCGATTGGCGAACACGACCTGGTCAGCGAGATCGTAGCCTAGCCCCTTGTGGGCGTCGCCGCCATGACCAAGATCGTAGCCTAGCCCCTTGTGGGCGTCGCCGGCAGCGGAGTCTTGGGACACGAGTTGGGGGATAGGGAAGACGGACATGTCAGTGCCAAGCAACTACTACCTGCTCTTGAGCGCCGTGCTCTTTATCATTGGCGTGCTGGGCGTGCTGCTGCGGCGCAATGCCCTCGTCATCTTTATGAGCATCGAGCTCATGCTGAACGCGGTGAACCTGTCGCTCGTGGCCCTGGGCATGGGCAGGGGGGCGGTGGACGGGCAGGTGCTGGCGCTCCTGGTGATGGCCGTGGCGGCCGCCGAGGTGGCCGTGGGGCTGGCGCTGATCATCACCCTGTTCCGCCACCAGGGGACGGTGGATGTCGACGACATCAACCTGTTGAAGGGATAGGTGCGACAGGCTGGAAAGCCTGTCGCAGCGGCCGGGACACAGGAGTGGGCCGGACAGGCTGGAAAGCCTGTCCTACAGCGGAGGTTCCGCATGCTCGACTATGTATGGCTGATCGTGCTGTTCCCCCTGGTGGGGGTGCTCATCAACGCCTTCTTCGGCTACCGGCTGGGGCGGCGAGCCTCGGGCATTATCGCCACGGTGGCCGTCGGCCTCTCCTTTGTGGTGGCCCTCGGCATCCTGGCGGGCCTGCTCGGGCTGCCGGCCGAGGAGCGCAGCCTCAGCATCCCACTCTTCGACTGGATCGCCGCCGGTGATTTCCACGTCGACGTGAGCTTTCTCGTTGACCCGCTGGCGGCGGTGATGCTGCTGGTGGTGACCGGGGTGGGCACGCTGATCCACGTCTACTCCAACGGCTACATGGCACACGACCCCGACTATGCCCGCTTCTTCACCTACCTCAACCTGTTCATCGTGGGCATGCTCTTCCTGGTGCTGGCCGGCAACTTTTTGCTGCTCTACCTGGGCTGGGAGGCGGTGGGCCTCTGCTCGTACCTCCTCATCGGTTTCTGGTACCACAAAAAGCCGGCCTCGGATGCGGGCAAGAAGGCCTTTATCGTCAACCGCGTGGGCGATTTCGGCTTTTGCCTCGGCATCATCCTGATCTTCCTGACCTTCAAGAGCCTGGACTTCAATGCCGTCTTTGCGAATGCCGGCCAGGTGGCGCCGGCGGCGATCACGGCTATCACGCTGTTGCTCTTCATGGGCGCGGCCGGCAAGTCGGCGCAGATCCCGCTCTACATCTGGCTGCCCGATGCCATGGAGGGTCCGACTCCGGTCAGCGCGCTGATCCATGCCGCCACCATGGTCACGGCCGGCGTCTACATGGTGGCGCGCACGCACGCGCTCTACGCCCTGGCGCCCTTCTCCTCGGGCCTGGTGGCCACTGTCGGCGGCCTGACCGCCTTCTATGCGGCGACCATCGCCATGGTGCAGACCGATATCAAGCGCGTGCTCGCCTACTCGACCATCAGCCAACTGGGCTACATGTTCCTGGCGGTCGGCGTGGGCGCCTACGCGGCGGGCATCTTCCACCTGACGACGCACGCCTTCTTCAAAGCGTTGCTTTTCCTGGGCGCGGGGTCGGTGATCCACGCCATGTCGGGCGACCAGGACATGCGCCACATGGGCGGCCTCTTCAAGAAGCTGCGCGTGACCGGCGCGACTTTCATCGTGGCCTGGCTGGCCATCGCCGGCGTGCCGCCCCTGGCCGGGTTCTTTAGCAAGGATGAGATCCTGGCGGCAGCCTACCACAGCGGCTACTGGCCGCTGTGGCTGCTGGGCCTGGTCACGGCGGCGCTGACGGCGTTCTACATGTCGCGGGCGGTCTTTATGACTTTCTTCGGCAAGTCGCATGTGTCGCCCGAGGCGGCGCATCACCTTCACGAGTCGCCGACGAGCATGACGGCGCCGCTGGTGGTGCTGGCGGTGCTGGCGGCGGTCGCGGGCTTTGCCGCAAGCTGGTTTACCGGCTTTCTCACCCCGGTCTTGGGCGTGGCGCACGGCGCGCCTGCCGCCGAGGGGCTGCCGGAGGCGGTGCTCATCGGGTTGTCGATTGTGGCGGCGGCCGTGGGCATTGCTGTGGCCTGGTTCGTCTACCTGAAGCGTGGCGTCACGGCCGATGCGGAGGCCGCGCGTCTGGGCCGCGTCTACGGCTGGGTGCAGAACGGCTACAATGTGAACGAGCTCTACTGGGCCATCTTGGTGCGGCCCATCGGCAAGCTGGCAGGGTGGCTGGCCACGGTGTTTGATGCGCGGGCGATCGACGGCGCGGTCAACGGCGTGGCGCTGGCTCTGAGGGGGCTGGGGCGACGGCTGCGTGGCTGGCAGTCGGGCTATGTGCGCCAGTATGCGCTGTCGGTGGTGGTTGGCGTGGTGATCGTCACGACCGTGGCCCTCGTGATGGTCGGTGTGGTATAAGGCGAGAAGGAGCCACGCGGCATGACTATCCTGAATGCCTGGATCCTGACCCTGCTTCTGGTGGTGCCCGTGGTGGGCGCCCTGGTGCTGGTCTTTCTCAACGAGCGCCGGCCCGGCCTGCTCAAGGGCGTGGCGCTGGCGACGGCGTGCATCGAGTTTCTGCTCTCGCTGCCGCTGTTCACCGCCTTTCAGCCTGGCGGGGCGGCCGTCCAGTTCGAGTTGCGGCTGGCGTGGATTGCGTCGCTTGGCGCCTCCTATCACGTGGGCATCGACGGCGTCAGCCTGCTGCTGGTGCTGCTGACGACCTTCCTCACGGTGTTGGCGCTGCTGTCGTCGTGGGGTGCGGTGACCAAGCACCTCAAGGGCTACCTGATCGCCATGCTGCTCCTCGAAGCGAGCGTGGTCGGGGTCTTTGTGTCGCTCGACGTGCTGCTCTTCTACGTCTTTTGGGAAATGACGCTGATTCCGATGTACCTCTTGATCGGCGTCTGGGGCGGCGAGCGGCGCATCTATGCGGCGGTCAAGTTCTTCCTCTACACGATGGCCGGCAGCGTGCTGATGATGGTGGCCATCCTGGCGCTCTACTTTATGAACGCGGGCGCCGGCGGCGGCAACACCTTCAGCCTGGCGGCGCTGGCGTCGTTTGCGCGCACGCTGCCTTACGGCACACAACTCTGGCTCTTCCTGGCCTTCTTCGTGGCCTTTGCCATCAAGGTGCCTATCTTCCCCTTTCACACCTGGCTGCCCGATGCGCATACTGAGGCGCCGACCGCCGGCAGTGTGATGCTGGCCGGCGTGCTGCTGAAGATGGGCGTCTACGGCCTTTTGCGTTTTGCCTTCCCGCTCTTCCCGCAGGTGGTCATCAGCGCGGCGCCCTATATCTCGGTGCTGGCGGTGATCGGCATCCTCTACGGGGCGCTGGTGGCGCTCATGCAGCCCGACTTGAAGCGGCTAGTGGCCTATTCGAGCGTGGCGCACCTGGGCTTTGTGGTGTTGGGGGTCTTTGCCCTCACCGCGGAGGGCCTGGCCGGCGGCATGCTGCAGATGATCAACCACGGCCTCTCGACGGGGGCGCTGTTCCTGCTGGTGGGCATGGTCTACGAGCGGCGTCACACGCGCGAGATCGCCCAGTTCGGTGGCCTGTGGAAGGTGATGCCGGCCTTTGCGGTGCTCTACCTGATCGTCACCTTCTCGTCGATCGGGCTGCCGGGCACCAACGGCTTTGTGGGCGAGTTCCTGATCCTGCTGGGCGCCTTCCGCAGCCAGGTGGTCTTTGGCGTGTTGGGCACGGCGGGGATTGTCCTGGGCGCCGTCTACATGCTGTGGACCTATCAGCGGGTGTTCTTTGGCGCGGTCGACAAGCCGGCGAACCTGGCGCTGAAGGACCTGAACGTGCGCGAGCTTGTCACCATGGCGCCGCTCGTCATCCTCATCCTGGCCATCGGTTGGTACCCCGCGCCGCTTCTGGCGCGGCTCGAGCCGGCGGTGCAGGCGCTGATGGCGCTGTTCCGCTAGCGCGTCTTTCTGCAGCTTGGCGAGGGGCCCTGACCGGGTGAAGGCTGCGCGCCAGCCCGGTGCCGGGCCTCAAGAGGGGTGAAGTGGGGTTGCCTGAGCCGGGCGTCGTTTGCCGCCCGCGGGCGGCAAACGACGCCCGGCTCAGGCAACCCCACTTCACCCCGCCCTGGGCATGGTCCGGGGGGAGGCGGAGCATACGCCTCGGACCCTACCCGGGTCGCCGAGCCCTTCGCTACGTTGAGACATGGCGAGCTACTCTCGAAGGAGTACCCGGATGGAGAACACCTCCCTGAATATCGCGAGCACGCTGTCGCAGCTCATCGTTGCTGCGACCGGCATGCTGGTCATGCTGGCCGATGCCATCGTACGCCGCGGCAACAAGGCCTGGCTCGGCTGGTTGGCCCTGCTCGGCCTGGTCGCCGCGCTGGCCTGGACCGCGCTGCGCGGACTCGGCGCGCCGGCCTTTGACGGCATGCTGGCGGCCGATGGCCTGAGCGCCGGTTTCGCGCTTCTGCTGCTCGGCGCGGCGGCGCTGAGCGTGCTCCTGTCGATGGACTATCTGCGGCGCGAGGGGCTGGAGCCCGGCCCGTACTATGCGCTGATCCTCTTTGCCACGACCGGCGCGCTGATCATGGCCGCCGCCGCTGACCTGATCGCCGTCTTTATCGGCCTGGAGGTGCTCTCCATCTCGCTCTACGTGCTCGCGGCCTATGCCAAGGGCGAGGCCGCGTCGCGCGAGGCGGGGCTCAAGTACCTGCTCCTGGGCGCCTTCGCCTCGGCCTTTCTCCTCTACGGCATCGCCCTGCTCTACGGCGCTACCGGCAGCACGCGCCTCGTGGCCATGGGCCAGGCGCTGCGCCAAGCCGGCGCGGCGGCCGATCCGCTCCTCTGGGGCGGCGTGGCGCTGCTGGCCGTGGGGCTGGGCTTCAAGCTGGCGCTGGTGCCCTTCCACGGCTGGGCACCCGATGTCTACCAGGGCGCGCCGACCTCGGTGACGGCGTACATGTCGGTCGTCTCCAAAGCCGGCGCCTTTGCGGCGCTGGTGCGGCTGGCCCTGGTTGTGCTCGGGCCGGTGCAGCCACTGGTGAGCACACTGCTGGCCATCCTCGCCGTGCTGACCGTGACCGTGGGCAACATCGTGGCGCTGGTGCAGGATGACGTCAAGCGCCTGCTGGCGTACTCGTCGATCGCGCAGGCTGGCTACGTGCTGGTGGCCGTGGTGGCGGGCAGCCAGCTTGGCGCGGCGGCGGTGCTCTTTTACCTGGCGGGCTACGTCTTTACCAACCTGGGCGCCTTCGCCGTGGTGGTGGCCTGGCAGAAGAAGGGCGAGGCCGGCATGCCCTCGGCCAACCTGGCGGGCCTCGGCTTCCGCCGGCCGTGGCTGGCGGCCGGGCTGACGCTCTGCCTGCTCTCGCTGAGCGGCATTCCGCTCACGGCCGGGTTCGTCGGCAAGTTCTACCTCTTCGGCGCGGCGGTAGAGGCGGGCTGGGTATGGCTGGCCATCGTGGCCGTGCTGAACAGCGTCGTCTCCGCGTTCTACTACCTGCACTTGGTCGTCCTGATGTACATGCGCGAGCCGGCTGCGGAGCCTGAGGGGCGGCCGGGCTGGCCGCTGGGCGTGGCCCTGACGCTCTGCGTGGCCGGGGTGCTGGTGCTCGGCGTGATGCCCGGGCCGGCGCTCGACTGGGCGCGGCAGGCTCTGGCCCTGGTGCTTTGAGCCAGTAGGCTATCGGGCTGGGGTTGTTGAAAGTCGTGTAGCGCCGTTGGCCCGTCCACGGGCCGGCCAACGGCGCTACACGACTTTCAACAACCCCCGAAAAGGGTTGGCACCGGGCGGCTGCTGCGTGCCAGGCACGGAGCGTATGGCCCGGTTGTGAGCTTGGGGCACTGCAGTCTGACAGGGGGACAACATGAAGAGGCTGCGCTGGCATGAGTACATCACCCACAACATCTACTGGTTTGCGCTCAGCATGGGCTCGGGGTCGCTGACTCCCCTTATCATGCCCTTGCTGGTGCAGCAGTTCGTCGAAGGCGGGCAGAAGAACACCTTCTACGGCCTGCTGCGCGCGTCGGGCCTGGCGGTGGCGATCCTCGTGCAGCCGGCCGCGGGCCTGCTCAGCGACCGCTGCACGTCACGCTGGGGCCGGCGGCGGCCGTTCATCGCCGTGGGCGCGCTGCTAACGGCGCTGTTGGTGCTCGCCATGGCTGCGGCGCGAAGCTTTTGGGCGTTGTTCGGCATCATGCTCGTGATGCAGTTCGCCACCAACATCGCCCATGGCGCGCTGCAGGGGATCATCCCCGACATGACGCCGGAGGACCAGCGCGGCCGCGCTTCGGCGGCCAAGTCGCTGCTCGATCTGGCGCCGACCCTGGTCGTGGCGTTCACCATTGCTCCGTTGGTCAAGGGCGGCGATGTGTCGGCGGCCATCGTGGCCCTGGCCGCGGTGTACGTGGTGGCCATGCTCATCACGGTCGTGGGCGTGCGCGAGGTTCCCTTGCGTGACGTTCCGGCCGGCGATGTCGGCGCGATGCTGCTGCGCACCGCGGGGCTGCTGCTGGGGGTGGCCGCCGGTGCGGCGGTGGCGGGGCTGGCGGCGCTCGTCTGCGGTGGTCTGGCGTACCTGGTGGCCCTGGCGCTGGCAGGCGCGGCACAGGCGCGGCTGGTGGGCGTCGGTGTGGGCGGCCTGGTCGGCATGTTGGGCACCATCGTGGCCGGCGTGTGGGCGGCCGTGCACCTGGGCACCGGCGACGCCCGCCGGCATGCCTCATTCACGTGGTGGGTCGTCAACCGGCTGGCCTTCATGGCCGCGGTCGGCTCGATCCTCTCGTTCGCCCTCTACTTCCTGCAGGACGTCTTGCGCCTGCCCAACCCCGCGCAGGTGACGGCGAACCTGCAGGCGGCGGCGGGGGCCTTGACGCTGGTGCTGGTGCTCGTGAGCGGCTTCCTGGCCGACCGCTTCGGCCGGCGCCCGCTGGTGGTCGTCGGCGGCCTGGTGGCGGCGTTGGGCACCTGCCTGCTGCTCGCCGCGGGCAACGTCACGTTGGTGCTGATCGCCGGCTGCACCATCGGCGCCGGCACGGGGCTCTTCTACACCGCGAGCTGGGCGCTGGGCACCGACTTGGTGCCGGCCGGCGAGGCAGGGCGCTTCCTGGGCATCCAGAACGTGGCCGGGGCGGGCGCCGGCATCGTGGGCGCCGGCCTCGGCGGCTTGCTGGCCGACTATTTCAACCGGGCCAGCGCTGGCAGCGGCTACCTGGTGATCTTTGCCATGTACGGGGCCTGCTTCCTGCTTTCGGCGGGGGTGATGGCCTGGGTGCGCGAGCCGGCCGCCGTGGCCGTGCAGACGACCAAGTAGAGACCCCCCCACGTGGGGGGATAGGTCGTCGCATCCACGGGGTTCGGTGCTGATATCCGCGGTAGGCGCTACGATGGAAATCGGTGTGCCAGTTCCTGGTGTGGATAGCCCGCCATCCGCATGGCCCGACCTGGGGCCGGGTCGGCTCGCGCCGCGTGAGCGGGTGCGCACCGCGCTCGCCCATCGCGAGCCCGACCGCGTGCCGGTGGACCTGTGGGCGGTGCCGGAGGTGTGGCAGCGGCTTCAGGCCCACTTGGGGGGCGTGACCCGCGCGGAGGTGCTGCGGCGGCTGCGCGTCGACGTGCGCTGGGTGGCGCCGCGCTACGTGGGCCCAGAGCGCGAGCTGCCCGGCGGCATCAGCGTCGACCCCTACGGCATGTGGCGCAAGCGGCAGGACCACGGCTACGGCGCGTACGAGGAGTACGCCGGCTACCCCCTGGCCGACGCGCGCTCGGCCGCCGACATCGCGGCCTGGGACGGCCCGCGCAGCGAGCACTGGGACGTCAGCGAGCTGCCGCGCGAGCTGGCCGAGCTGGACGCCGAGGACGAGTACTTTGTCTGCTACGACCTAGGCGGCATCTTTGAACGCTCGTGGGGGCTCGTGGGGCTCGAGCGCTTCCTGACCGACCTGACGCTGGACCCCGAGGTGCCCTGCGCCATCATGGACCGCATCACCGACCTCTACATCGCCAACGTGAGGCGCGTACTGCAGGCGGCGCAGGGGCGCATCGACATGGTCTACACCTGGGACGATGTGGCGCACCAGCACGGGCTGCTGCTGTCGCCGGCGTTGTGGCGCCAATGCATCTTGCCGCGCCACAGGCGGCTGAACGACGCCATCCGCGCCTTTGGCGTCAGGATCATGTACCACTCCTGCGGCGCCATCTCCCCACTCATCCCGGCGCTCATCGACGAGCTGGGCATCGACGTGCTCAACCCGCTGCAGCCGTGCGCCGACGGCATGGACCTCACGCGCATCAAGGAAGAGTTCGGCGGCCGCGTGGCCTTCCACGGCGGCGTTGACATCCAGCATACGCTTCCCCACGGCACGCCACAGGAGGTCAGTGCCGAGGTGCGCGAGCGCTGCCGGGTGCTGGGCAGGGGTGGCGGCTATGTCCTGGCGGCGGCGCACTATATCCAGAACGACACGCCCACCGAGAACATCCTCGCCATGTTCCGCACCCCGCGCACCGCAAAGTAGTGTCAGTGCTGGCGGCGCAGCCCGGCCACCCGCTCCGCTGCCGCCCGGCCCCGACCCTGTAAGGGGATTTGGGGTGTATCTGGCGCCGCTGCCCCGCCCGCAGGCGGGGCAGCGGCGCCAGATACACCCCAAATCCCCCAAAAAGGGTTTGCACCGGGGGGATGCGAAACCCAGAGCCCGGTCAGAGGCAGCGCAGGAAGCTCACTCCCGCGCCAAGGGGGCCGAGGCCCAGCCACTCGGCAAGCGTGGCGCCGACATCGGCCATGGTGGCGCGGGTGCCAACGTCGCGGCCGGGCTGCACGATGTGCCCCGCGCAGAGGATAGGGACGTACTCGCGGGTGTGGTCGGTGTGGTGCGTGATGGTGGGGTCGCAGCCGTGGTCGGCAGTGATGATGAGCAGGTCACGCGGCCGCAGCGCCGCCAGGATTGCGGGGAGGGCAGCGTCGAAGGCCATCAGCGCCTGGGCGTAGCCGGCCACGTTGCGGCGGTGACCGTAGGCAGAGTCGAAATCGACCAGGTTGGCGAAGATGAGCCCCCCATCAGGCCCCTCGTGCAGAAAGCGGATCGTCGCCTCGGTACCGGCGGCATTGTTGCCGGTATGGTCCACGAGGCTGATGCCACGGCGGCAGAAGACGTCCTCGATCTTGCCCACAGCAACGACCGGCAAGCCCGCGGCGCTTGCCAGGTCCAGCAGGGTGTGGCCGGCCGGTGCGACCACAAAGTCGCGCCGGTTCTCGGTGCGCACGAACGAGCCCGGCTCACCGGCGAACGGCCGCGCGATCACCCGTGCCACCAGTGGGCTACCAACTGCACTCTGGTGCGCGGAACTCTGCGCCGTTTGCGTCTCCTGCCCCTGCGCAGCGTCACTCTGGCCCACCAGGGAGTGCGGCGGCTGCAGCACCTCGCGAGCGGCGTGGCACAGCTCGTAGAGTCGTGGCGGTGGGAGGACCGCCTCGTGCGCCGCGATCTGGAAGACCGAGTCGGCCGAGGTGTAGACGATGGGCAGCCCTGAGCGCAGGTGCTCGCGGCCCAGGCGCTCGATGATCTCGGTGCCCGAGGCGGCGACGTTGCCGAGTGCGCCCGGCACGCCGGCCCGCGCGCAAAAGGCCGCGATCACCTCAGGAGGAAAGCCGTTGGGATAGGTGCGGAAGGGCGGCTCCTGGATGTAGCCCCCCAGTTCCCAGTGGCCCGACACGGTGTCTTTCGCCTGGCCGGCGGTTGCTGCTTTCCCCCAAGCGCCCTGGACGGGCGCGCCGGTCTTTAGCGCGGGCACCAGGCGCCCCAGGCCCAGCGAGTCCAGGTTGGGGAGCGCCAGTGCGGGGTAGTGTGCCTTGATATTGCCGAGCGTATTGGCACCCTCGTCGCCATACGCTGCGGCGTCGGGCATGGCGCCGCAGCCCACGCTGTCGAGCACGATCAGGATCGCGCGTTTGCGCTCAATCATCCAGTCTCCTCGGTTCAGCGGACGGAGGATTCGCCGCAGAGGGCGCGGAGGACGCAGAGATGATCAATTCATACTCTGCGTTCTCTGCGTCCTCTGCGGTGGAAAGGGTCTCTCTACTGCTGCTGCAACTGCTGGTGCTTCCAGGCGTGCAGGTCGAGCACCTGGCGCTGCACCTTCTCCAGGTACCGGCCGCGCAAGGGATACCAGGCGAGGATCAGCGCGCCCAGCAGCATGGCCACGCCAGGGATCAGCCCCATCACGACGCGGATGCCGAAGAGGGCCTCGGCCGGCTGGTTGAGAAAGATCTGCCCCTGGTTGGCCTCGCGGGTCACAAAGTGGGTGGCCTCGAGGATGAAGGGCATCAGCGCCAGGGCGATGGATTGCGCCGGCTTGGTCAGCAGGGCGTTGACGCCAAAGAAGGCGCCCTCACGCCGGGTGCCGGAGCGCAGCTCGTCCTCATCGGCTACCTGGGCAAAGAGCACGTTGGTCAGCGTCTGCGGGCCGGCGAGGCCAAAGCCGGCCAGCACCAGGCAGAAGGGGATCAACGGTGCCGGCGCGAACGCGACCAGGATCAGCCCCACACCGGCCACCACCAGCAGCGCCTGCTGCGCCCCAACCACGCCCAGCCGTTTGCGGATCAGGCTCGTGACCGGCACCCCCACGATCAGCGGGATGAACACGCAGACCAGGACGATCATCGTCGGCATCTTGAGGACATAATCGGCCAGGTAGAACATGCCGCCGAGCAGCAGCGCCTGCATCAGGATCGTCATAAAGTTCTCAGCGACCAGGATGAGGAACGAGCGGGAGGTAAAGGTGTACTTGAGCGCCTGCAGCAGGGGCAGCGGCTTGTCGACCTGGGTGAACTCGGGCCGCTCTTTGACGCGGAAGGCGGTGATGAGGATCAGCGCCATGCCGATCAGGCCAACGGCGATCATCGAGAGCTGCAGGGGCAGGAAGGAGGGCGACATGCCGGCCTTGGGGCGGAAAAAGTCGGGGATGAGGAAGCCCAGGATCGTGCCCAGCAGGCCGAACAGCGACGACGAAATCTGCAGGCCATTGCGTTCGGCGTCGGACTCGCTCACCTCGGGCAGCAGCGCCGAGTAGACCAGGCCGATCATGGTGTAGGCGGTGTCGTAGAGCAGCATCGTCACCAGCATCCACCAGAACAGGCCCTGCTGGCCCGCCTGGGGCGGCGCGAACCAGACGAGGATGAAGGTCAGCGCCAGGAAGGGCGCCGTCCAGCGCATGTAGGGGATGCGGCGGCCGGCCTTGGACTTGGTGGAGTCGGTGATGTAGCCGAAGAGCGGGTCGTTGATGGCGTTCCACACGGCGTAGATGGCCGAGGCGATGGCAATCCAGCTCGCGGAGAGGCCGAGGTAGTCCTGATAAAAGATGGGCAGCAGCGCGGCATAGATGCCGGAGATAAGCGCGCTGCCCAGCGCGGCGACGCCCCAGGTGAGCTTGAAGCCGGCGCTGAGCTTGACGGGGGTGGCGGTGGACATGGGGTGCCTCCTTTCGGTGGGCGTGGACGTATAGCCATGACGGCGAGCGACGAGTACATCAGGCGTGCGCTGGGGCCACTTTGGCGGAAATGCTGCACAATCAGTGTACCACGTGTCGCCGGTGCCCGCAAGAGCGCCACGGCCCCCTGGCGGCGGGTATACCTTAGAACGGTCGAGAGCTCTTGAACCACAAAGGCCACAGAGGGGCAAGGGAGGCACCCAGAGCCCTTTGTGGCCTGACCTGAAAGTGCGGCGCAACCCCACGCAGCCTAGCCCCTTGTGGGCGTTTTCCTGCGTGGTGGTGAGCGTCGCGCTCATGAGCACTTTGGTGATCGGCCCCGTCGGTTGCCGACGATTCTGGGATACACCCTGTGGCACTCGGATATTTGACCGAGTTAGGGCTTCCGCTATAATCAGGTGACTCCTCGCTTCGCCGGGCACCGCCGTCTTTGCAGCAGACGGTTCGCATAAGGTTGGCGTGGCGGCCACGAATGGACACAAAGGACGGAAACCATCGCGTGCTCGCCAAGAGTGCAGCGAGGGCGGAGCATGCCTGGGTTTCGGCCGCGGAGCGCAAAGACGAGTGGGTACTCGGAGTACGCAGGTATGAAAGCTCTCATTACCGGCGGCGTCGGCTTTATCGGCAGCCATCTGGCAGAACACCTGCTCAGCCACGGGCAACAGGTCGCCGTGATCGATGATCTCTCATCCGGCCGGCTGGAGAATGTGGCGCACCTGAGGGCGAACCCGCACTTCCACCTGGCCATCGACAGCATCGCCAACGAGATTGTCATGGACCGGCTGGCGAGCGAGTGCGACATCATCTACCACCTGGCGGCGGCGGTGGGGGTCGAGATGGTTGTGCACTCGCCGGTGCACACCATCGAGACCAACATCATGGGCACGGCCGCGGTGCTGCGCGTGGCCAACCGCTACCGTCGCAAGGTGGTCCTGACTTCGACCTCCGAAATCTATGGCAAGAGCGAGCGCGTGCCATTCGCTGAGGACGACGACCGGCTGCTCGGCCCCACCACGCGCAGCCGCTGGAGCTATGCCTGCTCCAAGGCGGTCGACGAGTTCCTGGCGCTGGCCTATGCCAAGGAGCGCGGCCTGCCGGTGGCGATTGCGCGGCTCTTCAACACCATCGGCCCGCGCCAGACGGGACGCTACGGCATGGTGGTGCCCCGGTTTGTGGCCCAGGCGCTGGCCGGGGAGCCGCTGACCGTGTACGGCGATGGCCGGCAGACGCGCTGCTTCGCCGACGTGCGGGATGTGGTGCGCGGCCTGGCGCGGCTGGCGGAGTGCTCCGAGGCCGAGAGCGAGGTGTTCAACCTGGGCTCGACGCGCGAGATCAGCATTGCCGAGCTGGCGCGCCTGGTCATCGCCGTCACTGGCAGCCGTTCTCAGATCGTCTTCATGCCGTACGAGGAGGCCTACGAGGCCGGCTTTGAGGATATGCAGCGCCGTGTGCCCGACGTGACGCGGGCCGCTCGCGTGCTTGGCTGGCGGGCAGAGACGGCGCTGGAGGAGACCCTGCGAGCGGTAGCAGAGTACGCAGTGGCACGCCGCAGAGGCGCAGAGGGCGCGGGGGCACGATGAAGGACGTTGTTCTATCAAGGATCAGTGACCACTCGGCGGCGGTCGCCGTCATCGGCATGGGCTATGTGGGGCTGCCGCTGGCCGTCGCCTTTGCCGAGCACGGCTTCCGGGTAGTCGGCGTCGATGTGGATGCCCGCAAGGTAGCGTTGCTCAACGCCGGCGAGTCGTACGTGGAGGATATCAGTTCTACGCGGCTGGCCCCGCTTGTGGCGGCAGGGGCTTTCCGCGCGATTGCCGGCTATGATGTCCTCTCGCAGTGCGATGCCGTCATCATCTGCGTGCCCACGCCGCTGGGCAAGACGCATGACCCCGACATGCGCTACGTCATTGCCGCCGGCAAGTCGGTGGCGCAGCACATCCATCCGGGGATGTTGGTGGTCCTGGAGTCTACGACCTATCCGGGGACGACCGACGAGTTGCTGCGGCCGCTGCTGGAGCGTGGTGGGCTGGTCGCCGGCAAGGATTTCTTCCTGGCTTTCTCGCCGGAGCGTATCGACCCCGGCCGTACGGACTATGTCGTCGAGAACACGCCCAAGGTCGTCGGCGGCCTCACGCCGGTTTGTTGCGAAGTGGCGGTGGCGCTCTACTCGCAGGCTATTCAGACCGTCGTGCCGGTCTCGTCTACCCAGACTGCCGAGATGGTCAAGCTGCTCGAGAACACCTTCCGCGCAGTGAATATCGCCCTGGTCAATGAGGTCGCCATCATGTGCGACAAGCTGGGCCTCGACGTCTGGGAGGTCATCGATGCCGCGGCGACCAAGCCCTACGGCTTTGCGCGCTTCACCCCCGGCCCCGGCGTCGGCGGCCACTGCATCCCGCTCGACCCACACTATCTCTCGTGGAAGCTCAAGACGCTGAACTATACGGCGCGTTTCATCCAGCTCGCCGGCGAGATCAACAGCGAAATGCCGCGCCACTGGGTCACTAAGGTGCAGGACGCGCTGAACGACGCCGGCAAGGCGGTGAAGGGGAGCCGCATCCTCGTCTTGGGCGTGGCCTACAAGAAAGACGTGGGCGACGTGCGCGAGTCGCCGGCGCTCGACATCATCGAGCTGTTGCGCGGCAAAGGGGCGTTGGTATCGTATCACGACCCCTATGTGCCGGCCATCTCGCATAACGGCTACGGGCTGGTGGGTGAACCCGATCTGGCTCAGGCCATCGCCGTGGCCGATTGCGTGCTCGTCGTGACCGACCATTCGGCGTACGATTGGCCGGCCATCCATCGCCAGGCTAAGCTGCTCGTCGACACGAGACGCACGAGCGACGGGGGGGATTCACCGCAGAGGACGCAGAGAACGCAGAGGGGATAGGATGGCTCACTATCTCGTGACCGGCGTGGCCGGGTTTATCGCCTCGCAGGTGGCCGGGCTCTTGCTCGCTGAGGGCCACACCGTCGTCGGCGTGGACAATCTGAACGATGCCTACGACGTGCGCCTCAAGCAGTGGCGCCTGGCGCAGCTCGAGGGCAGGCCGGGTTTTACCTTCCAGAAGCTGGACATCTGCGATCGCTCGGCGCTTGCGGAGCTGTTCCGCGTCACGCATCACGCATCGCGCATCACTGACCAGGTACTGCGCGTCCCCTTCGATGCCGTGGTCGACCTCGCGGCCCGCGCAGGGGTGCGCCAGTCGGTCGAGAACCCCTGGGTCTACGTGGAGACCAACGTCACCGGCACGCTCAACCTGCTGGAGCTCTGCCGCGAGCACGGCGTGGGCAAGTTTGTGCTCGCCTCCACGTCGAGCCTCTACGGCAAGGACAACCCCATGCCCTACCGCGAGGACGCCAACACCGATCACCCGCTCTCGCCATATGCGGCCTCCAAGAAGGCCGCCGAGGCGCTCTGCTACACGTACCACTACCTCTACGGCATCGACATCACCATCCCGCGCTACTTTACCGTCTACGGCCCGGCGGGCAGGCCCGACATGAGCCTCTTCCGCTTTGTGCAGTGGATCGCCGAGGGCCGGCCGGTGATTGTCTACGGTGACGGCACGCAGTCGCGCGATTTCAGCTATGTCGACGACATTGCGCGGGGGACGGTCGCCGCGCTCAAGCCGGTGGGGTTCGAGGTGGTGAACCTCGGCTCCGACCGGCCGGTGGTGCTGAACGAAGCCATCAGGCTGGTCGAGGACCTGCTGGGCAAGAAGGCGCAGATCGAGCAGCGGCCCGGGCATCCCGCCGACGTGCCGGCCACCTGGGCCGACATCGGCAAGGCCGAGCGCCTGTTGGGTTGGCGGCCGCACTGTGCCTTTGCGGATGGCGTGGGTTGCCTCGTGCAATGGTATCAGGAGAATAGAGAGTGGGCAAGGGAGGTCTCGGCGTGGTAGAGGGCAGAGCGACCCGCGTCGCTGTGCTCGGCTGTGGCTACTGGGGTCGAAATCTGGTGCGTAACCTGGCCCACTTGGGCGTACTGGGGCTCGTTTGCGATGCCGCGGAAGCCGGCCGCAGGCAGGCCGCCGAGATAATGCCGGGTTGCCCTGTCGTGGCCGAGCTGGACGATGTGTGGTCGTCGCCCATCGGCGGAGTGGTCATCGCGACGCCTGCCGAGACGCACTTTGAAGTCGCTCGCCAGGCGTTGGAGGCGGGCAAAGACGTGCTGTGCGAGAAGCCGCTGGCGCTGAGTGCTGTCGAGGGCGCTGCGCTGGTGCATCTGGCCGAGCAGCGCAACCGCATCCTCATGGTCGGCCATGTGCTCGAGTATCATCCCGCCATCGTGCGCCTACTCGAGCTGGTGCGCAGCGGGGAGTTGGGCAAGATCCACTACATCTACTCGAATCGTCTGAGTCTTGGGAAGATACGGCGAGAAGAGAACATCCTGTGGAGTTTTGCACCTCACGATGTGGCCGTCGCGTTGCGCCTGGTCGGAAGTCTGCCCTTCCAGGTGGCTGCGCATGGAGGGGCGTACCTTCAGCCCAACATTGCCGATGTCACGGTCACTCATCTGCTGTTCGACAGCGGAGTGCGCGCCCATATCCACGTCTCATGGCTGCATCCATTCAAGGAGCAAAGGCTGGTGGTGGTGGGCTCGCGGAAGATGGCTAGCTTTGACGACGTCGCCAAGCAACTCGTTCTCCATGATCAGTACGTCGATGTGCAGAATGGGCAGCCAATACCTGTGCGGGGCGACGGCCGGGTTGTGCCCTTTGCCCCTGACGAACCGCTCCGGCTTGAGTGCGAGGCCTTTCTCTCGGCGATTGAGACGCGACGCCGTCCCCTTACCGACGGCATGAGCGGGCTGCGTGTACTCAAGGTCCTGGAGGCGGCTCAGCGCTCGCTCATAACCAATGGCGAACCAGTGAGTCTGCCTGTCGAGGCGTGTTCATGAGCGACCCTGGCTACTTTGTTCATCCTTCGGCATTCATCGATGAGCCCTGCGACATTGGGGAGGGAACGAAGATCTGGCATTTCTGCCATGTGATGGCAGGGGCGCGCATTGGCTGCTCGTGCAATCTGGGGCAGAATGTCTTTGTCGCCAGCGGTGTGGTCATCGGCAGCAACGTCAAGGTCCAGAACAACGTCTCTATCTATGCGGGTGTTGTGCTCGAGGACGATGTTTTTTGCGGGCCGTCGTGCGTTTTTACCAATGTGGTCAATCCTCGCTCGCAGATTGTCCGCCATGGTGCGTATGTGGCCACCAGGGTGCGACGCGGGGCGACGATTGGCGCGAACGCGACCATCGTCTGCGGCGCCACCATCGGCCGCTATGCTTTCGTCGGCGCCGGCGCCGTTGTGCGGGGCGATGTGGCCGACTACGCGCTGATGCTGGGCGTGCCAGCTCGCCAGGTCGGATGGATGAGCCGACATGGGTATCGTCTGCCCAACCCCGACAGTGATGGTGTGATGGTCTGCCCAGGAAGCGGTTGGCGGTACAGGCTCGCCGAGCAGGGTGTGCTGCGATGCCTCGATTGGCCTGAGGATCAGCCGCTCCCATAGGCGTCATACGGCCCGGGGAAAGGGGCGCTATGTCGGATCAACCTGTTCCATTGCTGGACCTGAAAGCTCAGTACGCGGCGATACGGGACGAGGTGCGGGAGGCGGTCGATCGGGTACTGGAATCGCAACGGTTCATCCTCGGCTCTGAGGTTGAGGCATTGGAACGAGAGGTGGCAGCCTACTCGGAGTGTGAGCACGGGATTGGGGTCTCCTCTGGCACCGATGCCCTGCTGATCGCGCTGATGGCGCTCGACATCAAGCCCGGCGATGAGGTCATCACCACGTCGTACTCCTTCTTCGCCACCGCGGGCTGCGTGACCCGGCTGGGCGCGCGCCCTGTATTCGTCGATGTCGAGCCAGAGACCTTCAACATCGACCCTTGCGGCCTGGAGGCAGCCCTCACTGACCGTACGCGCGCGATCATCCCGGTACATCTCTTCGGCCAAATGGCCGAAATGGGCCCGATCATGGATTTCGCCCGGCAACACGGCCTCTTTGTGATTGAGGACGCAGCACAGGCCATCGGAGCCGAGTACCAAGGCCAGCGTGCGGGCTCCATCGGGCATATCGCCTGCTTCAGCTTCTTCCCGTCGAAGAACCTTGGCGGTATCGGAGATGGGGGGATGGTGACGACCCATGATCCAGAGCTGGCGGAGCGTATGCGCCTGCTGCGCGGACACGGCGCCAAGCCCAAGTATTATCACAAAATGGTGGGCGGCAATTTCCGCCTCGATGCCATCCAGGCAGCAGTGCTGCGTGTCAAGCTCAAGTATCTGGATCGGTGGACTGCAGGGCGTCAAGTGAACGCCGAGGCATACCAGCGTCTCTTCCGGGAGGTTGGGCTGGCGGGGGATGGTGACTCGCCGTATCCTGTGGTCCTGCCGCGCGATGCGGGCTACGGGCGGCACATCTACAACCAGTTCGTCGTGCGCGTGGCGCAGCGCGACGGCCTGATGGCCTACCTCAAGGAGCGGCATATCGGTTCTGAGGTCTACTATCCCCTGCCGCTGCATCTGCAGCCGTGCTTTGCAGAGTTGGGCTATCGGGAGGGCGATCTGGCGAACAGCGAACGCGCGGCCTCCGAGGTGCTGGCGTTGCCCATCTACCCCGAGCTTACTGGCGACATGCTCGCATGTGTCGTCGGAGCCGTTGCCCGCTTCTATGATGGTAAGACGGTCTAGCCCGTGAAGGTCCTGACCGTCGTCGGCGCCAGGCCGCAGTTCATCAAGGCAGCGCCAGTGAGCAAGGCGCTATGGGAGGCGGGCCATCACGAGTATCTCGTGCACACCGGGCAGCACTATGACTATGGCATGTCGCAGGTGTTTTTCGACGAACTAGGAATACCCGAGCCCGATGCGAACCTGGCCGTTGGCTCGGGGCCCCACGGCTGGCAGACGGCACGGATGCTTGAGGGAATCGAGCGGCGGCTACTGGAGGAGAGGCCGGATTGGGTCCTGGTCTATGGCGATACCAACTCGACGCTGGCCGGCGCGCTGGCAGCCTGTAAGCTGCATGTGCCACTTGGTCATATCGAGGCCGGACTCCGCTCCTTCAACCGCGAAATGCCCGAGGAGCACAACCGAGTCCTCACCGACCACTGCTCGGACCTGCTCTTCTGCCCCACCCAGACGGCGGTAGCCAACCTGTCCCGTGAAGGCATCAGTGTGGGCGTTCACCTGGTGGGCGACACCATGTACGACGCCGTGTTGCAGTTCGCCGAGGTGGCTCGGCGGCGATCGACGATCCTGGAGGACCTCGGGCTGGCACCCAAAGGGTATCTGTTGGCCACCGTCCACCGCCCGCTCAATACCGACAACCCTGTGAACCTGCGGAGTATCCTCTCTGCCCTAGAGGAGATTGATGAGCCGGTCGTATTTCCGGTTCACCCCCGCACGCGACAGAGGATAGCCGAGCTGGGCGATGACGTTCGGGCATCGGCCCGGCACCATGTGCGAATGATCGAGCCCCTGGGATACCTCGACATGCTCTCTCTCGAGCAGCAAGCCCGGCTTATTCTGACTGACTCAGGGGGAATGCAGAAGGAGGCTTACTTCTTCGGGATACCTTGCATAACCTTGCGTGCAGAGACAGAGTGGGTGGAGACCGTTGATGCCGGATGGAACGTCCTCGTAGGCGCGAACAAGGACGAAATCGTCCGCTGTGCGAGGGTCGACACTCCGCCTGGCTCGCCGCCAGCGGCATTTGGTAGTGGTAGAGCGTCTCAGGAAATCGTCCACGAATTGTCGTAGCACCAGCATTTTCTGGCCTTGTCCAGTCGTCGAGAGGTAGCCGTATGATTGTTGCCACACCCGGCGGCGATGGCGCAAGTTCACCAAGGCGCGAGTGCAGGAGGACGCTCATGTATCCGTATTCCAGCCATGTGTGGAAGATTCTGGCATGTCCCTACTGCGAACACTCGCTAGTACAGACGAGTGAGGGTGCGATGTGCACAGGCTGCCGCGCAGAATACGGGTGCAATGCCTCAGGGGCTCTGGACCTACGTCTGGAGCAGCCGAAGGAGTACAACCTCGAGATCGAACTGGGGACTCCGTTACGGCAGTTGTCGGGATTGGACCTGGCCCCGCTACCAATGGACGCTGATGCCGAGGTGGACTTTATCGGATTCGGCGTGCCGCACCACCTGACCAGGGAACTGATGAGCCATTTCCCCATGGCGTGTGGACAAGACAGCATGATGCTCGACCTTGGGTGCGGGAGCGGGCTACACAAGGGGGTCTGCGAGCATGCGGGGTTCGAATACGTTGGTCTGGACCACGAATCCCCGAAAGCAATGCTGTTGGGCGATGCCCACGCTCTTCCATTCGCCGACGCCAGCTTTGAGTTCGTGCTATCAGTCGCAGTGCTGGAGCACATTCGTTTTCCGCTGGTGATGATGCGTGAGACCTATCGTGTGCTGAAGCCCCATGGGAGGTTCATCGGCACCGTGGCGTTTCTCGAGCCTTTCCATGCCGACAGTTACTACCATCATACTCATCTGGGGTTGCTGAACTTACTGGAGTATGGCGGCTTTGAGGTACGGTACATCGCGCCAAGCAAGGACTGGACGGCTTTGACTGCGTTGGCGAAAGCTCTACTGCCCGGGATGCCGCCCGTCGTGCGCAGTACCTTGACGGCGCCCATTCGTGCCGCACATGAGGTGTGCCGTTTGATCGCTCAGAGAAGGGGCCGCAGCGTGGATGAGCACCTTCGCCTGTGTACTACCACGGGCGCTTTCGCATTCGTCGCAGTGAAAGGATAGCGACCTTGTCTCCTCCCCGGGCATTGTGGCCGCAGAGCACGAGCACAGCCCTTATCCTCCTGAGCCTTGCGGCGCTTGGCATGCTGGGCCTGGCCCATGCCAGTGCCCTGGGCATCGGAGTCTCCCCCGATTCGGTGGCCTATGTCCACGCCGCGCGAAGCTTCCTTGCCGGCCAGGGCTTGACCACCTTCTCGCCGAATGGGGGAATCGTTCCCATGACCCAAGTCCCGCCAGTGTACCCTGTACTCCTGGCTTCAGTCGCGGCTCTGGGCGTAGACGTGGCGCTGGCTGCCAAGTGGTTGAGCATCCTGCTGTTTGGCGTCACCATTGTCGTCACAGGCGCCGCAGTCCGCCGGAGCACGCGGTCGCTCTTACTCTCCGCGTTTGGCGGGCTGCTGATGCTGACGTCTTATGACATGCTGTATGTGCACTCGTGGGCCTGGACGGAGCCCCTGTTCATTGCGCTGGGTTTGTTGGCGCTGCTGCTGCTGGCCGAATACGTTGAGCATCCGTCGCTGCGGAGAGCCGTCGCCGCCGCCATCGTGGTGGCCATCGCGTTCCTCACCAGATACACAGGGGCTGCGCTGTTGATTACCGGATTTGTCGCCATCGTGCTTGCTGATAGAGGAACGCGGGGGATAGAATGGGCTGACGTTGCAGCCTTCTTGGCTGTTGCCTGCGGCCCCATGTTGCTGTGGCTGGCTTGGAGCATCCATGTTGGCGCTGGCGTGGCCCATCGAAGCCTGGCGTGGCATCCCCCAACTCTCCGGCACGTCGCGAGCGCCGTGGACACTGTCTGGCAGTGGCTCCTGCCCGGCTTGACACCTCTTGGCCTTGGCCGGAGCTTGCTTGCGCACATCGGGCCGGCTGGCGTTTGGGCTGCAGTCCTATCTTGTGCGCTTGCGGTAGGGTTGCTGCTCCTGGCGGGAGTGCGATGGGCGAGTCTCAAAGGGATAGAGTCTGGCAAGTGGTTGCAGCAGCCGGCTGGGAGAGTTCTCTGCCTGTCGGCACTCTACTGCGTAGCCTACGGGGGTCTGCTGATCGCCTCCATTTCGTTGCTTGATGCCAGCACTCCCGTCGACGTACGGATCCTCTCCCCGCTCTATCCGGCGATTCTTGTCGGGGCTTTGTGCCTTGTTCATGAGGCGCTGCGACGACGAAAGGGAGACGGCCTGCTTCGCAGCATGCTGGTTGTTACAGCCATCGCTCTGGCCGGAGCGCAGGTTGCTCGGGGAGCAGCGTGGATCACGAGTGCCCACGGCAGCGGGCTGGGCTATGCCAATGTGGCCTGGCAACGATCGGAGGCGGTGGAGTATGTGAGGAGTTTGGACCCTGGGCGCCCCATCTTCTCCAATAGGTTCGATGCGCTCTACTTCCTGACGGGGAAGCCCGCTATTCCTATTCCTCGCAAGGCCAATCCTATCACGCTAAGGACTGAAGAGGGCTATGCCGGCGACATGCTCAGGATGGGGAGGGCTCTGGAGGCGAGTGATGGCGTGTTGGTCTACTTTAGCACGACGCGTTGGTACATGCCATCAGCAGCCGAGCTCCAGCAGGAGCTTCATGTTGAGCCTCTGTTGACTTTCTCCGATGGGGTGGCATATGGCAGCATCGGACGCTAGCCGGCATCTGGCCGAGAGAGGCAGGACCGCATTGACTGAGCCAGAACGCCGGCGGGGATGCCGCATCGGCCTACTGTCTGCACGGCTGGTCTGTTCGGCCAGGCGTTGGGCTCAGTAGGGATCGCTGTGTTGCGAGCGTTCGAGTTGCAGGACGTGGCATTGCGAAGACTGTGGGCAAAGGCCAGAGAGAAGCGCGCGGCATTACTGACACTGGGGAACCTGGGTGTGGCCGAGGTGCTGCTTATCGTCCTCGGTATTGGCAGCAACAGCATTCTGGCACGCGGGGTGTCGCCGGCTATCTATGGCGAGTACCAACTCGTGCTATCCTTTGTGGGCATTGTATCCTCATTCTGTCTCACTGGGCTGAGCGAGAGCTTGACGATATCGGCTGCCAGGCGCTACGATGGCAATTTGCTGAGGATTACCGGCCTGAACTTGGCGGTGACGGTCCTGGGAGCCCTGGCCCTTGCCGGTGTGGCTGTGTACTATCGCAGCTCTCAACCCACGCTCAGTCTGGGAGTGGCCGCTGCTGCCCTGTTGTTCCCACTCGGCAATCTGGCCACAATATGGCCACCGTGGCTTATCGGCCGGGGCAGGCTGGGCCTGAATGCAGGCCTTCAGGTTGCGCTGTCCGCAATCGGAGTCGGGGCACTGGCCGTGTTCGCTCTGCTGCAGAGGATTGCGCTGACCGAGTTGGTGCTCATGGTGATGGGGCTGCAGGCGGTGTTTTCGTTGGTAGTGGTGCTTTGCCTCCTGGCGCGCAGAACCAGCGAAGTGTCGCATCCGCAGACGGTGGTCTTTGGCCTTCACGCCACTGTTGCCAGCCTGTTGGGGGGGCTCGTGCTCACCGATAAGCTGATCATCAACAGCCGTCTTTCGGCTGCGGACGTGGCCATCTACACCGTGGCGCTGGTCTTCCCGACACAGATCAAGTCGCTCTACGGAGTGTTCAACCAAATGCTCGCTCCTGCCGTCTACAAGGCTGGATCGGTCGCAGCCGCGTGGAAGTACCTCAGAAAGAGGCTAGCCGTCCTAGTGGTCGTGTTCACAGCGGTTGGGGCGGTTGGGTTCGTCGCGATACCGGTCTTTGTGCCGCTGTTGTTTTCGCAGCGCTATGCGGTGGCAGTGCCATATGGCAAGTGGCTGTGGCTGAGCCTCGCAGTCACCGCGCCCGCGACCTATCTGGCGAACGTTCTGAGGGCGCAGAGGAAGGTGAGGTTCGTCTACGTCTCTTCGCTCGGCATGCCGGTGGTGGCGTTCGCGCTCTATCTGGCCCTGGTCAGGTATGGCCTCGCGGGCATCGTTGTGGCCAAGATCGTCAGTCAGTGGTGTGCTGTGGCCCTCTATGTGGGAGCCTTTCTTTATCATCTCCGCCAGCCCTCATCGCGCGGGGCTGGTGTCGCTGCGGAAGGCCTATGACTTTGAGGCGTGCTCTTGGCGGGCCTTGGCTCGCGCTGCTGGGTCATCTGCTGGATCAAGTCCAGAAGCACAGGGCGAGGCGCATTCTGGATCAGTGTGCCGCGGTGGGGCGGGATGTCCGCCTGCGCATGCCGGTGGTGGTCTACGACCCGCAGAGCCTCCGGCTGGGCGATTGTGTGGACATTGGCGAGTTTGTCGTGCTTAGGGCGAGTGGCGGGCTGACCATCGGAAGCCGAGTGTTGATCGCTGCGCATGCAGTACTGACGACACGGGGGCACCCCAAGACCTTGCCTCGTTATGGACAAATCGAGGATGCTCCACTGCTGGTGGAAGACGATGTGTGGATAGGTGCCGGAGCGATAGTGCTGCCCGGCGTTTCGGTCGGCCGGGGAGCGATTGTAGCGGCTGGCGCTGTCGTGACCCACTCTGTGCCGCCCTTCTGCATCGTGGCGGGGGTGCCCGCCCGACCGGTTGGCGAGGTGCATGGGTCGGGCCCAATAAGGAGATCGGAATCGTGACTAGGGCTCTGGTGATTGGTTCAGAAGGCAACATTGGGGTGCCTCTCGTGCGGTATCTGCGCGAGAGGGGCTATGAGGTGCTGGAAGTCGACATCCGTGCTGGGTGGCGTGATGGCTACCTGATGGCCGATATCAACCATCCCGTCGATCTCTTGCCTGCGTTCGACTGGGGGCCTGATGTTGTCTTTGTGCTATCGGCCATGGTGAGCCGTGTGACCTGCGAGCAGGCGAGCGGATTGGCAATCGCAACCAACCTGGCTGGCATCAACAATGTTCTTCAGTTGTGCAAGCGTGTGAACGCCATGACGGTGTTCTTTTCGACCTCCGAAGTGTACGGGCCGGATTGCGACCCCATGGATGAGGCCATCTCGAACCCTCGCCCGAACAACCGCTATGGGCTCTCCAAGCTCCTGGGCGAGCAACTGGTGGAATACGAGGCCAGGATGTATGGCCTGCGTGCCGTGACCCTGCGGCCGTTCATGATGTACGATGAACGAGAGCACTTTGGCGACCATCGGTCCGCGATGATCCGCTTTGCCGTCAACTTGGCCCTGGGCAGACCCATCGAAGTGCACCGTGGCAGCGCGCGTGGCTGGCTGCACGTCTCCGATGCTGTGCGCGCGATTGAGGCCGCAGTCCACGCCTGCCAATACAGCGTCATCAACATCGGTCATCCTGACGTGGTGCCGATTGCCAACCTGGCCGAGATGATTCGCAGGGAATTGGGAGCGCCAGCGGAGCTCATCATTGCCCGAGACCTGCCGGAGCGCATGACCCTCATCAAGAGGCCCATGCTGGACCGGCAGAGGGAGATCCTGGGGGTGATTCCCAGGGTGTCTCTGGCCGAGGGCGTAGAGCTGGTGTGCCAGACCGTCCGCGAGCGCCTGCTCGCGGGAGAGCGCCCCTGATGGTTTGCTTTTCCGTGCGGGAACCGCCTCTTCTGTTGGGTAATGAGTTGTAGATGGTACGATGAGAGAGCGAGTCAAGACCCTAGTTCTTGAGGCCAATGGGCGAGGCACCGAGGGGACCATCATCGCCGATACTCTGCTACAGGGCCTGTTGCACCTGAAGAATGGCACCGATCTTCCGGCCTGGCTGGCTCGTTGGCCCCTGCTGCAGCGGCACTTGGGGCAGCGGTACGAGGCCCTGTCCTACGTAGCGGATTGGCGGGAGGCGCTGTGCGAGCACCCTCTGCTCGATGTTCGTGTATGTAACATCCTCAACCTCGTTGACTATCTGCAGTGCCGATCGGCCATTGCCGAGTATCCCCTCATCATCGTCCTGCATTCGGCAGGCCACGGGGGCCTCTCGGTGCTGCGCAGGACCGCAGGATGGTTTCGACGCCGGCGGGGCAGACTGGTCGTCTTTGTCGGCAACGAGTACCGGCGGATGGCTGAGAAGATCGGCCTCATCCAGGCGGCCGAGGCCGATTTCGTGTGCAGCCAGCTTCCGCTAGAGACTGCGCGCTGGCTGTATGAGGGGGCAGGGCCGTCCAGAGTCCTCTCCATGCCGCACGCACTGAACCCGGCAGTCTACTGCCCTGAGCCGGGCACACCACGGGCCATAGATATCGGCTTTATCGGCGATCTGTACCACAACCAGATTGGCGATATGGAGAGGACCAACCTCGTCAGGTACTTTGAACGTCATGGGCATGATCTGGGGCTGAGCTGCGATATCCGCGCACAGAGGTTGCCGCGTGACGAGTGGGCAGGATTTCTCCGCGCCTGCAAAGCGATTCTGGGGGCCGAGTCGGGCACGTACTTCCTGGACAGGACCGGAGAGGCCGTCGCCAGAGCTGAAGCATACAGCAGAACCCATCCAGCGGCTACCTTTGACGAGGTCTATGCGAATTCGTTCGGCAGGAGTACAGGGACAGTATCAGGGAAGGCCATCTCACCACGGCATTTCGAGGCCATTGGCACCAAGACCTGCCAGGTGCTCATCGAAGGCGAGTATAACGGCATCCTGGTGGCGGACGAGCACTATGTCAGCGTCAAGAAGGATCTGGCGAGCATAGAGGATGCAGTCCGCCGCTTCAGGGATGAGCACCTCCGGCATGCGATGGTCGAACGGGCCTTTGAGTATGTGATGGCCGGCCACACCTACCGGCATCGCGTCGAATCCCTGCTCAGAGCCACGGGGCTGGATTGATGAGCGCCATTGGCCCTGCATCGCGGGCCTTGCGAAGGCATGCCATGGAAAGCGGCGCACAGGCCGATGCGTGATCTGGTCTATGCGTGCAGCTCGCGGATTCCTGCGAGCTCTGCCAACAGCATCCAGGTCATGCGCATGAGCGCGGCTTTGGCCGATCTCGTGCCCGGCTTCCGTCTGCTTGCCCCGTGGGAGCCGTTCTCGTACCTGAGGGAGAAGGCCAGGAGAATAGACATCCGTGCCTACTATGGCCTGCACCGCTCCATTCCGCCAACCCGGCTGTATCCCAGCATCGCCTACCGAAGCGTCCGCGTCGATCTCTATACGCGAGGGGTCGTCGGCTATCTGGCGAGGCAGCGCCCGCCAGCGGTGTACACCAGATCGCCGCGGATTGCCGTGGGACTCATTGGGCGCGGCGTGCCGACGGCTCTTGAAGCACATGAGTACGAGCTCTACATTGCCGACGGCTCGCTCGGGGCGCTGGTCAGCCTCTCCGCCGAGCCCGCGTTCCTGGGCGTGGTGGCCATTTCTGCCGCTCTGGCGGGGCTGTACGAGCGCTTTGGGTTCGCCCAAGAGCGTTTGTTGGTTGCCCACGATGGCATTCAGGCCGACTTGCTCAGATCCGACATGGAGCAGCTTGAGGCCAGACGGCAGCTTTACATCGATGCGGAGAGACGACTGGCGCTGTACGCGGGTACACTCGCCGACGACAGAGGCCTGGGGCTTCTGATGGAAGTGGCCCATGCCGTGCCCGAGGTACAGATCATGTGCCTGGGAGGAAAGCCAAGGCAGGCCGCGTTGCGCGCGGAATCCGCGAGACGCCGCGGCCCGGCAAACATCGAGTTCCGAGCGGCAGTGGCGCCTGCTCAGGTTGCCCAGTATTTGGCCGCAGCCGACATCTTGCTGGCGCCCTACACGACAGCGGTTCGCTCCGCAGCCTTCATGTCGCCCCTGAAGGTGTTTGAGTACATGGCCGCGGCGAGACCAATCGTTGCGTCTGACCTACCGCCGATGCGGGAAATCCTGAGCGATTCGCGGAACGCTCTGTTGGTAGCGCCCGACGACACGCTGGCCATTGCGAATGCGATCAGGCGTTTGCTGAGCGACGCCAGCCTGGCGCTCCGCCTGGGTCGACAGGCCCGGCTGGATGTGGGGGCCTACACGTGGGATCGTCGCGCGCAGAGAGTCGTTTCATTCCTCGAGCAGCAGTTGACCGGCCTGCAGGCGCCGGCCTGTACCAGTTGACAGTCAGGGGCGCGGTGGATTGAGCACACAGCGACCAGTCCGTGTCTTGATAGCAAGCTATTCGTCGCCATACGAGTATGCCGGCTGGATCAGGCAGACTCGGACCATGATTGCTGCCTGCGACCCAGGGCTGGTCAGGTTCACATGGCTGTCGGCGCGAGACGGCCAGCCGCCCCAACCGACCGCGGGAAGTGAGCCCTTCCAGACAAGTGCGTTGCCGGTGCGCGCGCGGCGAGACAGCGCCGTGGCCCAGATCGAGTTCTCGCTTCGGGCGTGTGCCCACATCGTGCGGTGTCGACATGCATTCGACGTCCTCTATCTGCCGATGGCCTATTTCCCGGCGCCGCTCTTGGTTGTGCTCGGCCGGCTGCTGCGCAGACCGGTGGTCGTGCGCATTGCCAGAGGCGAGGCCTCTAGGACGAGAAAGCCGCTCGCCGTGTTGAGGCAGCGGATGCTCCGGCTGGCGAGCGCCGTCGTGGTACTGAACGAGGACTCGGCTGTGCGCCTGCGTCAGTTGGGGGTCAGGGCTTCCGACATCTGCTACATACCGAATGGGGTAGACACTGATCGCTTCCACCCGGTTTCAGATGAGGAGCGGCGCCGAGTCCGCGCGCGGCTTGGCATCGATGAGGATGAGTTCGTCGTGATGTATGTCGGCAGCATCTGCCGGCGCAAGGGCGTGGAGGCCCTCATCCAGGCATTCGGGATGTTCGTAGCTCGTGGGGCGAAGGGACGGCTGTTGTTGGTGGGGCCTACGGAAGGGGCAGAGGCCGAGCCGGGGTTTGTGGAGGAAATCCGTCGCTCTGTTGACGAGAACGAGTTGGGCTGTAGCGTGGCCCTGATGGGGCGATCCGATTGCGTCGAGCAGGCCCTGCAGGCGTCAGATGTGTTCGTCCTGCCCTCGCGTGCGGAGGGGATGCCGAACGCGTTGCTGGAGGCGATGGCGACAGGGTTGCCCTGCATCGGCACAGATATCCCTGGCATTCGTGAGATTGTGCGCAGTGGTGAGAATGGCTTGCTGGTGAGTACTGACGATCCCGCTGCAATCGCAGACAGGGTCGCGCAACTGCTTGGCGACCGGGCGCTGCGAGACGACATTGGCCGCAGGGCCAGGAGCACGGCGAGATCCCTCTTCTCGATCCAGGAAACGGCAGTGCGATACCAGGCTCTGTTCTCGCGCCTGGCAGCGCGGAGCGTATCCCTGTGAGTGCGCGTTCACATGATGATGTCGGTGGAAGGCATGTGCCAACAAGAATCCTCGCCATCCTGCCACTGCTGGGCGACCCGAGGCACTCGAAGCGTATCTCGATGCTGCAGGAATATGGCTTCGCTGTCCAGGTCGCGGCTTTTGAGCGGGATTCCCATTCGGGCCGCATGCCCGATTGCCCCGCGGAGAGCCTAGGCAAGATAGCCCATGGCCGCTACTTGCAGCGAATCCCGAGGATACTCGCCGCTCTACCAGCGTTGCGGCGTGCCATGAAACGCAGTCATGCGGCCTATGCCTTTGGCCCAGATATGGCCTTGATGGCACTTGTTGCCGGATTAGGATTGGGAAGACCAGTGGTTGTGGAAACGGCGGATATCCGCGAGGTGCAGGTTGCTCCGGGGTTGATGGGCCGTTTGGTACGCATGATCGATAGGTGCCTGGTCAACTCGTGCTCTCTGCTGGTAGCCACAACGCCGGCCTTCATTGAGGTGTACTATCGCCGATGGCTTCGCGCATCTGTCCCGGCGATGGTCATTGAGAACAAGGTGGAATCGAGCTTTGCGCAAGAGATGATTGCCGAGGGTATCAAGAGCTCCTTGGCCGGCAGGCCACTCAGAGACAGGCCGCTGCGCATTGGATACTTTGGCAACTTGCGATGCGAATGGTCATGGCGCGTACTGAAGGGGTTTGCCGAATCCCGACCGAGGGACGTAGAGGTGGTTCTGGCGGGGTTTCCAATGAACCCTGTCGATCTTCCACAACAAGCAGCTAGGTACGACAACATCGAGTATCTTGGCGAGTTCCGTTCGCCGCAAGACCTGCCGGCCCTGTACAGTAGCGTGGATCTCGTCTGGGCATGCTACCAGCCCTTGGGGCCTAATGACTGGAATCTGCGCTGGGCCAGGCCCAACCGGTTCTATGAGAGTTGCCTGTTTCAGGTGCCCATCATATCGAGGGCAGGGTCTTGTGATGCCGTGGACGTGGCCCGCTATGGTATCGGCCTGATCATCGAGGACGAGGACGTTGTAGCGGTGGTGGATAGGCTTTGCAGCATCGTGCCCGATGACCTGGAGACCTGGAAGCACAACATGGCGATGCTGCCGCGCAAGGTGTACATGTACACCAGCGAGGCATGCACCCTGGGGGGCGCTCTGGAGCGGATTGCAGGGCGGTGCTCGTGACCCCTGCGCCCGGCCAATGTGGAGGCACTGTGATGGCAGGGTATCCAGCGCTGGATCATGGCGAGGCAGTGGCAGGAGCAGTGAGGACGGGTGCGCCGGGAGGCCAAGCAGGAAGCGGAGAGTGTAGTGAAGCAGGTCGTACAGAACTACCGGACCGGTAAGCTAGATGTGATGGATGTGCCGGGCCCGGCGCTCCGCGCGGGTGGAGTGCTTGTGGCGGTGGCCGCCTCGTTGGTGAGCCCCGGTACCGAGCGCGCGATGGTGAGCCTGGCGCAGGCGAGCCTGGTCGGAAAGGCACGGCAGCGCCCTGACCTCGTGCGCCAGGCGATCAACCGGGCGCAGCAAGAGGGTGTGCTCACAGCCTACCAGAAGGTGATGAACCGGCTGGATGCCCTCACGCCCCTGGGGTATTCGTGCGCGGGCACGGTGATCGACGTCGGTGACGGTGCAGCGGGGCTGCAGGCCGGCGATCGCGTCGCCTGCGCTGGTGCGGGCTATGCCAACCACGCAGAGGTCGTCTTTGTGCCGCAGAACCTGGTGGCAAGGCTGCCGGTAGAGGCCGAGGGGCAGGGGAGAGCCATATCCTTCGAGGATGCTGCGTTCGCCACCCTGGGGGCGATCGCTCTGCAGGGCGTGCGCCAAGCCCAGCCCACCCTGGGCGAGACGGTGGTGGTCTTGGGCCTGGGGCTGGTTGGGCAGCTCACCGCCCAACTCCTAAAGGCCAACGGGTGCCATGTGTTGGGTATGGATCCCAATCTGGCCCGCGGCCGGCTGGCTGAGCAGCTGGGGTGCGATCGGGCCGTCACGAGTGGCGCCGAGCTCCTGGCGTGCAGCAGAGAGGTCACGGGCGGTTACGGCGCCGATGCCGTCATCATCGTCGCTTCGACCAAATCCAGCGCACCTGTGGAGCTGGCCGGCGAGGCCTGTAGGGATCGAGGCCGGGTCGTGGCGCTGGGTCTGGTGGGCCTTGATGTACCGCGCAAGCTGTTCTATGAGAAAGAACTGGATCTGCGACTTTCGCGCTCCTACGGCCCTGGGCGCTATGATCCCGGCTATGAAGAGCATGGGCACGATTACCCCATAGGCTACGTCCGGTGGACGGAGAACCGCAACATGCAGGCCTTTCTGGCGCTGCTGTCGCAGGGGCGGGTCAAGGTGGGGCCTCTGGTCACGCACCGTTTCACCGTCGACCAGGCCCCCGCAGCTTATGAGCTGATTTCCGGGGACCGCAGCGGCGAGGCTCTCGGCGTCATCTTGACGTACGAGAGGCAAGCTGAGGCAGCGGAAATGCCGCCGGTCGTGCGGCTCAGGGCTGAAAGGACCGGCGCATCGCCTGCCTCACCGGCTCTGCCGCAGGGCTCTGTCTTGCGCCTTGGCCTGATCGGGGCGGGCACCTTCGCCCGGGGGGTGCTCTTGCCTGCGCTGAGGAGTGTTGACGGAGTCGCACTGCGCGCGGTCTGCAGTGCATCAGGCCTGTCGGCGCGGCATGTTGCGGGCAAGCACCGGGCAGCGTACTGCACAAGCGAGGCGGGCCACGTTTTGGGCGATCCTGAGGTCGATGCAGCCCTGGTAGCCACGCGGCACGGATCCCATGCGGCCCTGGTTGTTCAGGCCCTGCAGGCAGGCAAGCCTGTCTTTGTCGAGAAGCCCCTGGCCATAACCGAGGGCCAGTTGGCCGCCGTTGTGGAGACCTACAATGGGCTGCCGAACTCACAGGGCGGCGCGACCGACGGCATGCAGCCGCCGGAGCGGCGGGCGCTGCTGATGGTAGGCTACAACCGGCGTTTTGCACCCCTCGCCCTGCGGATGCGTGAGTTCCTCGAGGGCGCAGGGCCACTCCTTATCCACTACCGGGTGAATGCGGGCTCTCTGCCATCAGGTTCGTGGCTGCAGGATGCGGAGGAAGGTGGGGGCCGTATCATTGGTGAGGTGTGCCATTTTGTCGATTTCATGCAGTACCTCACTGGAGCCGATCCGGCGCAAGTGTATGCGATGGGCGCCGCAGCGGGAGCAGGCCACGACTCGGCCGCAGGGGATAACGTCGCGGTGCAGATCGCTTTCAGCGATGGATCGGTAGGCAGCATTCTCTACGCAGCCGGCGGCGACAAGGCTTTTCCCAAGGAGCGTGTGGAGGCGCTCGGCGGCGGGCGGGTGGCGGTACTGGACGATTTCCGGGTGTTGGAGACCGCCGCCGGAGGCCGGCGGCGAGTGTGGCGCAGCCGTCTGCGGCAGGACAAGGGGCATGCGGCAGAGCTCGCGGCCTTTGTTCATGCCGTGCGTACGGGTGGGCCCATGCCGATCCCCTTCACGAGCTTGATCCGCACGACGTTGGCTACACTGCGCATCATCGACGCGCTGCGCAGCGGCCGGCCGCAGCGTGTCGATTGGAGGGAAGCTAGGGTGCAGCAGGAGGGCGCCGGCAGTCACTCGATGAGCCTCGGGGCGGGAGTGGACGCTTGAGAATCCTGATCGTGTCACAGTTCTACCCGCCTGAGATGGGGGGAGCCGCAGCGCGCCTGCACGGGTTGGCCCGCTGTCTGGTGCACCTGGGGCATCAGGTGACCGTGATTACCGGCTTTCCCAACTATCCCACGGGGGTTGTTCCTTCTGACTATCGCGGCAAGCTGCGCCTGCGCGAGGTTATGGATGGCGTTCACGTGCTCAGGACATGGGTCTATGCCTCCGCTTATCGCAGTAGCGTTCGCCGGCTGGCGAACTATTTCTCGTTCGTGGCTTCGTCTGCAGTGATGGGCCTCGCGGCCGGCCGCAGATTCGATGTCGTCGTCGCTTCATCGCCGCCACCTTTTGTGGGGCTGCCCGCCCTGGCCCTGGCGCGCCTATGGCGGGTGCCGTTTGTCTTCGACATTCGGGACATCTGGCCAGACGTGGCTGTGGAGGCCGGTGAGTTGGCTGAAGACTCGGTCATGGCGCGCCTGGGAGGGCGCCTGGCCCGCTTCCTCTACAAAAATGCCGATCATGTCACCCCGGTAACCGAGAGCAAACGGGCCAAGCTGGTGGCCGCCGGCGTACCAGAACGCAAGCTGACGGTCATTGCCAATGGTGTGGACCTGGACCAGGTGCCCCCGGCGGTCGACGACAAACGGGCCGAACTGGGGCTGGAGGGCAAGTTCGTCGTTCTCTATGCCGGCCTGATCGGTGTGGCCCAGGGGGTGGAGATAGTCGCCGGAGCCGCCGACCGGCTGCGGGAACACGAGAGTATTCGCTTTGTGATTGTGGGCGACGGCCGTCGTCGCGAAGCGCTGGCTGGGCAGATCAGAGACCTGGGCCTCACAAACGTCACTCTGCTCCCGCGACAACCCCGAGAGGAGATGCCCTCCCTCCTCGCGACGGCGGACGTCTGCCTCGTGCCGCTCGTCAACGATAGAGTCGAGGATGCCGTGCCATCGAAGATGTTAGAGGCCTGGGGGCATGGCCGCCCGGTCATCCTTGCCGCTGCAGGCGAGGCGGCTGCTATTGTCGAGCAGGCCGGAGGAGGCATCGTCATCCCGCCAGGGGACTCGGCCGGGCTCGCCGAGGCCGTGCTCAGGATGGCCAGCACTCAGGAGGATCTCGCTGGATACGCTCGGCAAGGGTATGCTTGCATTCGTGAGAGGTTTGATCGCCGGATGCTGGCGCAGCAGATGGAAGGAGTGTTGCAGATGGTGATCCGGAGTCGAGCGCTGAAGGCCAAGCGAGGCGCCTGAGCCTGTGATGCCTCTTGGAGGGATGCGTGCTGCCTGGCTGACGGCGAGGCGCGCTGGGCTGCGCCGCGTCGTGCGCCGCCTGGAGCGTCGCCTGCGTCTCCGGCTGCTGGATCCCTGCCTGGCTGGCCGGATGTACCCTCGCTCTGCCCCGGCTAGGTCGTGCTTCGAGCCGGCACCGGGCGCGCAACGCCAACTGCTGGGCCAACTTGCGGCCCTGCGCGCTGGGTCGCCCCTGGGCAGGGCGTGGGACCGGCAACGCGCACTCCTGACACTGCTCAACCAACAGGCGCTCCCGCTGGCGGTGCCCGTGTCGTGGATGCGGTCGCCCATCGCTGATCCGCTCTGGGGCTTTTCTCTGCATAGCTGGGAATGGGCTTGGCCGGTGCTATCGGACGGCAGAGGCGCGCAGGAGTTCTTGACGCTCTGGCGGGATTGGCTGGATCACGTGCCAGTTGGCCGGGGCGTGGCCTGGGAGCCTTATCCAACGTCCAGGCGGCTAGCCGTGTGGGCTGCGGCGTGGCACGTGCTGGGTGGCGATATGCTCTTGCTCGGCGCGATCGCTCAACACGCCGACTATATGCTCCATCACCTCGAACGAGATCTCGATAACAACCACCTCGTGGCCAATGCCAGAGGGCTCGCCTGGGCAGGGTTGCTTTTCTCGACCCTTCCGCGCGCGGAACGCTGGCGCCACGTGGGGCTGGGTGTGTTGTGGGCGGCGTTGGCGGCCCAGGTGCGCAGCGACGGCGGCCATGTGGAGAACTCGGCGAGCTATCATGTGGCGGTCTGGCTCGATGGGCTGGAGACAGCCCTGTTGGCACAGGCAAGCGGCCACGACGTACCGCAGCCGGTCTGGGAATGCCTGGCGAGGATGGCAAGCTTTGCCGCCGCGCTGTGCAGGCCCGATGGACGCCTGCCCCTGCTCAATGATAGCAGCGAGGATGATCCCTTGCCCGCGTCGGCGGTTCTTGACCTGATGAGTGCCAGTGTGGGGCGGCAATTCCTGCCGGGCGGCCGGGTCAGTGGCGCGTTGAGAGAAGCTGCGTCGTGCGACGCCTTTGCAGAGTCAGGCTACGTAGTGCTGCGCGCGGGTGCCGGGCGCGAGGCCACGTATCTTGTCTTCGATGCGGGCGACCTCGGCCCAGCCCACTGCCCCGGACACGGCCACGCCGATGCGCTTAGCATCGAGTTGTGGGGTCGAGGCCAGGGGCTCATAGTTGATCCGGGCACCTACCAGTACCCGGCGGGGCACTGGCGCGACTACTTCCGTGGGACTGCTGCCCACAGCACGGCCACTGTCGATGGCCAGGAGCAGTCCAGCTTTGCCGGAGCTTTCAGGGTGGCCGACATGGCGCGTGGTCGGCTGGTTGCGGCTTCATCGGGTGGTGGGCAAGCAGAGGCGACCGGCGAACATGATGGCTATCTGCGATTGGCTGACCCCGTGATCCACAGAAGGAGGGTATGCCTCTGCGGCCCAGATCAGGTCGTTGTGGAGGATACATTCGGGGGCGCAGCCGAGCACCACGTTGTGTTGCGCTTCCACCTGGCTCCCTGTGAGGTGCGCCTGGCCGGGGCATCGGGCGGCCTGGCTACCTATCCGGGCGGTGTGATGATGGAACTGCAGGTTACCAGTACCAAGCCGGGGCGCCTGACAGTCGAAGACGGTTGGAGCAGCAATACGTGGTACGTAAAGCAGCGCAGCCCCGTTGTGACCTACTCGCTCTCCGGCCGGTTGCCCATCACTGTGTTTACTCGGATGAGGATCGCATAGATGAGATTGGTACACGTGGTTGGGGCTCGCCCCAATTTCATGAAGGCTGCCCCCGTCTGGAAGGCACTGGCCGAGCGTAAGGCTTTCGCCCAGGTCCTTGTGCACACCGGTCAGCACTACGATGTGAATATGTCCGATGTTTTTTTCGCTGACCTGGGCCTGCCCGCTCCCGACCACTATCTGGCGGTGGGCTCGGGGTCGCACGCCCAACAGACGGCTGCGATCATGGTCGCCTTTGAGCGAGTAGTGCAGGAGATGCGGCCCGACCTGGTGCTGGTGTACGGCGATGTCAACTCGACGTTGGCTGCGGCTTTGGTCTGCGCCAAGTTGGCGGTGCCACTGGCCCATGTTGAGGCGGGGCTGCGCTCCTTTGACCGCACGATGCCCGAGGAGATCAACCGTTTGCTCACCGATCAACTCGCCGACCTGCTGTTCACACCTTCACCCGATGGCGACATGAATCTGCTGCGCGAAGGAGTGCCGGCCAACAAGGTATCTCGGGTGGGCAATGTCATGATCGATAGCCTGGTGAGTCTGTTGCCAGCTTCCAGCCAGTCGGCGGTTCTGGAGAGGTTGTCGCTCGCTCCGATGGAGTACGCCGTCTTGACGCTGCACCGGCCATCGAATGTCGATGACGACGTAGTGCTTGGGCGTCTCTTCGCTGCCATAGCGGATGCATCGCAGCGGATGCCGGTCGTTTTCCCCGTGCACCCTCGAGCGCGGCAACGGATCGGGGCGATTGCTGCTCAGACGGAGAACGGCCAGGTGTGCCTGATCGACCCTCTTGGCTATCTGGACTTTGTGCACCTGATGAGTTGTGCAAGGCTGGTCCTCACGGATTCCGGCGGCATTCAGGAGGAGACGACCTACCTCAGGGTCCCATGCCTTACCCTGCGTGATAGCACCGAGAGACCTATCACCGTGGAGATGGGCACCAATACTCTGGTTGGGCGGGATGTGCGACTCCTCGCGGAGCGCTTCTCGGCGATCCTTGACGGAGATGAGACGTGGAACAGGCTGCCATCTGGCGGTATTCCTCTCTGGGATGGATGTGCCGCTCAGCGCATCGCTCAGGTCGTGGTCGACTGGAGCTCCCACAGTTGATGCCTATGGGGCGCGGTCTGGGGGCGACAGAAGCCTGGATGGTGCTGTGCCCAGGCGTGGTGTGGCCGTACAGGAGGATGAGATAGTGCCGGGGGTACAGGCCTCAGTTGAACCAGGGTCAGAAAGCAGAAGCGGGATTGCTGTGGGGCGCGGTGCCACTGCTGTGCCCCTGCCGTACACAGAGCGGCGCTTGATCCTGACGCTGCAGGATCTGCTGGCGGTGAATGGAGCGCTGTTGCTGGCTCTTGGCGTCAGGGCGCATCAGTATCCGCAGTGGAGCTGGCTCATTCAGCAACCCGTCTGGTTCGTGACATTGAGCGCTGTGTGGCTGCTGCTGGCCTACGCCTTTGATGCCTACAATTCGCATGCAGCGCGGCACTTGAGCTCATCTGCGCCTCCGGTGATCAAGGCAGGGCTGGCTACTGCTGTCGCTTACATGATGATGCCCTATCTGACACCCTCGCTGCCGGCCTCCCGCCTGGCCCTGGGGGCCTTCCCGCTTCTTGTCATCCTCCTGCTGCTATTCGGCCGCGCCTTGTACGCGCTGGTCTTCTCGCGGCCTCTGTTTCGACGGCATGCCCTGATCGTCGGCGCCGGCTGGGCAGGCCGCACCATCGCTCAAGCTCTAGAGGCATGCGGCGACGGCAGCTACGGGGTCGTGGGGTTCATCGACGACGATCCGGAGAAGTTGAGCCAGAGCGATGCCGCGGCCGATAGCCTGGCTTCTGAGCATATCCTTGGCGATCGCTACGCCCTGCCCGAGCTGATCGGCCGATACAAGGTCTCGACTCTCATCCTGGCGATCACCCATGAGGTCCACGGCGGTCTGCTTCAGGTGCTGATGGATTGCCTCGAACTTGGGGTGGACATCGTCCCCATGCCTGTCCTCTATGAGCGACTCACCGGCCGGGTGCCTGTGGCTCATATCGGCGGCAGTTGGTCGGTGGCTATGCCCATCGATCATCCCGGCACCGGAGCGCTGTGGCCGCTGGTCAAGCGGCTGACCGATATCGTGCTGTCGAGTATCGGGCTCTTCTGCCTCGCACTGGTGCTGCCCCTGATTGCCGCAGCCATCTACCTCGACTCCCCTGGCCCCGTTTTCTATACGCAGGAGCGGGTTGGGAAGGGCGGTCGCGTCTTCAGGGTCTACAAATTCCGGTCTATGGTGCAGGACGCCGAGAAGGGACAGGCCGTCTGGGCAACGCGGAACGATTCACGCGTGACGAGGGTGGGTCGCCTCCTCAGGAAGACTCACCTGGACGAGTTCCCGCAGTTCCTGAACATCCTCAGGGGCGAGATGAGCGCTGTTGGCCCTCGCCCCGAGCGTCCTGAGTTCGTGCAAGAGCTGGCCGAGCAGATCCCCTTTTACCGCGTCCGGCACGCTGTGAAGCCGGGAATGGCCGGCTGGGGGCTGGTGCAGCAGGGGTATGGCTCGTCCAAGGAAGATGCCCTGCTCAAGCTGCAGTACGATTTGTACTACATCAAGCATCAGTCCTTGTGGCTGGATCTGGTCATCCTGCTGAGGACTATAGCGGATACCTTGACCTTCAGGGGGCGCTAGAGCATCGATCCGGTACTCCCGCAGAGGCTCGAAGGCAGACTGATCGCCGCCCTATGATGCCCATGAGGGGTGATGCTAGGGGCTTGCAGACGCAGCCCAGCATCTTGCCGGAGCAGGCCCCCGAGCCGCGCGGCCCTCTTCTAGACAAATGGACAATCCTGGCGGGCTGTGGTACACTCGGTTCCACTTGCCGATGCCGGGCCATCATTTCTAGAGGGGGCCGAATTGTCTCGGGGGCTGACCCTTCCTGGGTACCGTTCCTTCGCTGATACGTCCGATGTCGTCGTCGTTGGTGGTGGGACTGCAGGGCTGTTCACGGCCTACCTGCTGGCGGGGAACGGGCTGTGCGTACGACTCATTGAGGCGAGCCGGCGGCTGGGGTCGCCGACTCGTACGCTCATCATAACCAATCGCCTGTGCGATGTCCTTGGGTTTGAGCCGTCGGAGGCGATTGTCAACCGCACGCCCGAACTGCGCCTGGTATCGCCGCACCGGTCGTCTACCATTCGTTTGCGTGAACCCGACCTGATTGTGGAGCGCGCCGCGCTGGTGCAGGCCCTGGCGGCGAGGGCGGAGTCGGCTGGAGTCGAGATCAGAACCGGCCATCGCTTCCTGGGGTTCGAGGAGGGCGAGGCAGGCCTGACGGTGGCGGTGCAGAGCCCTGAAGGGCGAACGGAGAGCCTGCGGACACGGCATCTGGTAGCCGCCGATGGCGCTTTCAGCGACGTGGCGAGGCGTTCAGGATTGGCCAGTTTCGATCATGTTTCGCTGCTGCAGGTCGAGATTGCGCTGCCTTCCTGGGCCCCGCCAGAGACGACGCAGGTATGGTTCAGCCCAGAGGCTACTCGTTTCTTCTACTGGCTGGAGCCCAGACCGCCGAGCCAGGCCGTGGTGGGCTTGATTGCGGACGGCGAGCGCCAGGCACAGCGGGCTCTGGCGCGCTTCCTGGCAGATCAGCGCCTGGAGCCACTTGGCTACCAAGCGGCCCAGATCCCAGTCTACCGGCCGCGGGCGCGGCTGTGGCGCGAGGTAGCCGGCTCTCGGGTCTACCTGGTCGGCGACGCGGCGGCCCAGGTCAAGATGACGACCGTGGGTGGCATCGTGACCGGCCTCCGGGGCGGTGCGGCGCTGGCCAGATCGATTGTGGGTGGTACTGATTACCACCGTGAACTGACTCCACTGCATGTAGAGTTGGCGCTGCACCTGCTCGTCCACAGGGTCATCAGTCGCTCAACGGGTCAGGACTATGATGCGATGCTGGGGGCGCTGAGCGCCAAGGTGCAGAGCATCCTTGGCGCGCATACTCGCGATGAGATCAGTCGCATCCTCTTCCCGTCACTTGTCGCGCAGCCTCGTTTCGCGCTGATCGCTGCCAGGTGCGTGCTGCACTCCCTGTTGGGGGCCGGCGGCCTCGCCCACGATGAAGATGGGATGGTGCAGCCCTACGATGCTCGCGTGACGGGTGCATCGAACGGGGTTCGGGTGCGGTGAAGCTTGGCCAGGTGACGCGCCAATCGGGCCGGCCACCGAAGACCGATCTCTGCGCGGCACATGGCGGGGAGCCTACTGAAGGGGACTGGCGTGGCGAAACGTCATACCGAGACCTGGGCCTTGGTCGCTCTCCTGGTTGCCCATGTCCTGCTGGGCGCATACTATAGCATGGTCATCCCAGTGTATGAGGCCCATGACGAGGATGGGCACTTTTTCTTCGTGCGTTACCTGGCCTCGGAGAGGCATCTTCCTCTGCCCGGCGAAAAGTCGGCCTCCAAGAACGATGAGATGCATCAGCCGCCCCTCTACTACATCTTGGCAGCCCTGCCCGTCGGCTTGGCTGGCGTTGATGACGGCCTGACTCCCAAGTACAATGCCACTATGTCCTGGCCGGATGGCCAAGGGGGGCGCAACCGTGTGGTCCACGACGCCGCCGCTGAAGCCTGGCCCTACCGCGGCACGACGCTTGCCATTCATCTGGCCCGTCTCGTGTCGGTGCTGCTGGGGGCGGCCGGGCTCTTGTTCACCTTTCTGGCAGCCCGGAAGGTGTTCCCACTTGAGCCAGCGGTACGCTGGGGGGCCGTGCTGCTGCTCGCATTCTGGCCTCAGTATCGCTTCTCCACGGCGGTGATCAACAATGACATCATGGTGACCATGTGCGGCGCTGCGGTGACGTGGCTCTTGGCCGTGAACATCATGGGGGGCCGGCCCAGGTTGTGGGCTCTGCTCGCGATGCTCGGGACTGCGGCGCTTGCCGTCCTCTCCAAGGGGAATGGCCTGGCGCTGTTGCCCGTGGTGTTGATGGTCCTCCTGGGCTGTGTGCTCAGCGCCGAGCCAGCTGATCGCCGGCGGCTGCTGATCAGGTTGGGCGGCGGACTGGCAGCGGGCGCCATCGCGGTGGGGCTGTGGTATGCTCGCAATCTCCGTGGCGGAGTGGGTTTGTTCGGCGGCGACCGCAGCGTGGGCCTGTTGTGGATGCAGGTCGTCGAGCCGTTTCTTGGCGGCCGCCAATTCCCCTGGCACCTGGTGTGGCCTGCTCTGAAGCATGGTCTGTCGTCGCTCTGGGCAGGCTTTGGCTGGAACAACGTGGGCCTGCCGCTGCCTGTTTACTCGGCGGCCGCAGTCTGGGGAGCGCTGGGGCTGGCCGGCTGTGCGCTATGGCTCTGGCGCCGCCCTCCGCGCAGGCTGGTCGTGGCGCTGGGTGCGCTGATGCTGGTCATCATCCCAACGGTGATCATGGCGCTGCTCCTGACCGTGCCGATGCGCACGGTGACCGCCCATGGGCGCAGCTGGCTCCCTGCGCTGCCCGCCATCTGCATTCTGCTCAGCGTGGGCTGGTCTACGATGGTGCCTGGCCGCGTTCGCCGGCTGGGGTGGGGAGTCACTGCGGGCGCACTAGGGTTGCTGGCCGTGTTGACGCCGGTGCTCTACATTCGGCCGGCATACGCAATGCCGAAGCAGCTTTCCGCGGATCAGGCTGCCGGCTTTACGCCCGTCCACGCTACGTTTGGCGGCTTTGCCGAGTTGGTGGGCTACCGTATCGACGACCGCTTTGTCGAGCCCGATGGCACCGTCCGCGTGAGCCTGTTTTGGCGAGTGCTTGCGCGGGCAGAGGCGGACTATACGCTGGCGATCCAGGCGTTCGAAGGGCAGCATACGATGGTCGGCGAGGTGCAGCGCCTTCCCGGCCAAGGCGCATACGCGACGACGACCTGGCAGCCTGGCACGCTCTACAGCGAGGATGTCGCGATGCGGCTGCAGAGTGATGAACAGGGAGCGCACCTGGGTTGGCTCGAAGTGAGCTTCTTCCGGGAGAAGGGGGTGCTGCCGGTCTCGGTGGTGGACGGGAACGGGGGTGACCTGGGGTATAGTGTGCGGCTGGGGCGCATCAAGATCCGCAAGGAGGCGTCTGCGAGGCCAGTCGCCCATGTGGAGGATGGCGTTCGCTTTGGGGCGGCGATTCTGTTGCGAGGGGGCGAGGCTCGCCTTGAGCCTGCGGCAGGGGGGCAGATGCTCGCGCTGAACCTGCAGTGGCTGGCCGTGGGGCAGCAGGACACCGACTACACAGTCTCTGTGCAACTGCGGGATACGCAGCAGGTCGTTGTGGATCAGGCTGATGATCAGCCAGGCCACGGCGCCTACCCTACCTCGTTCTGGGAGGTAGGAGAGACCATCGATGACGAGTATACCCTGGAGTTGCCGCCCAATCTGGGGACGAGTCCCTATTCGGTGTACGTGTGCATGTATGATCTAGCCACGATGCGCCGGTTGCCGGTAGCGGATGCTCAGGGCCAGCCGTCGCCCCACGAAGAACTGCTGGTCCTCACGCTCTCGTCGGACTCTGATGGTCGAGTCCGGCTCCACTCTAGCTGCCCAAGTGTGAGCACAGCCTTGGCGTGGTGCTGGCGGTGCAGTTTGGCCGCGTGAGGGGCAGGCTGCGACTAAGTAGATTCCATCCTGGATTCAGTTTAGGACTCGCCGGGGCGCGTAGCATCTCGGGCTTTGAATTGTGCCTGCTATTGAGCATCGGTGCCATCGCCTTGGCTACGGCTGTGGTCGCGCTGTTGGCGCCGCCCGCCGATTGGGACTCGATGACTTGCCACATGGCCCGCGTCGCCCACTGGATGCAGAACCGGAGTGTTGCCTTCTACCCGACGAGCATACTGAGGCAGTTGCACCAGAATCCGTGGGCAGAGTACGCCATTCTGCATCTTCAGATCTTGAGTGGCAGTGATGGATATGCCAGCCTTGTCCAATGGTTCAGCATGATTGGCAGTCTAGCTGGGGTTTCGCTCATCGCTATGGAACTCGGAGCAGGCGTCCGTGCGCAAGCTCTGGCAGCTCTGATTGCGGCAAGTATCCCGATGGGTGTGGTGCAGTCCTCGACCACCCAGAACGACTATGCAGTGACACTGTGGCTGGTGTGTGTCGTCTACTTTGCTGCTATCTGGAAGAGGCGGCCGAGCCGCGTTACCTGTGCGGCACTGGGATGCAGTCTAGGGTTGGCTATCCTGACTAAAGCCACGGCGTACGTCTATGCATTTCCATTCGTGCTTGCTCTCTTTCTGGTGGGAGTGCGACGGCTACGCTGGGCGATGTGGAGGCCGATTGCGGCTATCGCTGCGTTTGTGCTGCTCATCAACTTTGGGCACGGCTTGCGGAACTATGCTCTGTATGCGAACCCTCTTGGTCCCGGCGAAGAGGGGGCAGGTTTCACATATACGAACGAACTGCTGTCAGTGCGTGGCCTTTCTTCGAACATCATCCGCAATACCGCGCTGCATGTCGGCACGCCTGCAAAGGGCGCGAATGCTGTGATGGAGAAGGCGATCGTATCGCTGCACAGCGCACTGGGTATCAATGCCAGCGACAGACGCACGACATTTGGCGGCGCGCAGTTCCACGTCCCCGATTTCTCGTTCAGCGCGGGTACGGCCGGCAACCCGATACACCTGCTTCTTGTCGTCGTAGCGCTGCTTATGGTGGCCTTTGCCTCGGCGATGCGCAAGACGCGTGGTCTCTTGGCCTATGCCATGACCATGGTCACGGCCTTCATGCTGTTCTGCTTCATTCTGAAGTGGCAGCCATGGGGTAGCCGCCTTCAGTTGCCGCTGTTCGTCCTCTGGTCTCCAGTCATCGCAATCGCTCTGTTGGAGGCTATGGATCACAGGCTCGTGGGGGCTATCGCCGCCGTGCTTCTGTTGCTGGCACTGCGGCCAGTGGTGCCCACTGCGGCCCGTTCACTGCTGAGGGGCGAGAGGCTGGGGTTGGCTTCAATGCAGCAGTATAGTGCTGCTTGGCCTGATCTCATGGGGCCGTATGGCGACGCAGTCACCTTCATCGCCTCCCTAGGCGAATGCCCGCGCATCGGGCTGCTGCTGGAGGGTAACAACAGCTGTGAGTATCCGTTCTGGGTGTTGCTCAAGGCGCGCAATCCTACGGTGCAGATCGAGCACGTCGGCGTCACGAATGTATCGGCGGCACTGGCCAGGCCTATTGCGCCCTGCATTATCGTCTCGACGATAGCCATGGATGATCCCGAGATCGTTGTCGATGGCAGAATCTACCTCAGGGCCTGGTCTCCAAGGGGGGCTGTCCATGTCGACGTATACAGCATAGCGGAGGATGTGTTCTGGGGCAGCACTGGTGGCTGAGGCTTGGATTGTGACTCCCGCATATTGACCGATTCCCTGTACTGCGAGGGGAGATCTCGTGGAGCGGATCTCCACCGCGATGACATGAAGAAGCCCGTGCCAGGGCTATTCTTGGCACGGGCTCATTGGTTTTCGCGGATGTTGAGTGCTGCTTGAGCACGTCTCAGCCAGACATTGGAGACCAAACATGACAATGACCGCACTTGGCAGGACAATCGCCTTGACCGCTTGTTTTTGATATCCTAAAAGGGAACCAGTCAGCCGGATTTTGATGATCGAAAAGGGAACCACCTGAGCCCAAATCTGCTATCATGGACTGACCAAGTTCATGGTGGCGGAGGAAAGGATGATCAGCGTGGAAGACCGAGAGAAGATCCGGCGAGCCTACTTCGTCGAAGGCAAGGGGCTGCGGCAGATTGCCAGAGAGCTGCACGTGGCCCGCAAGACTGTGCTCAAGGCCATCGAGTCGGCGGAACCTGAGACGTACACGCTGAGCCAACCTCGACCGGCGCCGATCCTTGGGCCGTACAAGCAACGTATCGACGAGTTGCTGGCAGAGAACAGCAAACTGCCACGAAAGCAGCGCTATACCAGCCACAAGATCTTCGAGCAGATCGTGAAGGCCGGCTACCAGGGTGCCGAGTCGACGGTGCGCGGGTACATCGGCCAGCGACGGAAAGACAAGAAACGGCCCAAGGTCTATCTGCCGCTCGAGTTCGATCCGGGGACCGACGCCCAGGTGGATTGGGGCGAGGCGCTGGCCGAGATCGCGGGCGTACTCGTTACGGTGCAGGTCTTCTTTATGCGCCTCTGCTACTCGCGGCGGCTGTTCCTGATGGCCTTCCCGGCCCAGAAGCAGGAAGCCTTCTTCGAAGGGCATGTGCAAGCGTTCCATTTCTTCCAGGGCGTGCCACACCGCATCGCCTATGACAATCTCAAGGCTGCGGTGCAGAAGGTCCTGGAGGGGCACACACGGCAGGAGCAACAGGCCTTCATCGCTTTTCGCAGTCACTACTTGTTCGAGAGTCACTTCTGTACCCCAGGCCAGGGCCATGAGAAGGGCGGCGTCGAGCATGGCGTTGGCTTTGGACGACGCAACTTTATGGTGCCCATCCCGAAGGTGGCCTCTTTTGCCGAGCTCAATGCGCTGTTGTTGGCCGAATGTCTGAAGGACGACGCGCGCCAGGTCGATGGCCAGCCGGTGACCATCGGCGAGGCCTGGGAACTGGAGCGCCCGTCGTTGCGGCCACTGCCGGGCAGAGACTATCAGTGCTGTGTCACCCGCGCGGTGTCTCTCACGCCATACGGCCAGGTCGAGTTCGAAAGCAACCGCTACTCGGTACCGGCGGACAAGGCGCAACTGCATCTGGCGCTCAGGGCCTACCCGTTTCGTATCGACATCCTGTCCAAGGATGCCATTATCGCCAGCCATGCTCGCTGCTACCGCAAGAACCAGGACGTCTTCGACCCGTTGCACTATCTGCCGCTCCTGGAGCAGCGCCCAGGCGCCTTCCAGCATGCCAAGCCGATGCGTCGTTGGCGGGAGACCTGGCCACCGGTCTACGAGAAGTTGCTGGCCAAGCTGCAGGCGGAAGAGAAAGATGGCCAGGGCGTGCGCGAGTTCGTACGCATCCTCAGGTTGCACGAACAGTACCCAGCCGGCCTGGTCGAGCAGGCCGTAAGACAAGCCCTGGAGTATGGCTGCATCCACGCCGACGGCGTCGCCCTGTGCCTGCGGCAGATGCAGCAGCCTGGAGCGATGATGCCGGCACTGGATCTGGCCGCCCATCCACGCTTGGCCAGCGAGATCGCGCCGCCGGACCTCCACTGCTATGAGCAGTTGCTGAGTGCAGCCGGGAGGTGAGCATGGAAGCCAATCTGCTCTTGGAGAGCTACCTCAAAGATCTGCGCCTGCCTGGTTTCCTGCGCAACTATCGCATGTTCGCCAAGGATGCTGCCCAGGCGAACCTGGGCTATGACCGCTACCTGCTCTCGTTGGCCGAACAGGAGATCATGCAACGAGACAAGAACCGTCAGGCTCGACTCATCAAGCTGGCCCGCTTCCCGCTGCTCAAGGAGTTGGCCGACTTTGACTTCAGCTGCGTGCCCAGCCTGAGCAAGCCGCGGGTGCTCGACCTGGCCCAGGGTGGCTACATCCGCCAGGCCGAGCCGATCCTGATGGTGGGCAACCCCGGCCTGGGCAAGACGCACCTGGCGACCGCATTGGCCATCGCTGCCTGCCGGCAGGGCTTTAAGGTGCGCTTCTACAATGCCGCGGCGCTCGTCAATGACCTGCTGCAAGCCGAGGACGAGCACCGCGTGCCCAAGTTGCTCAACGCGGCGCTCAAGCAGCGCCTGATCGTCCTGGACGAGTTGGGTTTCATTCCCTTCTCGGCCACTGGTGCCCACCTGATCTTCCAGTTCTGCTCGGCGCTGTACCAGCGGGTGGCGCTGATCATCACGACCAACCTGCGCTTCGCCGACTGGACGCAGGTCTTTGGCGATGAGCGGCTGACGGCGGCGCTGCTCGACCGATTGACGCACAAGGCGCACATCCTGGAGTTCAGCGGCGCCGAGTCCTACCGCTTCCGGGAACGCCTGCAACGCGAGGCCGCCGAAGGCGAGGGCCGGGCCTGATGGACAAGTGGACAACTCTCCGGTGCCCTCCGAGTTGCCCACTTGTCCACAGCCCCTACTGCTGCGGCAGCGGGTGGTTCCCTTTTCGAGCATCAAGTGGTTCCCTTTTCAATCATCGGAGTACGAAGCCAGAGGCCAAAGTGGTTCCCTTTTCGATTGACAAAAACAAAACTCGGCGTTGGCTCAAGCATCGAGCGTGCCCATGGCATAGCTGCTGCCTACCTTTCTGATACCTGCTGGAACAGACAGCGCCCGCCGCCCACTGGCTAACTGGGCTGCAAGCTCATCTGAAGCACGAACGACCTGAGTGACGGCCAAAGGATGTTGGCGAACGCCGGGAGCTCTTCCTGCAGGAGTGCGGCCACATCCTTGCGTGACCGCGTAAGCGCCTCCCGCTGCCATCGTCCAATGGCCAAGGATCTTGCTCAAGGACATGGCCGCGCTTACAACGAGCCCAGTGGGAGTGCATGCGTCCCGATTTCGGCTCGGGCCCTTATCAACCACAGCATGCAACGCGTCAATCACCCGACAGAGGGACTCCGCGATGCCCAGGTGGGAGCGCGCGATCGGTCATGGAGACTGGCGGCGTGGCGGAGTGGAGAATGCACGAGATGTGCAGGGGCCGGGCGCGGACGAGAGCTTCCTTCAACACCAAGGCTTCTCTGCGGCCGCGTTCTTGCCTGCAATCTGTCCGAAGATGATGATCTCGGCGATATTCCCGCCCGCTTGGTAGGCAAAGGAGAAGATGGATCCCAACTCACCGACGCAATAGAGCCTGGGAATCGGGTGCCCGAAGACGCTGATCGCTTGCGCCCTGGCGTTCTTGATTGGGCCGCCTTCGGTGTTGGGGCCCCCTGGGTATTCAGCAATGGCATAGAAAGGAGGCGAGGACAGCGCGCCCAGCGAGGTTGCGTCACGGCCGAACTCTGGGTCGCTTCCACTTCTCGAACACTCGTTGAACCTCATGATGGTACTGGCGAGTGTTGCCGGTTCCATCCTGCGTTTGTTGTCAGGATGTGCAGCAACTGCGCCAGCCAGCTCCTCAATCGTATCACCCTTGAGGATCCAGCCCTTGGCGATCTCGGCCTGGTTGTCACTGCTCCATTTGTAGATTCCTACGACCTCGGCGCCGAAGACCCTTGAGGTAACGGGACCTCTCTGCCTAACCCGCTCGTCAAAGATGAACCAACTCGGGATGCGCGGGTACTCAAGCCGGGTGATGTCGTAGGCGACGACTTGGTTGTAGAACTGGTAGCGTTCTGGATCCCGACTGGCGTAGCACTCGTTGATGTAGCGCCTACCATAGTTGTCGACCAGGAGTCGACCCGCCGAGTCTATGTCGCACATAATGCCGGTGCCAATCTCTCTCGCGATCGGGCCACCAGCGACCACACGGGCTGCCACATGTGGCATATGACCAAGGGCTGCACCAGCCCCCATGGCCATGCGAAGGCCATCACCAGTGTTGGCGGGATTGCCCATAAAGGTCCAGCCCCAGCCCGGCAGAAAGGCAGACACCAACTCCTGATCGTACTCGAACCCCCCGGTGGCGAGCACAACTGCTCTGCGCGCCTTGATGTTGATCTCTTTGCCGCCTTGCTCGGCCACCACGCCGACAATCTCGCCAGCAGGGTTGGCAATGAGCCGCTTCCCTGGAGTCTCCCAGAGCACGCCCGTCTCGCGGCAGGCCACTGCATCGGTCAGAAGCTTGAAGAGAGCAATCCCTCTGCCTGCAACGCAGAAGATGCCATAGCTCTGTGCGCCGGGGAACTGGGGAAAGGCGGGGCTGGGAACGGCCTCGTGCTTGAACTCAACCGGTCCGAGCGAGGCAAGCCAAGCCTTCGTCCCGACAACGCCCTTGCCCCATGCGTCTGAGATCTCTTCGGCAAGGGCCTTCGGATAGTGGGGGTAGATATGGCCTGGATCGCCGTATCCTTGAGGCAGGCCCACGCCGTAGGCGACAGCCCTCAGGTACGCGGCAGCTTCCTTGGCATCGCTCGCAAGGTGGATCAGACCACCACACATTCTGGTGTTTGGCGTGTGTCTGTCCTAAGCCTGCTTCTCGATGAGCAATACCTCAGCGCCGGCGTCGCGAGCGGCGATGGCCGTGACCGCACCCGCGCCCCCGTATCCAACGACCACCACATCGGCTTCGTAGTCCCATTGAGACAGCGAGGCATGCTTCTCTGCGTTTTCTGGACGGTGTGACACGACAACACTCCTCGAGCCCCCTCTTGCCCGCTGTCAGACGATTGTGCCTAATTCCCGACCGATCTTGGAGAAGGCTTCGAGGCCTTTGTCCAGGTCCTCGTGGCTGTGGGCGGCGGAGAGTATGACCCGGATGCGAGCCTTGCCTTTGGGCACTACCGGATAGCCCTTGGCCAAGGCCAACACGCCTTCATCGAACAGGCGCCGCGAGAAGTGCTGAGCCAGCGGTGCCTCGCCAAGCATCACGGGAGTGATCGGCGTCTCGCTGTTTCCAACGTCAAAGCCTAAGTGGGTGGACACAATTAGGTTGACATCGAGCCACTGCCATGCCGCTTTGGCTTGCTGCAGCAGAGGCTGCACGCCCAGCGCCGCGTGTCAACAGAATTCTGTCCACCCACTTAGTCGTCTCATCTCGCCCCTAAAATAGCGTGTGTTCTCCCAGAGTCTATCGACGAGATCTGTAGACGTCTCCAGGATGTCGACAGCTGCGATGCACGCCGCGGTATCGGCAGGTGTGAGGGCGCTGGAGAAGACGAATGGGCGGCCTCGCTGCTTCAGCCATTCCACGATCTCCTTCCGAGCAGCGGTGTAGCCGCCTACGACTCCAAATGCCTTCGAGAGAGTCCCGACTTCGACGTCTACTTTGCCATGCAGCCCAAAGTGATCCACAACGCCACGCCCACCGTGCCCCAGGACTCCCTCTCCGTGCGCATCGTCCACGATGAGCAGCAAGTCGTGCCGGCTGGCGACATCGGCCAGAGCTGGGAGTGGTGCGATATCCCCATCCATGGAGAAGACGCCGTCAGTGACGAGGAAGCCTCTGCGATACAGCGGCTCTTTTCGGACAACGTCCTCCAGCGCTTGTGGATCGTTGTGCTCGTAGGGCACGACCTTGGCCCTCGACAACCGCGCCCCATCGATGATGCTCGCATGGTTGAGCCTATCTGAAAAGATCACGTCGCCTTCGCCGGCGAGAGCGGCGACAGTGCCAACGTTGGCATTGTAACCAGACTGGAAGAGGACCGCCGCCTCCGCGGCTTTGAAGTGCGCGAGGCGCTTCTCCAGTTCCACATGCAGGGCCAATGTGCCAGCATTGGTCCGCGTGCCCTCCGGGCCAACGCCGAGCTCATCTATGGCCTTTTTTGCCGCCTGCTTCAGATAGGGATGGTTGGCCAACCCTAGGTAGTTGTTGGTACAGAAGTTGAGGACCGATCTTCCATCGGCAACAATCCATGGCCCCTGAGGCGACGAGATGGTGCGCAGATTAATGTATAGGCCCTGCTGCCTGAGCGACTCGAGTTCATCGGTAATCCACCGAAGCTGCACTGCCATAGTCTTCCTCCAATCGGGTGACTGGCGCGCATGCGCTAATCGCCCCGCTGCAGCGTGGAACCAGCGAGCCCGCTGAAGAATGCGCGCTTGGCCCCAGATAGCAGAATGTCGGGATCGGCATCGGCACTGGGTCTGACCTCCAAGCTAACGACGGGCTTCCCATACGGGAAAGGGCCCGCCTTACTGAAGCAGCGGCTCTGAACAGTATCCAGGAATCGTGTGATGTCGGGCAGGCCGAATTCGGATCCCGGCAGGCCGAACCGCGGATGCTGGTCTCCGTATTCGGGCCTGGAGGGGTCGCAAACCAGCGTGTTTGCCACGTGAGCATGGGTCACCATGCCTCCCAGCAGGCCTGCGGCCTCTTCAAAGGTCTCTCCCAGCAGAGCGACGTGGGACATGTCGAGCGTCACGTCAGTGAGCATGCCTTGCTCTCTGGCCTCGGCTACCGCGGCAACCGCATCTGCGGTCGGCCCGATAAGCCGCTTGAGTTGCACGTCTCTGTCGGCTGGCTCGAGCGTGAGTACGAGGCGATAGTCGACTGCATGCTGGCAGGCGTAGTCCGACAGAGCGGCAAGGGAAGTGCGAAGGGCATTGAGTGCCTCTTCTTTCCTGCCGTTTCCCGGGTCTTTGCCACTCATATACACGAGTGCTCTGGACCCAATGGAATATGCGAAATCTATCGCCAATTGCATGCCAGTCACCGCGGCTTTCCGGATTGCTGGATCGAGCGAAGAAAGATCCCAGCCCAGCCGGACGCAAGCTGGCCCGGCGCAAGCGATGACGTCCATGCCCGCATCCTGGATAATCCTCTGTATCTTGGGCCAGTAGCTAGTATCGGCGACGTACTGTACCTCTACAGCATCCCAGGTGGTATCCCTTGCCACAAGAGCAAGGCGCTGCAGGAGAAGATCTGGATCGCTACGAACCTCAGGATAGGAGCTATAGATCACCAGACCTGTCTTGAACGGGTAGCTGCCTTCCATAGTCCCGACCTTTCCTCTGGCTGTCTAGGTAGCTGGACAGAATTCTGTTGACATGTGGCACTTGGCGTGTATCCTCTGTTGGAGGAGGCCAAGGCGCATGGCGGTGATCCGATTGAGTTGGCGGGCGCGTCAGACACTGCGCCGGATCGCCCGTTCTGACAGCGATGCCCGAGCCGTGCGGCGGGCTCAGGCCCTGCTCTGGCTGGACGCGGGTGAGAGTGTAGCGGCTGTCGCCCAACGATTGGGTCTGAGCCGCTACGGCGTGTATCAAATCGTCGCCCGTTTTCTCTCCCGTGGCAGTGAACCGGTGGGCGAGCGGGTGCGGGATCGGGAACATCCGGGCCGTCCGGCCGCCAAGCGCCAGCAGGTGCGGCCGGTGCTGGAGGAGTTGCTCCAGCAGCCGCCCTCCCAGTACGGCTATCGTGCCTTCGCCTGGACCACGCCCATGCTGCGCCACCAGACTGAACGCCGACTGGGGAGGCCGCTGAGCGAGCGCACGCTGCGTCGGGCGCTGCGGGATCTGGACTACCGCTACAAGCGTCCCCGCTATGGCTTGGCTCGCCGCGCCCCCACTTGGCGGCAGGTAAAAGGGGGCTCCAGCGAGGGCTGAAGGGGCGCCGACGCACCGTGCTGCTGTTCATCGACCAGAAGACGGTCAACGAGGTGCCGCCCTTGCGGGCGATGTGGGCACCTATCGGCACCCAGGCGCGCGTGCCCATCGTGGCGGCCCACGACGTGCGGGTGCTCAACTGCGTGCTGAGCATCCAGAGTGGCGATGCGGTGTTGCACCTCTCGGAACGGTACCGCTCGGCTGATTTCCAGGCCATCCTGCACCTGGTGCGCAGCCACTGGCGGGGCTGGCACATCGTGTTGTTTCTCGACAAACATCCGGCACAGTGGGCGGTGGCTAGCCGCCAACTGGCCCGCCAGTTGGGCATCCAGCTGTGGTGGCTGCCTGCCGCCAGTCCCGAACTCAACGTGGTGGACCAGTTGTGGCGCAGAGTGATCGATAAGGCGCTGGCCAACGAGCCCACGCCGACCTTGCAGGCGACCGTTGAGCGGCTGATGCAGCACATCCGGGACATGCGGCCCCAAGAGAGGCGCCGCCAAGCTGGCATTCTCTCGGATTCGTTCTGGTTGGCCAAGCTGCTCAAGTGATCACCTTGTCAACTGAATTGTGTCTACCCACTTAGTCTCGTTGTCGCCGTGCCGTCACTCGGCCATGCCAAGGTAGGCATCAACGACGCGTCTGTCTTGACGAAGGTCGTCACGGTTGCCCTCCAGCACGATAGTGCCGTTCTCAATCACGTACCCTCGGCTGCAGAGCTCGAACGCGATGTCCACATTCTGCTCGACCAGCAGGATAGCAGTGCCTGAGTTACTCACCTGCCGAAGCACATCGTAGACGCGGTCGACCACCTTGGGCGCAAGGCCCATTGAAGGCTCATCAACGAGCAGCATCTTCGGGTGAGCGATCAGCGCGCGTGCTAGTGCCAGCATCTGCTGTTCACCACCGCTAAGCGTCCCCGCCCTCTGCTTCCTCCTCGAAGATAGTTCCGGGAAAATGCTGTAGGCCTCCTTCAGGAGTAGAGGATCTCGATCTGTCCTCGTCCAGGATCCTACTATGAGGTTCTCGTGAACCGAGAGGTTCGGGAACACCTGGCGCCCTTCTGGAACCATGGCCAGACCGGCGCGTGCGATTTGCGAACTGCCTAGTCCATTCAGAAGCCGACCTTCCAGCCGTATTTCACCAGCGAGGATCGAAACGAGTCCGAAGGCTGCTCTGAGCGCGGTCGTCTTGCCGGCTCCGTTGGCACCGACGAGCGCCACAGCCTCCCCCTTGCCGACGTAGAGCGAAATCCCCTTCAGGACCCGGATAGATCCGTAACCAGCGTGCAGGTTGCTGATAGCAAAGATGCTATCGAGCGTTGATGCTCCCTGCTCGCCGCTCACCGAGATAGGCTTGGATGACGTTGGGATCCTTTCGGATTGCATCCGCCGTTCCCTCCACGAGCTTCTTGCCCAGACTCATGACGACCACGCGATGTGCTGCGCCCATGGCCACTTTCATGCTGTGTTCGATCAGCAACACAGAGATACCGCCCTGGGCCAGATCCCGCACCGCGGACACAAGGTCTCCGGCCTCCGCATTGTTCATTCCTGCAGTTGGCTCGTCCAGCAAGATGAGTTTCGGCTGACCCGCAAGAGCCCGGGCGAGTTCCACCTTACGACGCAGACCGTAGGGAAGCGCCCCAGTTCTCTGACGAGCCAGGTCAACGAGCCCCGTTCTCGATAACACATCTTTCACGTCTTCTAGCCTGAGCCTGGAGAACGGCGTTCCCTTTCTAGCCAGCGCCACATTCTCAAGGATGGTTAGGTCAGCAAAGAGCCGTATGTTCTGGAAAGTCCGGCCTACGCCTAATTCCGCCATTTTCCAACTGGGCAGGCCGGTGACTCGTTTGCCCTGCAGATACAACTCGCCTCGATCAGGACGAACAATGCCTGAGATGATGTTGAAGAGAGTGGTCTTCCCTGCCCCGTTGGGCCCGATGAGTGCGACGATCTCTCCAGGTTGGATGCTGATGTCCACGCCATCGACGGCCGTGACCCCGCCATAGCGTTTAGAAACCCCAGACACGGCCAGGGTCCATTCTCCTTTCGCGCTCATTGACTTGACTGCCTCTCAAAGAGCGAGACGAGACCTCGCGGAAAGAACTGCACGACCAAGAGCATCACGACGCCATAGCACAGCAGTTGGACCTCGGCAAATGGGCGGAGGACTTCCTGCACGATAAACATCAGCAGACACCCAACCACAGCACCCTCAACCCGACGTGCACCACCCAAAAGCACCATCGTCAGGAGCAACAACGACTGATTGATCGAGTAGAACTCGGGGCTAACAAACCCCACGAAATGAACTAGCGACACACCTGCCAGGCCGGCGACCAGCCCGCTGATAAGAAAGGCGATGCTTTTGAGGAAAGCGACGCGAAGACCGATAGCGCCAGCCGCCATCTCGTCCTCGCGCACTGCCATCATGCTTTTGCCTAGGCGCGTCTGGCCTATGTACCAGACGGCAAGCATGCAGATGGCGGCTACGACCCAAGGCACATACTGCCCTATGAATGGCACCAGAGCGTACGAAGGAACGTTGCTGATCCCCGAGGGCCCCCCAGTCACCGGCAGCCAGTTGAGCGCCAACTCATAGAACATGCCATTGAATGCCATCGAACTCACAACGAAATAGGGTCCGCGAATCCTCAGCGTGGGGAAACCGAGGATCATGGCTCCGATGACAGCCATGACCAGCGCGGCAATGACCGAAATGACGATGGGCACGCCTCTGGTCGACAGAACCGCACTCACGTAGGCTGCGACTCCCATCAGAGCGCCCTGCCCTAGAGACACCTCGCCAATATAGCCGGTGATCATGGTAAGCGAGAGGGCCGCCGCAATCCAGATGGGCAGGAGGGAATACAGCTGGAGGAAGTAGCCCGTCCGGTATCCTACCCCACGAGTAAAGGAGGGCGCAAGGACGATAGCCGCACCAACTACAGTCCAGAGCAGAGGGAGACTCCTAATCCTTTTCCACACGGCGACCTCCCAAGATGCCCATGGGCCTGAGAACCAGGACGGTAATCAGCAAGGCGAATGCGAAGAAATCCTTGTAGGTTGACGAGACATAGCCGCCCACGATGCTCTCCATCACGCCCAGGAAGACCCCTCCCGCAAAGACACCGGGTATGCTCTCCAGGCCTCCAATGACTGCCGCCGCGAAAGCTTTCACCAGTATGACCTGTCCCATGCGAAACTGCGCGAAGAAGACGGGCGCAACGAGACATCCAGCGACACTCCCGAGCATGGCCGTCAAGGCAAAGGCGAATGGAAGCGTGGTGCGGATGTCGATCCCCATCATGCCTGCCACGACACGATTGTCAGCGACTGCACGAAGGGCGATTCCCCAACGCGTACGATAGAGGAGCAACCCCACGCCGAGCACCATCGCTGCGGCCACTGAGGCAGTGAGCAAAGACTGCCCGTCTAAGTGGGTGGACAGAATTCTGTTGACACGCGGCGCTGGGCGTGCAGCCTCTGCTGCAGCAAGCCAAAGCGGCATGGCAGTGGCTCGATGTCAACCTAATTGTGTCCACCCACTTAGGCTGATGCTGCCCAGTGCCAGTCCCGCGCTAACGCCTGCGACTGGATAGGGGTCCGGCCCCCAGATCAACAGCCATGCGCCGCGCATTATGATGCCCAACGATATACTGGCGATGATGAGGTTCATGGCAGGTGCACCTTTCACCAGTAAGCGGCGAAAGGCGATTCGCTCGGTGACTACTCCGACAAGAATGCCAAGATGGCAGCTAAGCCAATGCTGAGCCAGTATGGCAGTCTCAGTTGGGTCACCAGTGTGTAGGAAGTAAGGGCGCCCAGGGTATAGGACTCTGGGTGACCAAAGTTGAAGAGGCCCACAGTCCGGTAGATCAGCACGAAGCCAAGGCCGATCAACGAGTATATCATTGCTGTGGCGAGCCCCTGCACAAGTATCTGCGCCATGATTGCTCAGCCTCCCGCCTGCCAAGACCGGGGCTTCTGAGCCCTCCAGAAGGCCCGTTTGGGGCAATGCTTGAGGAGGGCTCAGCCCAAGCCGGACTAGCACTCAGTCGACGATCTCGAATTTGCCATTGACGACTTGTGCAACGAAGATGTGGCGGATATTGTGCCCATTCTGGTCGAAGGCGAGATCACCCACGGCGCCGCTGTAGGTTCCTTCGCGGATCGCCTTTTGGATGGCGGCCCGGTCCTTGACCGTCGTGCCGGCTTTCTTCATGGCCTCAGCAATGGCGTAGACGGCGTCATAGGCGTGGGCCACGAACACGTCGGCATCACGCTGATACTGCTGCCTCATCTTGCTCTGCAGGCTGGCAGCCTTCGGGTTCTTGGGGTCCACCGCACCCCAGGTGAGTAGCATCCCGTTCGCTGATTCGGCGGCCAGGTCCAGGAACTTCTGGTTGCCCAGCACATTCGCGCCGAGGATAGGTAGGCCGATACCCAGCTTCTTGGCTTGCAAGACGATGCGGGCATCCCCCTCAACTCCACCATAGAGATAGATGGCTTCCGCGCCACTCTTCTGCGCGTTGAGGAGTTGCGAGCCAAAATCCATATCGGTCGAGCGCCAGGCCTCTGTCGCCGTCAACTGGATGTCGGGTTACTGCTTCAGCGTGTTCACAAGAGCATCGCGTGCCCCAGTTCCCAAATCGGTCGTATCGTGCAGCAAGGCAATCTTCTTGTACTTGAGGTTCTTGGAGATGTAGGCAACCATCCGGTTGATTTGGTCGGGGTCTGCCGGCTGGATTCTGCTAGCCCATTTCCAGCCTGACGACGTGATCTTGAGGTTCGATGAAACGGTGACGATAAATGGAATGCCTAGCTCTTCGAGCTTGGGCCCGATGGCCAACGCAGGGCTGCTACTGGAGCACACAATTGTCGCGACAGTCTCGTCAGCGACCTGCGGTGCGATTTTGACCGCTTCGACCGGGTCGCCCTTCTCGTCGTAGACGCGGAGCACCAGCGTGGCGCCACCGATCCCGCCCGCGGCATTGATCTCATCGACCGCAGTCTGTGCGCCCTGTCGAGTGTCCAGGCCGTACGGCGCAGAGACGCCTGACTGGTCGCCCACAATGCCGATCGTGATTTCCTTGGCCGCAGCCGGGGCGCAACCCACCGAGGAGAGCAGCAAGACGAGTACAACGACTAGTGGAACCGCATAGGCTGCCTTCTTGTCCATGGTTATTCCTCCCATGCACTCAATGCCCCAATCCCAAGCTCCAGCGCGTGTTGGCGAGGCGCTGCAGGCTAGCGCACCTTCTCCCTCCCTCCTCACATTCCCGAGCTACGCGGGCGCCCGACAGCCTGAACGTCTCTCAGCCGAACGTGATCCGAACGCCGGGGATTCGCTCCCCAAGCTGCTACCAACGGACGTCCCAGACGCGCAGAGGCAGTCTCGTCAATAGTCGCCCTCCATCCTTGCCGCAGCAACAGATGCGCTCGACCGTGCCGGTGCCTAGCACAGGGTCGACAATCATCGGCTCTACCGCATAGATCATCCCACTGGCCAAGACGTCATCGCTGTTCAGATGACAATGCGGCGCTTCGACCTGTGAGCATCCCAGGCCGTGCCCGACCAGAAACTCGATGAAGTTCTTGCCCTGTCCGTTCTTCGTCGCCACCGCACGAGCCACCTCGACCAATTCGCATGCAGGCGTGCCCTCCCTAGAGGCAGCAACAAGCGCCTCTGTCATCTGCGCTGCTGGCTCGAGCAAGGCCAGTTGCTCTTGGGTGGGCTCTGCATCGACCACTGTTGAAGTGGCGCAGTCCAGTGCGTAGCCATGATAGGTTGCACTAATATCGATGAACAGGAGGTCGCCTCGCTGCAACTTGCGGGCGGTCGGGTTGCCGTTCTTGAGTGCAGCACGAGGACCGGAACAGACACGGGTGTCGAACAGGTAGGACACTGTCTCAACGCCCCCCCTGCGCATCTCGTGCTCTAGCGCCCCTGCCACTTCCAGCTCGGTGGCGCCGGGTTTGGCAACCGCGAGCGCGGCCGCAAAGGCGGTGTCGAGTGCCGCGCCTGCATGCTCGAACACCCGGACTTCCAGGGGCGATTTGACTGCTTTCAGAAGTTCGTAGGGTCGCAGCCACTCTACCCACTCCACCTCTGGAAATGCCTGCTTCAAGTTCACAAAGAAATCATACCCGAGCAGTTGCCAACCGACGATGCCAATCCTGGCGCGTCTCAGCTTTGTCTCATCGAGGATCTCCTTGACACGCTGCAAGACTGTCGGCGGATTGGGTGGAAAGGCGCGGTAGAGGGCGCCCCGGATATCACGAACCCATGTCTCATACACGAACGAATGGAGTGGCTCGCCGTGGGCGGCAGCGCTAGTGGCCAGGATGGGGTCTCCGTCCAGGGGAAGGATGACGGCAGAGTGTCCCAACTGAGCATAGAAGTTGGTGAGGTAGCGTATGTTGCCACGCTCGCGGACGTCCCCCAGGATCATAAGGGCGTCCAGCTTGCTCTCCGCCATCCGAGCCTTCACATTCGAGACTCGCCGCTCATACTCGGACATCGGAAACGGCAACTCCAGGAACTGCTTCCGGTCATCAAATCGCCACGAGTAGCGGAAGTAGCTGATGTCTTTCATTGTCCCTTTCTCCCCTCCGGCACCAATGGGTGTCTGCGCGTACAAGAGCAGCGACGATCTGTCTAGGAACCGAGAGACGATCCAGAAAGAGAAGCGATGGCATGAAACGAGCGAGGACCCACGATGGTGATCCTGGCGCGACTCACTGCCTTGCCCTACGTCCGTTTACGGCGAGCACTCAGTCGGACCACACGACTGGCCCTTCCGCATGCTCAAGTGAGTCGGACAGATGTCTGCTAGCTATCTAGGTGGGCGGACACAATTAGGTTGACATCGAGCCACTGCCATGCCGCTTTGGCTTGCTGCGGCAGAGGCTGCACGCCCAGCGCCGCGTGTCAACAGAATTCTGTCCACCCACTTAGTGCGCGGGAAGCGTTAACAGCCACAGCCCAGCCCCCGAATCCTGAGCTCGACCAGCTCTACCAGAAAGCCATCGAGGCACGCGACCGCGCAGATTGGTGGCTCGCTGGTTGTTACCTGAAGAGCATCCTCCGAACCCGACCGGCGCACCGTGACGCGAGCGCATTCCTGCAGAAGCTCACGACCGAGCACCCCCAGGGCAAGATTGCCGTAGCCGAGGGCAACAATATCTGCCTTATGGATGCTTGGGGCGACAAGAGAGAGCAGATCGAGACGGGGCGGGTGGTCGCGCTTTCGCCTAGCGGTCGACAAATCGCCTTCATCCGTGGGAACCACCTGATGGTTGGCCCCATCAATGGTGAGCACCAGGTTGTACTTAAGATGGACCTGCGGGATCAGCCTCCCTACGAAGAGGCCACCCTGGCTTGGACTCCGGGCGAGCAGGGCATCCTGCTGCCTATCGACGTGTTTGATGATCTCATCAAAGACAACCTGAACCAGCGGGAGATAGGCTTGCTCACTTTGGCCACCAAGCAGCTGCGCAAGATCGTCTCATTGGAACCCTTGCCGGACCCCTGGCCGCAGACCCGCTACTTGATGTCGCCCACGTTCGATCCGACCGGGGAGCGCCTGGCATATGCTCGGTACTGCCCCTTCGGAGCCGGAACGATCATCGTTTATCACACTCGCCATGGGAGCAGGACAGAGATCCTGCAAGGCCCGCATCAGATCGCCTGGGCTCCAGATGGGAGTCTGATCGCCTATGGGGGGAGACACGGAGTCTACACCATGCGCCCAGACGGCAGCAACGCAAAGCCGCTGGTCGACAACGATGGGATGCCTTTGCTGGACAGTCGTGTCACCTTCGTGACTTGGGCCCCCGATGGCAAGAAGCTGCTGTGTGCGGTCGACGATGCTGGAATGAGCACAGACTTGTGGGTCATCAATCTTCCTAGTCTGGAGGCGTTTCGTATCGCCACGTTTGATTGGCTAAAGAGCCCACCGTCTTGGGCGCCATAGAGAGTGCTTCCCCTCCACAACCTCCGCTATGCTGGGTCCCCAGTCCACGTCCGAGACCGGCGCGTTGACTTGCTCGGAAGGGCTGTCCCCTTTTCGGCAACTGAAAGCCGGATCCTATGGCACGCCAAGCTTGAGGTGCTGAGACTCGATGTGAACCTCGATGGCAGTCCCCTGCTGGCTCAACAGCGGAAGTACAGTCCGATGGATGCTTTCGCACATAGCGCGGTTGCCCGCTGATGTGGCAGCTCGCGGTCGGACGTCTGACACCCAGCACCGAGCACCAACACGACGAATTGGGTTGCATGTGACAGTGGACATAACGACCAACGAGGGGTCTAGGGGCTGCCTGGAGCAGGGAGTTGGCTGCGTGCTAAACCGAATCCACGATGGGACCTACATGCCCCCGACACCTGGAGCCTGCGGGTCTCATGCTGGATTCAGTTTAGCCGAGCGTTGCTTCTCAGTCGGCTAGGTCGCTGGCGGCTAACGGGCACTCTGGCTGGCCAGGTTTGCCTATGGCAAGGGCCCCGAGCCATTGCCCGGGGCCCTCGGCGTTGTCAATCAGGTCAGGACTTGGGCAAGTGGAGGGGGCGGCCCAAAGCCGCCAGGCCGGCTTCGGCCAGCGCTTCACCCAATGAGGGGTGGGGGTGGATGGTGGCGGCCAGTTCGTCGAGAGTCATTTCCAGGGTTAGCCCCAGGGCGCCCTCGAGCACGAGGTCCGACGCGTGCGCACCCACGATGTGTAGGCCCAGCAGCGCGCCGTAGCGCGCCTCGGCCACCACCTTGATAAAGCCGTCGACCTCGCCTTGGGCGATGGCCTTGCCGTTGCCGTTGAAGGGGAAGCGCCCCACGCGCACATCGTAGCCCTGCTCGCGCGCGGCCTGCTCCGTCAGCCCAACGCTCGCCGCCTCGGGCCTGGCAAAGATGCAGCTGGGCACCGCATCGTAGCGCATGCGCGCCTTGTGGCCGAGGGAACTCTCGGCTGCAACCGCGCCCTGGTGCATGGCCACGTGTGCCAGCATCGACCCGCCGGTCACGTCGCCCACCGCATAGATACCGGGCACGCTCGTGGCCATGTGCTCGTTGACCTGGATGCCTCTGCGGTCGTAACGCACGCCTGCAGCCTCGAGTCCTAGCCCCGCCACGTTGGGCCTGCGGCCTGTGGCCAGCAGCGCCTTGTCAGCCTCGACGATGACCTCGCCCTGTGGGCCCTGCAGGCGCGCCCGCAAGGCCCCACGGCCGGCCTCGATGGCCGTGATCTTGGTGCTGACGTGCACCTTCGCGCCCTGCAGGAGGAGGGCCGTGCGCAGTGTGTCGCCAACGTCGGCGTCTGCCAGCGGCGCCAGGCGCGGCAGCATTTCGACCACTGTCACCTGCGAGCCGAGGGTGGCAAAGAGGGTGGCAAACTCCAGTCCCACGGCGCCGCCGCCCACGACGAGTAGGCTCGCCGGCAGCGCCTCAAGGGCGAGGGCGCCGGTCGAGTCGAGCACGCCGGGCAGGTCGGCGCCTGCGATGGGGAGCGTTAGGGGGCTCGAGCCAGTAGCAATGACGATGCGCGGGGCGGCCCACGTCTGCATTCCGCCTGCCCCATCGACGGCTACCGTGCCCGGCCCACTCAGGTGCGCGTGGCCCTCCACCACGTCGACGCCGGCCCGACCCAGGAGCATGCGTACACCCCCTACGAGCTTGGCGACCACGTCGGCCTTGCGCGCCTGCATGGCCGGCCAATCGGCCTCGGGCTTGGCGGCACGGACGCCGAACTCGGCGGACCGGCTGACCACGTGATAGACCTCGGCGCTCGCGAGGAGGGCCTTGGTGGGGATGCAGCCTACGTTGAGGCATACCCCGCCCAGGTACTCTGCTTCCACCAGGGTCACGTGGGCGCCCAGTTGCGCGGCCCGTAGCGCGGTGATATAGCCGCCGGGCCCGCCGCCGATGACAATGAGATCCGTTGGCATCATGTCCCTTCCATTTGTCATGCCAGGAGCAGGTATGGCTCTGCGATCAGTCGCGCGATGCGCTGCAAGAAGCGTGCGGCCGGGGCGCCGTCCACCAGGCGGTGATCGAAGGTGAGGCTGAGCCACAGGTGCTGGCGCACAGCGATTTCGCCGTCGACCACGGCCGGTTGTGGCGCGATACGGCCCACGCCCAGGATGGCGCACTCCGGCAGGTTGATGATCGGCGTAAAGGCATCGATGCCGTAGGCGCCGAGGTTGGTAATGGTAAAGGTGCCGCCCTTGAGCTCGTCGGGGCCGCTCCGACCCTCGCGGGCGCGGGCCACCAGGTCGCGCACCGTGCGCGCGATCTCTGCGACCCCCAGCCGGTCGGCATGGCGCACCACGGGCACGAGCAGCCCGCGTTCGGTATCGACGGCCAGGCCGACGTGCACCTCTTCGATCATGCGGATAGAGTCGCCCTCCAGGCGGCTGTTGACAAGGGGATGCTCGCGCAGCGCCCGCGCGCAGATGGCGATGAGCAGATCGTTGTAGCCGATGGCGTAGCCCAGGGCCTCAGCGTAGGCATCCTTGAGTCGTGTGCGCAGCTCCACGAGACGAGTTGCATCGACATCACTGGTCAGTGTGACGCACGCCGTCTCCCGCGCGCTCGCGGCCATGCGCTCGGCGATGCGCGCCCGCACCCCTGCCATGGGGATAATCTCCCCCGGGGTTGCCGCCACGGGCGCCGCAGCAGCCTCGACTGCACCTGCCTGGTCCACGTCGGCGCGGACGATGCGCCCGCCGGGCCCCGAGCCGGCGAGCGTGCTCAAGTCGACGCCGGCCTCGGCCGCCGCCTTGCGCGCCAGCGGCGTGGCCCGCGGCTGGGCCCCGGCAAAGGCGAGCACATCGGCCTGGATGATGCGGCCGCCGGGGCCGCTGCCGGTCACGCCGGCGAGGTCGAGGCCCCGTTCACGGGCCGCGCGGCGGGCGCGCGGCGAGGCGAAGGTCCGGGGTGCCCTCACCCCTGTCCCCTCTCCCACTGCGGGGGAGAGGGAAGTCGCGCCCGACCGGGCTGCTGCGCCGATGGGGTGCAAGGCACAGCCCACTATCTGCCCACCGGAGGGCGAGGGCAGCACATCACCAGGCTCGCCGATAAAGCCGACGACCGCGAGCACGGGCACCCTGGCACCCTGCGGCTGCAGGATCTTGAGCAGCCGGCCGGCTGCGGGGGCTTCGGCGTCGAGCACGGCCTTGTCGGTTTCGAACTGGAAGAGCACATCGCCCTTCTGGACCGTGTCGCCCTCGTGCACCAGCCAGCGCACGATGGTGCCCTCATTCATCGTCTCGCCGAGTTGCGGCAGGATCACCTCACGTATCATCGCTTCACCGCCCCATGACCTTGCGGATGCCGGCGATGACCGACTCGGTCGAGGGCACGGCGGCGGCTTCAAGCGACTCGCTCATGGGCACCGGCACATCGGCCGCGGCGATGCGCACCATCGGTGCATCGAGGTAGTCGAACGCTTCCTCGTTGACCAATGCCATGATCTCGCCCAGGACGCTGCCGGTGCGGTAGGCCTCGGTGACCCCTACCAGGCGGCCGGTCTTTTTCACTGATGATACAATGGCCTCCAGGTCCAGCGGCTTGAGCGAGCGCAGGTCGATCACCTCGGCCGAGATGCCCTCGGCGGCCAGCTTTTCGGCGGCCTCGAGGGCGTGGTGCACCATGCGCGAGTAGGTGACCACGGTGACGTCGGAACCCTCGCGCTTGATATCGGCCACCCCGAGGGGGATGACGTACTCTTCCTCGGGCACCGGGCCCTTGGTGCCATAGAGCATCTTGTGCTCGATGAACATGACCGGGTTGTCGCAGCGGATGGCGGCCTTGAGCAGGCCCTTGGCGTCGTAGGGGGTGGCGGGCATGACCACGTAGATGCCCGGAAAGTGCACCCACAGCGCCTCCAGACTCTGCGAGTGATGGGCGGCGATGCAGCGCCCGGCGCCACCCTCCGTGCGGATGACCAGGGGCACGGCCGTCTTGCCGCCGAACATGTAGCGGTTCTTGGCGCCCTGATTGGCGATCTGATCCATGGCCAGGGGGGTAAAGTCAACATACATGATTTCGGCTACCGGTCGCAGGCCGGTCATGGCTGCGCCGACTGCAGCGCCGGCGATCGTGGCCTCGGAGATGGGCGTGTCGCGCACCCGGTCGGGGCCGAACTCGTCAAAGAGGCCGCGCGTGGCCCCGTAGGCGCCGCCGTAGCGGCCCACATCCTCGCCCATGACCATGACGCGCGGGTCGCGCTGCATCTCCTCGCGCAGCGCTTCGACAATCGCCTGCCAGTAGGGGATCTGGCGCATGCCGCTGCTCTGCCGCACCTGCGCGCGCAGCCGCCCCTCAGCCTGCACCACCTCAGGCGTCCAGAAATCGGGGGCAAAAACATCGTGCGCGACTTCGGTCGCCGGCGGCAGGGGCGAGGCGAGGGCGAACTCGGTGGCGCGCTCGATGGCCTCCTGCGCGCGGGCAAGGACGGCGTCGATCTCCTCCTGCCCGGCGACCCCGGCCTCAACCAAGCGGCGCCCCAGGCGTGGGATGGGGTCGCGCTCGCGCCAGGCCTGCTCCTCCTCCCTGGTGCGGTAGACGCGGGGGTCCGAGCGCGAGTGGCCGAACCAGCGGTAGGTCTTGCACTCGACGAGCGACGGCCCCTCACCACGGCGGGCGCGCTCGGCGGCGCGGCGCACGGCCTCGCGGACGGCGAGGACGTCCATGCCGTCGACGACCTCGCCGGGCATGCCATAGGCACGGGCGCGGTCGGCGACATTGGGCACGCACGAGGCGTTAGCAAAGGGCACCGACATGCCGTAGAGGTTGTTCTCCACGATGTAGACCACGGGCAGCTTCCACAACGCGGCCATGTTGAGCGACTCGTGAAAGTTGCCGGTCTGCGACGCGCCATCGCCAAAGAAACAGAGCGCCACCTGGCCGCTCTTGCGGTAGGTGATGGAGAGGCCGGCGCCGGTGGCCACCGGGATATTGCCGCCCACGATGCCGGTCGCGCCCAGGTTGCCGTGTGCCACATCGGCAATGTGCATCGAGCCGCCACGGCCCTTGCAGTAGCCGGTGGCCCGGCCGCACAGTTCGGCCATCATGCTGTTCAGATGCGCCTGGCGCGCCTCGGGGATAGCAGCGTGGCGGTCGCCATGGGCGTGGCAATGGCCGTGGCCGCGATGCGTGCTGGTGATGATATCGTCGAGCCCGATGGCAGCGAGCGCGCCGACGGCTACCGCTTCCTCGCCCGCATAGAGATGCGAGGCACCCTTGATGACGTTACGGCCCAGGAGGTCGTAGACCTTTTCCTCGAAGGCGCGGATCTCGGCCATCTGCCGTAGCATGGTCAAGAGATCATCCTTGCTCAAGCCATCCATAACTGGGACTGCTTCTTTGGCTGACATCATTCTCTCCCTGATCTAGACTGAAGTAAGCATGCAGGATCGATCGTGCTTACGGAAGCCATGTGACTATGCCATGGCCCACGCCTGCCGGACAAAACGCGTAGCAGCCAGTACCGCACCCACGCCCTGGCCGGATGCTTCCTCTATGCAGATCCAGCCGTCGAAGCGTGCCTTCTTGAGACTCCTAAAGAGAGCAGGAAATGGCACCACTCCAGTGCCAAGCAGCACGGGTTGCAGGGTATTGCGCATGCCCGTGTCGGCGGCGTGGACGCTGACCACTCGAGGTAGTGCCTTGGCCAACAGATCGAGAGGGTCCTGGGCGAAGGCTGTGGCATTGGCTGTGTCGAAATTGATGCCTAGGTCAGCTCTAGCAGTGCGCCGGACGATCTCTAGGAATATGTCTGGCGGCTGGGAAAAGTCCGTGTACCTCCACGCGCCGGGCCTGGCGTGGTTCTCATAGACCAGCGTAACGCCCGAGCCTCTGCTCGCCTCGGTCAGGCGAGTCAGCCCATCTACTGCCCAGATGATGCCCTGCTCGCGGCCGGTTTCCGGGTGGGCCTGGCCAGCAGTGACACGCATCAGATCCGCACCCAACTCGGCTGCCAGAGCGACGGCCTCTTTGGCACGCTCAAGTTCGTCTTGGCGTTGCTCAGCGTTGGGGTGGGTAAAGTCGGGATAGGTGGCGAGCATGGCTACGCGCATCCCAGCAGCTTCGACATCGCGCCGGTACGCAGTCGCCGTAGCCACAGAGCGATCAGGTACGAAAAGGATGCTGAGGTCAATGGCATCAAGGCCGGCTTCCGCTCCGATCCGCGCCCACTCGGCCACACTCATGCGGCCGGCAATGATTTCTCGGAAGAACGACACTGGCAGGCAACTAAGCCACATGGACTGACCTCCACAGGGACTACGCACGTTCCCTACGGGCGAGAATCCGCTGCACAAAGGTGTCATAGACCTTGCAGAACTCGGCGAGCGTGGCATGAACTGGGAGCCAATCGGCCACTGCCTGCTCATCATCGAGAGTCAACTCGTGGCTGGGCCGGAAACGCTCGTCGCCCTCCGATAGCCAATTACGGTCCCCAACGTAGTAGGCCTGCCTGAAGAGCTCGCTGTGGGCCAGGATGTCCAGGATCTCATCTGGTACCGGCCTGTCGATCCGCTGTGGATCAAGTTCCAATTGAGGCAGGGCGTCAAAAGCTCGGCGGACGTTCGGAAAGACGCTAAGGATGCCGGTTCCCAGCGCTTCGGTGATGTCCAGAAAACTGCTGGGCAGATGGCGATAGTTCTCCCCCTCATAGATGCGCAGGGAAGCAATGAGGGGCTTGAGGCGGGCCAGATCATAGCCCCTTTCGACGAGCAGCCGCTGCAGCCGCTTGAGAACTGCGATGCCGGACCAGGCAGCAGCTTCGCGCAGCCGGGCCTCGACGAGGCCCGAGGCCGCCAGCTCGGGCAGCTTGGCCAGCAACTCATCGCGCACGGGATAGGCGAGCCGGCCGCTCATGTGAGCCAGAGCAGAGAGGAGCGCTTGCCCCTCCTGGATAACCTCGGCGAAAGGCAGATGCTGGAACAGCGCAAAGTTGACGGTGATCGTGACGCCGATGCCTTGCTCTGTCAGGGCGCGGCAGGCCTGGAGGCCGGCCTTCGTCCCAGGCAACTTGAAGACGACATTGGGAACATCGCCGCCAAGCCTGTTGCGCAGTTCCGAGTAGTTGGTCTGGGCCTCCGAGAGCATTGCTGCCGCATCACCATGCTTCCTGGGATTGACCTGGAAGCACACATACCCTGTCTGCCCCGTGGTCAGCAGGAAGATAGGGCGCAAGAGCCGCATATTGGCGAGGACAATCTCCAATGTCACCAACCGGGCCAGTGCGTCACCGTCAGCCTCCGGATACTCGGTGATGATCCGGTCGACGACGGGGTCCCAACGCTCGTGGTCGGCCGTCCATGCCAGATCGACCAGGACGGGGTTGCAGGTTACAAAGGATGCTCCCAGGTACATGGCGTACTGGAGGAATGCCGCATAGTCGTTGCTGAATTCGGTAGGTGTCCGGCCAGCAAGGCACGCCGCGGTCACACGGCGGAGATGGCTTCGCGCTAACTCTGTGCTCAGATTGGTCACGTACTCACCGATCGAGTCTCCGACCAGTGCCGCCGCTTGCCCTTGGGCGTCGTCCACCCGCTCGGCGTGCAATCGTGCCGCGGTCTCGGCACGCCACTCTGCCAGGAGCACTTCGGCCACTGCCGGGGCCCGACCCGCGAGTTCCACCGCGAGAGCATGAGCCCGATCGGCCTCGGCTGCAACCTGAGCATCAGCCAGGATCTGCTGCCCGTGGCGCTCTGCGTCCTGCAGGTTCCAGCGCGGCAGGGAGGAACGCAGCGCCAGGGCCAGGTCAGCCAGGAAGCGTATGGCGCTCGCCTGGGCACCTTTGTCCTCTGCCTCGAAGTCCAGCCGGATCCTTCCACAGACTGTCTCCAGACAGGGACACAAGTCAGCGGGTGAAGAAAAGAAGACCAGGCGCGCCACCGCCTCGTGCACCCGCGCTTGCGAGAGCAACGCCAGCACATCCATGTCTGAGAACATCTCCTGCCGCAGCAGTTCGCTACGTATCTCCCGCCTGAAGACTTCCGCTGTCGCCATCGTATCATTCTCCTCTTGATCGTCGTCCATAGCTTCAGGCCAGGCCTGCGCATGCGTCTCAATGCGCTGTCGGCTTGGCCAAAGCAGTGTCATCGGCCTGTCATCGTCAGGGGCCCATGAGACCCGATTTGCTGGGGCGGGGTGGTCCTAGCTCGCCAGGACCGGCACCATCTCGCCGCCATGGGTGAGCACGATGATACGAGCCTGCGCCCCCTGCCGCTCAAAGGCACGTGCGAGTGCCTCGTCCACTGTCGCGGCCCGTCTCAAGCCCAGCACAGCCACATCGTCAGCAGTCAGATGGTCGGATACCACCGTTGTCCAAGCCAACTCACGGCAACGCGCTGCCACATCGCTCACGCACAGGGCTGCATAATCCCCGAGCCCACGTCTCCGTGCTCCATGGAAGAGGTCGCGCGAGGGCACGCCCTCCAGGGCCTTCAGCGACACCACGTGCTCGCGCTGGCTCGACAGGCCTTCAGGGCAGGGTGTGACGAGAATGATATCTCCCCCTCGCTTGACGACCCGCTCCGCTGCATACAGTGCCTTGTTGGCCTGCCAGAAGTCGATGTCAGCCGGGTATGAGCTCACAATCACGATATCGGCCAGGGCGGGAACTGGCACCTCCCAGATGCCCCTTGCCAACTCGACTCCTTGCTGATAGGCTGCCCGTGGTTCCCCCGCCACCACATGAGCCACGGTTGCATCCCGATCGAGGACGGTATTCACGACGCCGCTCAGGCCTGCACGCCGGGCAACCTCATCGATCTCGGAGCGCACTGGGTTGCGCGGCTTACCCAAGTTAGAAGTGGGGCAGCGAGCCGCCAGAAGATGGGTAGCATAGGTCGTTTCCTTACCACAGATGCCAGGCTGTACAATCTTGCCGCCGCCCGACCAACCGGCCAGGTTATGGGGCAGGATGCTGCCGATCCCCAGGCAGAGATCAGCTTTCTGAGATAGCCGGTTGACCCTGATTGGGGTGCCATTTGCGGTGGTGCCCAAGTCCACCAGAGCGGCTTCGTCGTCCCAATCGTGGTTCAAGACCGTGTAGGTATTGGCCACCTCGAGTCCCACCTTAGTGCAGATCTCCGCTGGCGTCATCTTGCGGTGGGTGCCTAGGGCTATCAGGATAGTCACATGTACACGCTTCCGTTCGACTTCCAGTTCCTCGAGCAGCGTTGGCAGGATCTGGTCAACCGGGGTTGGCCTCGTGTTATCATCGACCAAAAGGAGAAGGTGCTCACCGCCCCGAAGCCCGCTGGCCCAGGGAGTTGTGCCAAGGGGCCCACGCAAGGCCTGCCGAACCTGGGCTGCCACATCTCTTGGCGTAGCCACACTGAGGGGGCTCGCTACGGCCAGCAGGTTGCCGGCCGGCACACTGATCTCCATCCTCGCACGGCCGTAGGGCAAGCTAATAGGTGTCCATCCTGCTGTCATGGCGCTCTACCTTTCCACGGGAGGAAGAGAGGTGTCACGAATCTGTACCGCACCAGCGCAGCACAAACAGAGCGATCGCCTGAGCTGTCGGCAAGAGTGTCTCCAGGTCGAGGTACTCGTCCACGCCGTGAGCATTGGCGCCCATCGGCCCATAACAGACGGAAGGAATGCCGTAGGCCAGGTAGTGTCGCGTGTCGATGAATCCAAGGATCTGTCGGACCTCCATCTCCTGATGCCAAACATCTCTATGGGCCGTCCCCAAAAGGTGCAGCAACTCTGGACTCGACGTATCGTGGCAACCGCTGGTCTGTACTCCTACAAAATGAATTGTGGGAGGATGGCTGCGCAACCAGCGGTCGCGGACAGCGGCATCGGCGATGGCCTCCCTGACTCGACGCTGTGCCCAGTCGAGCGTTTTGCTCGGTGGGAAGTTGATCTGCCCATCAAAGACACAGCATGAAGGGACGCTGTTGGACCACGCGCCTGCCTGGATGCGTCCTACATTGAAACGCACGGGCCTCTGCTGGCCTCCGTAGCCGGCTTTGAGCGCGTCGTTCATCTCGTCTTCCAGATCATAGAGTGCCTCGATGAGCTTGCTGGCCAGCGGAACCGGATTCACACCACGATCCGGGCTCACGCCACCCGACGATAGGCCCGGAACGCACACGCGGAACCAGGTCTGTCCCATGAAGCCGGTCACAGCCGCGCAGCGTACGCCGTCGACGAACAGTGCCGTGTCGGCACGATGCCCCGCGGCGCAGAGGGCCAGGGTCGCGTTGCCCCCACCCTCCTCGTCAGGTACGCTCTGTACTTCGAGATCACCACAGAGCCGCACGTCCAATTCTCGTAGCGCCCGCAGCACAATGAGAATCAGGGCGATGCCTGGCTTGTCATCCCACGCGCCTCGCCCATAGAGGCGATTCCCGTCAATCTCCGCCGCCCAAGGTTCATGCGTCCAGCCCGAACCCGCTTCGACAGGAACGACATCGATGTGGCTGCTCAGGATCAGGGAGCGTCCACCACCCTCACCAAGCTGGCGCGCGACGACGTTCGGCCGACCTGCATAGCTGCAGCCGGTCTCAGAGTAACCCGGTAGGGCGGTGAGGCCAGCCACATTGATCTCCTCCGCGCGCGCCCCAAGGCCCAGGTCAAGCAAGTGGTCAAGCACAATCTGCTGAGCACTGCTTTCCTGTCCCGGGATGCTGGGCTGCCGGATCAACTTGCGCAAGAGCACAACCATCTGTGCCTGGTGATTGGCGAGCCAATCGACTACTGCACGTTCCACGTCCATCTCTAGTGGATCACGTCCTTGAGTAGCCGCAGCAAGTTGCCGCCCAAGATCTTGTGTATCTCGTTGTCACTGTAGCCGTGCTCCACCAGCGCCCGAGTCAGGTTAAGCATCTTGCCTGAGTCTTCCAGGCCAGCAGGAAGGGAGACTTGCTGCACGGAATTGCGGCGAAAGCTGCCGTCTGGGTCATAGAAGTAGTCCGGGCCTAGTCCCAGTATGTCGACACCACCGATCTTGATGATGTAGTCGATCTGGGCCATTACTTCGTCCATAGTTGCTGGCGGCTCAAGCCGCCCGGTCAGCATGTGGGTCATGAAGTGCAGACCGATGACACCTCCCTTGTCAGCAATAGCGCGTATCTCCTCGTCGGTCAGGCTGGGCAGACGGTGCCCCAGTGCTTTAGCCGTAGTGTGCCCGGCCAGGACGGGCTTCTGGGAGATGGCAACCGCTTCGCGCATGGCCGGGCGCGACAGGTGACAGAGGTCCACGATGACGCCGAGGCGATTCATCTCAGCGATGACCTGGCGGCCCAAATCCGTCAGTCCTCGCACCTTCTCGCCGCGCGCTGCAGTCTGCAGGTGCTCGGAGAAGAAGTATCCGTCGCAGGCGCCGAGGGAGTCCAGTTCCGTCTCGCCCGCCGAGAGCTGATTGGTGTAGGCCCAAGTCAATTGCATCTGGCGCAACCCCAGACGGTGAAAGACGCGTAGGAGTTCCAGTCGACCTTCGATTAGCTTGCCGCCCTCCGATCCCAGGAGGATGCCAACCCGGCCCTCGCGCTTGGCGCGCAGAACATCTGCCGCAGAGCGAACCTGCAGTAGGTCGGCCGGCAGGCCTTCTATGGCGGTCAGCATTCGCTCGAAGGACAGGAGTGTCTTCTTGCACCAGCCATGGTACTCCTGGATAGAGGCCAGAAATTCGTCGCGGCTCGGCGCGTCAAGCCAGGCATCCGCGCCCATCAAGGCGAACTTGGCCGTGATGCCGCCAGCCTGTAACTCTGGCAGATCGACCGGCGTCGGGATGTGGTCGTGACAGGTGATGATGATTGCTTCGTGATGAAGTGATCGGGCACGGTCTTCTTGTGGTGAGGCTAGTCTGACCATGAACTGTCCTCCTATGGCCAATACCTTGATGAGCACCAGCCCCGTCGTGGGCGCCTCTATCGTAGACTGATGGATACGGCGACGTTGGCAAGAATGGTGAGCAACACGCCCAGAGCCAACAACAGCTGTCGCGGATCGGAGCGGCTGTTGTAGGCGTCACGGGCCAGGATGAGGAGGGGCGAGGCGATCACGGCCAGGATTATCGCTCGAGGGAGTGTCATCTCCAACCCTCCTAGTGGTGCGGCGGCAGCGGTATGGGTGTCCAAAGCAGGCCCCGGATCTGAGCGTAGGGTGCCGGCTCTACGGGCAGGGCGCCCATCTGTCGACGGGCGCCCAGGATCGTGTTTCCTATCTGGAGCGCCACATAGGTCAGCAAGATAGCCATTCCGATGCGCAGCACCCGGCTACTCAGACGCCTGTCGATAGCTGAGCCGATCAACGCACCGACGAAAGCGCCGGCGGCAACCGCCAAGGTGGGCAGAGGCAGCAGCCGGCCGCTCAACCAGTACGTGAAGGCCCCAGTGAGGCTGGTGACGCCGATGATCAGGTTGCTGGTGGCCGTGGAGACCTTGAACGGCTTGCGCAGGATCAAGTGCAGCGCTGGCACGACGATGACGCCCCCACCGATGCCCAGGAGGCCCGAGCTGGCCCCAGCGAACAGGCCCACGAGCGGCATCAGCGCCAGGCGCAGGCGGCTGGGTTTGGGTTGCTGTCTGGCTGACCCTGCTTCGTTCGACCGCCGCTTGGGGCGGGCCAACTGGACCGCCGTGTAGATCAAGAGCAGAGCGAACAGGGCTTGCAGGATCTCAGGGCTGGAGCGCAGCGCCACCATGGCGCCAATCGTGGCACCGAACGTTGTGGCTAGGCAGAGAGACCAGGCTTGGCTGACATCCATCAGAGAGCGCTTGCTGGGCCACAGGCAGGCCGCGTCCGAAGCGAGGACGGCAGCCACCAGGCTTGCTCCTTGGGCGCTCGGCACCGGCACGCCAAAGACCATGGTCAGCAACGGCACCATTAGGATGCCGCCACCCACGCCCAGGAGGGCGGCAATGACGCCAGCCGCAATGCCGCCAGCGAAAATGACAAGAGCGAGGCCAAGTGAGGGCATTCCTCTTGCTTTCTCGGGCCAAGCAGCCATATTGCCTGGCCACATCCTATGGGTTCACTGGAAAACATCAACAGGGCCAGATGAAATCGCACCTCAGGCTCCGTCAGCCCACCCAGTTGGTGCCCGCAAGATCCTCGGGGGATAGCGAGCGCAGGAAGCCCAAGATGAGGGCACCGGCCGCTTCGATATCTGAGATCTTGATGACCTCAGCCGAGGAGTGGGCATAGCGGCGCGGGATGAAGATGCCGCCCAAGCTGATCCCTTCTGGGCCTTCGGTGTGCATGGTCGCGGCGTCCGACCAGGTCGGAAAGATGTCGTATTGATGTGGCAAAGCCTCGGCGGTGGCCACGGCGCCAAGACGTTCGACGACGACCGGTGCGAAGAGTGTGCCCACCATGCTTGGTAGGACTTCCATAGCACGGAGCACCGGCCCCTTGCCTAACTCGGCGGTGGTCTTCTGTGGAATGGCGCTTGGGTCTCGCGCAGGGACCGTGTCGACCGTCACGGCCCAATCGGGAGCGATGCGGCGGGCGACGACTCTGGCCCCCCGCGAGCCCACTTCCTCCTGGACTACGGCTGTCACGTACAGGTCCACTTCAAGACTCGTATGAGCCAGGGCCTCCAGTGTTTTGAGCAGGAGCGTACAGCCCACCCGATCGTCCACAGCCTTGCTGACGATGGAGCCATCGTTTAGGTGCTCGAAATTGGGACAGAAGACGATCGGCGTGCCATGGCGGATGCCCATGGCCAGCACCTCTTCGCGGCTAGAAGCCCCGACGTCGATCCACAGGTCCGCAAACGTGAGAGGCTTCCTGCCATCTTCTGGCAGCGTGAGATGGGCACTGCGCGTGCCGATCACCCCGGTCTGTAGCCGCTCTCGGGTCAAGAGTTGCACCTTGCTGCCTGGCAGGCACAGGGCGGTGATAAGGCCATTCTGGTCAAAGTAGATGAGTCCCTCGTCGCTGATGTACTTGACCATCAGGCCCACTTCGTCGGTATGGGCACTCAGCATCATCTTGCGCTCGTGAGACCGCCCGGGCACGTAGCCGACTACGTTGCCCATGCGGTCCATCTCGGTCTCTACACCCAGGCTGCGCATTCCTTCCAACATGCGCTTGGCAACCGCCCGTTCGTGCCCGCTTGGGGCAGGCAGGCTAGTCAATGCTTCCAGCAACTCCAACATCATGAGCCTCCGATACGATTAGGATGTGATGCGCTGCAGAATGGCGTCTATAGCTCGGTCTACGCCGGCTGACAGGGGTTTCGGCTTGTGCTCGCACACGATGCGCTGCAGGCGCGCCCGCGCTCGCTCTGCAAAGGTCCGGCTTCCAGCCCTTTCCCAGGCCGGCCGTGATTCGCGGCTGATCAAGGTGGGGAACCAGAACTCCTGACGAAAGTGCTTGAGGGTATGCTCATCGACCAGGTACTGCTGGCCCGGTCCCACACGATCGATCACGTCGATGGCGAGCGTCTCCGCATTCACTTCGATGCCGTTCAGGGCCCTTCGTGCCATGGCAATGACCTCGTCGGCCATCACCATCATCTCGAGCGAACCTGTCATAGCCATATCCAGATAGCCCACATCGTGTATCAGGTTGGCACCGCTGAGGCCAGCAAAAAGCACCGAAGAGGCACACTCGATGCCGGCCTGCTCATCGATTACTTTGGCGTCGCTCGCACCCGCTACGCTCCATGTGGGGATCTGGAGATGATGCCCAATATCGGCCAGGGCTGCGCAGAGGAGGTGCATCTCAATGCCGTAGGAGATGTTGGCGTGGGTCATCTCGAAGATCGAGGGAACGCCCCCCATAAGGATGGGTGCGCCGGGGCGCACCAACTGGCTGATGGTCAGGCCCACAAAGAAATCCGCCAGGGCCACGGTGAGCACGCCCGCGAAAGTGGCCGGTGCCGTCCCGCCAGCAAGAGGTGAGCCTGTATAGACCTGTGGCAAGCCCAGTTCCGAGGCCACCAGCAGTTTGGCCAGGGCCGTAGGTGGGTGTACCAGCGGCGAGATGTACTCCCCGTAGAGCACGACGAAGGGATGGGCGAGAAAGGCATCCTTGCCACCAGCGATGAGGTAGCACATCTCGAGGATGTCCTGCAGCGCGGCTTTGTCGGCAGCCGTGATGACGATTGGCTTCGCCGTATTGCGCACCATGGTGGCAAAGGCGTAGCGATCGTAGACGGCTGCCGGCGCATCGGATGCCAGGGCCAGCGACATGTGAAAGTCGATATTGGGCAACGCGTGGGCCACTCGCGCCGCCGTTTCCACGTCGGCCAGCGTAGCTGTTCTTTGAGCTCCCGTCTCCCAATCCAGGACGAAAGGCGTGTCCGAGCCAGCCCCGAAGTAGGAACGGTAGCCCTCCAAGCGCAATGCCGTCTGCCCAGCGCGGTTGCAGACGCGCACTACAGGGGGCACAGTGGCCAGAGCGCGCCGCACGAGGCCGGCTGGCAGGTAGATGCGGTCGCCATCACCGGCGCGCGCACCGGCGCCCAGCAAGAGCCCACTCGCCCTTTCGTCGTGCACCTCCGCGCCGGTGCGTGCCAGCACCTCCAGGGCAGCCAGGACAATCTCCTCGATCGTGCCCTCGCCGAGGATGCACATCTGCGGCCGCATGGCCGAAGAGCCCATGTTGATACCCATCAGTCCCTCCGCTAACCCAAGCGCTGCAGTTCACCAGTCATGGTGGTGAGTGGCTCGTTGCCATCCTCCGTGACCAGGAGCAGGTCTTCGATGTTGATCGAGCCTACATCGGCCAGCCGCAGCGGGATTTCCACGGTGACTACCATATTCGGCTCCAGGCGCTCCTGTACGCCATGAGTCAGGAACAGAGGCTCGTTGGAGTTGCGGCCCACGCCATGGCCCACCTGCTCGGTAAGCATGCGATAGCCGCGGCGATGCATGTACTCAAAGCCCAGGCGATACAGTTCGTCGCAGCTCACGCCTGGCCGAATGGCCTGCTGCACAAGCGTGTTCGTTTTCCAGACGGCATCATGTGCGTCGATCATGCGCGCGCTGGGTTCGCCAAAGACGGCATTGCGCGACATATCGCTCAACCAACCCCGGTAGCTGGCTACCAGATCGATGCGCACGATATCGCCGCGCTTGAGCCTGGCCTCCGTCGGCCCGACCATGATGGCCCCCTTAGTGCCGAAGGCCACCGAGCTCCACTCGTAACGACAGCCATGCTCAGCCACGACGCGCGCCAGCACGTCTTCCATCTCCAACTCGCTCATGCCCTCGCGGGCCGTATCAAAGGCGGCCTGCACGGCCTTCTCTGAAGCCCGGGCGGCCAGGCGCATGCGCCGAATCTCCTCCGGATGCTTGATCGCCCGCAGGCTCCAGAGGACGGGCCAGGAGTTGGCAAAGGTGGCCATCGGCAAGCGCCTCTGCAGCCGCTGCAGCGTATCGGCCGGGATGTGCTCCAGCTCTACGCCGATACAGGCCGACGCCAGCCCGCGCTCCTCCAGGGCCGCGGCCACAGCCTCGATGGGGTCGGCGATAAAGCCGGTCTGCTCTTCTCGTCCTTCAATGACAAAAGGAATGCCCCAATAGCGTACGTCCTTGATCCAGCAGTCGCCGTAGAGGATGTGGCCCTCCTCGGCCAGGGTGGTCACCAGGAACGGTGGAATCCCGGGGTCGCGGGCCACGCCCACGAACGTCGCGTAGAAGGTGCAGCCGTCTTCGAGCATTACCGTGGGCGACACCCACGGGCACTGGTGACCGGAAAGGTAGACGGTGTTGGTGAGCGTGTGCACCAGCAGCACATCGATGCCCCGGGCGGCCATCAAGCGGGTAGCGCGATCATAGTCAAAGAAAGGCACGTCACACCTCCGTGACAGATGAGACAGACTGTCAGTGCGCCGGGACGCCACAGCACACCAGTTCACGCACCGAGGTTGTGAGCGCTTCGTTGCCGCTCTCGGTGATCAGGACCATATCCTCGACGTTGACTGAGCCTACTCCCACCACGCGCATCGTGGGTTCGAAAACCACGATCATGTTCGGCTCCAGGATCATCTCATTCCACCCCGCGAGCATGGGCGGCTCGTGCGCGTCTCGGCCCAGGCCGTGGCCCGTCTGGGGCGAAAGGCTCTCATAGCCTCTCTTCTTGAGGTGCGCCATGACTATCTGGTAAAGGTCGCAGCAGCGAACGCCAGGCCGCGCCGCCTCGGCCAGCATGCGGTTTGCTGTGTAGATGGCATCATGAGCGCGCCGGGCTTCATCACTGGGCTGGCCAAAGACCCGCACGCGGGAAATATCGCTGATGTACCCCTGGTAGCGGGCACAGGCATCGGTACGCACGATCTCGCCCGGCTTCAAACGCTCCTCGGTGGCGAGGACGAGAAGCGCTCCCTTGGGGCCAAAGGCCACCGAGCTCCAGCCATAGTCGGTGCCCTCCTGGACCATGGTCTGCTTGAGGATGCGCTGGAACTCGAGCTCGGGCATCCCTTCGTAGCAGGCAGCATAGGCAGCATCTACGGCCGCGTCGGTGGCCTGGGCTGCCTTGCGAATGCGGCGGATCTCTTCAGGAGACTTGATGATGCGCAGCCTCCAGAGGAGCGACTCAGCATCGACGAAGCTGGCCTTGGGAAGCAATTCCCGCAGGCGCATGTAGTACTGAGCCGACATGAAGGCCATGTCGACTGCGATGGTACCTTCGCTCAAGCCGCGTTCGCAGATGGCCTCTGCCACGCAGTTCACGAGATCCGTATGCTCAGCGTGCTTCTCGGCACGGCCTTGATAGACCATGCGCGGACCGAAGTAGCGGCGGTCGCGAATCCAGACTCCATAGTGGTCTAGCAGTGTCTCTTCAAAGGAGATAGCGGCAATGAAGGCCTCCCTCTTCTCCTCCTTGGGCAGCCCAACCATACGCCCCGTCCACTGTTCAGTGCCATCCAGGATGAAGGGATGGCCACTGTTGATGTAGAGGCTGTAATCCGCCAAGTAGCCCACGTTCTCGGGCGAACTGACCAGGACCAGATCGATGCCCGACTCGTCCATCAAGGCCGAAGCTTTGGCATAGTCGAACAGACGCATGTCAGTATCCTCCTTGGAGCTAGTGAGAAGGCGACTCCATGGGCACCCCTGGCAGTTGGCCTTGCCATGCGCCGGCCATCCTCTCGAGCATGTAGCGCCCTACTGTCTCATCTTGCGCCTCAAAGAACACGCACAGCCCGCGTGGGGATAGTTCACGGCATAGGAGTAGCAACTCCTCTTGTGTGGGGCAGCCTGTGGCCAGGATGTACAACGACTTGCCGGCCTCCTGGATCCTATGATAGGCTGGGATCAACGTCTCGACCGGCGGGCCAAAGGGCGCTGGGTCCCAGCAGGAGTCGATAGCTTTGACGCTGGGGCAAGCTAGCAAGCCATCAAGCACGATGCCCATGGAAGCGGAATGGGTATGGAAACAGGGATACGTGAACTCGGCCAGGATACGTTCATCCTGAGGCAGGACGAACTGCCTGTAGAGAGCGGGTGACAAGAACGCCGTACTGTCTTCCTGCAAAACGGGGGACGGCCTGGGCGTCCACAACAGACGATAGCTAAAGAAACCGCCGGCATAGGCAGGGATGAGTGCCATCTGCGCGCGAGCCACGTGCAGCCATACATCAGCGCAGACACGCAGCAGGTGTTCCATCGCCGTGGGATGGTCGTAGAACTCGTAGAGAGTCCGGGCGCCTCCGAGCATAGCAGTAGCCAGGTCCAGGGGGCCACGCATGACAGGTAGGCCCACTGGCTGTTGGCTGCCAAAGGTCGTGATGAGGTAGCGCTGAAACTCGAGCAGTTTGAGAAACCATGGGTTGGCAGGGTCAAGCGCGGCTGCCTCGACAGCATCCAACTGTGATAGGTCGTCGAGGTAAGGCTCGGTACCCATGGAATGTGAGGTCAACGAGACCTTGACTGGGCACCCCAGGATGGCCTCCAGCCACGGGAGCGTCACCAGGGGATAGACGGTATCGACAAGTTCACCCTGCCTCGGTCGCGTGTGGCCGACGTGGCTATAGAGGATCTCCCAAGCCTCCGGGATGATCATCTCCGGTGCCAGGGGACCCTCGCGCAATCCGTCATGATAGGTCGCCAGGGGGAGGACGCCGCCCACGAAAAAGTCACACAATGGCCGCGCTTCCGGCGAACAATCCCAGAAGGCACGATGTCGTTCGATCAACGACGCACTCATGCGCATTCAAGCACCTCGTCGGGAGATGGTACCCCATTGGGGTACCATCTCCCACATTCCGATGCGATCTAGATCTCAGCTAACAGCATCTCGCTGCTATCAACCGCGCAAGTACTATGAACTGGGCGTAGCCGTCGCCGGGAGCAGTTCTTCCTTCGGGACACCCTGTAGCAGCTTCTTGTACTTGTCGGTGGCCGTAGAGGCAGCGGCCTCGACGTCACCGCCCTGAATGGAAGTCTTGATGACCACGCCCAGGATGTCGCGGGCAGCGGCGACATCCTCGGCCACTGGCAACACGCCGGCCTTGCCGAGATTCAGGGTCTGCAACATCACATCGCGCCAGCCAGGCACCTTCTCGTCCAAATCGCCCGCCACGTCAGGGTCTTCCCACACCGACTGGCGCGGCATGAGCACGCCAGTGTCGACCTGCACGCGCTTCTGCATCTGCTTACCGGTGGCCCATTGCAGAAACAGCCAAGCGGCTTCCTTATGCTGGGACTTGGATGAGATGGCGATGCCCGTGGGGATGGCAATCGGGAACTGCCCCTTGGGGCCGCCAGGATACATGGCGTAGCCCACTTTGCCGACCACCTTCGACGTCGCAGGATCCGCGAGTTGGAGAGCGTAGCCAGCAAAGGCCATGTAGTGGGCTGCCTTGCCTTCCTGGAAGAGGCTCAGCATGCGCCCATCGTCCAGGTCGGTAGGGCCAGGAGGTCCGTACTTGCCCAGGATCTCACCATAGATCTTGAAGGCAGCCACTGTCTCAGGGCTGTTGGTCGTGGGGTCTAGTTCATTGTCTACCCAGTCGCCGCCGTAGCCCCACATCCAGGCCGAGAAAGGCCACAGGGCTTGCGGGCCGATGCCGCGGTAGACGGCGCCGTAGGTCTCGTTGGCCGGATCGTGCAGTTTGGCCGCATTGGCCTTTAGCTCTTCGAAGGTCTTGGGTGGCTGAAGCCCTGCTGTCTGGTATAGATCGGCACGGTACATGAGCATCTCGGCATGCACGTACATGGGCATGGCACCCTGGATGCCCTTGAACTCGAGTCCCTTTCGGGTTCCCTCCAAGAAGTCACTGAAGTAATATTCGGGAGAAGTCAGGGTGCTGTCGTTGATGAAGAGGTTCAGGTCTTCCATGAACCCTTCCTTAGTGAACTTGTAAGCTTGCTGCGGTGGCACTATGGAGAACACGTCGACCTTGTCAGGAGCTGTGGTCAACTCGAGCAGGGTCTTGGGATACTGTTCTGCCACGGAGAGTTTTTCGAAGTTGATGTTGATGCCAGTGAGGTCCTTGAACTCTTGGATGTTCTTCTCCCAGTAGTCCACCTCGGGATGGTTCCACAGCAAGACTCGGATAGTCTCACCCTGTCGCGCCTTCCAGTTGAAGGTCGCGGGCGCTGCGGCAGTTGGCGCCGCTGCCGGGCTGGGCGCTGCCGTCGGGGCCGGGGTTGGCGCACAAGACGCGATGACCAACACAAGCGCAAAGGCAATGGTGATCCAGCACTTGTTCGCTTTCATGTCTGCTTGCTCCTTGATTTCGCCGTCACGGTGAACAACGCTTCCGCCTTCTAGACCACCTCGCGGGGACCCTCCGACCGCAACATCTGCCTAGCCTGCCTTCGACGTGGAACACGGGTTCATATGACTCGGCTGCAGAGCCTAGCCGAAATGCCTAGCCGCATCCGTTCTTTGCAGATGTTCGATGCGGCGGGTCGCATGCAGTTGCTGCCGAGTCTATGATCGCTGGCAGTGTCGAGAGCAGGCTCGGAGGCTGGCATCACCCCCTTTCACCCGAACGAAGAAGGGGTCCAACAGCGAATGCTACCCCTTAACCGCACCGAAGGTCAGGCCCCGCACGATGTAGCGCTGAACGAAGAGAGTGATCAGAAGCACTGGCAGTGTCAGCACAAAAGCCGAGGCGGCCATTGCCCCCCAGTCGGTGCGATACATGTCGATCTGGTTGTAGGCGACGACTGGCAACGTACGGGTTGCGGGCCCTCCGATCATCATGGAGTACAAAAAGTTGTTCCATGAGAAGGTAAAGCCCAGGATAAAGGACACTATGATCCCGGGCATGACAATGGGTACGGCCACACGCAGCAGCGCCCCAGTGACCGAGCAACCATCGACGACAGCCGCATCCTCGAGCTCACGCGGGAAATCCTCGAAGAATCCGATCATGATCCAGATGGCCAGGGGTAGAGTGATGGTCAGGTGTGTTGCAGTCATGGCCACAAGGGTATCACGCAGCCTCGTGAAGGTGAAGAAGATGAACCAAGGTACCAGGAGGCTCATGCCGGGAATGATGCGGGCCAAGAGAACCCCCAACGAGAGTTGGGACTGCCGATATCGGGCGATGCTGTAGGCTGCTGGCAGCCCAAGGATCAGGCCCAGAGAGGTCGAGCCCAGGGCAATGATCGCACTATTGCGGAAGTACAGCAGTAGATTGGGGTCCGAGACGATCTTGCGGTAGTTCTGCAAAGTCGGGACGAACACTAGCTTGGGCGGAATGGCCGTAATATCCAGGGCATTCTTCAGCGAATTCATGAGCATCCAGACAAAGGGCAAGACGAACGGCAGCATAGATACTATCACGAGCAGATAGAACAACGAAGAGTTCAGGCGCCGCTTCCAGATGCGGCGTGCATGGAGTTGGGATGTTGTGACAGTCATTCTCCTCTCCTTATGCGCATGAGCACCAGACTGAAGAGCAAGATGATCAGAAAGAAGACGACCAGGAGACTGGCGGCATAGCCCATATGGAAGTATTCGAAGGACTCGCGGTAAGCATAGATGTTCAGGGTCTCACCAGCAGAGCCTACGCCCCCTGTCGTCAACACAAAGATTGTATCAAAGACCTTGAGCGTATCGATGATACGAAAGAGAGCGGCCACAATGACTACCGGTCGCAATAAGGGCAGCGTGATCTGCCAAAAGATCTGCCATGAAGACGCACCGTCGATGGTAGCAGCCTCAAAGGGCTCGACTGGGAGTCCTGAGAGTCCTGCCAACATCAGCAACGCGACGAACGGCGTCCACTGCCACGTGTCGATGGCCACGAAGGTCGGAATGAGTAGCTTGTCCGTGGCCAAGAGCGTGATGGGCGGCACGCCCAAGGGCGCCAACAAGCGAAAGACGCCGGTGCTAGGATCCAGTATCAGCCGCCAGCCGATAAGCGAGGCGACCGGTGTAGCCATCATCGGAAAGAGGAAGAGCGTGCGCGCCACGCCACGACCCCAGAAAGGCCGGTTGAAGATGAGGGCCATGACGATGCCTAGGGGAAGTTGGATGATCAGCACTAGGATGGTATAGTAGAAGGTGTTCAGCAGCGCCTGGTGAAAGCGTGACTCTGTGACCAGGTTGACGTAGTTCTGTAGGCCTACGAACTTGGGCAGGTATGTCGCCGAAAGAGACCAGGATTGGAAGGAAAGGTAGACGGTAAACGCTATGGGCACGACGAAAAGCGCCAACAGCGCAATGATCGCTGGCGCAGGGTAGAGCACGTTGGCGTGATGATCTACAAAACTCGTCAGCCTGGCCCCCAATGAGTCATCGCGCGGCCCTCTATGTGGTGAGATTGGAGCTGCCGCGTGCATCTTGCTCATGAACATTCCTCCTCCGACAATGCGAACCTTCTGTCAGTCAGCACAGGATTGCCTCAGAGTGGTGTCGTGCCGTCAGTGCAAGCGCCAATTCCTCGCGCAAAGGGCATGTAGGCTCCTGCGCCTAGTGTGGCCTCACGACGCACAGTGCTGAAGAGGCGCAGCAGGTTTGCGCCCATGATCTTGCCGATGTCTCCGTCCGAGAAACCTCGGCTTACAAGGCCACGTGTCACGCTCTCGAGGTGGCTGATATCCTCTACCCCTGCAGTATAGGAGAAGGGGGCCGGAGCATCCTGATTCTCCCACACCCGCGGGTCCAGATACAGATAGTCGGGGCCACACGCGACGTGGTCGACGCCGACCAGGTTCGTGACGTACTCGAACTGGTCCATCAACTCGTCGAGTGTCGCTTGGTGCCAACCAGGCTTAACTACGTGTGACATGAAGTGGATACCGATGACGCCTCCCTGGCTCGCTATGGCACGAATGAGATCGTCGGGCAGCATCTGCGTCCACTCGGGGCTCAGGGTGGCCGCCCCGGTGTGCGAGTTGAGCACCGGCGATGCTGAAGTCTCTAGCGCCTCGTACTGCGCACGGTAGGCCAGGTGCGAGATGTCGACGATCATCCCCAGGCGGTTCATCTCTCGGATCAAGCTCCGTCCGAAAGCAGTAAGCCCACGCCCGCTCTTGTCTCGTTGCGGTGCCCCGACGGCGCTCCTCCAAGCCCAGGAGAGCTGGAGGTGCCTGAGCCCCAGCCGGTAGAGCATGCGCAGCACTTCCAGGCGATTCTCCAGGAGCCTGGCCCCCTCGGCCCCCAAAAGGAGTGCGATGGCCCCTTCTTCTTTGGCTCTCAGGATATCCTCGGGTTCCAGGACTACCCTGATCTGGCCGCCAGAACGCTCGACTTGCCAATAGAGATAGTCCATGGCCACCAGTGCGCGCCTGAGGAACCCCTCTTCGAGATCGGCAGAACCCAGGAAAGTCTCCCGTTCGGCCCAGTACAGTGCATCCAGGCAGATGTGCACCTGCTTTGCTGTCACCCCTCCACGAAGCATGGCCTCCAGATTCTCAGGAAACAGATCATGATCGTGGCAGATCATGATCAGGCTGTCCCGGTGCAAGCGCCGGGCCCTCTCCTCCTGGGCTGTCGAGAGCTGAACCATGGGCATCTCCTCTACGCTGGCCAGGTCCGGATTCCCACGCTTGAGAGCCGCTCGGCGCCGTGCGCTGTCACCAGCACTGTGTCGGCAATCTTGGCGCCGCCCGCGCCCGGCTGCCCGAGAATCGGCTCCAGACTGATAGTCATGTTCTCTTGCAGGATCCCCACGGCAGCCGGATGGATGTGGGGGGCTTCGTGCTGCCAGCAGCCGGTGCCATGGGCGACAAAGCCCGTCGGGTGATTGGGTGAGCGGTACAGGCAGGACTGGAGGCCCCTCTGCCGAGCCATAGCCAGGCCGACCTGGGCTAACTCTGCCAGCGGCACACCTGGCTGCATGGCGCCCAGCATGGCCTCGTACATATCTGCCGTGGCGTCCATGATCCGGCGCGCTTCGCGTGTAGGGGTGTCGACCGTGGTCACTCGCGAGAAATCAACGCGGTAGCCCCGGTGCACCGCACCGCAGTCGACCTGTACCTGTTCGCCACGACCCAGAGTGCGCCCCGTGGTCAGGCCTATGCCTAAAGCGACCTGAGGCCCGCTGTACAGGTGGGTAGGAAAAGAGAGGTCGTCGGCCCCCGCCAACCAGATAGCACGCTCCACCTCCAACTGGACCTCACGCTCGTTGGCCCCTGAGCGAACACTCTCCAGGAAGGCTCGCCCTCCGGCATCAGTGATCTGCATGCAGCGGCGGATGGCCGCGACCTCTTCCGGGCTCTTGATCCAGGCGGCTTCCATGAGCAACGCTGAGGCATCGTCGAAACGAGTGGCAGGAAAGGCCGTCTGCACGGCCCGGTATACCGGTGCAGGAAAGACCCGGTAGCCGGCAATGCCTATGCGCCGGACTGCCTCGGGCAGCGCCTCGGCCAGCTTGCTCGCAAACTCGCTGGTGATGATGACTTCGTCAACCCACGTGCGCTCGGCCGGGTGGTCCCAGAAGGCGTTGGTGATCAGGACACAAGGTGGCCGTGCGCCTGGCGTCACGACCAGGAATGCCATGTCGTGGATGCCCAGGCTCGGCTCATACCCGGCCAGATAAGCCACCGGCCCCGGCTGATTCCGGATTGAGTAGGCGATCAAGGCGTCGAAACCCACTTGCCGCAGCGCCGCCACCACCCGCCGCAGACGACACTGATATTCGTCGCGTGTAAAGCCCATCATGCCTGGTCAGACCCCTCTTTAACAACCGCTACCATTCTCTCGCTGCGCGCGACTCGTTCTGGTGGAGAGACAACCAACACGCTAGTGGTCTGAAGCCCAATTGCCGCAACAAATGGCTCGCCCGTGTCGGCTGCGCGTTCGACCAGCTATCGGTTGCAGGACTTGGGCTTCGGGTGACTAGAGCAGACGGCGGAACTCATCCTGCCCGGATCTGAACAGGTCAGTCACCTCAGCGCGCTGTTCTTCGTCAGCGAACCTGGCACACGCATGCACCCACTGCAGGACCTTGTCGAGCGACTTGACGAAAAAGGCGGCCGACGCTGCCCTTGCTGCCGCTGGCCTGCCAACGTGCAGCCAGACCGGGCTGGTGTGTGCGAACACGGGTTGGTAGTAGGAATCGCGCACTCGGCTCACCAGCCGGGCTGCCAGCCACCCATCCTCCTGCGGCCGCCAGGGAAAGCGCCACAGGCCATGGCGCTCACCCGAAGAGACTTCGCGCACGCTCAGAACCTCCCCGTTGAGCACCAACTCGATGCGCTCCACGGCGTGACAACTCTCCCAGGCCACCTCGGTCTCGAGGTCGTGATCGGGCCCAGCCCTGACGACATCGCCCGGCCGACAGCCGTCGACCCGGACGAATAGTGCTGGCCCATTGGTGATGAAGGAGCGACCAGCCCTCAACCCGCCCAGCCAGGCATCGTATGAGAATGGTCCATCGACCTGCACGTACACGCGGTTGTTGGAGCAAACGTACCAATCGCTGCCGGTCGACGCCGGTAGATGGAACCCACAGTTCAGCAGGTGATACCAGACGGTGTATTCCTCTGGCATAGCCCAGAAAGGATCGAACAGATTCAACGCGTCCAACTTGCCCAGTGCGGCGGCGACAGGCGCCTCCATGCCTCCGCCGTTGTGGCACCAGATGGCCAATCCTCCCTGCCTTCTAGCTTCATCGCAAGCCCGGCACAGTGGCGGATAGTCAGGGGCGCTATCGCTCACCAGGAGTCCCCGGCTGAGGGGCTCGACAGCATGCTGGAGCCCTACCAGGAGCAAATGGCCGTAGCCAGCCTCCCAAAGTCCCCTGTTGTGGCGGGTCTCCTCGCCACAGTCTATGACGTGCGAGTCGCTCCCGAACTCAGCAAGTATGCCCACCCGATACTTGTTGCTGCTGTAAGGAATACCCCGGCGCTCGAGATGGCTGATCACCATAACACTCAAATCATGGACCCGGGTGTCCAGTTCCAGACGCTCATCTGGCCTCGTCTCGCGTTCGTCATAGTGCACGTGAGTATTGCCCCCGTACCAGCCAGTCTTGCGGAGATCGACCCAGCGGTGCAGAGGCAGTGTCAGTTCGCATGGGGTGCCCATGCTCGCCTGCACTGTCACTTCGTAAGGCTCATACTCGGTGCCCCGCTCCACCAGCACAGTAACAAGCCCGCTCGGGACCTCGACTGTGAACTCGCCACAGGTGTAGAAGCCAGCTAGGCCGGTCCCTACCTTTTGGATGGCATCTAGCGGAAAGGCAGGCCGTCCGCCAGGGTCCAAGATGTGCACTTGCGCTTCGAGCAGTTCTCCCGTTCCATGGTCGGTGACCCGCCCATGGAGTATTGGCCTGCTCGTGTCTGATCGCGCTTCTACGCCGGCCATGTGCGGATTTCCAGCCCAGAGAGCCGCTCTGCCCCGTACGGCGTGACCAGCACTGGGTCCTCGATCTTGGCGCCACCTACGCCCGGGTGCCCGAGAATGGGCTCTAGCACGATGACCATATTGGCCTCGAGGGTGCCCTTGGCATCCGGATGGATCTCGGGAGACTCGTGATACCAGCAGCCGATGCCGTGGCCCACAAAGTTCCCAGCGTGGTTGGGCGAGCGATAGAGGTATGGCTCCATGCCCTGCGCCTTGGCCGTAGCGATGGCGACGCGCGCCACCTCGGCCACCGGCACGCCCGGGCCAACAGTCCGCAGCATCGCTTCGTACATCTGGGCCGTGGCCTCCATGATGGCACGTGCCCCATCGGTAGGGCGGCCTACTGTGGTCACCCGCGAGAGCTCGGTCTGGTAGCCACGGTAGAGGGCGCCACAGTCGACCTGTACCTGCTCGCCGCGCGCCACAGTACGGTCCCGTCGAAAGCCCACCCCTACGGCCACCTGCGCACCACTGTAGAGCTGCACAGAGAAGGCTGGCCTGTCGGCGCCTGCCCCCAAGAGGGCCCGCTCGACCTCGGCCTGTATCTCGCGCTCGTTGGCCCCCTCCCCCACGGTAGCGAGGAAGGCGCGGCCGGCGGCATCGGTCATGACCATCGAGCGGCGCATCACGGCGATCTCTGCCGCGCTCTTGACCCGGGCAGCTTCCAGGAGGAGTGGTGTCGCATCTTCGAAAGCCGTGCCCGGCAGAGCCGTCTGCAACGCCCGGTACACCGGCGTGGGGAAGCAGCGATACCCGGCGATGCCTACGCGTCGGGCAGAGTCCGGCAAGAGCGCGGTCAGCCTGGCCCCAAAATCGCTGGTGATGACCACTTCGGCCCAGGTGCGCTCCTCGGGATGATCCCAGAAGGCGTTGGTCAACAAGGCGTAGCGCGGCCGTGCGCCGGGCGCGACGACGAAGAAGGCCACGTCGTGCATGCCCAGGTCCGGTTCATAGCCACCGAGATAGGCCACAGGGCCCGGCTGGTTCCGGACGGAGTAGGCGATCAGGGCATCGAAACCCGCCTGCTCCAGGGCTGCCTCCACCAGTTGCAGGCGGCCCTGATACTCGTCGCGTGCAAAGCCATCCATGTCTGTTCAGGCCTCCCCAGGGCACTTGCTCGGGCTCTCCAGCCGCGTCTGACCTACTCTGCTAGAGTAGTGTCCAGACTCCTTCAGCAGTTCCGGGACTCTGAGAATCCGTTCGAAGACTCCGTTCGGCGGGATATTGTCGCCCATGGCCAGGACAAATCGGCCACCAGGCGCCACCGTGGCGAGGATATCCCGCACATAGTCATCGAATTCCTCATCACGATAACTGTTTGTGAATAAGGGCGTCGGGATGCCTCCCCAGATGGTCATCCGGTTTCCGAACGCCTCACGCGCCTCGGCCAGCGTATAGTTGCCCATCGGGTGGGGGGCCAGGGCTTCGGCCACGTCGACGCCCGTCTGGGCGAACAGCTTTAGGAGTCGCTTCATATCGCCGTCGACGTGGCAGGTGGTCAGTTTGCCATGTGCGTGCACAAGGTCGACGGCCTCCACTAGTTCAGGCAGGAAATACTTCTTGAAGATGGGAGGACTGGTGATGCTGTCGGACCAATTGCAGCCAACCATCAGAATCTGAGCAGGCGACAAGGCGGCTATCCTGCGCACCTCAAGCCTGCGCTCCCTAAGAACCTGCAACAGACGCTCGAACTCGCGCGGATTGTCGTACATGTGATAGAAGCACTGGTCGTAGCCGATGTACTCTTGCATCAGAGAGTGGATTGCGGTCCACCCGGCTCCACCAATGGGCAGGCCATCCTCACCGAACTCGGTGGCCATGTCCTCGATCAACTCATAGTCGGCGAGATACTCTGTGTGTTCCAGAAGGTACTCGGCAACCTGATAGTCGTCGACACTCTTGATCATCCGCTCCTGCAATTGCGGAGATTGCACCCCTCCCAACGCCATGTCTTCTGTCCACACATGTTTGGTAGTCACCGTTCCCCTGGGCGTACGATACTCTGTCACTATCGTCTGCCCCCAGTTCTGGCCGCGACTCCATGCCTCACGCCCCGAGAAAGATAGCGTCATCGGCTGATCGGCACCGGTGACCTTGCCGTCCACCGTTTCGACGATCTGCACCCCCCACAGCTTCTCGCGCCAGGTGGGGATATTGGGGTAGTACAGCAGCCCGCCGATCTCGCGGATGATATCCCACATGGTGGCGTCACGCCACTTCTCGGGCAGCGTCCCCATCCTCAGATGCGCCCGGTACCATAGATCCAGGCGGGGTGTCCAGAGTATCTGATCTACCTTTTCGCCTCGAGTTGCTGCCAGGAGCCAATCTCTACCAGTTCGCACGCGTCACTCCTCTTCCCCAGCCGTTATCGCCATGCGCTCATTGTGCCTTTGCGCCGAGTCGCCTCACGTGGGCGTCCACCGTAGATGCGGCGCATACGTCAAAGAGGTAATCGCCTCCCAGCGCATCTAGGACCTCGCGGACCACCTGTGCAAGACCCGGCCGTGTCGCGCTGGCTGATAGTACTCTGCGTACAATATCGTCTATCTGGAGGAAGAGGGCCTCGCTCTCGTCGAGAAAGCGCGCTATCTCGCTGTGCCGCAGTACTGAGTAGTGGCTGGTGCACAGGCACTCCGGATGCCATGATCTGACTCGGCGGATGGTCTCCAAGTAGGCATCGGGATCCAGATAGGGCGGCAGGCTCGTGAACTGATCGCCGGTCAAGGTGCCCTTCCAGCCAACGGCATCCCCGATAAAGGCTGCACCGTGGCGAGGATCGAAAAGCGACAGGTGCCCCGTAGTATGACCCGGGACGTGGTGCACCTGGATAGGCCAATCCTCTGCGAGCCACAGACAGGACCCATTCGAAAGCGGACAGTCCACCGGCGTTCCTGGACCGAGGTTCTGGACGTTCCACTGGATTCCGGCATCGGTAGCTGCGTCACCCAGAATCTGGCGATAAGGATCGAAGAGGGTATGGATTGCTGTGACGGGATCCTCTACGTCGGCTCGCTCCTCTTCAAGGGCCATGATGTGGAGGGAGGGATTGGCCGCCTTCAGTTGATGGTTCCCCCCACAATGATCGGTGTGGGCATGGGTGTTGACCACGCCAAAGATGTCCCTCGGCCCCAGCCCAATCTGCGCCAGTCGGGGCAGGATCGCGGACTCTGGCGAGTCGGCCACACCGCTATCTACCAACAGGGCCCGCTCGCCACGAAGCAGGTAGACGGAAACCATGCGATCCGAGAATGGAACCTCTATGTGATAGACACCTGGATAGACCTGCATCTGCCCGTTCAGCCTCCGATGATCCTTCCACCGTCGACGACGATGCACGCGCCGGTGACGTAGGCAGACTCATCCGAGGCCAGGTAGAGAGCAGCATAGGCGATATCCTCGGGCCGACCCATGCGGCCTAGGGGCGTCATGGAGCTGTTGGCCCTGACATATTCCTCACGGCTGGCGTAGAACGCCTCGATGAAGGGGTCGTTGCCCGGTGTCTCGATGGCGCCAGGGCAAACCAGGTTGGCCCGGATGTTGTGGCGTCCATAGTCCAGCGCGATGGACTTGGTCAGTTGCTGGAGGCCACCCTTGGAGGCCACGTACGCTGCAAAGCGGGGAAAGGCAATCAGGCCGCCGATGGAGGACACGTTTACGATCGAGCCTCCACCCTGGGCGATCATCGGCGGGATAGCATGCTTGCAAGCGACGAATGCAGCGCGCAGGTTTACTGCCAGAGTCTTGTCCCACTCGTCGACGGGCGTGTCGACAACCGGCTGGTAATTGCTCAGGGAGAAATACCCCCCATCGTTTACCAGGATATTCAGCTTGCCATAGATGCGCGAGGCTGCCTCAATCAGAGCCTGAACATCCTCAGGGTTGGCGAGATCGGCACGGACAAACGATGCTGCTCCACCAGCCTTGCGTATCTCCTCAACGACAGCATTGCCACGCTCCATGGACCGCCCCGACGCGACGATCATAGCCCCTTCGCGAGCGAAGACGGTGGCGATGGCGCGCCCAATCCCCGATGTCGCGCCGGTGACAACTGCAACCTTACCTGCTAGTCTCATCGATTGCACTCCCTCTCATGGACGGTGGGTGCTAGATGGCATGCTACTTGGTGGCCTGGAGCTACAGCCTGCAGCACGGGTTCCTCTTTGGAACAGAGTGGAAAACGAGCCGTCGGGCACCTAGTGTGGAAACGGCAACCAGATGGCGGGGCAGACGGGCTGGGCACTTCTCCCTTCAGGATCATACGTCTCCGGTACAGCGGCGAGTCTGGATCAGCGATTGGCACGGCGGAAAGAAGTGCCTGCGTATATGGATGTAGTGGCCTGCCAAAGAGCTCGTCGCGGCTCGCCAGCTCTACAATCCTGCCGAGATACATCACCCCCACACGATGTGAGATGTGCCTGACCATTGACAGATCGTGCGAGATGAAGATCACGCTCAATTGGTACTTTCGCTGTACCGACCTGAGCAGGTTGATGATCTGAGCCTGAATGGAGACATCGAGGGATGACACCGGCTCGTCGGCCACGATGAGCTCCGGGCGGAGCGAAAGTGCACGAGCGATGCCGATGCGCTGTTGCTGCCCCCCGCTCAACTGCACCGGCCAACGCGTGGCGATGTCGGGTGGCAGCCCGACCTGGGCTAGCAGGTCTTCCACCTGAGTGTCGACACTGCGGCCCGAGGCGAGGCGGTGCACCAACAAAGGCGTTCGCAGGATAGTGCCAATGGTTTGCCGTGGGTTCAGAGAACCCATCGGATCCTGGAAGATCATCTGGATCTGCTGTCGTGCCTGCCGAGCTGCGGTACCTCCTAGTGAGGCGAGGTCTTTCCCCTTGAATAGCAGCCGCCCTGTGCTGGGCTCCGTCAGCCGCACGATCAAGCGCCCCAGCGTAGTCTTGCCGCAGCCACTCTCGCCTACCAGACCGAGTGTCTCGTTGTGCCCGACCCAGAGATCCACCCCATCCACCGCCCGCACAAGAGCGCTGCGTCTCCCGAGCGCCTCGCGGATGGGATAGAACTTGGATACGTGTTCCAGCCGCAGAAGGGCTTCAGGCCCTGACATATTTCGCCCTTTCGACTTCTTGCCAACGCCAACACGCGGAGGTATGTCGAGACCCGTCGACTTTGTGCTGTGGAGGTCGTTCTTCCCTGCAGTGATCGGTCGCAAAGTAGCAGCGAGGAGCAAAAGCGCAGCCTGCCGGGACATTGGCGAGATCGGGTGGAGTGCCTTCGATTGTCTCCAAAGTCTCGCTTATCGGAGCCGTCAACAGAGGGATCGATGCCAGGAGCCCTACTGTGTATGGGTGGCGTGGCCTGGAGTAGACGGCGTGGGCTGAGCCCATCTCTACGACCCTGCCAGCGTACATTACCAACACGCGGTCGGCCAGGCTGGCAACCACCCCGAGATCATGCGTGACCCACAGGACCGCCATCTGAAGATCCCTTCTGAGCTGAGACACCAGATCAAGGATTTGCGCCTGGATCGTAACGTCGAGAGCCGTGGTCGGCTCGTCGGCCAGGACAAGATCGGGCTCACAACACAGCGACATGGCGATCATTACACGCTGACTCATGCCACCGCTGAACTGGTGGGGGAACTGGTTCAGTCGTCGAGACGGCTCGGAGATGCCGACGCGCTCAAGCATCCTGACGGCACGCTCGTGAGCGGTCCGAGTATCCACCCCCATGTGCACGCGGATTGTCTCGGTGAGTTGTCGGCCGATAGACAGCACCGGGTTCAGGGATGACGTCGGGTTCTGGAAGACCATAGCCATGTGGCGGCCTCGCAAACGACGTCGCTCCTCCTTTGGCAGTTCGAGCAGGTTGCGCTCGCGAAACAGCACCTTGCCTGCGACCACGCGCCCTGGCGGCGGCACAAGTCCCATGATCGAGAGCGATGTCACGGTCTTGCCGCATCCCGACTCACCCACGATAGCGAGGCTCTCCCCCTCCGCAATAGAGAAGCTGACATCATCGACAGCTTTGACGACACCTCGCCGCGTCAGGAAGTACGTCTTCAGGCCATGCACCTCAAGCAGCGGAACTGAACACGCCGATTCTTCCATACTTCTCCCTCAGCTACTCCAAAAGCGCTCGGGGGTTGAGCAGGTCTTGCACAGCATCGCCGATTACTCCGAAACTCAGACAGACGAGAGTGAGCACAAGGCTTGGAATGATGGTGATATGTGGAGCTACTGACAGGAACTGCTTGCCATCGGCGATCATTGTGCCCCAGTCCGCCTGCGGTGGCTGGACGCCCAGACCCAGAAAGCTAAGGCCTGCGGTCGCGGTGATCATGATAGTGATGTCGATGCTAAACATGGTTACCGCTAGTGCCAAGACGTTGGGCATGATCTCCACGAAGAGAATCCGAAGTGGGCCGTAGCCCAGAGCCCGTGCCGCATCGACAAAAGGCATCGTGGACAGCGAGAGAGTCACGCCCCGGATAAGCCGGACACGGGCTGGCGCCGTGCTGATGATCACCGCCAGCATGGCGTTCTCTAGTGAGGGCCCGAGAGCAGCCACGAGCGCAATGGCCAGGAGCATGAAGGGGAATGCCAGCACGACATCCACCAGGCCCATCAGCAAGCTGTCGAGGCGCCCCCCTACGTAGCCGGACACCAATCCGATGATGACGCCAATGACAGTAGCCGCCAGAGCTGGCACAACTCCAGCCAGGAGCGAAATGCGTCCGCCCCAGATCACGCGGCTCAGCAGATCCCGTCCGAAGCTATCGGTGCCCAGCAGATACTCACGGGTCCCGGGAGGGCGGAGGCGATCCACTGGCACCATCTTGGCTGGGTCGCGGGGGGCCACCCAGGGCGCGGAAACTGCAGCTACCACGACGATCAGCAGAAACACTATGGCCACGATGACCAACGGATTCTCACCGAGATAGACCACGACACGGTTTGAGCTTGCTCCACGCTCAGAACGCAGCACTCCTCGTGCCGCCCGCCCAGATACAGATGCATCACCTGCCATATCGGATCCTCGGATCAATGAATGCGTAGGAGACATCCACCAACAGGTTAGCGGCCACGTAGATCAGGGCAATGAGCAGGGTCCCTCCCTCAATAATCGGGTAGTCGCGCCTCAGAATGGCATCCACCATTAGCTTGCCCAGGCCAGGCCAGGCGAATACGCTCTCCACGAGCACGGCTCCCGACAGCATGCTGCCGAACATGATGCCCGTGTTTGTCACCACGGGAATGAGGGCGTTGCGGAGAGCGTGCTGAAAGAGGACCATGCGCTCGTGTAGTCCCTTGGCGTGGGCCGTGCGGATATAGTCCTCCCGCAGCACTTCTAGTAGTGCAGAGCGAGCTACTCGAGCCGTTGCCCCAGCAGATGCGGCGGCCATAGTCAACGTGGGCAGCACGAGATGCCAGAGCAGGTCCCCCGCACCAGGATTGCGTACAGAGTACATACCTACCGGGGGAAACAAGCGCACCTTCACAGCGAGAAGAATGATCAGAAAGAGCCCGAGCGAGAAAGGTGGGATCGTAGTCAGTATCAGTGGCGCCAGTCCGGTGACCTGCGCTAGGATGGGGTGCCGTCGGCCAACAGCCACAAAGGCCCCAAGTGCTCCCATCACAATGCCTGCCAGGACCGCTGTGAGCATTCCTCCCAAGGCCAGGATGGATGTCGCCTGGAAGGCGCGCCCCAGGGCCGCAGTCACTTGTTGACTGCTTTGGATTGAACGGCCAAGATTGCCATGCATTACGTTCCAGAGCCAGCGTAGGTACTGGACCGGTAGTGGTTGATCAAGTCCGTAAGCGTGACGGTACTCTTCGACCAGAGCCGGGTCGGCGACTTGCGCCGACGCCAACATGGTCTTGATGGGGTCGCCCGGCATCACCCGTGTGAGAAAGAAGACCAGAAGGGTCGTGCCAAACACGACTCCGATGGTTATGAACAGCCGGCGTAGCACAAATGTGCGCATGAGCAGAACTCCCATCCGGGCGGCATTGGGGAACCCTGGCGTCTGTCCGGGTTCCCCAATGCCGCCACAGACATGCGGCTAGCAGCTACTTGATGGTGACGCCGGTCAGGTCGAGAGTGACATTCCCACGCACATGGAAGCCACTGACGCGCTCATTCCAGGCCATTGGCAAGGTCACCAGCGAGTTGGGCAGCATGACGGCCTCTTCGGTCACGATGCGCTGGATCTCTTTGAAGTATTCGGCGCGCTTCTCGAGATCGAGTTCACTCAAGCTCTTCGTGTACAGATCCTCCACTTTGGGATCACTATAGAAGCACAGGTTATACCCACCAGGCGGTATCGAACCCTTGGTGAAGCGGTCGAACACGAAGGAAGGATCAGGCAGGAACGCGATCCAGCCAAAGACAGTGGCCTCTGCGTTCGCGGGGTTTACGCCTCCGACCTTCTCGTCGAAGAACACCGCCGGATCGATCTTCACGATCTTGACGTCCATCCCGATGTCCCGCATGTTGGCCTGGAACAGTTCCGGGATTGGGGCCTCGGGTCCATAAAGCGTCCCCGCCTGAGCCAACCGGATCTCCAGGGGTTTGCCATCCTTCTCCCGGATGGTCCTGCCTGCAGGCAACGTCCAACCAGCCTGCTCTAGCAAGGTCTTCGCTTTCTCGACATCAAAGGTGTACTTGGTAAAGTTCGGCTCATAGGCATAAGCGCCTTCGAACCATACGTTGTACTGGGCCTTTGTGGTGCCGTTGTTGAGAACGTTGGAGAGCGTCTCCCGGTCAAAGGCATAGTTGACGGCCTGGCGGACCAGTTTGTCGTTGAGCGGCGGCACTGAGGAGTTCAGGTTGATGTAGCCCAGCCAGCGAAGCGGGAACACATCTACCTTGATGCCTGGCGTGCTGCGCAGCGTCTCCAGCAGATCAGCCGGCGGCCGGGTGATGATATCCACGTTGCCGGCCAGGAGATCAGCCACCCTGGACTGATCGTCAGGATTGATCTTGAAGACGATCGTCTTGACGCTGGGCTTTGCGCCCCAGTAATCATCAAACCGTTCCAGAACAATCTTGCTCTGAGGGTCAAACTCCGCCAATCTGTAAGGCCCGGTGCCAACGGCGTGGTTGGTGTACTCCTTGCCCCACTTCTCCATAGCGGTTGGGCTCTGGATGTAGGCCGCTTCCATGCTCATGCGCCAGAGGAAGATCGGGTCCTCGCGCGTGGCCGTGACCTTGACCGTGTAGTCATCGACCTTGTCGACGGACTTGATCGGCGTAAAGGACGCATACGGGAAGGTCCCCATACTGTGCAGTGGGTGCTTTTCGTCATAGATGCGCATCAGAGAGGTGACTACTGCATCGGCATTGAAGTCGGTGCCATCCTGGAACTTGACACCCTTTCGCAGGTAGAACGTGTAGGTCAACCCGTCGGGATCGGCTTCCCACCTTTCGGCCAGCTTCGGCTTGACATCATTGGCCTGCTCATCAAATTCGACCAGGGTCTCGCTGATATGGAAGGCAGCCTTCTTGCCCGTGCTCTCGACGGTTTGGCTGGCATCCATGCCCCCGACATTCACGCGATCGAGGTTGACGACAAGTGTATCAGCCCCCGGCGATGCCTTCGTGGACTCCGGCGCGGGCGTGGCGGTCACTACCTTCTCGACCGTCTTCTCCTGGACGACCGTCTCCCTCACAATCTCGGGGGTGGGAACCGGGCCACAGGAGGCCAGCAGCACCCCTACCGATATCAGCAGCGCCACAGTCAGCAAGGATGGCTTTCTCATGCGAGTCTCTCCCTTTCTTCTTCGTCTGCGATTCTGCTCGCCAAGGCAAGACGGACCGATTGCGGAGCCCTGAATTGCCTTCCTGGCTCCCCACAGCATGACAACGGCCGTCGGCTGGCCGGGCCGCTCACGAGAAGGCCCATCCACACCTCCCGCGCTGCCTAGCAGCGCACTCCAGCGGCTATCCCCCGCGCATTCCTACTTTTCGTGTGCCTGTGCAGCCCTGGCCAACCGACGGCCAGCCTCGGCTACCACCTCTGGGTCACCGCCGAAGGCAATGCGCACATGGTCTGTCGCCTCCATGGTCGACCCAGAGGTGGCAGGGCAATCCAGTTGGTGCAGGAGGTAGTGAGCAAAGCGATCGCCATCCACGCCGAGGCCAGCAACGTTCAGGAAGACGAAGGGTCCGCCCTGCGGCACGACACACGACAGCCCCGGCGTGCTGGCGACCGCCTGACAGAGGATGTCGCGGTTGCGCTGGAACTCTTGCGCCACTCCGTCTAGCCAGTCCGACGGGCCATTAATAGCTGCAGCGGCGGCTGCCTGGCAGACGGCATTGCCGTAGAGACACTGCCATTCCAGGACCTTGGTCATGGCCGCGATGGCTCGGGGTGGAGCCACTATGTAGCCCACCCGCCATGCCGCCATAGCATAGCTCTTGGTGCAACTGCGGATAAGCACGGTCCGTGGCCCGACCGAAGGGATAGCCAGCATGCTCACGTGCGTGCGCCCGTCGTAGATCATGCGGTCGTAGGACTCATCGGCCACAACCCACAATCCGTGTTCGGCCGCCAGCCGGGCCACGGCGCGCATGTCCTCCTCCGTCAGGACGTAGCCTGTCGGGTTCTCCGGAGTGTTGACGTAAATGGCACGGGTGTGGGGGGTGATGGCTGCAGCCAGGTGCTCATAATCCCAGCGATAACCCTGTGCCTCGTCCATCTGCACGTAGCGCAGCTGGACGCCCACGAGATCGGCTATGCCATCGAGGAAGAAACAGGGGGCCGGCACGAGCATTTCGTCGCCTGGGTCAAACAGCGCTGCAAAAGATACAAAGAGTGCCTGCATAGCGCCATTGGTTGCCAGCACCTGCTCGCCTGGGTCGATGGCAGCCCCCGTTTCTGCAGTGAGCCGGCGAGCGATGGCTTGGCGCAGAGCGAGCAGGCCGCGCGAGGGCGGACTGTGCGGGTCGCGGGCAGCGGCGATGGCCGCCTCGATGACATGAGCGGGAAGTGGGCACTCAGGGTGGGGCAGGAGAGAAAGAACCTTGCGTCCCTGCTGTCGCAGCGCTGCGATATCGGCACTCACAACTCGAGAACCGACTCGGGAAAGCCGCTGCACTCGATCGCCAGTGTTGGGACTGGAGACGCCAGACTCGATAATGGCCACCTCGACCTCCATAGTTGCCTGTCCGCTTGGCCGCGGTTGCGCCGCCGGCAGGCGCCTTGACGCCGTGCACAGGAAACCAAAAGGGCTTGCTGAGTTGACTCAGCAAGCCCTGTGCGATATAATGCGACCGCACAGGGGGTGCTGCAACGCCCAATGTGTCTGGCCCCGGTGGTTGCCGCCATTCGGGGCCATCGCTTTTTACCTGAAGAGACTCTACACCCTACTTAGAATTCTCTTTACTTCCTCTCGCAACATCTCCAGTGAGGCTTCATCCAACACGTTGGCCCACTGGATGATCCGCACACGGCTAGGAATAAGGTCGCTCACCGCATGGATGTTCTCGGGCTGCACGATGGCCACATCGTAGTCAGCCAGACGCTCAGCAACGCCAGCCTGTCCTGGGTACACATAGACTGGCCTGAGCTCTATTGGCAGATCGACTCGCTGCAGGACCTGTAGCAGACTGTTCATCATCCGCTCGCTGTAGGAGTCCTGGTGTACGAACATGACTGCCACGCGGCTACCCTTCCGTAGCTTGGCGAGGCGCGCGACTACGTCGAGATGTGGTCGGATGGTGATAGCCAGAAGAGCGATGTTTCGCCGGGCGCCCAGTTTCTGCAGGGCCCGACGGACCTCCGTTAAGTGAAAGAAGGGCGATACGACCAGGTCGGCGTGCTGCACCACCTCCGATGCATGTGCTGGGTTCTCGTCAAACTCGGTCAAGAGGAGGGGCAAGATCTCAACCTCTAACTCGCGACCCAGTTCCTTTGTGTAGTAGCCCAGCCTGTCGGCATTGCATTCCACGAGGGCAACTCGCACGACTTGAGTACTGTGGGCATTGCGATGTGAGTGCACGCGCAACATCATGAGGGAGAGGAGTTCGGCTTTGCTCATCCCGCCGTCGAGGGCCTCCGCAATCACATCGTCGAGCTTCGGAACGATACCATTGGCTGTGGAGCCATTGACGTAGGCTGGGGCAGGCGGATGGTCAGCCACAAAGGTGCCCTTGCCCGGCCGGAACACCACAAACGATTCGTCGCGTAGCTCACGATAGGCGCGCAGAATCGTATTGCGATTGACTTGTAGATTCTGACTAAGCAGTTCAGCGGATGGCAGTGGCGCGTTGGGCGGCAGGTCCCCGCCGTAGATCAAATACTTGATCTGCTCTCTGAGTTGAACGTAGATGGGGATCGAACTCTCGGTGTCGACCTGCAGCATCGCCAGCCACCCTGCTAGTGGATTAGCACACTATCTATGTAGCACAGATTGTATCACATGTGCTTCCCCTTGTCAAGGGGCCGCGTCCTATCGGGCAGGGCCTTTTCAAAGTCACCGCCGGGTCCTGTCGTGCGGCTAATTGCGCGGGACGTTTTCACTCTGCTCGCCGGCAGGAGCCGCTGCGCGGAGTACAAGTCGCAAGATGTAGGTGCAGTATGGTGGGCGAGGGCCAGTCC